>CAZWGA010000058.1:0-38572 GCA_964633285.1 uncultured Solibacteraceae bacterium | reverse complement strand
ACGTGGCCGCGAAACGTGCAGCATTCGTATGTGAGAGTGGCGCCGGTTGTGGTTTCCATCGATGACATGGGAACGTAGATTCGGCCGTCGTACACGGTCGCGGATCCGGTGCTCTTCGCCCGCGGATGATCACCTGCGCGCGTTTTCCAAAGCAGCTTGCCGGTTTGCGCATCGAGCGCGTAAACGCGAGTGAGGACATCGACAAAATACACGGCATATTTCGTCGAGCCCTGGCCTTTGATGGGCATGACGGCCGGAGCTGTTCGAGTTCCGGAGTCGGCGTGAAAAGACCAGTACACACACCCGGTTTTCGCATCGAGCGAATATAGGTAGCCGGCATCGCTCCCGAAGAAAACACGGCCTGACGCAACGGCCGGCTGCGAATGCATCTCGGCGGCCTTCGGAACGCCGAACGCCCATTTCAGTTTGAGATTGGGAATCTGATTTGCGGCGAGTCCCGCGCCGCTCGCACTTTGGAACCGCGCATTCTTGTCGCCCGGACTCCATCCACTCCATGCAGGCCCGGCAGCGGGATCCGTCATCGGGGGATTCGTGCGGCACGGATTCGTCATCTTCTTCATATCACCGGTTTCATCGCTGCCCATGGGCCGCGCGGCGAGAAACTCGGCGATCTGCCGCTTCTGAACATCAGAGAGCTGGGCAGCCTGATCCTTCATCTTGCCCGTTGTCAGCGATTCATAAACACGCTCGGGCGATGTTTCCTGAAGCGCCGTGATCGATGCCGCCTGCTTCCCATCGTGGCAACTCCCGCAGTTCTGCTGGTAAAGCGCCGGAGCCGCCCGAAAGCCCGGCCGCGCCGGCGCGTTTTGAGTTGGCGGGCCCTGGGCGAGAAGAAGCATCAGCAACAGGCTGGTCATGAGCGTCCCTCCAAAAGACATCTAAGATACAACAGGCCCTTCAGTTCACCCGCCACGGCGATACGTTGTTCCATCCCTTCATCGCCTGGCGCGCCCAGTCTGTGGTTTTGTCCGTGTGACAGGTGTTGCAGGAATTTGGAATCTTGTATTGATCGGTCATTTCGGGCGGGATGAAGTTGAACGTGTGGCTGCGGACATTGATATCCGCGATTGTGGTTTCAATTTTCGGCATGTGGCACGAGATGCATTCACTTCCCGCGCTTTCCGGTTTGTGATGAGTGTGCGCTTCGATCGTGGAGCCGCGCGGACCGTTCGGGGAAGCCGGCCCATGACAACTCAAACACAGTTGCGATGCGGGTTTGATGAGATCCGCGTTGTTGCCCGTTCCGTGAACATCATGGCAACTGAAACAGGTCACGCCGCGGCGGTACATCACGCTTTGAACAAAATCATTTCCCTGCATTCGATTCTTGTGACCTGTGCCGTCGGCGAAATGCATGAAGTTGGTTTCACCCAGCTTGTGTTCTTCGAGTTTCCAAAAATCCTTCAAGTTCAATCCCTGATGGAATCCGACCGGCCAGTCGTAGTACTGGCCTTCAATAGGATTGTTTAGAGGCTGTCCCTGCGAGTGGCACTGAATGCACGTATCGCTTGCGCGCGCAAAATCAAGCTTTGCAGGATTGACGATATTCAAGCGGGTTGGGTTTGCGGCGTGTTCGCTTCCGGGACCGTGGCATCGTTCACATCCGACATTCCATTCCTTTACGGTTTTCGTCTTGACGTCGTAATTCACGGAGTGGCAGCCGTCGCAGAGCGGGCCGGTAGGCCGCTTCATGTTGTCGGCAGGATAAAAGGGAACCCACCAGTCTGTGTTCGGTTGAACCATGTACGCGCGCCAGATTCTGTGGTTCACGTCCCATTGCGCGGGCAGCGGGAAATAGTCGTTGCCGACTTTCTTGAAGTACCGCTGTTTCCATTTCGTCCCGTAAACGAAAGCAACATCCTCGAGCTTGAAGGTCAGGAGCGGATCGGGTTTTGAAAAATCCGGAATCACAACCTGCGGGCGCACGCGAGGATCGGTTACAACGTTCGCCATCCGGGTCTTCGCCCATCGTTCGTAAACAGTCGTGTGACAGTCGCCGCACGTCTGAGAGCCCACGTAGGTTCGATTGGATGCGGGCGTGGGCGTCTGAATGAAAAGGCCCAGTAAGAAAAGAACGAGTCGTACTTGAAGCATAAGTATTTTCCTGCGTCTCCTGCGGCTAATTCCTCTGCTGCAGAGTATACGGCCTCGCCCCCGGCATCGTCGCCAGACTACTGTCTGCTCGCAGGAACGCGTTGCTGAAGCTCAGTGAACCAGTTGAGCACCACCTGGATTTGTGCCAGGCCGGCAGGGGCTGTGTCAATGAGTGGAGCGGTGACGCCGAGCAACCGCTTGCCATCGGGCGCAAAGTCCCACACTCTTGGTTCCGCTACCGGATTCTTACTCTGAAGCCCCGATGTCCCGCCGGGTAGGAGCGTGCCCTGCCCAAACGAAAACGTGGGCCGTGTGGTAATGGTGACAACGCCAATCATTCCGGGTCCGGGATTGTAAACAAGTTCTCTTCCGTCGGGCGACCAGAAGGGATGCCCGCCTTCAACTATGGGATATTTGGCGCCGGTGGCTGGAAACGGCTGCACGAACACCTCATTCCTGCCCGTTTCATTGGACTGATAAGCGAGCCAGCGGCCATCTGGAGAAAATGCGGATCTTGCAAGAAGCTTTCCGGCTTTCTGTGCAAAGACGCTGGATTGTTTGTCTTGAAGAGAAAAAATAAACACCGAGCTTTCACGGCCATTGACAGCGGTGTATGAAAGTTTTTTGCCGTCCGGAGACCAGGAATCCGGAATATGCTCGATTCCTTTTTCAGGTTTGGTCAGGCGCTCCGCGGTTCCGCTCCCGTCAGCCTTTTGCACGAAGATACCGAGATCGCCCTCGCGATCGGACTGGAAGGCAACCGATTGGCCGTCCGCGGACCAGACGGGATAACGATTCGCGCCGCCCAGCGTGAGTTGCCTTGGCGCGGTGTTGCCCCCAAGTTCGATGATCCAGACGTTTGCGTCCTTGTCGGCGTCGGTTGAAACGGCCACGCGCTTTCCATCCGGAGACAGTCTGGGGTAGGAGTAGGCCTTTGGCGGCATCTTCAACCGTTCAAGTCCGGCATTGCGATCCAGAAAAGCAAGCGTACGCCCGACTCCTTCTCCTTCCGCGCGGACCGGTCCCGGAACGTAGATGAGGGAACCGTTGTTGGAGAAGCCGAATTGGGCTGAGCCGGAACCCGCGCCCCGCCGTACTCCCTCCAGAATCGGCGCCTGTCCACCGGTGACCTGCAACCGTTTCAGATCAAACGGCACTGTAAACAGGGATCCCGAAACCGCATAAACGATGTGACCCGTTGAAACGTAACGAGCGTCGGATCCACCATCGATGACCAGCTTTCGCGGGCTACCGGGTTTGAGCGATTGGACGAATATTTTTCCTTGATCCCACTGATCGTTACTCGGCGCAGTTGTGAACAGCATCGTCTCGCCGCCCGGCAGGATCTGCCCGGCTTGCGCGATTTCACCGCTCCCGGCTTTCACCAGAAGTTCGGGTTTGCCACCATTCTCCGAGACCCTGAATATGCCTTGGCTACCTTGACCAAATACAATGCCGCTATTTTCCCAACTCACGCCGAATAAATTGCCGGCGGGACATAGCGTCACGGATGCTCCGCCATTCACCGAGATCTTCTTCAGTGTTCGATTACCCGCCCCATCCCCTGCCTGGAAAACGATGGATCGACCATCCGGTGAAAAAACCGGGTTCAACACAGCATTGAATTCCGTTCCTGGAATGGGCCGGACTTCCAACTCGGACAGGACACGGCGGTACAACCGTTGATTGGCCACGTAAACCATCTGAGAACCGTCCGGAGAAATCGCGACAACAATGCGGCCGAAATTAGTGAATGTCTGACCCTCGCCCAGCGTTACTGAAAAGCGCGTGACCGGCAACGAAGCTGGCGCCGGCCGGAGTTTCCAGATCGCCGCGCCGGTGATAGCGCCGCCAATCAACAATGCCGCCGTGATGAGAACAGCCTGTTTCCAGCGAGGAGGCTTGGCGACTTCAACCGGTTTTTCAACCGTAGTTACGGGCGTCTTCAATACGCGTTCGATGTCCAACCGGACATCGGTCGCGTCGCTCCTGCGATTTTTCGGATTCTTCTCCAGGTACAGCCGCAACAGCTCGCGCACGCCGGACGGCGTGCTTGGAGGGAGTTGACTCCAATCGGGCTCGATTCTTAAGACGGCGCCGAGAATATCCGTCACGTCATCGCCGTCGAACGTTGGCTTGCCCGTCAGCATTTCATAGAGAATGCATCCGAGCGCGAAGATGTCGGCTCGCCGGTCCACGGCTCGCCCCTTCGCTTGTTCGGGGGACATATACGCTGCCGTTCCCAGAATGACGCCCATGTTCGTGGCCGCCATGCTCATCATGGTAGGGGAATTGGACGGGTTCGGATTCGATGCGTTGACGTCGTAGGTCGCCTTCGCTAATCCAAAGTCGAGAACCTTGATCTTCCCTTCGCCGGTCAGCATCACATTGCCGGGTTTCAAATCTCGATGGATGACGCCCTTCTCGTGCGCGGCTTCGAGCGCTGCGGCAATTTCTTTCGTGATCGTCAGCGCTTCTTCGAGCGGGAGCGGACCTCGCTTGATGCGTGCCTGCAGCGTCTCGCCTTCCACCAATTCCATGACGATGCATCGCGTCTGGCCGGATTCCTCGATGCCGTAAATCTGCGCAATGTTCGGATGATTCAGCGACGCGAGCATTTGCGCTTCGCGCCCAAACCGCATCAAGCGTTCCGTGTCCGAAGCGAACGCCGCAGGCAGGAGCTTGATTGCCACGCTGCGGCCAAGCCTGGTGTCCGTGGCCTGGTAGACATCTCCCATCCCACCCGAGCCAAGGTGTCCAGTGATTTCGTAGTGAACGAGTCTGGTCCCAATCATAGTGAAAGGAAATGGCAACCGATTCTACATTACTAATCCATCCTCAATGCTATATTCGGCGGGTCGGATAGTGACTCCGTTTGAATTCCGTGGAGTCGAGGGAGGACGAGCATGGAACGCAGAGGTCTTTTTGTAATCGCCATTATTGGTGTGATGTCCGTTTTGGTTTTTGGCCAGGCAAGCCTGACGGGAAAGTGGCAAACCGATAATGCGCAGGCGGCGCTCGAAGCGCAAAAAAACGCGCCAACGAATCCGGCGCCTGAAGCGGGAGGCCGCGGCAGGGGACGTGGAGGTGGATTTGGTCCGGGAGGCCAGCCCATCATTATGGATCTCAAAGTTGATGTGTTGGGCAGAATCACCGGGACCGTCAACGAAATCGGAAACGGCGATCCCTTGATGATCGAAAGCGGAAGTATCAAAGACAAAACGATAACGCTGGTGACTCAACCGCGCGGCGTGACCTGGAACGTCGAAATGACGGATGACAATACGATCACCGTCGTGTCTCGGGTCTTTGCGGGAGGCGGCTTCGGCCGTCGTGGTCCCGGAGTTGGAACGCCTCCCGTCGATCCTGCGCCCGGCGGCGGTGCCGGCGCCGGCGGTGGTGGTGGCCGTGGCGGGCGTGGCGCGCCTCCATCGATCGTGTTGCATCGGGCAAAGTAAGTTTTCTTCTTACTGGTATACCTTCGCGGCCTTGAAGTCGCCGCCTTTGACGATCGAGACTTCGTCGGGATGAACATGCCGCTTGAACGTTGCATTGACCTGATCGACCGTAAGCGCATCCAGTTTCGCGTCGAGTTGTTCATCCCAGGATAGTGTTCGCTGATTCTGATCACGAGTCGATATCAGACTCAGCACACCACGATCGCTCGCTCGACCGCCGACGCGCTCATCATGAATGGCTTTTTTCGCGGCCGTCAGTTCGGCCGCGGTAAATCCATCGCGAAGTGTTTTTCTCAACTCATCCATGAAACTGCTTTCAACCTTTGGAGTATTCGCGGGATTGGAAATGGCCGAAGCTGAAAATACCGCAGCGTCTCCTTCGGCCGGGGCTGTGAAATTCGACGACACGCTGTAGCTGAGACCTTCACGGTTCCGTATACGATCCGGAATCCGCGACGTGATTGTTCCCCCAAACATGAAGTTCGCCATCAGCATGGCTGGATAATCCGGGTCCGAGTCGCGCATTCGAAGGCGAAATCCTGCGGAGAACTGCGCATTTTCCTTATCCGGAGTTTCGATTTTCGTATTGATGGCCTGGACCGGCTTGTAGTTGTTGATAATTCGCTGGTACGGACTCACAGTCTTCCAGGAGCCGAGAAGTTCGTTTACGGCCTTTTCCACGGTAACCGGGTCGAACTTTCCCACTGCGGCGAACTCGCCCTGGGATGCGCCGTAGAACCGGTCATGAAATTCCTTCACGTCGTCCAGGGCCGCTTTGTTGAGATCTTCGATTTCTTCGTCGATCGTGCGGATGTGACGAACGTCGCTGCGCGGATAAGAACTCAAATTGGCCTGAAGGGCATTTTGCGCCAGTGTGCCGGGTTCAGTGCGTCCGCGGTCGATCTGAGCGATCCGCTGTTTCCGGAGGAGATCGAAATCGGATGCAGGAAATGCCGGTTCGCGGAGGATCTCGACTGCAAGCCGCAGCGCCGGAATCAGGTTTTCAGCCGTTGTCGAAATGGTCGCGGATGCGCTGTCACGATTACCGGTGACGTTGATCGTGGCGTTCAATTTCTGGATCTCATCCTGAATCTGTTCCCGCGATTTCTTTTTTGTTCCCCGCATCAGGAGCGCGCCAGCTAACTGTGCAATTGAGGTTTTGCCGGCTAATGCGCGTTCATCACCAAATCGAATGTTCAACGAAGCCTGCACGAGATTGCCTCTTGTTGCTTTCGGAAGAAGCGCCACGCGAAGTCCGTTTCCCACAATGGAACGCTTGATCATTTTTTCAATGTTGGCGGGCGAAGGATCCAGAGCTTCGCCGGCATCAACATTGATGACCGGTGTATACGCCGTCAGCAACCTGTCTATGCTCGGAGCGTCCGGTACTACCGTTCGTTCCGGCGTGGCCGCTTCGGGAATGAACACTCCGACAGTTCGATTCGAATCCTTGAAGTACCGCTGCGCCACACTCGTAATGTCTTCAGTCGTGACACGTTTCAGTTCCTCGTAATTCGTGAAGAAAAGCCGCCAGTCGCCGCTTGCGATCACTTCGGACATCTGCATGGAGAGTTGTTGCGAATTAGCGATCGTTCGATCCATGGATTGAATGATGCGAGTCTTCGCGCGATCGACTTCTTCCTTTGTCGGAGCCTCTCGCGCCAAACCGGCAATGCCATCCAGAATAAGTTTCTTTACCTCATCCAGTGATTGATCGTCGCTGAGTTGAGCTGAAAGGATGACAATGCCCGGATCGTGGAGTTCTTCCATCGACATTCTGATCGACAGCGCCTTCTTGCTTTCGACAATGGATTTGTCGAGCCTGCCGACACCGCGGCTCGTAAGAATTCCGGACAGGACTTCAAGGGCGGCCGCATCCGGGTGAGCCATCGCGGGAGCGTGATAAGCGATGACAAGGTTCTTTCCCTTGCCGACCCGGCGCAGTTCAACGGTGCGTTCGCCGTCCTGCGGAGGTTCGGCGGTATAAGTCTCGTCCAGCTTGCGCGTGGGCCGCGGGATTGCGCCTAGTGTGCTGGAGATCCTCGCGAGCGTTTGAGATGGATTGATCTGGCCGCCGACAACGAGCACCGCATTATCCGGCTGATAATACTTTCGATAGAAAGCTGCGAGTCTGTCGATGGGCACGCGTTCAATGTCGGCGCGCGAACCGATTGTCGATTTACCGTAGTTGTGCCAGAGGTAGGCCGTCGAAAGCACGCGCTCCTCGAGGATATTCGCGGCGCTGTTTTCACCTCGCTCGAATTCGTTTCGGACCACTGTCATTTCCGTATCGAGCAATTGCTTCTCGATACGCATGTTGACCATGCGCTCTGCTTCCAGATCCAGCGCCCACTGCAGGTTTTCATCGGAAGCATTGACGGTTTCGAAGTAATTCGTGCGGTCATATGAAGTCGATCCGTTCCAGCGCGCTCCATGATCCTCGAGTTCTTTCTTGATGTTCCTGTCGTGTGTGCTCTTGATGAAATTCATGTGCTCGAGCAGGTGTGCCATGCCGCTTTCGCCATATCCTTCATGCCGTGAGCCGACGAGATAAGTCACATTGACGGTGATCGTGCTGCTTCCCGAATCGGGAAGCAGCAACACATGCAGACCGTTGGGATAGATGTATTCCGTGATGCCGGCAAGTGTTGATCCTTTTTGCACACCTTGAGGCAGGGTTTGTGCCTGAGCTGCAATGCCGGCGAAGAGTGTGATGAGGATTAGTCTCGAGACTCTCATGATGTCTCCATTTAATTTGAGAATGCAGATGGGATATCCCAGGAGTTGATATTGCAGGGCGGCCGATTTCCCCCAAATCTCAAATATTGGAATCTCCCATCTCCAATCTCAAATTCGTTGATTAGTTCTTTCCCCGATTCTCCGGATCATCCGGATTGGATCCACCAAGGAACAATCGTTTTCCGTTTTTGAACGTGATATTGGATCCATTGGCGCGGTTTTCGCCGTTCTTTGCGCGATAGCCTTCAACCGTCACTTCCGTTCCGGGCAGCAGCGATTCTTTCGTGAATCCCCGCCGCAGCAAAATATTAGGGCTGCCACCTTCAACCATCCAGCTCACGATTTTGCCGTCGGGGCCGGGGACGTCGACATGAATCCACGCATGAGGATTAATCCACTCCATCTTCAGCACCTTGCCTTGCAGCTTCACGGGTTGATTGATATCGAACTCTGCGGCGAAGGCATGATGAGCGGCGGCAGGAACAGCAGGAAGCATCACAGCCATCGCGGCGGTGAAAGCGAAAACGCATCTCATGGGATTCATTTCTTCTTCTCCTCCGCGCGCGCGCCGCTCAGCGCGTTGTGCATGTAATAGTTGCCTTCGTGGCAGGCATATTCAAAAACCTGATATTGATTATTGCGGCGAAGCGGAAACGCGACAGTCCAGGGCTTCGTCCAGGTCTTCGGGTCTTCCACGGTGAGTTGATACGTCAGCGTGTTCGCGTCGGCGAGCGTGAAACGCTCAGTCAGCCGGAGCGCGTCACTCGTGGCAGTGTTGCCGACCGGAACGCCGGCAAGAAAATTCGTCGTCTCGACGACCAGAGTATTTCCTTCCCAATGCCCGCGCGAATCGCCCATCCACTTTCGGATATTCGAATTCACGTGAGCCCTGCCGTCGACGGGAATGACACGCGCTTCGTGGATCATCTCGTTCCGGAACACCACGTAACCCGGACTCTGCACGATTTGATTTCCCGTGTTGTATCCATTTGGAAGAACCGATCCCACCAGACCTCGCGTGATGCAGCGATCCCAGAGGCTTTCATCTTCCCAGGAATCGTGGCAGCCGCCGGGCGAACTTGCGCAGGGCCGTGCCCGCCGTGCTGCAGCACGGTCGGCCTGAAGCTTTTGAGCCTCAGGAGTGAGTGCCGGAATTCGTCCGTCGGGTGGATCCACAACCAGTGAAGCCTGACGCTGCGGCTTGCCGCGCTCGTCCCAATAATTCGGGGGACCGATGCGTACGCCGTTCCGGCACAGGTTCGGATCCTGTTCGCACGTGACGAACACTCCGCCGCGCGCGATTCGGGGGTTCCTGCTGACCGTTTCCGCAGTATCGATTTCAGTTTGCTCTTCAGAGAAAGCGGTTTTCTTCGCGAATTCCTCGTCAGTCAAAACCGCGCGCGTTCCGAGGCTTCGATCCCGTTCCAGCGGTGTACCGACCATGTCGTTGCCGGGCCACAGGCCCTGGATATCCGGATCGCCCCACGGCGTTTTCGGCGGCGTCCACGGCCTGGCCGGCGCTTTCGTTTGTGCCATGACAAGGAGTGGTGCGAGCGCGACTGCGATTGCAATCGTCAGGATGAAAGTTCGATTGCTCATCGAAATCCTCCTATTTCTTCTTGAACTGTCCGTACATCAATTCTTCCGAGAACGGCACACACTTGAATTCGAGCAACTGTGCGTTCTTTTCAACGTGCCTGTAAAGCGGCATGCTGATTTTCCAGGGGGTGAAGACGGCCGGATCTTCGATCGTCGCTTCGTATTGAAGATGATCGGGGCCTGTTCGTGTGTAGCGCTCGACGACGTGAAGCGTGTCGCCGGCAAAATCGCCGGCGCGATCCAGCCATGCGAGACCGTTCAACCCCGTGACATCGACAACGAGCGTTTCGCCTTCCCATCGTCCATTGGATGTTCCCATCCACGTATCTGAACCTGCTTTCTGCGGCGGGCCCATATTGATGAAACGGTTCGTGGTCGCGTATTCATACACGACAAGAATGTCTTTTTGAGATTGAACGATCTGAAACGGATACGGCAGATACGCGGCGCGAGGGACTCCCGGCATATAACACTTTGCTTCAGGATCGTCGCTTGCACGTTTCGCAAAATTCTGATTTCTCGTCCGCAGCGCTTCAGGCTTGTATGGAATGGCTCCGCCTTCGACAACGCTTTGTCCTGCGGGAACGGCTCCAATCGCTCCAAGCTGCCAGAAAGTTCCGGATTGCGCGGAATGATCCTGCAGATCCCAGTTCGCGGTGTTCAGCGCCTGCCATACCCCGTTCAAGTCCGGACGGCCATTAAGTCGAGGCGCTCGATACGGCGTCGTTTGAGCGCCCGCAGGGATGGCCATCCACAACAGGATGCAAATGCCGGAAATTCGGGGAAACATGGCCGCGAGTATAACAGCCCGTTTACGCGCGGCGAAAAAAAGCGATCGTCACAATCATGCTGATCGTAATGATGAAGCCGCGCACCCAGACCGGCTTCACGCGCTTTGCCAGCCGGGCTCCGGCGTAGCCGCCCGCAACGGCCGAGACCAGCATCATCGATGTCTGCAGCCACCATATCTTTCCCGCGATGATGAAACAGACGACTGCCGCCGCATTCATGGCACCACCGAGGAAGGTGCGGCCGGCGTTCATCGCATGGATGTCGCGGAGTCCTGCCACGCTCCACACCGCCAGCATGATGATTCCCACAGCGCCGCCAAAGTATCCGCCGTAGATGCCCACGATGAACTGGAAGACAATCAGCGTTTTCGGACTGAGTCCCGATTTTCGATTCAGCAGTCTCGCCGCTTGAGGTCCGATGGCGAAAACCACCGTCGCTCCAAGAAGAAGCCAGGGAACAATGAAGTCGAAAGCCCGCTGTGGAGTGGACAACAGCAGAATCGCGCCTGTGATTCCGCCGGCAATGCTTACAGCGAGAGCCGGCTTCATGGGGAACTTATCCAGTCCGCTGAGGTCGTACCGGTACGCCCACGCGCTTGCGAACGCGCCGGGGAACAAAGCCACCGTGCTTGTCGCATTCGCGATAATCGATGGAACTCCGGTAAATACAAGCGCGGGAAAAGTCAGGAACGAGCCGCCGCCGGCCACGGCATTCAATAAACCCGCGCCCAGGGAAGCAGCGATCAGTAAGAGATAGGAGTGCATCGTGATTTCTGCGATTCAGCTTTCCAGAACCGATCGCGTTGCTTCCACGGCACGATCGTGGATGGCGCCGTTGCTCGCGATGATGCCGTGCAGATTGCGATCGTCGCTGCCGCCGTATTCTAACGGATGGTTCGATATATCCGTCATGCGGCCGCCGGCCTCGCGAAGGATGGCTTCAGGTCCGCAGGTATCCCATAAATGCGTGCGATGACCGGTATGCACGTACAGATGAGCTTTGCCTTCGCACACCAGGCCGATCTTCAATCCAACACTTCCTGTCCAGATGGATTTCGTGATCCGCAGGCGTTCGCGTATAGCGCTGACTCGAGCCGACGGGTGGGAACGGCTCTCGGCGATGATCAGTCGCGCGGCAATGTGTTCGGGAGAAACACGCAGCGGCATTGCGCCGGCGCCGTCCGTTTCCAGAAAGGCGCCAAGCCCGCGCGCCGCGTAATAAAGTTTCTTTGTGGTGGGTTGATAAACGACGCCGAGTATCGGTTCACCGTTCTCGACAAGACCGATCTGCACGGCGAATTCGTCACGATGCGCGATGAATTCTCGCGTGCCGTCCATCGGATCGATCATCCAGACATGCCGGTTTTGCAGGCGCGCGGGATCGTCGGGCGCTTCTTCGGACAAAACCGAATGCAACGGGAACTGACTCTTGAGGCCATTGACGATCAACTCGCTGGCTTCACGATCCGCTGCGGTCACCGGATCTCCCGGTGATTTCCAGTCCACCGGAATTTCGCGCTGATAATACGCCATCAGGATTTCTCCGGCGTTTAGAGCAAGTTTTCTTGCGATGTCGAGTTCTTCCTTCATCGATATGCATGTAGAATACAGCGTCCGCGGGCAGGAGGTTCCAGGAATGCCGATATATAAACAAACGATCTCGTGGATTCTGGTGTGTATTTTTCTAGCGCTATTTCCGGGAATGGCATCCGCCCAGGCGCCATCACTTGCAGAAGCGGCGGCGCGGGTGCGGGCATCGAATCAATCCTTATTCGCCTTCGAACCACGAACTCAGGCAGCCGCGATTCGACAGGAATTGACAAGGCGGAGGCAGTTGCTGCTCGACATAATGGTCCGCAGCCCGAAACAGGCCGGGGCATTGATGTTCAGTCCCGAACAGGCACAACGCTTCCGGTCACTTCCGGGAGTGACTCCGGACCTCGTCGAAGTGCCGGACACTGTTCGTGGCGTTGCCGAAGTCAGGGTCGCGGACTCGCCGGACTTCACCAGCAGCGTCACCATTTTCACAATCGGGTCCGGCGCGGATAAAGTGACCGCGTACCAGGAAGGCACCGTATCGTTGCAGGCAAAGTGCAACGACACGCTGCGCATTTCCGGTTTGCGCCTGGGTTCGGCGATGCTCGTCAACGAAGCTGCCGTCGATCAGGTTGCGCCGCTGACCTCGTGTTCACCGCTCGGCGCTCAATCAGTGGCGGTGCTTCTGGTCAAGATGCCGTCGGATGCAACACCCACTGTGACGGCTCAGGACATGCAGGCGGCATTTCTCGGAAATTCGGGGACTTCGATCAGTAATTATTTTGCCGAAGGTTCCTACAACCAGGTTTCGTTTACAGGAAATGTAGTCGGCTGGCTGACGCTCGATCGCGCATACACGTGCAACGAAGCCGATGCGATACGCGAGGCTGCCATCAACGCCGCGGACTCTCTCGTGGATTTCCGGAATTATTCGCGGGTTCAGATTGTTTTTCCCGCAATTTCCGGCTGTTCATTTGGAGGTTTGGGAACCGTTGGTTGTGAAAGTCTGAGTTCAGCCGGCGACGGTACGTTCACGGCGTCTGTTTCGTGGGTCAATCTTTACTCCTTCGACATTCCTGCTCTGACCACGTACGAGCGCATCGGCGATCATGAAATGGGACACAACTTCGGCCTCAACCATTCGCACTCGCTGAAATATCACGATCAATTTCTGGGGCCGGATCGAACGCAGCCGGAGGAGACGGAGTATGGGGATCCGTTTTCCGTGATGGGATCATCGAACGGCCACTACAGCGCGCCGCAGAAGGTTGCTCTGGGCTGGCTTCATGCGGCGGACTTTCAGGCGGTCACGGCGAGCGGAACGTATGTCATCGCGCCCCTCGAGTCGGCGGCAGCGGGGGTTCGCGCCCTGAAGGTTCAGCGTAATCTTCTCACCAATGAATTTCTGTGGATCGAGTATCGTCAAAACACCGGTCTCTTCGATTCGCAGTTTACAGCGAGCCAGAGTTCGGTCTTCAGCGGCGCATTGATTCATTTCGAAGATCCGTCCACCGGGACAGCTTCCGAACTCCTGGACTCGACAGTATCCACTTCGACTTTCAACGATGCGGCTCTTGCGAATGGATCCACGTTCATCGATCCCTACAGCAATCTGCGGATCCAGGTCACTGCGGCGACCGCGGCGGGTTTGACCGTGGTTGTGGCCTACGACACGCCCTGCGCGACGTTCACTGCGCCTTCCACGACGTCATTCTCGAATACCGCGCAGCAGGTCACGGTGAATGTGACCGCGCCTTCGAATTGTTCATGGAATGCCACGGGCAATAATTTCTGGATTGCGTCGCCGGCTACAACTCAATCCGGCAACGGAACCGTCAATGTGTCACTCAGCCAGAATCCAGGTTTGCTGGGACGGCCCGGCTCATTCTCGATCGCGCGCCAGACAACGTTCATTCGCCAGTTCGGCACTCCGCAGGCGCCTTCGAT
Organism: uncultured Solibacteraceae bacterium; assembly: GCA_964633285.1. Lineage (GTDB taxonomy): Bacteria > Acidobacteriota > Terriglobia > 20CM-2-55-15 > 20CM-2-55-15 > 20CM-2-55-15. The sequence goes on along the minus strand of CAZWGA010000058.1, from coordinate 24,387 downwards.
TGTTTATGTGAATCCGAATCAGGGCTCGCTGCCGTCCGGATATGTGGCGATGGATGTGTATGTTCGTGACCTGAACGGCTCGGATGATTTGAGCGCCCTGCATATCCAGTTCGGAACGTCGCAGACCAGCGTGAGTACGTGTTACATCAAATACGATTTCATCAACAAACAACTCGCGCTCATGAACGATGGCGGAACGGACTTTCAGGCGGACAAGATCACGCTCGGCGACTGGCGTTCCATTGAGAATTCCCAGTGCTACGCCGGATACATGCAAGTGGATTCGCCGCTTCAAACCGAAATGCGTTTCAATTTCTATGTCGCGTTCAAGTCCAACACGCCGAACACCCGAAATGTTTACAGCATGCTCGAAGACCGCACGGGCCTCACGACGAACTGGTCGAGTTTCGGAACACTGACGCTGGGAGCGACGTGCGCTCAGGGTGTGCGTCCCGGCGAGCAACTGGTGGGTCCCGGTTCCGGCACCTTCTCGATTTCGCTGCAGGACAACACCGGTTGTTCGTGGAACGCGTCGAGCGACTCGGCGTGGCTGCGTTCACTGACCGCATCGGGAACCAGTGCCGCGTCCATATTGATTCAGTACGATGCTTTCAATGGGCAGGGTTCCAGAACCGGAATCATCACGTTCGGCACTTCACAGTTGACGGTAATTCAATCGGCCACGAATCCAGTGTCGGCCACACTGACTCCTGTGGAATCCACCTTCCTGGCAGCAGGAGGAACGGGATCCGTTTCCGTTGATGTCACTCCTTCGACACTGAACTGGACTGTAACGAACAACAACTCCGACTGGATCACCGTAACCAGTTCCACGAGCCTCACCGGCACACAAACCGTGAGTTACAGCGTGGCGGCGAACACGGGTGTTGCGCGTCAGGGATCGTTGACGGTTGCGGCCGGCGCCATATTTACGATCAGCCAGGGCGGTACATTGCCCCTTCCGGCGATTACAGCAATCAATCCGACGTTCGGCCTGCCGGGGACGGTGGTGGCGGCAACGCTCACCGGAACCGATCTGGGAGGCGCGACAGCCGTGGTTCTCAGCGGAACCGGCGTGACGGCTACCGTGGGGAACGGAACCGCCACGAGCTTGCCGGTATCGATTACGCTGGCAGCCGACGCTGCCGTGGGACAACGCACCCTGACGGTAACGACGGCCGGCGGCACTTCTCCCGCATTTGCCGGATTCAGCGTTCTATCGATGGTCATCAGCGCACTGGATGCGAATCCTTCGGGTTTGAGTCAGGCTTCCGCGCCGCTTTACGGCGGGCCATTCACATTAACCATCAATGGAGTGGGTTTTCAGTCCGGCGCTGTTGCGTCGCTGGGTTCGACGAATCTCACGACCTCGTTTGTGAATTCAACCCAACTGACCACGCAAGTGACGACTGCGGCGCTCGCTGGAGTCGGTCCGCAGAATGTGAAGGTGACGAATCCAAGCGGACCCGCTTCGAACGTCGTGCCGTTGAATGTGATCGAGCGCGGCGACCTCAACGGGAATCGCAGCGTCAACATCGGCGATGCGCTGGTGTGCGCGCTCACCGTGGGCGGCCTGACCCGGCCGGCATTGGCTTCGAGCGTGGGTGACGTGAATTTGAACGGATCCACGAGTATCGGCGATTGCCTCGTCGTGGCGCTGTTTGCCGGACGGGCCAACGCCAACTTTTCAATTCCTGATGTGACATCCGTCTCACCGTTGCCGATGGTGAGAAGCAATACCGTAACGATCAACGGTTCGGGCTTTTCCAGTAATGCATCCGACAATCAGGTGCTGTTTACGAGAACAGGCGGCGTTGTGTCCCGCGTGACGCCAACTACCGCAGCAACGACCAGTTTGACGGTATCCGTGCCGTCCGACGCCATCGGAGGTCCACTGCAGGTGTATCGCGTCAATGCGCCGATTGGAGGCACTGTTTATCCCGCCACTGTTTCCGGAACCGCTACGCCGTTGCTGCTGACGAGTGTCGCTCCGTACTTTCAGGTTGCCACAGGTGCTTCCGTCACCCTTGCGGGATTGGGCTTCGACTCCACGCCGGCGAACAACGTTGTGACTTTCAAAACATCATCCGGCGGAACGACAACAGGAAGCGTCACTGCGGCTACTGCGACAAGTTTGACGGTAACCGTTCCTTCCGATGCGGCTTGTGGAGGCGTTACCGTAACGGCCAGCGCTCAGACATCCAATGCAAGAATGATTGTTGTTTCAGGAACAACATGTCCGTTGATCCTTACTGATATTTTCGGGAGTGGCGGTCCCGGAGACACGCTGGTCATCGAGGGCGCGGGATTCGATGTCGTGCGGCCCTCGAACAATACTGTGACGTTCGCAACTGCATCTGGAACTGTGAGCGCCACCGTGGTCGCGGCCGGAGGCACACAACTGCACGTGCGAATTCCCGATACGGCCATACAAGGCAACCTCACCGTGACGCGAGGTACCACCACATCGAATGCCCTTACGTATCGCGGGCCGTAGTCCCATGACCGCGGCGCTTTCAATGAGCGGGATCACGAAACGATTTCCCGGCGTTACGGCGCTCGATTCCGTCGAGTTTGGGGTAGGCAGCGGGAAAGTCGTCGCGCTCGTCGGCGAGAACGGAGCAGGCAAATCCACGCTGATGAAAATCCTCGCCGGAATTCTTCAGCCGGACTCAGGCACAATACAAATCGATGGGCAGACGACCGTGGTTCGCTCGCCGCGAGACGGAGCGCGCCAGGGAATTGGAATCATTCATCAGGAACTCGAGCTCATCGACACGCTGGATATCGCGGCCAACCTTTTTCTGGGCCGTGAGCCGGTGTGGGGCGGACGCGCCCGCCTGATCGATACGAAGCAAATCCATTTAAAGGCCGAAGACGCCTTGACGCGCGTCGGCCTGGATATCTCTTCCCGTACACTCGTGGGCTCTCTCCCCATCGCGCACAAACAAATGGTCGAGATCGCGCGCGCGATTTCCCTGAATGCAAAATTCCTGATCATGGATGAGCCGACCTCCAGCCTGACCGCCGGAGAGACGGAACGCCTTTTCGTTCTGGTGCGAGACTTGAAGGCCGGCGGCGCCGGCATCATTTATATATCTCACCGATTAAGCGAGGTCGAGCGTCTCGCCGATCGCGTCGTGGTTTTGCGTGATGGACGGAATGCCGGCAAACTCGAAGGCTCGGAGATCACGCACGACCGCATGGTCCAATTCATGGTCGGGGACAAGGGGTCAGACCCCTCGTCCCCCAAAAACGGGACGAGGGGTCTGACCCTTTCCCCTCACCTCCCTGAATTGCAACCTGAGATTCGATGCGAGATCAAAAACCTGCGAGTGGCGCGCTATCCGCAGAGCGAGATTTCGCTTCAAGTGCGCAGCGGCGAAATTCTGGGTCTTGCGGGTCTTGTCGGGGCGGGACGTACGGAGCTTGCTCGCGCGGTTTTTGGAGTGGATCGTCCGCTTTCAGGAACGGTTTGGATTGCGGGCAAACCGATGAAGGCGGGCTCGCCGCGAGTGGCCATCAAGCAGGGTATCTATCTTGTGCCCGAAGACCGGCATGCGCTCGGATTGATTTTGGGCATGACTGTGCGGGAAAACGTCACGCTTCCCGCGCTCTCGAAATACGCGCCGGCGGGATGGATCCGGCGGCGGGATGAAAATGCCGCCGCAACGAAAATATGCGATTCACTGCATGTGAAGACGCCATCCCTGAAAACCTCCGTCGCGGCTTTGAGCGGCGGCAACCAGCAGAAGGTGGTGTTGGCGAAATGGTTGTCGCTGGATCCGAAGCTGATTCTCTTTGACGAACCCACCCGTGGAATCGACGTCGGTGCAAAAGCGGAGATCCATCAACTCATGCGGCGGCTCGCTGACGAAGGTGTTGCCATCATCATGATCAGCAGCGATATGGAAGAAATTCTTGGAAACAGCGATCGGGTTGCGGTGATGCGCGAAGGGCGCATCACCGGAATTCTGGAGCGTCCGGAATGCAGCCAGGAAGCGATCATGCGACTGGCTGTCGCGTGACATGAGCCGGAAAGAACTTCGTATCCTCATCCTTCTCGCCATTCTTTGCGTGATTGTTGCGTTGAAGAATCCGCAATTTTTGAGTCACGCGAATTTGCAGAATATGGCCCGCCTGATCGGGACTTTCGGAATCTTCAGTATCGGCGTCGGTGTCGTGATCATGACGGGTGGAATCGATCTTTCGGTCGGTTCGATGTTTGCTCTCCTCGGCATTCTGCTGGCGATGATGTTGACGGAATGGCACTGGTCCGCGTTTTCCGCTGTGATCTTGACGCTGGCGCTGGGCGCGGGTCTTGGATTGATTCACGGATTGCTGATTACGCGGCTGGCCTTGCAGCCGTTCATTGTGACGCTGTGCGGATTGCTGCTCTACCGAGGCCTTGCCCGTTACATCGCGGGAGATTCCACCAAAGGATTCGGCACTCAGGGTTTTCAATCGCTGCGCTCGCTCGCGACGGGCAACTGGATCGGCCTGCCGATGCCGTTTGTCCTGCTGGTGCTGGTTGGATCGGTCATGTGGATTGTGATTCATCGTTCGATCTACGGCAGGCATCTCTTTGCCGTGGGGCATAACGCGCAGGCGGCGCGATACTCCGGCATCCAGGCGTCGAATGTCATCGCAGGCGCGTATGTGATTTCCGGCGCGCTCGCCGCCATCGCCGCGATCCTGATTGCGTTCTACACAAATTCGATTTCACCGTCTTCGCATGGCAATTTTTACGAGCTCTATGCGATTGCCGCTGCCGTGCTCGGCGGATGCAGTCTGCGCGGCGGCGAAGGCTCGATTGTGGGTATCGTGCTCGGCACCGCGCTGCTTCAGGTGTTGCGAAATCTTGTCAATTTGCTGGACATTCCAGGTTCGCTCGATTTCGCGGTGATGGGCGCTGTGATTCTGATCGGCGTCATTGCGGATCAGATTTTGCGCCCGCGTCTGGAGAAGACGAAATATCATTAGGGGCGTGATGTTCAAAACAGCGGAAATCCACAGCCAGACGCCGGGAATTCCAGGGACGCACCCTCGAATTCTGAACCGCAGGAATTCGAGGGTGCGTCCCTGGAATTCCCGGAATTACTTTTTTGTGGTTTGGGTTGTTTTGTGGCCACTCTGTCTCCATGCGGAATCCGGTCACGATGCGTGGCTTCGCTACGCCGCGCTTGACGACACGGCCGCGCGCCAGTACCGGAATGCATTGCCCGCTGCCGTGACAAGGCTCGGGGAAGACTCCGTCGAGCAAAGCGCGCAGCAGGAACTCGTTCGGGGAATTCAGGGCATGCTCGGACGTACTCTCCGAATGGAATCGCGTGTTCCCGCGGACAGCGGTTTTGTTCTTGGCACATTGGCGGAATTGCGGCGCACGCGATTTTCATTCCCTGTCGACCTCGAACCCGACGGCTATTGGCTTCGGACCGCGCGCTCCAACGGAATCCGTTATGTCGTGATTGCAGGAGGAGGCCCACAGGGCGTTCTCTATGGAACGTTTGCGTTTCTGCGAAAGATGGCGCTGGGCGAACCCATCGGCGAGCTCGACGAAAAACAATCACCGGCGGTTTCCATTCGATGGGTGAACGAATGGGACAACATCAATGGTTCGATTGAGCGCGGTTACGGCGGCCCTTCGATCTTCTGGGAAAACGGCCACGCTCGTGAAGATCTCACGCGAGTGACGGATTACGCGCGCCTGCTGGCTTCGCTCGGTATTAATGGCTGCTCCATTAATAATGTCAACGCCGATACGCGATTCCTTTCGCAAGACCTGATCCCTCAGGTTGCGCGAATTGCCGCTCTGTTCCGTCCATGGGGCGTGAAAGTCGCGCTGGCTGTGGATTTCGGAAGTCCGAAAAGTCTCGGCGGTCTTGAGACGTTTGATCCACTCGATCCTTCCGTGGCGGCGTGGTGGAAATCCAGGACGGATGAGATTTATCAGGCAGTCCCCGATTTCGGCGGCTTCGTGCTTAAGGCGGATTCCGAGGGACGCGTTGGTCCATCGACCTATGGACGATCGCACGCCGATGCGGCAAACGTCGTGGCTCGCGCGCTTAAGCCGCATGGAGGTGTGATTTTCTATCGCGGGTTTGTCTACGACCATCACATGGACTGGCAAAATCCGAAAAACGATCGTGCCCGGGCTGCCTTCGACAACTTCCGTGATCTGGATGGGAAGTTCGACGACAACGTCATCATTCAAATCAAGCATGGTCCCATCGATTTTCAAGTTCGCGAACCCGCGTCTCCGTTATTCGGCGCCCTGGACAAAACCCGCGAAGCCGTCGAACTGCAAATCACGCAGGAATATTTCGGGCAGGGCCGCCACACGGTGTTTCTTCCGTCCATGTGGAAAGAGGCGCTTGATTTCGACATGCATGTTCACGATCGCAACACGCCCGTAAAACGGATCGTGGCCGGTTTTGTGGGAGTCTCCAATGTGGGAACCGATCCCACGTGGTACGGCAATCACATGTCGCAGGCGAATCTCTACGGTTTCGGCAGACTCGCGTGGAACAGCGATCTGAGTGCCCGGCAAATCGCCGAGGAATGGACCCGCCTTACTTTCGGAAATGATCCTGTTGTCATGAAGACCGTCGTGGACATGCAACTCAGTTCCTGGCGAACCTATGAAAACTATACGGGGCCTCTCGGACTTCAGACGCTCACGGACATTGTTGGAAATCACTACGGGGTTGCAGTTGAAGCATCGGAAAGGAACGGCTGGGGACAGTGGCACAAAGCGGATGCGCAGGGTGTGGGTTTCGATCGAACGGTCGCGACGGGCACCGGTTTTGTCGGCCAGTATTCGCCGGCGGCTGCGAAGCTTTATGAAACGCTTGAGAATTGTCCAGACGATCTGGTTCTGTTCATGCATCACGTGCCTTACACCTACAAACTGCATTCCGGCAGAACCGTTATTCAATACATCTACGATTCGCACTACGATGGCGCGGAAGCTGTTTCGAAATACGCGAGAGATTGGAAAAGCCTGAAGGGCCATGTTGACGAATCGCGATATGAAGCCGTGCTGGCTCAGTTGGAATATCAGGCGGGGCAGGCCGTTGTCTGGCGTGACGCAGTAACGAACTGGTTCCTCAAAGAATCCGGCATCTCCGATGTGAAGGGGCGCGCCGGACACTATCCGGGCCGCGTCGAGGCGGAATCGATGGCGCTCGACGGCTATGCCGCAAAACCCGTGACTCCGTGGGAAGGCGCGTCCGGTGGAATCGCTGTCGAATGTGCCGCGGCGCGATGTTCCGCCTCATTCCAATATGACGGTGAATCGGGATGGCGGGATCTCATCGTCCGATACTTTGATCAACAGGATGGCGTCTCTCGCTTTCGAGTCCGTATCGCGGATCAGTTCGTTGATGAATGGCAGGCAGCCGACCGATTGCCCACCCGCAGAGTCGATAGCACATCGTCGTCGCGCCGTATCATTCGCGGCATATTCCTGCGCAAAGGCGACGAAATCCGTATCGAAGGAGTTCCTGATGGACGCGAACCGGCTGCACTCGATTATGTGGAAATCATTGAAGCGCGTAATTAACGTTCTGATCCCTTTTGTTCTTCTCGCGGCCTGCAGCGCTCCTCAAGCTCCCTCTCCACCAAAGGAAGGCACCATGAAGCGTGACGTGTTTGGAAAAATGCCCGATGGAACCGTGATCGAATCCTTCACTCTGACCAACGCGCAGGGAATGGAAGTCCGGGCGATTACGTACGGAGGGATTATCACGTCAATCCGCGTTCCCGATCGCGCGGGCAAGCTCGATGATGTCGTTCTGGGCTATGACAATCTGGAAGGTTATCTCGCGAAATCGCCTTTCTTCGGTGCCATCATCGGCCGGTACGGAAATCGCATCGGAAAGGCCTCATTTACGCTGGATGGCAAAACGTATCCGCTCGCAAAAAACAACGGACCGAACCACCTTCATGGCGGGATCAAAGGATTCGACAAAGTCGTGTGGCAGGGAACCCCATTCCATAACGCTGACGGCACCGGCGTGGTGTTTCAATATACAAGCCCCGATGGCGAGGAAGGTTATCCCGGCACGGTGAAAGCGCGAGTGACGTATACGCTAAACGACCGTAATGAGCTTGCTGTCGACTATGACGCCACCAGCGATAAGCCCACTCCGTTGAACATGACGCAACATAGTTATTTCAATTTGACCGGCGGCTCGCGCGACGTTCTGGATCATCAAGTGATGATCTACGCCGGCAATTACACACCCGTGGACCCGACGTTGATTCCGACGGGAGTCATTGCGCCGGTGGATGGGACGCCGTTCGATTTCAGAAAGTCAACGGCGATTGGCTTACGGATCGATCAGGACGACGAGCAACTCCGCTTCGGCAAAGGCTACGATCACAACTTCGTGCTCGACGTGTTGCAATCCGAAAGGATGCATCCGGCGGCGCGCGTAGTGGATCCGTCTTCGGGCCGCGTGCTCGACGTCCTGACGACCGAACCGGGATTGCAGTTTTACACCGGCAACAATCTTGATGGTTCGATCACGGGAACAGCCGGCCACGTTTATCAGAAACGTTCGGGCTTTTGTCTCGAAACGCAGCATTATCCGGATTCGCCGAACAAACCGTCGTTTCCATCGACCATCATTTCTCCGGCCGAGCCCTACAAATCGCGAACGGTTTTTGCCTTCAGCGTAATGAAGTAGGCGTTACTTCCTGCTGTCGATCAATTCATAGATCCGAGTGACGGCGATCAACGGAACACCGGGCGTTGTAATGGTGGGGAAGTGTTCGCGATGCTTCGTCAAGTCGGCGCGTTTAGCGGCATCTTCGGCAGATACGCCCTGCTGTTTCAGTCGGCTGACTTCCGTCCAGACATCGCGCAGATACGCCTGGAAGTAATCGATCTTGGTTTTGTCTGTGAACGCTTCGCCATGGCCGGGCAAAACGGTGTTGAAGTCGAGCTTCTTGAGTTCTTCAAGCGTCGTGGGCCATTCGTTCACGAAAGCATCGCTCATGTTGGAAAGCGCGGCGGTCAGCATGTCTCCCGTCATGACGATCTTTTCCTTCGGCAGGTAAACAACGATGTCGCCCGCGGTATGCGCCCGGCCGAGAAAGCGAATCTGAATTTCGCGGTTTCCGCGATAGAGCGTCATCCGATTCTGAAGTGTGACATTGGGAGGCGTCGGTTTCAGTTCCGCCTGTGCCGCTGCATTATTTTCGGTGACCTGAAGCTGGGTCTGCAGCATCGCCTTTCTGGCCGCATCCATTTCCGCGGCGATCCGCTGTTTCAAATTTGCGATCTGTCCGGGCAATCCGGTGACGTAACTCTGATAGAGCGGCATCCGAATCGACTTGCCGCCGAGAAGCATCTCTCGAGTGAACTCGTGCCCGATGATAGCGACTTCAGGGCCGAAGATCTGATTGCCGTGAGCATGGTCGTAATGGAAGTGAGTATCAATGACGGTTCGAACCGGTTTGTTCGTGACCGTCTTGATTTCTTCCAGCAGGACCCACGCCGCCGCCGGCGAAACGTGATCGTCTACAACGATGACGTCATCATCGTTGACGATGAACGAGGAATTGCCCACCACCGCAAGCGATCCCGTTCCGACCGCATGATAGACACCATCCGCGACTTTGTTGAATCGGAATGCGTTCCCCGTGTGCGCGGTTCCCGCGGGCACGCGCTGCGGTTGGATTCCTGCAACCGCGACTGTAATCAGAATCGCGGTACAGAGAATGGCCATCAATACGCGAATCATGATTCCTCCTGGCTATTGCATGACGACGAGAAAAAGATTGTTTAGTTCACGCACGAGAGCGACGCGAAGATTTCTCATTGGAATGGGTCCATCATTTCCACCGGTTGTTATGACTTTCCCTCCGGATTCTTTCAGCGTTTGGACAACGGCATCGGCGTTGCGGACGCGCAATTGAAAACGGGTTGCGCCGGGATCCTGAATACGCGCGCCAATCGGCTTTCGATCGATTCCTTTGAACTCGGAGAATTCAATTTGAACAACGGAACCGGGAACGCGAGCAACGGCGCGTCGAACCTGAGCGCCTGTTGTCTTGTCGGCGGTGAAGGTTGCATCGATCTGCGGTTGAAAGCCAAGCTGGTCGCGATAAAGACGCATGGCCTGATCAAGGTCGGCAACCGTCAATCCGAATCGCGCGCCAATAATATTGCTGGCCGCCGGGGCTGTCGTTTCGGGAAGAGGATTCGGTTGAATGAATTCGATGAAGTGTCCATCCGGATCCTTCACGACTGTCGAGTTGTTATTGATAAACGCAATGCCGGCTTTCTTCAGACGCTCGCGCATGGCTTCAATGTCGCGGACAAGAAGAATCAGCCGCACCGCGCCGGGATCCTGGAGCCGCGCCTGAACGGGTTTTCGATCGATGTCTTTGAAATCGACAATCTCCACGCCCATTGTCGATCCGGGAATTCGCGCCGTCACGAATCGAATCTGAGCCGCGGGCAAGCCAAGAAAGTTCATGAGCGCCGAATCGTTGCCCCACGCTCTCGACGCGGCATTGGCCGGAATCTCGAGACCGATAGCGTCCTGATAGAAAGCCACTGCCTTATCGAGATCAGCAACAATCGGACTGAAATTGCCGGACCCGGCGACCTGTTCAGATTGAAAGCCTGCGAAGGCGAGAAACAGCGAGATGACGAGATTCATATGGCGCGTGAGGATATAACAATTCCCTCGGATTTCACATGGTGCGGGATCCGAAGAAATCGGTATGAAGTGGCCCACTAAGGCGTATTCACCAAACGATATCGACCAACCGGGACTTGGTGATCGCAAGATCCTTCGTGATGAGAGGTAATTCCTTCATGCGTGCGGTCGAAACAATGGCGAGATCGAACGGGTCCGAGTTGAAGGTCATGGATAACGCCGTACTGATGACATCAACGTTGAGTTCCGCCAATGCAAAGCCCGGAAGCGCAAGCAGGGCATCCATCCAGGCGGGGAAAGAAGGAATAAACCGGACGCGTCCAATCTTTTCGAGAAGGCCGGCTTCCCAGAGAACCATTGCCGGAACATAAATCAACGCTTCAGAGCGATTTGCCTTTTCGAATGCCTGAAGGGCGCGGCGGGAAAGCTTACCGTAAGTTTGTGTCGCATACCAGATCAGGGGGTGGGTATCCGTGACATACAAAGCCACAGCGAATTACCCGCGGGCAGGCTTTTTGCCGGGAAGCTTGAACTGCCGTGACAAGAGTTTTGATCCCTGTTCGAGGTCGCCAAGGAGAACCGCCGAATCGGCTATCGTCCAGTCCGGAATGAAACCTTCTTTCTTGGCGATGGCGGCAAGCAGTTTCGATCGCCGGGCATCCGGCCTGGCGTAATCGGCTTCCCATCGCCAGATCGTGTTCTTGGGAAGCCTGATAAGTTTCCCGAATTCCTCCTGGGTCCGATTGCCCCTCAATCGCCGGATTCGTTCCGGGTTCCAGTGTTGATCGGCCATGTGCTTGCCTTTCATGATGCAGTCTACAACCGAATCTACATGATATCTACAGGTGAGTCAACATCGGTGTCCGGGTTGCAGGATATAGAGCCTGATAGATCTTATGCCCAAGCGCATAGGTCTGCAGATTGCCGGACTGCGGTTTCAGAACGGCGGTCTCCCGAATAGCAACCTTGCAGACCTCACGCACCGTGGGGTATTCGCCTGTTCCCACCAGCGCGAGCAGGGCAGCGCCATACGCGGAGCCTTCCTGGTTTTCGAGTATCGCAACAGGTTTCCCCAGAACGTCCGCGAACATCTGACGCCAGAATGCGCTGCGCGCGCCGCCGCCGGACAGGCGAACCCGGGTTGCGGGCGCGCCGAGTCCTTCGATGATATCGAGACAATCCTTCTGACTGTAGGCAACACCTTCCATCAATGAGCGAATGAGATCGGCGCGAGTGTGTTTCGCCGTAAGGCCGATCCAGCCGCCGCGCGCCGAAGCGTCGAGATGAGGAGTCCGTTCACCCATCAGGTAAGGAAGCCAGAAGAGTCCCTGCGATCCGGCGGGCGCCTGGGCCGCTTCCTCTGTGAGCGCATCGTACCCCGTGCCCGGCGCCAGGTTATTCCGGAACCATTGAAGGCTCAAACCCGCGCCCTGCGTGACTCCCATGACATGCCATGCGCCTTCGACCGCGTGACAGAATGTATGAACACGTCCGCGCGGATCGTATGCAGGCGAAGACGTGTGAGCAAAAACCACGCCCGACGTGCCGATCGTGCACGAAACAATTCCGGACTCGACGATCCCGTTGCCGACGGCGCTGGCCGCCTGGTCTCCGGCGCCTCCCACCACGGGCGTGCCTTCGGCCAGGCCGGTCGCTTCAGAAGCGATGCGCGAGACTTTTCCGCTGACGGCGCTTGACTCCACGGCTGCCGGCAGAATGTTTCGATCCAGGCCGATCCGTTCGGCTAATTCGTACGACCATCTCCGCCGCACGACATCGAACAGCGCCGTTCCCGAGGCATCCGACACGTCGCTAGCATATTCACCCGTGAGACAGAACCGGACGTAATCTTTCGGAAGCAAAACCTTCCGGACGCGCTCGAATTTCGCAGGTTCGTTGTCGCGAACCCACAGCAATTTGGGAAGAGTAAATCCGGTCAATACGGGATTGGCGATGCACGCGAGTACTGTCTCTTTGCCTACGGTTTCATTGATGGCATCGACTTGAGGCTGACTTCGCTGATCGCACCAGATCAATGCGGGCCGAATCACCTTGTCCGAAGAATCGAGAATGACGAGGCCGTGCATCTGGCCCGACAAACCAATGCCGCGTATATCCTGAGCCGAAGCATTGGCTATTCGAAGCACGCCGCGAATGGCTTCGCGCGATGCATCCCACCAGTTCTCCGGGCGCTGTTCGGCCCAGAGCGGGCGCTCCATGCGCATGTCTTCGTGGGGAGAAAAGGACACGTGCTTGACCGCCCCGCGTTCGTCAACGAGCAGGGCGCGGGAGCCTCCGGTCCCGACATCGATGCCGAGCCACCAGTTCATGAAAAATGAACGCGGCCCCGATGCAGTCCCAGCAGCAATTGAACGAGACGATGTCCGATCAATTCGTGAAGGGTTAGAAGTTCCTTGTTGGCTTCAGCAATCGCATGAGCATCCGTTCCTGCCTGGATGCCCGAGCCGGCTTTCAACGCGTCGGTTGCTTCGCGAAGCACCGGGTCTTCAAGCGCGTCGCCCGCGATCTCCCACATGGTGATGAATCGATCGACAGCGGATGGAAAACTGACGGCAAAGACGCCGTAGTTGCTGGTTGTCCGCAGCGGTTTGAAGTCCAGATTGAACGGACCGTTGAAACCATTGGCGCGGAGCAGCATCAGGACATTGAGCCAGTCGAGCGGATTAATCAGCCCCATGCCGATATCGACATCATGCTTGAGGCGATATCCATCGTTGATATCAAAGTGAAACAATTTGCCGGCCATCAGCGCGCGCGCCAGCGCGGCTCGCGGCGCGCCGCCCCACATGAGTTCGTGCAGATACTCCGGGTTGAGGCCGACCATTTCCGGATGTGTCAACACGCCCGACCCGATGAATGCCAGCATGGCGTCGCTGGTGGGAAGAAGAATCTCCGCCTGCGGTTCAAAAGGCTTCGCCTCGAGGCAATGTTTCAGCGTCGGCCGGCCCTTGCGTTTCGCAACTTCAATATCGCGATCGCATGCCGCATTCAGAGCATCCGCGTACCATCGCAGTGTTTGAATCTCATCGATGGCTCCCTGAACGAAGTAACCCAGCGACCCCGGCCAATACACCGCGTAGCGAGCGCCGAGTTCGTGCCCGATGTCGACGGTGTTTCTCACACGAAATGCCGCGTACTCGCGCACCTCCGGTGATTCCGGAGAGGGCCCTGCCGCGAAAACTTCGTGATAGAACGTCTCCGTCGTGACCATCGAACATTTCACGCCGTGTTTCTCAAGAGTGTTTCCGATTTGCGCAACGATCGCCTGCTGGCGATCGGTGCCGAGTTGATCGGTTGGAATAACGTCGCTGTCGTGAGTGGTCCAGTAGGGAATTCCGATCTGTCCGAACTCCCGGATCACATCTTCAAATGTGATCGGATCCCGGGTCGGCGCATAAAACAGCGCCTGACCGCGATAGGCCGCCGCCCATTGAGGTCCTGAGATGAAATATTTCCTGCGCGTTTCCGGGGAATAGCTGCCACCGCACATTTTCGTCAGGCGATCGACCAATGCGCGCTGCTCGTTTGGAGGTACCGGTTTCATGGGAGTTGTGGTTCTATCCCGTTTTTCAGTTGAGAGAAGCCAGTGTCGGTCCGGATTTCCCCCGCGGCAGCAGGCTTGCGCCGGAACGCTTGAACAGCGATTTAGGATCTTTCAGATTGGGATCAACCAGGAAACCCATAAAACAATTCTGCATTTCATCCCAGTTCTGATCGCCCCACAGAACCAGTTTTGCCGGATCGGGGTTGTACTTGTTGTTGGCGGAATTATCGTAGTGCGCGATGCCGACGATTCGCGTGCCCCTGGGTATCGCGATCGGATCGGCGAGATCAAAACCAAGCTGCCAGTTGAAATCCCACTTCGCCTTGAAAATCGTTTTGGATTCGCCGGCTGGTGAAATCAATCGAACTTCGTAATCCTTCCCACGCAGATGCATGTGCGGTTGCAGATAAATCAACTGCGTGTCTGCCTGAGCCGTCATTTCGGAAACAACCTCGGCATTACCGTCGCCTGCGGGAATCGCAAGGTTCGATCCAGTGGGACCATCACTCACGAAATAACGCAGCCGCGGCGGTTTCTTTGAGAATACCAGCGCGAGTTTCGATCGATCGGTCGCCGGTTTGCCGGTGGCCGTGTAGTGCATGCTGAAGACGATATCGGATCCTTTCGGAACGAACTTCGCCGACTCGAACATGCTGAAATCCTGCGCTCCCAGGCCTGGATTGAATTTGCCGAGAAGGTCGGTCCCTTCGGTTTGCCGGCCGACTTCCGGATCGCCGTTTTCATAAGCAACGCCGGGAACGGCATCTTTCATCCAGGTCGAGCCCGGAGGCCGCACGATGGCTCTCATATGATGAACCGCTTCCGGATTTCCCGGACGCAGATCCGCGGCAGTCACCCACAGGTCCTCAGGGAAATTCACCTTCACCAGAATGCTTTTGTAGTTGATCGTTCCCGTCGCGGGGAGTTGAATGTCCTTCGGCATTTCGATAACCATGTCGGGCTTGATTCCCCAGCCTTCGACGAACTTCGCCGGCGCCGGCGCATCTTTCGCGTCGCCTTCCAATGCGCCGCCATCGGCCCATGCGGCCAGTGTTTTGATGGTCGCATCACTCAATGTCCGATCGTTGGCGAAGTGGCCGTATGCGGGATCCGCAAACCATGGCGGCATCTGCCGGCTGACGACGGCCGACTTGATTGCTTTAGCCCACGGCCGCGCGTCCTTGTATGTCATGAAAGACATCGGCGCAATTTCACCGGGACGGTGGCAGGTCTGGCAGTTCTTCTGGAGGATCGGAAGAACATCCTTATTGAAGGTCACCGTGGCGGAACTTTCTTCTGCAGTGGCGCGCATCGATGCCGTCATCGCGGCGATTCCGAGAATGAGAATTCCGGCAAGAGCGGTGCGTCTCCAGAACATAACCAGCCTCCTAAACGGGCGAATGATTGAATCTTTATACCTTACTTCAGCAGCGAAGGCCAATGGAGGAGCAGCGTAATGGAGCGCGGTTTGATTTCCGGAACGACCAGGTCCATGAGAAAGCGATCGCCATTGCCGAATGCGGCGTAATGGCCGCGGCGCGGGTTATCGCCCAGTGGAGGCGCTTCAAAAAGAAGTTCGGGCCGGGACGCAGAAAACGTCGAGCCGGGTTCGACGCGCACAACCATTAATTTGCGGCGGTGACCGGAAGAAGGAGCCAGGTAATACAGTTCGCGGCCATCGGGCCGCCATTCGGGAAACGCTCCACCCTCCGGTGAAACACGTTTTCTCTGTCCCGGCTGAGGGAACGATTCGACCATGACTTCATCGTTGCCGGATTCGTTCGACACGTATGCGATCCAGTGTCCGTCGGGTGAAATCTGCGCGCGGAATTCGTTGTAGGGTGTTTGCAGGAACCGTTTGGGTTTCTCGCTGCCGTCGAGGGGAGCGATCCAGGGGTCGCTCTGACCGTTGGTGCTTTTTGTCCAGACCAGATAACGGCCATCCGGCGATGTGGTTTGCAGGTAGGCACCGACGGTCTCTTCAGCCACGGCAAGCAGAGTTTCTTTCCGGCCCGAGACCGTATTCACCGCCGCGACATTTCCGTCAAGTGATATGAGAATTCGCTCGCTGTCGGAGGCCCATATGGGAGTGTTGATCTGGCCGCCGGATGTCAATTTGGACGAAATGCCGTTGGCGAATTCGAGAAGCCAGGTCGTGTCCTCTCCGGTTTGCGAATCGGATTTTTCCAGCGCCATCTTTTTGCGGTCCGGCGACACCGAGAATCCAAAATAGTATCCAGGTTCTCCAACGTGATCGAGCTGCTTGCCGGACCGGTCAAACCACGTGGGCTGGGTGGTGGGCAAAGTTGCCTGAGACGTAAAGGCGAGCGTACCTCCCGCGGCAATTTCAAAAGCTCGATTCGACACGTCGCCATAGTTGTAACCGATATTGCTCGCCATTCGTTTCGGTTCGCCATGCAGTTCGAGTTTGCCGGTATCAAACGGCTGCGCAAACAAGTCCGCGCCCTTGCAGTAGAAGAGATATCCATTGGCGTACTCCCCTTTGGATGCGACTCCCGGAATTATTTTGATATCGCCGCCATCCAGAGAAGCAGCGTAGAGGCCTTGTTTTTGCGGGTTGGCGTCGAAAACGAAGTATAAAAAATGCTTTCCATCGGGAAGGAAGATCGGAGCTTCGAAAGTTCGAGTTCCCGGCTCGCGCGGTTTCCAGAGCGACGGCGTTCCGCCGCCCGCCGGAACCCGGAGTATTTCGGAAGTCGGCGCCGGCACAAACAGAATCGTTCCATCCTTGCCCCAACTGCCGCCTCTAGGATTCGCGGCCGCCGCCAGGACTTGCGGAGTTCCACCGGCGATGTCGATCCGATCGAGTTTTCCACCCGGGAATTCAAAGAAAGCGATCGACCGTCCATCCGGAGACCAGAACGGCAGGATGCCACCGGAGGTGCCCGGCAATTCGCGCGCCTCCGCCGAATCGATGGACCGGACCCAAAGAGAATTCGCGCCAGTGGCATTCGGCGCGCCGAAGATGATTTGTTTGCCGTCCGGCGAAAGGGCTAGCGTTGTGACCGGCGTAAAGTTGGTGTCGGGAGGAATCAGGGAGACCCATAGCGGCGCATCGTCCGGCTTCCGGAAAAACATCAAGCCGGCAAGAATGAGAGCAACTAAAGCCAGCGCGATTGCGCTCGCCGCCACGGCCTTCCATCGTGCGGAAGCGGGCGGAGCAGGAGCCGCAATCACGGAATCACCGGCGCCTCCTCGAATCCATTCGAGAGCTTCGATGAGGTCGGATGCGGATTGCCAGCGCCTGGCCGGATCCTTCGCGAGGCATTTACGAACGATCTTTTCCAGCAGCGGCGGACTCAACGGCACCAGCGACGAAATCGAAACGGGTTCGTGTTCCAGGATCGCGGCCATCAGGCTAACCTGACTTTTTCCCTCGAAAGCCCTCGCGCCGGTGATCATTTCGTAAAGTGTGGCGCCCAGACAGAAAATGTCGGAACGCGCATCCGCCTCGCGGCCTTCAAGCTGCTCGGGCGACATATATTGCAATGTTCCGAGAATCATTCCCTGTCCCGTGAGAGCAGCATTCGTGGGTAATTGGGATGCGGAGCCTGATACCTTCGTTTCCAATCCGGTTTTCGCAAGGCCAAAGTCCAGCAGTTTGGCGCCGGCCTTCGTCAGCATGATGTTCGACGGCTTCACATCACGATGGGCGATGCCCTGCCGATGGGCCTTGTCCAGCGCATCCGCAATCTCGATCGCGATCCGCAATGCCTGATCCAGCGGCAACCGTCCGCTCGCCAATCGATCGGCGAGTGTCTGGCCGTCAATGAACTCCATGACCAGATAGTCGATTCCATCCTGGCGTCCGACATCGAATACAGGACAAATATGCGGATGGCTGAGGCTGGCCAGTGTCTGAGCTTCCCGCTCGAAGCGGGTTTTTAATTCGGGATTCCGGGACAAGCTGTCTGGAAGAACTTTGATCGCGACGAATCGATTGAGCCGCGTATCGCGAGCCTTGTAGACCTCTCCCTGGCCGCCCGCACCAAGGTGCGAGAGGATTTCATACGGTCCGACTTTTGTGCCTGCGATGAAAGTCACGCCGCGATTATCGTTAATTGAAACGGCAGTTGCACTCGTAAACTAACGGTTATGAAGAATTCCGTCATCATACTTTCACTCAACGTTCTGCTGCTTCTCTTTGCCTATTCGCAAAATGCGCAGCAATCTTCCGTTCCATTCGACCGCCACGAAGAAATGATACGAATGCGCGATGGCGCTCGATTGCATACCTTGATCTTCAGTCCGAAGAATCAAACCGAACGTTTGCCGATCATGATCAGCCGCACCCCTTATGGTGCCGGCGGCACGGACTCGGATGCGATCAACAGGGAATACACCGATCTGATCAAGGATGGATACATCTTCGTTGTCCAGGACATTCGAGGCCGATTCGGTTCAGAAGGGCGCTTCCTCATGAATCGGCCGCCGCGGGATAAAGCCGGCGCAACAGCGGCTGACGAGAGCACAGATACCTACGACACGATTGACTGGCTCATCCGGAATGTTGCGAACAACAACGGCCGGGCCGGCATCATCGGCGTGTCTTACGACGGATGGCTCGCGGCTGTTGCGACAATCGACGCCCATCCCGCACTGAAGGCTTCTTCGCCGCAGGCCCCGATGACCGATACATGGCTTGGCGACGATTTTTTCCACAATGGCGCGTTCCGCGAAACCTACGGTTACGAGTACGTCAAGGCGATGGAAAGTTCGAATCAATTTACGAAAGTCGAATTCAGCAAAGATGCCTTCGACTGGTATCTCGAATTGGGCTCGCTTTCGAAAATCAAAGCTCACAAGTGGCCAACGTGGAACGCGTTCGTTTCTCATCCCGCTTACGACGATTACTGGAAGGCACGCGCCGCCGAGCGTTATCTCAAGCCGACAACCGTTGCCACGCTTGTGGTCGGAGGCTGGTGGGATCAGGAAGACTACTTCGGCGCGCTGGCGGCCTATGAAGCTTTGGAAAAATTCGACTCGAATCATCAGAACTTTGTCGTACTCGGGCCGTGGAATCACGGAGGCTGGAACGGTCCGGCCCAAAGCCTGAGTGACGTTCAGTTCGGCAGCGAGACCGGGCCTTACTTCCGATCCCGGATTCAGGCTCCCTGGTTTGCGTCTTATCTGAAGGACAACCGGAAGTTCGACCAGCCTGAGGCTGTCACTTTTCAGAGCGGTTCCAACAAATGGATTTCTTCCGATCACTGGCCGCCCAAAGAGTCTGCCTCTCGCGATTTGTTTTTGGGTGGCGGAAGAAAACTCTCCTTCGAAAAACCGGCTGCCGGCGGGACGGAATTCGAAAGCTACGTTTCCGATCCCTCGAATCCTGTTCCGTACAGGAAGCGTCCGATCCAAGCGACGTATGGACAAGGTTCCCGATGGTACACGTGGCCGGCTCAGGATCAGCGCTTTGTTGAGGGCCGGGACGATGTCGTTAGCTGGAAATCGGAGGTTCTCACCGAAGACCTGACGATCAGCGGCTATGTGATCGCGCACCTGTTCGCTTCAACGACCGGAACAGACAGTGATTGGATCGTCAAACTGATCGATGTCTATCCGGACAGCAATCCGGAAGATCCGAAGCTGGCCGGCTATCAACTCATGGTCGTCGATGAAATCTTTCGCGGAAGATACCGGCAGAGTTTCGAGAAACCGGCGCCCATTACGGCGAATCAGGTGGCGGAATACACCATCGACCTGCACGCGAATAATCATGCCTTCAAGAAAGGGCATCGCGTGATGGTGCAGGTCCAGAGCACATGGTTTCCGCTTTATGACAGGAACCCGCAGAAGTTCGTCGAAAACATTTTCAAAGCGAAGCCGCATGATTTTCAGGTTGCCACGCAACGGATCTATGAATCGGCGCAGTATCCATCGCGTCTGACTTTGCCTGTCGTGAGATAAAAGGAAGGGAATTTCGGGGACAGACACCAAATTCGTAATTCAGAATTTGGTGTCTGTCCCTGAAATTACCCTTAATCTTCTCCCCAGGACCCGCCGATGTAGGAGGAGTGAGACTACTTGAGCCGGAACTTCAGAGCGCGCCGTCCGCCCAGACGCTGAGACTCGACTTCGAGCACTACCTTCGTCGAACGCTGGCAAAAGACCACTACACCGCAACCGAACGCGATTGCTACCAGGCATTGGCGCTGGCTGTGCGCGATCGATTGGTCGATCGCTGGATTGCGACGCAGCAGGCTCATCACAAGAAAAACGTCAAGCGCATCTATTACCTTTCGCTCGAGTTTCTGATCGGGCGATTGCTCGGAAACAATGTGATCAACCTGAAACTCGAAGACGCGTGCCGGTCATCCATGGCTGCCGCCGGACTCGATTGGGAATCCCTTCGAGATCACGAGGTCGATGCCGGTCTCGGCAACGGAGGATTGGGCCGGCTTGCCGCCTGTTTCCTCGATTCGATGGCGACACTCAATCTGCCGGCGATTGGCTACGGCCTTCGGTACGATTTCGGCATCTTCAATCAGAGAATCGTTAACGGATATCAGGTCGAGCAACCCGACGAGTGGTTGAAGCTCACGTATCCGTGGGAAATTGCGCATCCTGAATTCTCCTTCCCTGTCCAGTTTGAAGGCCGGGTTGAAGTGGTCCAGGTTAACGGCGAGCCGAGGTACCGCTGGGTTGACACCAAGAGCGTGATCGGCATGGCCTACGATCTGCCGGTCGTCGGATATGGCGGACAGACCGTCAACACACTTCGCCTTTGGTCCGCGAAAGCGACGGCCGAGTTTGACCTCAACGATTTCAATCGAGGCAGCTATGTCGACGCCGTTGCAAACAAAGTTCTCGCCGAGAATCTGACCAAGGTGCTTTATCCGAATGACAACGTTTTCGAAGGAAAGGAACTGCGGCTCAAGCAGCAGTATTTTTTTGTGTCCTGTTCGCTTCAGGACATGCTGAGGCGGTTCAAATCCGATGGAAATTCGTGGGATCTCTTTCCTGAAAAAATTTTCATTCAACTGAACGACACGCATCCGACGCTGGTGATTCCTGAATTGATGCGTCTGCTCATGGACCGCGAAGGACTCGGATGGGATCAGGCGTGGAGCATCACCACGGCTTCGACGGGTTACACGAATCACACGATTCTGCCGGAAGCATTGGAGAAATGGCCCGTCAGCATGATGGAGCGCCTCCTGCCGCGGCATCTTCAAATCATTTACGAGATCAATGCGCGGTTCCTGCGCGATGTCGCATTCCGATATCCGCTCGACGGCGATCGCCTTGGCCGGATGAGCATTATTGAGGAAGGCGAGCACAAACATGTCCGGATGGCGCATCTCGCGATCGCAGGGTCATCGTCGGTAAACGGCGTGGCCCGGCTTCACAGCGATTTGTTGAGGACGGATGTCCTTCGCGATTTCGCCGAATACTGGCCTGCAAAATTCAACAACAAGACGAACGGCATTACTCCGCGGCGATGGTTGCTCACGGCAAATCCCGCTCTGGCTCAGCTCATCAGCCGGACGATCGGAGATTCATGGATCACCGATCTCGATCAACTGCTCCGGCTCGAGCCGTTCGCCGAAGATTTCGAATTCCGCAGGAGTTTTGAGGCCGTTAAACACTTCAACAAGGAAATGCTCGCTCAATATATCCGCCGTGAGCTTGGTGTTCAGGTGCCGCCATCATCGCTGTTCGATGTGCAGGTGAAGCGTCTGCATGAATACAAACGCCAGCTCCTGCTCATTCTCTACGTCATTGTGCTCTACAGCCGGCTGAAGCACGATCCTGCATTGGATATCGCGCCGCGCACGTTCATTATCAGCGGCAAGGCCGCGCCCGGTTATGCCATGGCGAAGCTGATCATCAAATTGATTCATCAGGTCGCGGAGGTTGTGAACGGCGATCTGGATGTGTCGTCGAAACTGAGGCTGGTCTTCCTGCCGAATTATCGCGTGTCGCTTGCGGAAAGAATCATTCCCGCCGCGGATCTGAGCGAACAGATTTCACTGGCGGGCACCGAAGCTTCCGGAACGGGCAATATGAAGCTTCAGCTTAACGGCGCGCTCACGATCGGAACACTCGATGGCGCAAATGTCGAGATTCTTGAAGAAGTCGGCCGCGACAATATATTCATCTTCGGAATGACGGCGGATGAAGTGAAGCAGCGCCGGCAGTCCTACAATCCCTGGAACGTATACAACAACGACGAAGAAATTCGCCAGGCGATCGATTTCATCAACCGCGATTTCTTCAGCATGACCGAACCGGGAGTCTTCAGGCCTCTTATGGATTCACTTCTCTCCGGCGGCGATCACTACATGCTGCTTGCCGATCTTCGCGACTACATCCAGGCGCAGGAACGCGTCGATGCGGCCTACAAGGATCGCGAGGCCTGGATCCGCAAGAGCATCATTAATGTCGCCCGCGCCGGAAAATTCTCTTCCGACCGCACCATTCAGGAATACGCTTCGAAGATCTGGCACGTTGAACCCTGCGAACTGCCTTAACAAAATCCTGCTTTTCGGCGAAAAAACAGTCGCTTTTTCAGCGAACTTCTCGGTGCGAATCCCTCATCTAAATGAGTTAGAGTAGGCAATGAAGTTGCGTTACCGCCTGCGTGATAAGCTTGGCGAACACCAACGAGGATGCAATATGCTGGCAGACGTTACGAAAAAATTATTCACAGTCGACGACTATTACAGGATGGCGGACGCCGGCATCCTTAATCCGCGAGATCGAGTGGAGCTCATTGAAGGTGAGATTGTCGAAATGAGCCCGATCGGTCTGAAGCACGTTTCCCGGCTCATCCGTGCAAACGAGTTCTTTACATTCGCGTTTAAAGGCCGCGCATTCGTGAGCATCCAGCTTCCGCTGCGTTTAAATAATTACAACGAACCGCAACCGGATATTGTGATCATGAGAACGCGCGAAGACTATTACGAGGCCAAGCGTCTTACGCCCGAAGATACGTTTCTTGTCATTGAAGTCTCCGATTCAAGCCTTCGTTACGACCAGAAAGTCAAGCTGCCCTTGTATGCGGCCACGGGTGTTGTCGAATTCTGGATCGAAAACCTTCAGGACAATGTGCTTCTGGTTTGCCGCGATCCCGAGGGCAAGGATTACAAAACTCAATTCACGCTTCGGTCCGGGGACTCGGTTTCGCCTCTCTCGTTTCCCGGCATCAGCTTCAAAGTCTCAGACCTTCTCGGTTGATCCGCGGTTGTAATAGAATCCCGGCATTCTCCCGGGAGGAAATATGCGGACAAAAAGGCCGGCCGTCTTAGCGACGGTTTTCGCGGCGCTGCTTTCCATGGTTGTACTGGCTCAGCAGAAAGTTGAAAAGAGCAACATGGAACTGGTGGGTTACCACGACCTGCAGGCGCGCAGCGCGTATCAGCCCACGATTCACAAACAGGGTGAGCGCTGGATTGCGTACATTGGCCACCACGGCGGGACCCAATTGAATCCGATCACCGGAAAGCAGGAGAACAACGGAACATCGATTGTCGATGTTACCGATCCCAGGCAGCCGAAATATCTCGCGCACATTCCCGGTGAGCCGGCGACACCCGGCGCGGGCGAATCCGGCGGAGCGCAGATGGCGCGAGTGTGCGACGGCAGTCAGCTTCCACGTGCCGACAAAAACAAAGTTTATCTGCTTCGCAGTTTCGGAAACTCGGCTCACGAGATCTGGGACGTGACCAATCCGTCGAAGCCGGAACGCGTGACGGTTGTGGTCAGCGGTCTGCGCGACACTCACAAAAGTTTCTGGGAGTGCGATACAGGAATCGCATTTCTCGTTTCCGGCCTTCCGGATTGGCGAACGCGGCGCATGACCCAGATTTTCGATTTGAGCGAACCGGCCGAACCCATCTTCATCCGAAACTTTGGGCTTCCCGGTCAGCAGCCCGGGACCACCGGACCCGTACCGACTGAATTACACGGAGCGATTTCCACGGGACCGAAAGGGAATCGTGTCTACTTCGGATATGGAACCGGCGCGAACGGCATCGTTCAAATTGTCGATCGCGAAAAACTTTTGAAAGGCCCGAAGGAACCGACCGAAGCGAATCTTACTTCTCCGCAGGTCGTGCGATTGGATTTGCCTCCGGATATGGGAGCGCACACGACTTTCCCGCTGCTCGGCATGCAGCT
>CAZWGA010000057.1:0-39233 GCA_964633285.1 uncultured Solibacteraceae bacterium | reverse complement strand
GATGATTTGATGACATTCATTCTACGCCAACTCGCTCCCTCGATCGAGCCTCCTCTTGGTGGATATCGACCGCGGTACTGCCACAAGACTCCTCGCATTTCGTCCGGCGCGACCGCGGTTCGGAAAGGCGGTCAATGCGGCGATTCGGTCATAAATGATTTGCGCCACACGAAGGAGTCGGGGCGAGAGGATTCGAACCTCTGACCTCCTGGTCCCGAACCCGATGGTCTTTCCAGCTCTATTTTTTCTTTTTTTGCCCGAAGGGCGGTAGGCGTTTGAGAAAACGCACGTCGACGCGGTCTTGCGGCCGTCCCGCCGCTTCTTTTGCGGCAATCAAATCATCGAAACTAATGTAGTGCGCGGGCACTGGTCCAAAATGCGCGTTGACGCGGTCCTTCCAAGCTAGCTTGAAATCCGGGCAACCCTTGATTGAAGAGAGCACGTCTATTCGCACAGGAGCAATGCCAAGCTGGATGACGACGTCGGGATCCACAAGGTCATCGATGGAGTAGTCGGTCTTGACTCCAAGAAAACTCCTAATTGCGACAAGAGTCCGGCGAGCGTTTTCCCTGGTAGGCTCGATCAGGACATCGAAATCTTTTGTCGCTCTAGGACGACCGTGATAAGCGACGGCGTGAGCCCCCACGATTAGGTACTTCACTCCGTGTTCGTTTAATGAGGCGATGAACTCTTCGTAGTCTCGGAACGGCATCAATGCCTCGCGTTTTAAGGCAGCTTTCCAACGCATCGTAGACAGCCTCGATGCGCTCTTCAGGAGTGAGTTCTTCGTACCAAAATCGAGAGTCCTCGGTTTCGGCTTCTTCCCACCGAACTTTTTTCAATGTCCAGGTTCGACCGCGGCGATCAACGATTTTCTTGGTGTCCGACATGATTAATGAAGGGAAAAATCGGGGCGAGAGGATTCGAACCTCCGACCTCTTGGTCCCGAACCAAGCGCTCTAGCCAGGCTGAGCCACGCCCCGAAGAGAAAACCCCAATATTCTAGCATGAGAGATTCGGCGGCGGGTGTGCGTTGCGCGGCTTGGACCGGTGTGATACTTTTCCAAGTCCGGCGTCCGGCTGGGGATGACTGGAGCCTGGCGGGGTTCTTCACCTTCGTCCATAAGACAAAAGACAAAGCAGCCAAACCTTATTTAATCCGAGCGGTTTGAACTTTCGGGTGCCGTGGAGAAACGTCGCAACTGCAGGTCTGTCATGGCGCGTTGGATCGCGCTGCTCGCGGTTTTTGCCGCAACTCTTGTGGGTTGTCAAAAGCCGAATGTACAGCCGTATGCATCGCGTACCACCGATCCTTATGCGGCCCGACGATGGAGTTCGGCGCAGTTCAGTCCGGCGCACGCCACCGTTGGTGAAGCCGCGAAGCATTTCCTGAACATCAAACCCAAGCCGCAGCAGCCCATCGATTTCCCTCATAAGATTCATACCGATGATATCGGCGTTTCCTGCGATACGTGTCACACGGGTGTGAAGAAGGGCGCGAGGGCCGGGATTCCCAGCATCAACATTTGCATGTACTGCCACGAAGACATCGGAGACGTGAAGGATCCCCGGATTCAGGCGCTTCGCGATCATGCGAAACGCGGAGAGGATATGGCGTGGCAGCGCGTGTACGGATTCAACGAAGAAGCGCATGTGAGATTCAACCATGCGCCGCACATCCGCGCCGGAGTGGATTGCGCGACCTGTCATGGGGATGTGACGGCCATGACGGTGGCCGAGAAGAAAGTCGATCATACGATGGGCTTCTGCATCAATTGTCATAAGCAGAAGGCCGCGTCGAACGACTGTCTGACTTGCCACTACTGATAGACACCGGGACACAAAGGGCACAAAGAAACAAAGTGAACAGGCGAAACTTCATCAAGATTTCGGCACTGACGGGAACGAGCGCAACGCTGGCCAGTTGCGGAAACCCGGAGTATCACCTGATTCGATTTGTGCCCGAAGATCAGATCACCCCGGGAATCGCGGAATGGAAACCGAGTGTGTGTCCGCTGTGCGCGGCCGGATGCGGCGTGATTGCGCGGGTGATGGAAGGCGAGACGGAAGTCTTTCATGACGGGCAACGCGGCGTGACGAAGATGGGGCTCGTCAAGAAACTCGAAGGGAATCCGCAGCATCCGATCAGCCAGGGCAAGTTGTGTACGCGCGGCCAGGCGGCGATGGAAATCACTTATCATCCGGATCGCGTCGGGCATCCGCTCAAACGCGCGGGCGCGCGAGGCGATGGAAAGTTTGTTGAGATCTCATGGGATCAGGCCCTCAACGAAACGGCCGCGAAGCTTGATGAACTCGCCGCAGCCAATAATCAAAAAACGTTCGCGTTCCTGACACGGCCGCAGCGTGGATTGCGCGGCGATCTCGCCGCACAATTCGCAAAACGCTTCGGGGGGCAGCCTCTCGTCTTTGAGTTCTTCACCAACGACGTTCTGCGCCGTGCGAACGAAATCAGTTTTGGAAAACATCAATTGCCCACATTGGATCTCGCGGCGGCGAAATATGTAGTGTCCTTCGGAGCGGATTTTCTCGGTACATGGAATTCCCCGGTTGCGCAGAATGCCGGCTACGGCGAGATGCGTCAGGGACGGCCGGGCAGTCGCGGAAAGTTCGTGCAGTTCGAATATCGCATGTCGCAAACGGGCGCGAATGCCGACGAATGGCTGCCCGTGAAGCCCGGCCTTGAAGGCGCCGTGGCTCTCGGCATTGCGCACGCGATTATGAAATCGGGCGCGAAGAAGCCGGCGGATGCGGGCCAGGCGGGCGCCTCGATCGAGGGATGGACATCGGGACTGCCGGCGTTTTCACCGCAGGACGTCGAAAACAAAACAGGAGTGAAGGCGGCGAGAATCGAAAAACTCGCGAAGGAATTCGTCGAGCAGAAACCTGCCGTGGCGATCATCGGTGGGGCTGCGCTCGCGCAGACAAACGGATTGTTCAATGCCGTGGCGGTGAATGCGCTGAACGCGCTGGCCGGCAGCGTCCGATTCATGCCGGTCCTCGATGGAAATCCGGAAGGGGGACAATTCGGCGTCAGACCCAGCGAACTGATAAAACAAGGGTCTGACGCCTACATGTCGGGCCTCCAGATGTTGTTCATCGATGGCGCGAATCCGGTCTTTGCGTCGCCGATGGCGTGGAAGATTGCGGAGAAGCTTCGGCAGATTCCCTACATCGTCAGCTTTGGCAATTTCATCGATGAAACGAGTGTGATGGCGGATTTGATTCTGCCGGATCATTCGTTTCTCGAATCGTGGAATCAATCGATGCCGGAGTCGGGGGCGAAGGTTGCCGTGGCGAATCTGGCGCCCCCCGTGATGCGGCCGTTGCATGAAACGCGATCGACGCCGGATGTGTTGCTCGATCTCGCGAAACGGCTGAAGAAGCCGCTGGATTTTCCGTGGAAGGATTTTCGGGAGATGTTGAAGTCGGCCTTCGATTCGCTGCCGGTCGAGAAAGCGTGGGAAACGGCGCAGAAACAAGGTGGATGGTGGGGCGAGATTCCGAAACAGACGACCGGGGCGCTCTATGAACGCTCAACGCGGCCGCAGCCCCCGCCCGCAGTGAAATACGCTGATCCTCAATTTGATGGCGATGCGAACCGGTTTCCGTTCCATTTTCTTCCTTATTCATCCCAGGCATTTCTCGATGGATCGTTGGCGCACCTGCCGCTGCTGCAGGAACTCCCGGATCCCATGTCGAGCGCGGTGTGGAGCAGTTGGGTTGAGATCAACCTGCAAACGGCGGAGAAACTCGGGATTCGCCAGGGCGATCTCGTCGAGATCACGTCGAGCGCGGGAGCGATTCGAGTGCCCGCGTTTCCTTCGCCGGGAATAGCGCCCGATGCCCTGGCGATGCCCGTCGGACAGGGACACGAGAACTTCACGCGGTATGCGACGGGGCGCGGCGAAAATCCGATCCGGATTCTCGCGGCCCTGAACGAACCGGAAACCGGATCGCTGGCGTGGGCCGCCACGCGAGTTCAGGTCACAAAAGTTGCGGAAGCGGACGGCAGGCTGATTCTGTTTGCGGGAAGTTTGCGGGATTATCCGGGAGAGAAGGTGCACCGATGACGCATCGATGGGGAATGGCAGTGGACCTGGACCGGTGCACGGGATGTGAAGCGTGCGTCACGGCATGCCGGACCGAAAACAATATTCGAATTGCAGGACCCGAACAGTCCGCGCGCGGACGCTCGATCGCGTGGATACGCGTCGAGCGATATTACGAGGGAGACTTTCCGGATGTGCGCGTGAAGTTTCGTCCGGTCATGTGCCAGCAATGCGACGCCGCGCCGTGCGAACCGGTATGTCCGACATACGCGAGCCATCACACCGAGGAAGGGCTCAACGCGCAGGTCTATAACCGTTGCATCGGCACGCGCTATTGCGCGAATGCGTGTCCTTATAATGTGCGGTTTTTCAATTTCGGCCAGCCTGTGTGGGACCGGCCGCTCGAGCTTCCGTTGAATCCCGACGTGTCGGTGCGCGAAGTCGGCGTGGTCGAGAAATGCACGTTCTGCGTGCAGCGAATCAACGCGGGAAAAGAACTGGCAAAGGCCGGGAAAAGGGAACTGCGGGACGGCGAGATCAAGCCGGCCTGCGTGCAGTCCTGTCCGTCTTCGGCCCTGGTGTTCGGGGATTTGAATGATCCCGAAAGCGAAGTGTCGCGATTGTCGCGCTCATCGCGCGGAACGAAATTGCTGGAAGATCTGGGGACGCTTCCGAAAGTCACGTATCTGAACCGGGAGATCTGATGTTTCCTGAGCAGAAAATCAACGACGATCTGTTGCGGCCGTTGCGGCGCACGTCCGTCTGGTTCTATGCGCTGGTCGCTTTTCTCGGTACGGTGATTCTGATCGGCTTCGGAGCATGGCTGTATCAAATGTGGAACGGTCTTGCCGTTGCGGGTCTTCGATGGCCGATATTCTGGGCGTTCTACATCACGAACTTCGTTTTCTGGATCGGCATCAGTCACGCGGGAACGCTCATCTCGGCGATTCTTCGTCTCGTGAACGCCACGTGGCGCCGGCCCGTGACCCGATGCGCGGAAGTGATCACCGTATTTGCGTTGATGATCGGCGCGATGTTTCCGATCATTCACCTCGGGCGGCCGTGGCTTTTCTTCTGGTTGATTCCTTATCCGTCGGAACGGCAGATCTGGCCGAATCTTCGATCGCCTCTGGCGTGGGACTTTTTCGCAATCTCGACATATCTCACCGGAAGCACTCTGTTCCTCCTGCTTCCGATCATTCCCGATTTTGCCTTGATGCGCGATCAAATGACGGGCTGGCGCAAACGTGTTTACGGCGTGCTTGCTCTCGGCTGGCAGGGAACGACGAAACAATGGCATCGGCTGGAAGCGGCCATGCAGATCATGGCGATCGCGATTGTGCCGGTGGCGATCTCGGTTCACACAATTGTGTCGTTTGATTTCTCGATGTCGCCCGTGCCCATGTGGCATTCCACGGTTTTCGGACCTTACTTCGTTGCGGGCGCGATCTTCAGCGGAATCGCCGCGCTTATTGTTGCGATGGCGATACTGCGAAAAGTGCTGCACCTCGAAGAATATCTGCACGCGGTTCATTTTCAGAATCTCGGCAAACTGCTTTTGATGATGAGCCTGCTCTGGGGCTATTTCACATTCGTCGAGCGGTTGACGACATGGTATGGAAACGCGCCGGCGGAGATGGCCGTATTCTGGGCGACGCAAACCGGATCGTACGCGCTGTTGTTCTGGACGATGGTGTTCTGCAATTTTGTGATTCCGTTTCCGATTCTGGCGATCCGTAAACTGCGAACGATTACGGGATGCGTGATTGCATCATCGACTATTGTCGTCGGAATGTGGCTCGAACGATTCCTGATCGTTGTGCCGTCGCTCGCGACGAAGAACCTGCCGTACTCGTGGAGTTCCTACCGGCCGCAACCCGTCGAGATCATGATCACCGTCGCGACGTTTGCCGCGATGGTGTTGCTGTACACGTTGTTCTCGAAAGCCGTGCCGATCATTTCCATCTGGGAATTGAAAGTCGGCGGACATCCCCGGCCCGTGCTTGCCGAAGAAGAGGAAATGCAGCGCGAACTCTGGAGGACGCGGCCATGAAAGCGATTTACGGTCTCTACGCGGATCCCGATTCGGCGCAGCATGGTGTCAATGGGCTTCGTCGCGCGGGAGTGCAGGATTCGTCGATTACCGTGCTGTCGTCGCAGCCATTTGAGGAACATGAGTTCAGTCATCGGGACAAGCCGACATGGATTTTCTGGATCGCGGCAGGTGGCGGCGTGCTGGGATTGGGCGCCGGCCTGGGTTTGGCGTACCTGACCGAGACATCCTGGCCAATCGTTGTGGGGGGAATGCCGATTCTTGCATGGTGGCCGAACATCATCATCATGTTCGAGCTCACGATGCTGGGCGCGATTCTGGCAACAGTCGTGAGTCTGTTTGTGATGACGGAACTACCAACGACGCACTCTCAGGTTTACGATCCGGAAGTTTCGCGCGGGAAGATACTGGTTGCGGTGGAAGATCCGGCGGAGAGTGACATCGATAAACTCGAAGAAGCGTTCAGGGCAAGCGGGATTGAAGAAATAAGACGGGTCTAATGAAGTTAGACCCTCGTTTTGAGCGAGAGCGTTTCCGTCCATTCCGTGAAGTGTTCGAAGTGCGCGTGTGCCGTTCGATTGATCTGCAACGGCGATATTGAAACGTAACCGGAGGCGAGAGCTTCGTAATCGGTCGGATGATTTGCTTCCGACGCTGGTGATCCGCGCCGGCCCTGGCGCGTCAGCCGGAATTCTCCATTCCATTCCTCGGGATAATTGACATTCAGGATCACATCCGCAGGCAAGCCGCGCTCAAGGACTCGCGTTGCCAAACGCGCCGCAATTCCCGCGGCCGCCTCGAAAGCGGGAGTCTCGGACGCGGCCGTCGAGATGGCGATGGCATGAATCCCATGCAGGGCTGCCTCGGTTGCGGCGGCGACAGTTCCGGAATACAGAATCTCGTCTCCCGCATTCCATCCATTGTTGATGCCGGATATGACGATCGACGGTTTGCGGTGCGGCACGATTCTCCGGAATGCCAGGACGATGCAATCGGCGGGCGTTCCCACAACGGCATAGCGGCCTGGAGCCGGCATTCGATACTTGATCGGTTGATCGATCGTGATGCAGTGGCTCTTCGCGCTCATTTCACTTTCAGGAGCGACCACTGTCACGCGCCCGAGCTTCGCTAATGCGGACTCGAGCGCTTTGAGGCCCGGCGATTCAATGCCGTCGTCGTTGGTGAGCAGGATTTCCAAAAGTCGGGACGAGAGGATTTGAACCTCCGACCACACGCACCCCAAGCGTGTGCGCTACCAGGCTGCGCTACGTCCCGATTCCACCCACTTTAGGTTTTCCGTTGGAGCAAAGTCAAGATGTCCCGCAGACCTTTGCGCACCTGAATCAGGACTTTGTCGCGTTCCGATGCTTTCGGCGCACGGCTTCGCGAAAGATATTTCCGCGCGCCTTCAATGGTATAGCCGCGATCGTAGAGAAGTTCCTTGATCCGCAGAATCGCTTCGATGTCGTTCCTCTTATAGACACGGTGTCCCGCTTTGGATTTTTGCGGCGCCAGTTGAGGAAACTCGGTTTCCCAGAAGCGCAGCACGTAAGCTTCGACACCGATGATCCTGCAGACCTCGGAGATCTTGAAGAAGAGCTTGTCCGGTATTTCTACAGAAGGCATAAAGACCAAGCCATGGGAAACAGAAAGTCACAAGCTAAGAAGCTTTTACGCGCTGCTTGATTATAATCGGCGTCCCTTTGAATGGAAACCGGTCGCGGATGCGGTTCTCGATGAAGCGTTCAAACGAAAAATGAAGCTTCTTCATTTTGTTCGAGAACATCACGAACGTCGGTGGATTGACCTTTACCTGCGCGATGTATCGAATCTTGACTTCTGCGGGCAAGCCGCCGCGGGCGAGAACTTCCTGGCGCAAAAACTCGTTCAAGTCCCGCGTCGGAATACGCTCAAACCGGGCCTTATAAACTTCGTCGATTGTTCCATATAGTTTGTGGACACGTTGTCCGGTTTTGGCGGATATAAAAAGGATAGGCGCAAACGAGAGAAACTTGAGTTTCTCCCGGATTTCGTTCTCATAGTCGGCGGTGATCCGATAGTTTTTCTCGACTGTGTCCCACTTATTGACAACGATGATCACAGACCGGCCGGCTTCGTGCGCGTACCCTCCAATGTGGGCGTCAAGTGCCGTTACACCTTCGCTTGCGTCAATGACAAGAATGGCAACGTCGCTTCGTTCCAGATGGCGCCGGGCCATAACCACGCTGAGCTTTTCGGCTTTCAGCTCGGTCTTGCCTTTTCGGCGTATCCCGGCTGTGTCAATAAATCGGATAGTGAGTTGATCATGCTGGATCACGCTGTCCACCGCATCTCGAGTGGTTCCGGCGATGGGAGATACCATTGCGCGTTCCTGTCCCACGAGTTTATTGAGCAGAGTGGACTTGCCGACGTTGGGACGGCCGATAATGGCCACCCGAATCTCCCCCGGGACCCCTTCTTCAGTGTCTTCAAGCGCTGGCATCTGAATTGCAACTTCGTCCAATAGTTCGGTGATTCCACGGCCGTGTTCTGCAGAAACTGGAAAGACGTGGCCGATGCCAAGGCTATAAAACTCCGAGGCTTCGGAAGCCTGCTTCATCGAATCGATTTTGTTGACGACAACGAAGATCGATTTGTTCGTACGCCGTAGAAGACGGAGGAGTTCCTGATCCGGAGCTGTAATGCCGGTTCGGCCATCGACTATAAAGAGGATGAGAGACGCGGCTTCCATCGCAATTTGAGCCTGTTCGAAAATTCGAAGCGGTATCTCGGTCTCTTCACCCGGAATGATGCCGCCGGTGTCTACAATTTCGTAGGTATGTCCGTGCCAACTTACAGTTCCGTAGATTCGATCGCGCGTGATTCCCGGTTCATCGGTCACGATCGATCGGCGCTGTCCGATAAGACGGTTAAAGAGTGTGGACTTTCCGACATTCGGACGTCCCACAATGGCGATAAGAGGCAGTGAGGAATTCATGCAAGGTTCCGGACCAAATCCAGATTCAGTGTCGCTTTCTTTTTACAAGATTGCACATCAAATGTTATGGGACCTGAGCTGTCTGACGGTGATTTATAGTAGGATCACCGTAAAAGTTGTCGGTTTTGAAAACCAAGTGATCGGAAACGTTCCTGAAGCTTCTTTTGATCGATACAGCTTCAGGCAGCTTTCCGATCTTTTGTTTTTAGGATGAATATGGTGACGAATTATGAATGACCAGGCGGAGACTGTAAGCATTCTCAATGCGATCGCGAATCTTCAAAGCGCACAGGAATACCAGGAACTCAATTGGGAAGGATCCCTCGAGGACTACCTCAAGCTCATCCAGGAAACTCCGCGGGTAACGCGAAACGCGTTCCAGCGGATCTACGACATGATCCTCTCGTATGGCGTGGAGGAATATGTCGAACACAAGAAGAAGATCACGCGGTACCGCTTCTTCCGCGATGAAATTCATAACGGCCGCGATGCGGTGTACGGCATCGATCAAAGCCTCAATCACCTGGTCGATATCTTCAAATCCGCTTCACGCAATTACGGCACGGAGCGCCGCGTTATTCTGCTGCACGGCCCTGTCGGCAGCGCGAAGAGCACGATCGTCCGCCTGCTCAAGAAAGGTCTCGAGGAATATTCGCGCATGCCTGAAGGCGCCATGTACACGTACACCTGGACCAACATTGCAAATGATCTCGAAAAGGAAGTCTTCGCGCTGGTCAATGACGAGCTTCCATGTCCGATGAGGGAAGAACCCCTGCATCTCATTCCCGTGGATCAGCGCGAGAAGCTGATCGACGAGCTCATGCGCAACAGCAGCGATCCGAAGTTCCAGATTCAGGTTGAAGGCGACCTGTGTCCCGCATGCCGCCAGATGTATCGCGAGCTCACGCGGCGATACAAGGGCGACTGGTTCAAGGTCATGGACCATGTGAAAGTCCGCCGCCTCGTGCTTTCTGAAAAAGACCGCAACGGTATTGGAACTTTCCAGCCCAAAGACGAAAAGAATCAGGACTCGACCGAACTTACCGGCGACATCAATTACCGGAAGATCGCCATCTACGGATCCGATTCCGATGCGCGGGCATTCAACTTCGACGGCGAATTCAATGTCGCGAACCGCGGCATTATCGAATTCATCGAAGTGCTGAAGCTCGAGGTCGCGTTTTTGTACGATCTGCTCGGCGCAAGCCAGGAACACAAAATCAAACCGAAGAAGTTTCCACAGACGGATATCGACGAAGTCATCATCGGTCACACGAACGAACCGGAATATCGCAAGCTTCAAAACAACGAATTCATGGAAGCGCTGCGCGACCGCACGGTGAAGATCGATATTCCGTACATCACCAAGCTCGGTGATGAAATCAAAGTCTACGAAAAGGATTACAACTCGGAAAAAATCCGCGGTAAACACATTGCCCCGCATACCATCGAAATGGCCGCCATGTGGGCCGTGCTCACACGGCTCGAAACGCCCAAGAAAGCCAATCTCACGCAGCTTCAGAAGCTCAAGCTCTACGACGGGAAAACGCTGCCCGGCTACACCGAAGACTCCGTGAAGGAACTGCAGCGCGAAGCGGCTCGTGAGGGCATGGACGGCATTTCGCCCCGCTACATTCAGGACAAGATTTCCAACGCGCTCGTCAACGAACAGTTTGCCGGATGCGTGAATCCGTTCATGGTGCTGAACGAGCTCGAAAGCGGATTGCGGCATCACTCGTTGATCAAGTCGGACGAACAACGGAAGAATTTTCGTGAGCTTCTTGCTGTCGTCAAGCATGAGTATGAAGACATCGTGAAGAACGAAGTTCAGCGCGCAATCTCCGCCGACGAAGAAGCGATCTCGCGGCTTTGCTCCAATTACATCGATAACGTCAAGGCCTATACGCAGAAGGAACGCGTGAAAAACAAATACACCGGACAGGATGAAGAGCCGGATGAGCGCCTGATGCGGTCGATCGAAGAGAAAATCGATATCCCGGAAAGCCGCAAGGATGATTTCCGGCGGGAAATCATGAATTACATCGGCGCGCTCGCCATCGAGGGAAAGCAATTCAACTATCGGACGAACGAACGGTTGTACAAGGCCCTCGAGTTGAAGTTGTTCGAAGACCGCAAGGATTCGATCAAGCTCACGAGCCTGGTTTCGAATGTCGTCGATAAAGAGACGCAGGAAAAGATCGATGTCGTGAAAGGCCGGTTGATCAAGAACTATGCCTACTGCGATGTTTGCGCGACCGATGTGCTGAACTACGTGGCGAGCATCTTCGCCCGCGGCGACGCCAAGGAATAACGGATCACCAGGCACTAAGAAGATGGTTCTCAATATCGAACAGGATTACCTTCGATTTCGCCAGATCGTCCGGGGGAGGATCAAACAGGATCTGAAGAAATACATTTCCCAGGGCGAGATGATTGGAAAGAAGGGCAAGGATTTTGTCAGCATTCCGATTCCGCAGATCGAAATGCCCAATTTCCGTTTCGGCCGGCGCAATACCGGCGGTGTGGGCCAGGGCGACGGCGAGCCGGGAACTCCCCTGTCCCCCGGCGATGTCGACGACGGAGGCAACGGCGAGGCCGGCAATGCTCCGGGCGCGCACATCATCGAAGTCGATCTCACGATGGAGGAACTCGCCCAGATCCTCGCCGAAGAACTCGAACTCCCGCGCATTCAACCCAAGGGCACCGCGCAGCTCAAGACCGAGCGCGATCATTATTCGCAGATTTCCAAGGTCGGCCCCGAATCACTTCGCCACTTCAAGCGCACCTATAAGGAAGCGTTGAAACGCCAGATCACCGCGGGAACATACGATCCGGTGAATCCTTATATCGTGCCGATTCACGAGGACAAACGGTTCCTTTCGTGGAAAACCAAACAGCGGCCGGAAAGCAACGCGCTCATCCTTTATATGATGGACGTTTCGGGATCGATGGGAGACGAACAAAAGGAAATCGTGCGGATCGAATCCTTCTGGATCGATACGTGGATCAAGAACAATTACAAAGGCGTCGTCACGCGATACATCATCCACGACGCCGTGGCACAGGAAGTCGATCAGGATACTTTTTTCCATACGCGCGAGAGCGGCGGCACGGTCATTTCATCGGCGTATGAGCTGTGCCACAAAATCATCGAAGAGGAATATCCGCAGGAACTGTGGAATACCTACGTCTTCCATTTCTCCGACGGCGACAACTGGTCGGGCGGCGACACGGACCAGTGCATCAGTCTTCTGAAGTCCGATCTTCTTCCAAAGCTCAATCTGTTCGGTTACGGCCAGGTGGAGAGCACTTACGGCAGCGGCCAGTTCATTCGCGAGCTCGAAAATAATGTGACGGACATCGATAACCTTGTTCTTTCCCGAATCGAGAACAAGGAAGACATTTACCAGTCGATCAAGGATTTTCTCGGGAAAGGCAAGTAGATGTCGATCACTGTGCCAAGCCGCAGACAGTCGCTCTCGCCCGAGCTCGAACGGATCCATCGTGAAATCGAGAAACATGCGCGCGATTACGGACTCGACTTCTACGAGACGTTTTTCGAGATTCTCGACTTTCAGGAAATGAACATGGTGGCCGCGTACGGCGGCTTTCCGAACCGCTATCCTCATTGGAAGTTCGGAATGGAATACGAGCGTCTCAGCAAAGGCTACGCCTACGGTCTGCACAAGATCTACGAAATGGTCATCAACAATGACCCGTGCTACGCATATCTGCTCGAAGACAATCACGTGGTCGATCAGAAGATCGTCATGGCCCATGTCTACGGTCACTGCGATTTTTTCAAGAACAACATCTGGTTCTCGAAAACGAATCGCAAAATGATGGATGTCATGGCGAATCACGCCACGAAAATCAGGAAATACATTGATAAATACGGGCTCGACACCGTCGAGGATTTCATCGACGTGTGTCTTTCGCTCGACGATCTGATTGACCATCACTCGGTTTTCATCGAGCGGCGTTCGAGAAAAAATGACCGGACGGACGAACCTTCAGTCGTGCGAAAAATCGCCGCGAGCGAATACATGGACGAATTCATCAATCCGAAAGAGTTCATGGATCACCAGAAGCAGAAGCTCGAAGAGGAGAAACAGAAACGGCGGCGATTCCCCGAAGAACCGCAGAAAGATGTGCTCCTCTTTCTCACGGAAAGCGCCCCGCTGGAAAACTGGCAGCGCGATGTTCTCTGGATGATCCGCGAGGAGGCGTACTATTTCGCGCCGCAGGGCCAGACGAAAATCATGAATGAAGGCTGGGCCACGTACTGGCACGCGAAGATCATGACGGAGCGCGCGCTCAATGATGCCGAAGTGATCGATTTTGCCGATCATCATTCGGGCACGGTTGCGGCGCATCCGGGACAGATCAATCCCTATCGATTGGGCTTCGAATTGTGGAAAGACATCGAAGACCGGTGGAACAAAGGGAAATTCGGGAAGGATTACGACGACTGCGACGACTACGTGACCAAACGGGAGTGGGATCTCGGGCTCGGCCGTGGGCGCGAGAAAATTTTCGAGACGCGGCGCGTGCACAACGACATCACGTTCATCGACGCGTTTTTCACAGAAGAATTCTGCCACGAGCGAAAATTCTTTACGTATCAGTTCAACCCGGAGCGGGGCGTCTATGAAATCGCCGACCGCAACTGGAAAAGCGTGAAGCAAAAGCTGCTGTTCTCGTTAACCAATTTCGGCCAGCCGTTTATCTATGTGGCCGACGGAAATTTTGAAAACCGCGGGGAACTGCTTCTGGATCACCGCCACGAGGGCATCGATCTGCATGTCGAGTACGCGAAGGATACGCTGAAGAACCTGTATTCGATCTGGTCGCGCCCCGTTCACCTGAGGACGCTGGTCGAAGGCAAAGGCAAACTATTCACATACGATGGTGAAAAACATATCGAAAGGAAAACCGATGGATGAGGTTAAGGTCAAAACCGATATTGAAGCCAGCGATCAATTAGGGCTGCTGCTGAGAAGGGTCGAAATGGAGTCACCGTCGAAAGGCGATTTGCGGAAGCAGGCTCTCGCCGTCGTCGATAAAATCACGTATCTCGGCTGCGACTTGAAAGTGATCGAAGTGGACGGCATATCGAATGCCGTGCAGATCCGAAGTAGCAAGCCGGCCGACGATGGCTTTATCGAAGTCATTCTGCGAAATGGGAATTATCTGTCCCTCGAGAGAAAGGGCGGCGCGCCATTGCATCTGTCAAAAGGCGACTTCGAAAAGTTGATTCGAGATTTGAAGGATACTTTTTAACGCCCGGGTGGTAAACAACCACCCGCAATCGACGGTAGTATCGAAATCGTGTCCCCGTTCTTGAGCTCGGTTTCCAGTTCCTTCTTATCCCGGATATTGTCTTCGTTCACGAAGACATTGATGAATCGCTTCACGCTCCTGCCTTCATCCAGAATCCGGTCACCGAATCCCTTGAACTGCGAATCCATTTTGCGGAGGATCTCGCCCACGGTCGCGCCCTCGAGCTTCACTTCAGACTGGCCGCCCGTGAGCGGCCTCAGCGGTGTTGGGATTTTCACGGTGACGTTGCTCATTTGGACTCTCCTTCAATCGTCTCGAGGGGCTCCTCGTGGAATCTCTTTTCAGCTTCGTTCAACACCCAGCTCTGGGCGCTGGCCACAGTTCCTTTTTGAACCGAAATAATAACGTAGGAATAATCCGGCCACGCGCGATCCGTATCGGTTTGCGAAGCTCGCGACGGATGATCCGGATGGGAATGATAAATTCCGATGATGTCCCATGGACTCTTTTCGAACTCTCTTTCCGCGCGCAGCATGTCCATGGGATCCATATCGTAACGGTCGCGCGATCGTTCGGTGTTCAGGTTTTTGCATTTTCTGAACGTATGAACCGTGTGATTCTTATCCTTATCGGTTGTGCCGATCATCAGGCCGCAGCATTCGTTGGGATACGACGCTTCCGTGTGATCGTAAATCTGCCGCAATACGGATGCCGGTATTCTGATCATATTTCCGTTGAAACCTTGACTACTCCACCATTAAAACGAATCATCGTGTCCGCAAATTCATCGTGCGGGATATTCGTTCCCGGGGGCGCAAACGTGATCCAGAGGATTCGCGTGCATGCTTCAGTTACGCGCGTGCGCATCGAGTCCGAGATCGGACTTCCGAACGGGCCTTCTTCATCCACGAGCAATGGAAAATGTTCGAGATTCAATCGATCGCGTCCAATGCCTTCGTACGATTCACCCTGCCGTCCCGGACGCCATGCAATCGGCGGCTTCAGCTTGCCGGCGTCGTAAAGACCCATCGGCCAGAGCGTTTTCAAAGAGAAGTAATTTATCAGATCCACGACCGAATTGATGAAATACAACCCTTTTCCTTTGACCGCGCGCCGCAGCAATGATTCGGACGATGGCCGGTGACGCGTCGGATCGAGGCCCGACCGGTGAAAAATCGAACGTATTTTCTTCACTGTCGAGATCTCGCCCAGAGGCGCGTCTTTGTATTTCTTCGCGTATTCATCGGCGAGCGCATTCAACATCGCTTTCAATTCCTCCGGCGTTTCAGTGACGCGCAATCCATCCATCTGAAGAATCCCAACGCGCGCAGCGCCCTCGAACTCCTTCGCGATCGTCATCGTATCGAGCATGAGCCAACCATTATCCCGCCACTATCGCTGCCTTCAGAGCGGGAATTCTATTTTCGACGACGTTCCATACGATATCGAGATCGACGCAAAATATTCATGGACGAGAACATGCCGAAAACTTGCGATCGCTCTCCAGGGAATTCCGGAATGCCGTTCCTGAAATTCCGCGATACATTTCAGACGGCTTCTCCGATGACTTCGAGATTCCGGATCACGCCGTCCTGGATCAATGTGTGTTCAATGAATGATTGTTTGCCCGATGCCGTGTATTGTTCGATTCGGGGGGTTGCGGGTTTCTTCTTAGAGACAGACTGCTGCGAAAAACTTTCAGGATGTTCGGTTTTACGATTGCTTTCTCATCTCTCGAACCAGCCACGTTTTCGCGAAGGTCCAATCGTTTAGCACAGTGTTGGGCGAGACTTTCAGGACCTCTGCCGTTTCCTCGACGGTAAGGCCGCCAAAAAATCTTAATTCGACGATTTTGGATTTTCGAGAATCTATTTTCTCCAGTTTTGACAACGACCGATCGAGGTCCAACAGCTCCACGTCCTTTGCTTTCGAGGCGATCAACCCTTCATCCAGCGTGACCTGGATGCCTCCGGCGCGCTTCGCATAAGCCTTGGTCCGGGCATGATCGACGAGCACACGCCGCATCAGGTTTGCGGCGACGCCAATAAAGTGTGCGCGATTCTGCCAGCGGACGTTTTTCCAGTCGATGAGCCGGACAAAGGCCTCATTCACGATGGCGGTGGCTTGCAATGTGTGATTTGCACGCTCTCCAGCCATGTACCGTTTGGCAAGGTTGTGCAGTTCCCGATATACAAAAGGTGTCAGTTTATCCAATGCGCTGCCGTCGCCGCCGTTCCATGCGATCAGCAGTGCGGTCAATTGCTGCGAGTCCATGCTTCACCGGGATGAAGAATACGCCGCTGAATTTCCTTTCGCATCAACTCGCCCTCCTTCGCGCTAAAGCCGGTCGATCCGAGGAACACAGGCGCGATGTCGCCAGGGTCCAATCTGGCTTTCATGATTCCGGTATCCGAGTGCCCGTTCGCCAGTGTCGGTATCAAGAGATGTCCAAGCTCGTGTTCGGCGGCATACGCGACGATCCGCGGAACGCGCAGACCGGAAACCCTGAAGGCATTCTTCAGCACAAATGCCTCGACGCGATCATAGAAAACATAAGCACGCTCCGACTGGCCGGCTGGTGTCCAACCCATGGCCATCTCTTCATTCTTAAGGTGGGGAGCGGTGCGTTCGCCGTTTGTAACAATAGCTAAAGAGACATGCGCCGTCGAGTGATCCGCCCATGAATACGGGGCGGGTGGCGCATTCACGCTGTGAAGGCGGGAAGTCTCATCGATCCATATAGTGTCGACGTTGATGTTAGCCAACATTTCTTGCACGTACCCGCCGGCTTCGGCCAGAGCCGCAGTTGTCATGTTTGCATTGTTATAAACGTGAACAACCAGGGTCGCGCGGCCGGATTGGGCGGCGGCCGATTCCGTTAAACAGAGGACTACTGCGGCAGTCAGCAGAATCCCAACCCGCCAGCGGTTCGTAGATGCTCTCATGGTTCGTTTCCCCTCGCGGATGAAGGCGGGAAACGAACGAAAACACCCCAATGAGCGGCGCAAGTTTCTGCGGCTCGGGGTGTTATGATCGCGGCGCTTTCAAGGCTTCATCAGAGATAGAGGAACCGATGGCGGACCGGTGGGATCAGATCCAGGATCTCTACCATCGCGCGCTGGCGCGAAGTGAGGGCGAACGGAATCGCTTCCTCGTAGAAGCATGCGGTGGCGATGAGCCGCTCCGACAAGAGGTGGAATCCCTCCTGAAACACCACAGCGAGGCACAGCAGGCGCTGTCAATCCCCGCCATCGCGATGGCGGCCAAGATCGCTCGCCGGATGGAAAGCGGACAACAAATCGGTTCGTATAAGGTCTTGTCGTTGCTGGGCACCGGTGGAATGGGCGACGTCTATCGTGCGCGTGACGCGAAGCTCAAGCGTGATGTGGCGATCAAGGTGTTGCCGGAGGAGTTCTCATCGGATAGCGAGCGGGTTCGCCGGTTTCAGCGTGAGGCCGAGGTTCTGGCTTCATTGAATCATCCGAACATTGCGGCGATTTACGAACTGGAGGGATTCGAGTCCTCGCAATATCTGGTTCTGGAATTGGTGGAGGGGGAAACACTCGCGGCGCTGACCGCGCGCGGTCCGATTCCCATCGCCGAAGCCCTGGCAATTGCGCGGCAGATTGCAGATAGTCTCGAAGCGGCTCACGAAAAGGGGATCATTCATCGGGATTTGAAACCGGCCAACGTCGCCATCACTCCAGACGGAACAGTCAAGTTGCTTGACTTCGGCTTGGCGAAAACATCTACCGGCGTAAACGAAGATTTGTCTCAGACGCCCACAGCGGCCGGAACTGAAGGCGGACTTATTATCGGAACCGCCGCCTACATGAGCCCAGAGCAGGCAAGAGGCAAAACGGTCGACAAGCGAACCGACATCTGGGCATTCGGCTGCGTCCTTTATGAGATGTTGAGCGGCAAACGTGCGTTTGCTGGAGAGACGATCTCGGATCTGATTGTGGCAACGCTCGAACGCGAACCGGACTGGACGGCGTTGCCGGCGCTGGCGTCCCCGTCGATCCGCCGGTTGCTTCTCCGGTGCCTCGAAAAGGACCCGAAACGGCGGCTGCGCGACATCGGCGATGCGCGCATGGAATTGGAAACGGCCGGCGGCCTGGCAAATCCAGCGGAAGAACAGGTGCAGACGGCAGCTTCACGCACCATAATCGTTAATCGCGCCTTGGCAGCGATTGCGGCGGTCGCCGTCGTTGCATTTGCTGTCATCATTTTTCGATGGGCGCCATGGCGCACATCGCCTCCTGCCGCGCCGATGCGGCTCAACTCGGAACTCGGCGCCGATGCGAGACTGGCCGTTGTATCGTTAAACTCGGCGCTTGCGCTTTCGCCGGACGGCAGCACGCTGGCATTCGTCGGGGCAAAAAACGGACTTCAAATCTATATCCGGCGTTTGGGGCAGCT
Source organism: uncultured Solibacteraceae bacterium (assembly GCA_964633285.1). Lineage (GTDB taxonomy): Bacteria > Acidobacteriota > Terriglobia > 20CM-2-55-15 > 20CM-2-55-15 > 20CM-2-55-15. The sequence continues at coordinate 20,428 of CAZWGA010000057.1, read as the reverse complement.
TCAGGCCTTTCCGCTTGCGGGAACCTCCGGCGCTTTGTCTCCATTTTTTTCGCCCAATGGACAGTGGTTAGGGTTCTTCGCCGGCGGCAAGTTGAAAAAGATTTCCGTGACCGGCGGCGCGGCTGTCACCTTAGCCGATGCGGTGAAGCCGCACGGAGGAAGCTGGGGTGACGATGGCTACATCGTGTTTGCTTATGACAACGTCACGGGCCTGCAGCGCGTGCCCTCAGCGGGCGGCAAGGTAGAACCCCTGACAAAGCTCGCTCAAGGCGAGGCCACTCAGAAGTGGCCGCAGATGTTGCCGGGAGCAAAAGCGGTGCTGTACTTCTCGAACGCGGCTACAGGCCCCGGTACTATTTACGAGGATTCCAACATCGTGGTTCAGCCTTTGCCCTCCGGAACGCCAAAGGTGCTGGTACGGGGCGGATATCATCCGCAGTACGTTGCGAGCGGCCATTTGGTCTACATCCATGAGGGCACGCTTTTTGCAGCGCCTTTCGATTTGAACCGCCTGGAAGTGACTGGCCAGGCGGTGCCCGTCGTGGAAAACATCAGCGCAACGGGCGGGAGCGGCGGTGACGGCTCGGCGCAATTTGCGGTTTCGCAAGCAGGCGCCTTTACGTATCTGCCGGAGCCGAACGCCGAACTCCTTAGTCCAATCGTCTGGCTGACGCATGACGGCAATGCCACGCCGCTGCGGGCCAAGCCATCGGATTGGCGCAGCCCGCACTTATCTCCCGATGGCCAACGGCTGGCAATGGAGATTGCCAATAATGGCAACATCGATGTGTGGATTTACGAATGGGCGCGCGATGCGCTCACGCGCTTGACCTCTGATCCGCTGGACCGGACTCCGGTGTGGACGCCCGATGGCACCCGGATCGTGTTTGCGTCCGGTCGTGCTGGAAGAAATGTGAACCTCTACTGGCAGCGTGCAGATGGAACCGGCGAAGTCCAGCGGTTGACCGAGAGTTCGAACGCCCAATTTCCGTCATCGTTTCACCCCAGTGGAAAGTACTAAGGCCTTTTATGAGGGGACCCTGAAAAATTCGTTCGATCTCATGATTCTTCCGATCGAAGGTGATGAAAAGTCCGGATGGAAACCGGGCAAGCCGACGGTTTTCCTGAGTAATTCCACAAGTGAAGAAGAACCCATGTTCTCACCCGATGGACGGTGGATTGCATATACATCGCAAGAATCCGGAGGGTACGAAGTCTTCGTCCGGCCGTTCCCCGGTCCGGGCGGCAAATGGCAGATCTCTACAGGGGGAGGTGGTGCGGCTGCCTGGTCGCGAACGCGCCGCGAACTTCTTTATCAGGGTCCAGATAATCGGATCATGGTAGCGTCGTACACCATCGACGGCGATTCCTTCAAAGCCGACAAACCGCACCTCTGGTCGGAACAGGCAATCCTGCCGCTGACAAGCCGTCGGTCCTTCGATCTTCATCCGGACGGCGAGCGCCTGACCGTCGCCGTTCCTTCCGGGCCAGCCGAAAGAGAGGCTCGACCACGTCACCTTCATCTTCAATTTCTTCGACGAACTGCGGCGGATCGCGCCGCCCGCAAAGAGGTGAGCATATGAGCCTCACCGGGTACGCGCATCGGCCCTTGCGAAATTGCTTCGAAAAACAAGCGTGGAAAGCGTTCTGCGGTTCTAACGGGAAAACGGGGACAGTGAGCAATTCCTTCTGAAGGACGTAACGCTGTGCACATGAACTCACCAACCGTGAGGTCGGTGCAATTCCTCGACAAAAAATTCAGGGATTCTTAAGGTGATATGATTCATCTCAATGGGCCTGACATACGTTGATGGAACAGTGCGAGCGCCGGGCCGCCGGCAGGGAGGAAAGCGCGTGCGTTTCCTCGTGGACTCGGGCGCCGTGTACTCGGTCCTGCGAAACAATGAATGGCGCGCACTCCGTCTCAAGCGGGAACGTGAACTGGAGTTCGTCCTTGCGGACGGTACCACACTGACGCGCGGGGTGAGCGAGTGCACTTTCGAACTTGAGGGCCGGCGGGCGACGTCTCCGGTTGTACTCGGTGAAACCGAAGACGAGGCGCTGCTCGGTGCGGTGACACTCGAAACTCTCGGACTCGTCTTGAATCCGCTCAGCCGGACTCTTCAGCCCATGCGTATGGTGCTGGCTCGAGCGAAGCCTTAGGAATTCACTCCGTAACGGATACGCCTTTCCAGAACGCCACGCGATCTTTGATTTCTTTTGCGGCGTCGGATGGATCCGGGTAATACCACGCGGCGTCCTTGTTCACATCGTCATTCACGACGACATCGTAGTAGCTTGCTTCACCCTTCCAATGACATGTCGTGTGCGTGTCGCTCTTTCGAAAGTACTCTTGGTGGATCGACTCCACGGGAAAGTAATGATTCCGCTCGACGACAACAGTTCGATCGCTTTCAGCAAGAACGGCGCCTTTCCATATCGCTTTCATTGAACCATCTCCTTGCCGATCATCGTGATTCTCGGATGGAATACAGTCTATCAAGGGATCGTTCCGGATCCGACCTGCCTATGATCCGCTTGATCCGCCGCTAAATCCGCCGTAAGTCTACAAGGCGCCGCGATACGAGACGATCAGCTTCAGATCTGGTCCAATACACGGCGAACGGAGGAAACAAGCACCAAGCGGGAGGAAAATAAGCACACGAATACAGTGGGAGACCTCGAAGCGGGGTTTTTCGGAGGTCGGTAGTAGTCCACACAACGGAACTCGGCTGAGGGCAGTAAAACGAAGTTGTTGATGTGTCTATTCGTCAGAACCCGAACGTTGGCTAAAAGCCCGCGACTACATGTTTGACCGAGGCAGCCGTTGTAATTTCATGACAAATCGGGACTAATGGCGATTTTGAAATTGTGGCGGCCAGACTAAAGTTGACATCGAGCTATCTCTTCGCCTGGCACGAAGTCTCAATGTGAAACGGCCGTAATTATTTTTCCGCTCCCGTAATGAATCGTCAGCGGCGACTTGAGATTGAGAAGAGGCCATAACGAATCGTCAGCGGCCATAATGAAAAAAAAGTTGCCGTAATAATTTGTCAACGCCGACTTTGGAACGAAAAACCTCCATAATGATTTGTCAACGCGGACTTTGAATTTGAAAACTCCCATAATGAACCGCCAGCGGCCATATTTTTTGAAAAGTGACGAGATGGTCGGTGAAAGTGACGAGATGGTCAGTGAAAACGGCCATAATCGAAAAAATTCGTCCATAACGAACTGAAAAATCAATGAAGGCCCCTTTCCCGTGTTCCGGCACAGCGCGTGCTTTAGCGAAGCCGATCGTATCGAGCATAAGCCAACCATCATAATTGCCGGTCATTTCCAGAAGCAGATCAGTCTTTCAGGCGGGAGAGTAGGTCGAAATCAGCATCCGCATGCTCAAGAGCGGCGTCGTGAAATTGAGCGCAGGCGGCGATCAATATGTCGGGTCCGGGTATACTCACGCCCGCACTGCGACTCTTTTCCGCGAGAGAGTATGCGAGGTTCCATACGTCTTCGGTGATGGGGAGTTCCGGAAGAATGCGTTCGAAGTCACGCAACATTTTCTTGTCGGAGCCGGCGCGAGCGCCATTCCAAAGTTCAAGGCGCACCATCGGGCACAAGCACGCAGTGCCTTGCCGGAGAAGGGATTCCACGCGGGCCCGGACTGCGGTGTCGCCATTGCTCCGAAACAAGTGGATCCAGGAGGAAGTGTCGATCAGCACCATGTTAATGCTTGCGCCGCAGCTTTTTTAATTCGCCGGCTGTGATGAAAGTCGTACTGGAACCCGAATACTTTACCAGCGCTGCCATGCGCTGTCTCCGGTTGAACTCTGTGATTGCCGTGACAATGGCATCCCGCTTGGTTTTCGCCCGAGTGAATTTTATGGCATCTGCCAGCTCGTTATCGGGAATATCAACTGTCGTTTTCATGAATCCACACTACATTATTCTGGAATCCCAAAGCAACCAACTCAGAATCCATTCTGTATACTGTTGAGCAGTGGAAAGAATCGTTGCACTGCTGATGGCGGATCAGTTTGTTGTGGATCTGGGTTGTGGAGCCGGAAGCTTCGACTACGCGGCATACTCATGCAAAGTTGTGGCGGTCGATTCGAACTTCGAAAGCCTGAACGGGAAGGCAGATCGTGCGCGAGTGTTCTATATACAGGCGGACTTGAGATCGATTCCACTACAGGCTGCTTTCGCCGATGCGGTGGTCTGTAACCATTCTCTGGAACACGTTCATGAACCTGAGAAGATGCTTGCGGAAATCAAACGCATTCTCAAGCCGGGAGGCCTGGTGTGGATTTCCGTTCCGGATGGATTCGGATTCGACGATGCGCTGTATCGCTTCCTTTATTCCGGAGGAGGCCACGTCAACCGATTCACATTCGAAACGCTGACACGAAGTGTTGAATCTGCGACGGGCATGAAGCTGCTTCAGTCGTGCGAACTCATGAGCGGCTTTGTTTACTGCAATCCGCCGGCGCCGGCAGTCCGACCCTATTTGCCGCGCCGTTTCAAACTTCTTCACGCACTCGGCATTCTCAATCCCGTCCTGTTGAGCGCCGTGACGAGCCTCGCCGACGGGATCCTGCACTCACGATTTCGCAGGTACGGGTGGGGCTTTATCTTCGGACCGCCGGGGCCTAACGTCGATCCTGCGCTGCCTTCCTACTTCAATGTCTGTTCCGCGTGTGGAGCGGGAAATCCGGCAAGTTTGCTGCAGTCCGCCGCATTCAAACGGTTCGGCTTCAGGTTCTATCGATGTCCGCATTGCACTCATCGCAACCTGTTTTTCAAGCCGGCAGCGGGCTTTCAGTGAGGACCTAATGTAACCATCCGGAATGTAAACTATCCGGATGCGGGATTACTTCGGGCCTGGTGGAATACTCGAACAACGGCTGGAGGATTATGAATTCCGGCCATCGCAGGTTCGGATGGCGGAAGCTGTACACCGGGCGCTCGAAGAACAGAGCCACGTCATTATTGAGGCGGGAACAGGAACAGGCAAAACACTCGCTTATTTGCTGCCCGCACTTCTTCACGGCCAGCGGGTTCTTGTTTCCACCGGCACGAAGACCCTTCAGGATCAAATCTTCTACAAAGACATTCCGCTTCTCGAAAAGATTGTGGAGCGTCCGATCCGCGCTGCCTACTTGAAAGGCCGAAGCAATTACTTGTGCCGTCTCAAGCTGGACACGCTGCACAGCGAAGGTTCGTTTAGCATGAAAGAACTGCGCGCTTTCAAGGCGATCATGGAGTGGTCGAGCGAAACGGAGACAGGCGATCGTGCGGAGTTGGGGACGGTCGGAGACGATTCCGAATTATGGTCGCGTCTGGACGCGCGGCGGGATCGGTGCTTGGGCACGAAATGCAGGGATTACGATCGTTGCTTCCTGACTCTTGTGCGTCAGAAAGCGCTCGAAGCGGACATCGTGGTGGTGAACCATCATTTGTTTTTCGCGGATCTCGCGATCCGGAAATCCGATGTTGCCGCGATTCTGCCGGATTATTCAGCCGTGGTTTTCGATGAGGCTCATGAACTCGAGGATGCCGCGACCGATTACTTCGGTTTTCATGTCAGCAACTTCCGTCTTTCCGAATTCGTCCACGATGCCCGCAAGCAGGAATGCGATGTTGATGCCGTTGCGCGGGCGTCCGACCGCTTTTTCAACAGCTTTGCTCTGCTTCGTGATGGGCGTTATCCATTGGGACCGCTCGACGGCATCGAGGGCCTCATTGGAGCGCTTCATGAGGCGCGTGCCGAGATCCAGCAACGGAAGGATTTTGCCGGCATATATGAAGCGCTCGCGCGCCGCGCGGGAGAGCTTGAAAGCGAACTCGAAATGTTCAGGCGCGGCGATCTCGCGAACTATGTTTCATGGATCGAACGCCGCGACCGTGGGATTTTTCTCGAGGCTTGTCCGATTGATGTTTCAGGCATGCTTCAGGAGCGCCTGTTTACACGCGTTCCGACCTGCGTGCTGACTTCGGCGACGCTCACCGTTTCCGATTCGTTCAGCTATATCCGCACGCGAATCGGATTTAATGAAGGCCGTGAGCTTTCGCTTGCGACCGAGTTCAACGTCCGCAAGCAGGCCCTGCTTTATATTCCGGAAAACATGCCCGATTACCGCCATCCGGCATACGTCGAACGAGCCACCGAGGAGATTCGACGCATTCTCCGCGCCTCCAGCGGCCGCGCATTCGTCCTCTTTACAAGTTATCGGCAGATGGAAATGCTGTTCGATGCCCTTGCGAATGAACTTCCGTACCCCTGCATGCGGCAGGGTAAGGGTGGAGGCAAAAGCCGCCTGCTCGATGAATTCAAGATCACACCCAATGCGGTTCTCTTCGCCACGTCAAGTTTCTGGCAGGGAGTGGACGTGAAGGGCGAAGCTCTGAGCGCGGTGATCGTCGACAAGCTTCCCTTTCAGGTGCCTTCGGATCCACTCGTCGCCGCGCGCAGCAATCATATTCAGCGCGAGGGAGGGAATCCGTTCTCCCAATACCATGTGCCCAATGCGATCCTTCGGCTGAAGCAGGGATTTGGCAGATTGCTTCGATCCAACAGCGACCGCGGCATTCTCGCCATTCTGGATAATCGGCTGAGTACGAAATCGTATGGGCGCATCTTCATTGAAAGCCTGCCCGACTACGAAATCACAAACGACATCGCGGCGCTTGGTGAATTCATGAAGGTACACGAAGGCCTGCGGTAGAATGCAGGTTCTTCCAACAGAGAAAGGCAGGCTTGGCATGAGAACGTTCCGGACGGCTTTCATCGTGGTGACGATATGTATCGCGGCTTCATCGATTCGGGCCCGCGCTCAGGCAGGAGCATGCGATCGCGCCTGTCTTGAAGGATTCGTTGACCGTTATCTGGATGCGGTGATCGCTCACGATCCGAAAATGCTGCCGATTGCGAGAGGAGCGATCTTCACCGAGAACGGCGTGAAGCTGGACATCGGTGACGCGCACTGGAAGACGGTCACGGGCAAAGGAAACTACAGACTTTTCGTGACGGATCCCGAGGCCGGCCAGGTCGCTTTCATCGGAACTCTCAAAGAAGAAGGCCGCGGAACTCAAGGCGTGCCGTCAGCTCTGGCGCTGCGGCTCAAAGTACAGAATCGCCAGATTACGGAAATCGAAACTCTCGTGATTCGGGCTACGGTTGCGGCCAACACGCCTCGCGGCGCAGCGCCCGTGTACACAGGCGCTGCCGTCAATCTTGAGAAACTTGGAACACCAAATCATCTCTTCACCGAAACGATCCCGCCGGCCGAGCGCATGGCTCGAGACGATCTCATCAAAACGGCGAACATGTATTTTTCGGGAATGGAAAAGAACGACGGTAAGGGCGTGTACCCGTTCACCGATGACTGCAATCGCATCGAGAATGGATCGCTTTCCACGAATGTTCCGTTGCGTGACGGACAAACGCGTCCGGATCCGAAGACCGCGACAGGATATTCCTCGAACTGGAGCTGCAAGGAACAATTCGAATCGGGATTGATTCATTTCGTCTGGCGCATTCGCGATCGCCGATATGTCGCGGTTGATCGAGAGCGCGGTCTCGTTTTCAGCTTCGCATTCTTCGATCACGCCTTGGGCAAGGATCGGACGTTCCAGACGCCGGATGGCCGCACGGTCACCGGCGGCCCGCCGGATCCATGGACGTGGCAACTCGCCGAGATGTTCAGGATTGAGAAAGGGAAGATCCATCAGATCGAAGCCGTTCTTCAACGCGCGAACTACGGAATGAATTCCGGATGGAGCACGTGGGAAGACGGAATGTCGAGCGGGGCGAGAGATGTGACGAAATCCGGCAGGTAAGCTACTTCAGGCCTTCCACCAGATAAAGGTTCGACAGCATGCGAAAACTGCCGTACGCGTAAGCCGTGCCATCCGGACTGATGACGATTTGCGGAGGGCTCATGAAGCCCGCTGAATCCGATGGCACGACGTCGCGCAAGAGAGTGCGTCGGCCGGTTGCGGGGTCAACCCGGAAGACGCTCGATTTCGAGCCTTTGGGATTGCTGACAAAGACCGTCTTACCGTCAGATGCCCATTGCAGCAGTTGATCACCGGGTTCCAATCCTTGAACTGATCCGAGTTTTTCGCCTGTCGGCGAATAGATGGTTACTCCCGGGCCATCCTTAATCAGGATGCGGCTGCCATCGAGAGAAGGCAGCAGCGGGGAGACAGCCACAATGTTATCTCCGGCAAACTCATGGGTGTGGACTGCAAACTCGGGAGTGATCGGCTGAGGCTTGCCGTCGTTCACATTCATCACGTACGCGCGTGATGCTCGCCCGGCCGTACTTCCAATAATGACGATTCGATCATTGGTAAGAAACCGCGCGCCCTGGAACTGGTCCATCCCAATCGAGTAATGCTTCGGTTCGCCCGCGCCGGTCGGCAATACGAAGAGAGCCGGCGGCGTAAATGTTGTGGCGAGCAGCGACTTTCCGTCCGGCGAAAAACCCCAGGATAAACCCTCCCCCAGCCGAACCGGAGGAGATCCATCCGTGCCGCGGATATACACGTCATAATTGAGTCCGCCGGCCTCGAACTCCGTTAGTGCAATGAATTTTCCATCACGGCTAATGTCGGTCACGATCGAGAGACTCAGGGCCTCCAGGTTGCGTTCTTTGGTCCCGCCCGGGGCCAGCCCATACGTCGCGCCATCCTGCATATCCCCGGAGAGCAGGACTCGTCCGTCGCGCGCGATATCGTGCAAGGTGAGGTCGATGGGAACCTGGAGAATCGACCGGGGCTTGCCGGAAAGATTGGATGACCAGAGAGTAATCTTCTCGCCGTGTATTGTTCCCGTGAACCACACTTCTGTTCCGCTTGGATTCCATGCCAGGCCTTCGATGTAGGCCATCTCTTCGCAGAGAGTGGTCTTCTTTCCCTGCAGATCGATCATTGCCGCAGTCCCGCGATTGTCGCCATACACAGGATGGTCTAGAAAAGCGATGCGGTCTCCATTTGGAGAGACTCGCAGATGACTGAAGTAGCCGGTAGTTTCCAGCAGGACTTTGCCGAGGGGATATTCAATCCGGTCGCGGCCGTCGACGCGCCGAATCACCGCGAGATCCTTTCCATCCGGAGACCAATCCGCCGTGGTGACACGATTCAGAATTTCACGCGATGAGCCGCCCACGAGCGGAGCGCGGGCAAGCGTTCCGGTGCTGAGCCACGTCGTGAAAGTACGGCCCAGAGAAACGGCCAGGTCACCGGTTGATGAAATCGACAGGATGTCGGCATCCGGAAGCGGAAACCTGGTGGATTCGGGGCTTCCGGGACGCGTGAGAAAAATTCGAAGGGGATCGCCGTCCCATGCGGCGCCGTAAAGAACGCTCTTGCCGTCCGGACTGAATCTCGCCGACCGGATCGTTCCGCGCCGGAATGTAAGGCGTGTGAACACTGGTCCGGACGCAGTCTGCGAATCCACGCCGGACGTGGTTCTTCGACCGGCTACAAATGCCGCAACAATCAGTAACAGAACCAGAACCGCAGCAGCGGCGATGACCGGCATTCTTCGAACAAACTTTGCGTCGGGTGCCGCCGGCAGAGCGACTGCGCTCGACGATTCCGACATCGCGTCAAGCGCAAAGGCCACATCGTGCGCCGAACGGAATCGTTCGTCGGGATTCTTTTCCAGGCAACGCCGGACAAGCCGATTGAGCGCCGGCGGAATGTTGGTCATCTGGCTCGAGAGATCCGGCGGGTCTTCCTTCAGGATCGCGTTCATAGTCTCGACGCCGGAGTCTCCGCGGAACGCGCGGTTGCCGCCAAGCATCTCGTATAGAATCGCGCCGAAGTTAAAGATGTCTGAACGATGATCGATGGCTTTTCCACGAACCTGCTCGGGAGACATGTAGCCGACTGTGCCCAGAACGACTCCGGGATCCGTGCCGCTTGCCACAGTGCGAACTTCCGAAGCGGGACCTTCGGGCTCCGTCAGCTTTGCCAATCCAAAATCGAGAATCTTCACCCGGCCTTCATTCGTGACGAAAATATTCTCCGGTTTGAGATCGCGATGGACGATTCCTTTTTCGTGCGCGGCCGCCAGGCCGTGCGCGATCTGAATCGCATATTCCGTTGCCTTGCGGATCGGAAGCGTGGACTCGGTCAGCCGATCGCGCAGAGTCTGGCCGTTGAGCAATTCGGAAACAATGTAAGGAGCGTTGTCGTGCGATCCGATGTCGTAAATTGCCAGGATATTCGGGTGATTCAGAACGCCGGTGGCCCGGGCTTCCTGCTCGAAACGCCTCAGCCGTTCGGGATCTTTTGCAAGACCGGAAGGAAGAACCTTGATCGCGACGTCGCGGCTGAGCCGCGTATCGCGCGCGCGATAGACTTCACCCATACCACCCGCGCCGAGCGGCGACACTATTTCGTAAGGTCCTAATTTTGTGCCGGGTGATAGTGCCATATAGCGAGACCCTCTCGGGAAGACGGTCTTTTTATCTCGATCTGCCTCTTCTTGTCATTTCTTTTCCGGATCTTTCTTTCCGCCAAAGAGGCCGCCAAGAATTCCCTTGATTCCCTGCGGTTGTCCACTGTCCGGATTCTTGTTCAAAATTGAATTCACCAGGCCCGGCACCAGGTTGGCCTTTTGCATCTGGAGAAACGCCTTGGCGTCCGGCGCAAACTTCGGATTACGGAATGTGCCTGTCACGAGGGCCGGAATCACGAGCTCGCCCTGAGGATTGGCCAAAGCGGTCTTCATATATCCGCCGGCTTTAGTGGCTCCGACTTTATCGCTGATCGCCTTCGGAACTATTGTCGCGACATGCAAGTCCAGGGTCGATTGATCGAGATCCGCGGTACCGCTGGCCGTCAGGCTTCCAATTTCAGTCTGAGCCTGCAGATCGTTCGTTTCCGCGATTCCGTTCTTCACCACGATGTGGCCGGCCAGTTTCAGAATATCCGTGACCTTGTTATTTTGACCCGGTTTCACAAAACCCGCGATTGTTGCGAGTTCCTGCGCGACATCGAAGCCTGCAATACGAAGCGTGTCGAAGTTGAGATTCAAGTCGCCGTTCAGTGCTTTAATCACAGCCGGCGAGGAGAGGGATTGCAGCGGCCCGGCTGCATGAAGGTCGAGATTCATCGCTCCCGATCCGGACAGCGGATCGAGACCGGTCATGCCCCATGCCTTCGCGAACGATTGAATTTCGGGAAGCGTGGCATTCGGCGCTTTCAATGCGATGTCGACGGATGGAGTTTCAGTAGTGTACTGACGCACAGCAAAACGTCCCGTTGCGGTGGTCTTTCCGGATTTCGCCGAGAATTCGTTCGACCGCAGTTCGGCGGGAGTCAGCGTCAAATTCACGGCCGGTACTTCCACAGGCAGCGGGATTTCCTTGCCGGAAACGCGAATGTCGCGCGCGGCGATCGCGCCATCCAGCGCGGGCTTCGCCGTGGTTCCGCGTGCGCGAACTTTGCCGCTGAGATGTCCGGCAATATCCGCGCTTGGATTGAAAGCCACGCCAAACGTGGCGGCCAGCCGCGCGATCTCCGATATCGAGACATCGCCGATCTCCGTCGCAAGATCCAATTGAGGCGGAGTCGTGTTGGTCTTAATCGAGCCGGTGATCGCTAATGGGGTAGTGCCCAGCAGAATTTTTGCGGAATTGATTTGCACGAGACCTTTCCCGAGATCATCGGATAAATCGTAGTCGGCCTTGATCGGATAGCCGACACTCTTTCCGTTGATTCTCGGACTGGCGAGAGACACCGCTCCGGCCGCGGTGACTATCGATGCCTGCTGTTTCATTCGAAGCGTTACATCCACGGGATCATAGACCGTTCCGTTGATGGTGATCTTCCCGCCGTGAATTTGAAGGTTGTCCACTGCGAACGAACGTTCTGAAGATTCAGGAGCGCGTGAGGCAGGACTGGAAGTCTTCGAAGCACCCAGCGAAGAAACATTCCAGGAGCCGTTCTTGTTTTCGAGCAGCTCGATGCTTGGCCGCTGCAGATCCAGCGAATCAATCTGCAGGTTTCCCCGCAGCAGCGGCAGAAGTTCGACGGCTACATCCAGCTTGTCGGCGCGAACAAAGGGTGATGACGCGCTGAATGCGGGATCCTCCGCGACGGTTGGATTCTCGACCTCGAACCGGAACGGAATGAGGCCGAGACTCATTTTGCCCAGCATGACTTTTCGTCCGAGTTGCTGTTCGAGTCCGGATTGAATCCGGTCTCGATATTGATTCACATCGAAGAACGCCCACGCCGCAAACGCGCCGATAACGGCCACTGCCGCCAGGATTCCCAGAGCGATGACAACCTTTCGCACAATACCTCCCCGTCAGTTCGTGCCTCTACCTGCCGCATCCGCCAATTGTGACGTGCAGTGCGCACATCGAGAGGCTTTCAATGGAATGGGTGTCAGACAATACGGACAATCGCTCGTGGTGACAGGAGCCTCAACGGGCCTCGGTTTGAGCTTGTTCGCCTGTTGAACGATAAGAAACACAGCAAAGGCGACAATCAGGAAATCGATGCACGTGTTGACGAACAGGCCATAGTTGAGAGTGGGAACTCCCGCGGCCTTCGCCTCAGCCAGCGTGTTGTACGGTCCACCGCGAAGGCTCACGAACAGATTTGAAAAATCAACTTTACCGGCGAGCACGCCGATAGGCGGCATTAAGATGTCGGTGACAAACGACGTAATGATTTTTCCAAATGCTGCTCCTATGATGACTCCGACGGCCAGATCCAGGACATTGCCGCGGACTGCGAATTCCTTGAATTCTTTGAGCATGGTTTTCTCCTGATGCAGAATGTGTTCCTGAAACCATGAGTATAGAACCCACAATGCTTCGAAGACGTCTTTTCTGGATAGTGCTGATCGCATTGTCCGTCCTCTCCGCCGTTTTCACGTTTCGTAATTTCTCAACGGCATTTCCGCTGGTGTCGATCGACCTGCAAATGGATCGCGCGGACGCCCTCCGGTCAGCTCAACTGATGGCAATGAAATACGCGTGGCCTCCGGCCGGATCGAGGCAGGCGGCGGAGTTCGGCGGCGATCAGGAAGTTCAGAACTTCATCGAACTCGAGGGTGGTGGAAAAGCGGCGTTGAGCCGCGTTCTTAAAGAGAAACTCTTTGTGTTGTATCTATGGCGGGTGCGGCTGTTCAAGGAAGGGGAGACACACGAGACGCTGGTTCGATTCACGCCGGAAGGGCAGCCTTACGGATTCCACGTCAAGCTGCCCGACAAAGAGAACGGCCCGAACATCGCTGCAGCGGAAGCACAGGCGGTTGCCGAGAAATCGGCGCGTGAAGAATGGGCTGTGGATTTCGGCAAGTATCAACTTGTCGAATCGTCAAAAGACGACAAACCCGGCGGCCGCACGGATCACACATTTGTTTATGAACGCCAGGACGAACGGCTCGGCGAGGGGCGGTACCGGCTTCGACTTGTGGTCGGAGGCGACCGGCTGACGGAACTGACCCGCTTCGTCAAGGTCCCGGAGGCCTTCACCCGGCGCTATGAACAAATGCGCGCGTCCAACGACGTTATTGGCGCAGCCGATCAGGTCGTTGTTTTTGCGCTGTATCTTCTCGGCTTCTGCGGCATCGGTTTATTTTTCATGATGCGGCAGCATTGGGTCCTGTGGCGCCAGCCGATGGTGTGGGGAATTTTGATCGGCGGCCTGATGGGATTGCAGGAACTCAACTCATGGCCGCTTCTCTGGATGAATTACGACACCGCACTGCCGGCCAGTGGATTCGCAATCCGTCAGATCGCGAGGGCCGTGGCGTTGTTCGGCGTTTTCTCGGTTCTCATGATTGTTTCATTCATGGCGGCTGAAACGCTCTCGCGGCGCGCATTTCCGCATCATGTTCAATTGTGGAAGGAGTGGTCGCGTCCTGGTTCGGCTTCGAAGTTTCTTCTCGGCAAAACCTTCACCGGATATCTGCTCGTTGCTCCGTTCTTCGCTTATGAGATCGTCCTGTATTTCTTTGCGCAGGGAAAGCTCGGATGGTGGACGCCTTCGGACACTTTGCTGAATCCCGACATGTTTGCGAATTACGTTCCGTCGCTCTCCGCCGTCGCGCAGGCGTTGCAGGCCGGCTTCTGGGAAGAGAGTCTCTTTCGCGCCGTTCCGCTCGCTGTGGCGGCCTTGATCGGCGACAGATTCGGAAGGCGCAAAACATTCATCGGCGGCGCGATGATTCTTCAAGCGCTTGTGTTCGCCTCGGGACATGCCGGATACGTGAATCAGCCGGCATATGCGCGCGTCGTCGAGTTGATTATTCCGTCATTTGCATTCGGCACGTTGTATCTCCTGTTCGGCCTCGTGCCTGGAATCGTGTTGCACTTCACTTACGATGCCGCATGGATGGCATTGCCGCTTTTCGTCTCACCGGGAACGCGCGCTCACATCGAGCAGGCGATCGTGATTCTTGCAGTGCTCGTGCCGTTGTGGGTTGTGCTCCTGAACCGTATTCGTTTGGGTGTGTGGGTTGACGTTCCCGAGGAAGCTTTGAATGCGGCGTGGAAACCGCGCGACGTTGAGCCGGCTACATCGGAACCGGCTGCTGCGGCCGAACCGGTCGCGATGCCTGCGGCGATATCACCAGCGGTCCGCCGCTGGCTCCCGATACTCGGTGTCGCCGGGCTTGCAACCTGGATCGTTTCGACGCCTTTCAAAATAGATGCCGGCAGGATGTCTTCCACCCGGAGCATCGCCGAATCGGATGCGAAGAGATTTCTGAAGGATCAAAACATCCAGATCGATTCATCCTGGACGGTCTTGAGCCGGACTGAAGGACAAGCCGGAGAAGACGATCGATTCGTCTGGCAGAAGGCAGGACGCGAACATTACGAAAAACTGCTCGCCTCAAAGTATCTGGGACCGCCTCGCTGGGTCGTTCGTTTTGCCCGCTTTCATGGGGATGTTGCGGATCGAGCCGAAGAGTACCAGGTTTCGATTGGGGAATCCGGAAACGATAATCCGGACATTTTGAGAATGCGGCATTCGCTGCCCGAGGGCCGTGCAGGGAAGAGTCTGACTGTTGATGAAGCTCGCGCAATTGCTGCCGCCAGACTCAATCGTGAAGGCGACGTAACTGCCTTCAAGGAGATCTCCGCCGAAGCCTCGAAGCGGCCGCAGCGCACGGACTGGACGTTTACGTTCAAGGACACACGCGACTATGGTCTTCCGGAGGGCGAGCCGAGAATTTCAATCGAGATCGCCGGGGATGAAGTCATCGACGTTGCACGGTTCGTGTATGTTCCTGAAGAGTGGCTGCGGAATGAGCGAAGCCGGCAGAATCTGCCGCGGATATTCGGCACAATTTGCACCGTTGGCATCGTGGGTATCGTTCTCGGTGGGTCGATCATTGGCGTTATTCACTGGAGCAGACGCCGGCCATTTTCCGCTCGAACATTTTTTACGCTGTTTGTCCTTCTGTTTGCCTTGAGCGTCATCAACGTTCTGAATAGCCTGCCGGCCATCGAGTCGCAGTTCACGACAGCTCAGCCGCTCGGGCTTCAGATCGGAATTGTCATCGCAGTGTCGATCGTATTCGCGGTCTTCACCGCGGTGGCTATCGCCATGGCGGGAGGTCTTGTGGGGGCGATCACAAAACCGTCTTCTCTCTCACTGGGAACGAGCCTGGTAGCGGGGACATCGCTGGGTTTCTTTCTTGCCGGAGCAGGCGCGTTGGCTCGGCATGCGATTCCCTCGACGGGCCCGTTGTGGGGCAGTCTCGGCGCCGCTTCGGCATATGTGCCGGTTGTCAGCGCCGCCCTGTCACCCTTGAGCGGGTTTTTCATTCAGGCACTCATTCTGCTGACGGTGTTTTGTTTCGTGGGAACGAGGCCGAGAGCGGCGGCTCTGTTGATTCTGGTCGGGCTGGCGCTGGCGGGATCGTCGATTGAAACAATTCCGTCGTGGTTGATTGTGGGAACAATAACAGGAGTCATGTTGATGATTGCCTACCTGATGGTGTTCCGGCACGAGCCCACACTGCTGATCATTACGGTGGCGACGCTCGCAATTCTGTCGATCGCGCGCGATGTTCTGCAGTTCGCGTTTCCACCTGCGACGCTGGGATCGATTGCGGGAATCATCATTTTGGCCGCTGCCTGCATATTGTGGCTGCGCAGCACTCAAGGTACAATGATTCGCCCTGCCCATAGAGCCGCTTCGGCGGAAGGGAAATCGGAATGACGCCTGAAGAAAGATTCACAAAAATCGAAAATGCCATCCACACGTTGATGGAAGTTCAAGTCAAGCATGACGAAGGCATTCGAAATCTGATAACCGTCAGCAAAACCTTGATCGATTCGCAGATTCGTACGGATGCGCAGATTAGAGAATTGGCTGAAGTGCAGAGACGATTGGCGGAAGAAGTCCATCGACAATGGGCTGATGCGCAAAAAAAATGGGCCGATTCACAAAAAGAATGGGCTGATACAAGAAAAGAATTGGCTGACGCGCAAAAAGAGACCGATCAAAAACTGAACGCACTCATCGAAATCGTCGATCGAATCATCCGCCGCGAAAACCCCGGCCAATAAAATGGGGTGGCCCCCAGGATCGATGCGTATCACCGAAATCTTCTTTTCAATCCAGGGTGAATCGACACATGCGGGCCGGCCCTGTGTATTTGTTCGCCTCGCGGGATGCTCGCTTCGATGCGTTTATTGCGACACAAAGTATTCCTACACCGGTGGAACAGAAATGCCGCTCGATCAGGTTCTCTCGACGGTTGCGAATTATCCTGCCAAGCTGGTTGAAGTCACCGGTGGTGAGCCGCTCGAACAGGAGGAAGTGTATCCATTGATGAACTCGCTTCTGAGCCGCGGTTACACCGTCATGCTGGAAACCGGGGGACACGTCAGTGTGGCTCGCGTGCCGAAGTCTGTGATCAAAGTCATCGATATCAAATGTCCCGACAGTCACGAAGGCCACACGTTTTGCTGGGAGAATATCGATCTTGCGGAGCCTCACGATGAATTCAAATTCGTTGTTGCGTCGCGGCAAGACTACGATTGGTCCAAAAAAATCTATCTCGAAAGACTTCGATCGAAACCGAATCCCGTTCTGTTTTCTCCTTCTCATGACGAACTTCAGCCCATCGAACTGGCGCGATGGATTCTCGATGACGGGCTTCCGGTTCGGCTTCAACTCCAGATCCACAAGTACATCTGGGGCGCGGACGTTCGCGGAGTCTAACCGAGCTTCAACCCTTTGACTTCGCAAAGCTAACGCTATTACAATCCAGTTTCTTAACCGACCGTCATCAAGCTCATGAATCAGGATCAAAATCAGCCGAAGGCCGTGGTTTTAATGAGCGGTGGAATGGATAGCTGCGTCACGGCAGCGATCGCCCGGCAGAACTGTCAAATCGCGGCGCTTCATGCCAGCTACGGACAGCCGACCGAACGGCGTGAGCTTCAATCCTTTCAGGCGATTGCCGGTCATTTGGGCGCTTTCGCGAAGCTTGCGGTGAAGCTGGATCATTTTCGGGCTATCGGCGGATCCAGTTTGACGGATTCCGCGATTCCGATTCACAACGCGGATCTGTCGAGCCGGGAAATTCCGAATACCTATGTTCCGTTTCGGAACGCCCATTTTTTGTCGATTGCCACATCGTGGGCCGAGGTTCTCGGAGCCACGAGAATTTTTATTGGAGCAGTCTGGGAGGACAGTTCCGGGTATCCCGACTGCCGGCCGGAGTATTACGAAGCATTCAATCGCGTGATTCGCGCAGGAACGCGGCCGGCAACGAATATCACGATCGAAACGCCGCTGATACACCTTTCGAAGCGCGACATCGTCAAAAAAGGAGTCGAGTTGTCCGCTCCATTCCACCTGACGTGGTCGTGCTATCGGGATTCGGATATAGCATGCGGCGCCTGCGACAGTTGCGCTCTTCGGTTAAGAGCGTTTCAGCAGGCGGGAATCGAAGATCCAATCGCGTACAATACTCGACCGGAGTACGCGGCAAGTTGAGTTTTTATAACTGGAGGGTTCCATGAAGATTGCCACTAAATTCTTGCTCGTTCTCGTGATGGCAATGTTGATCGCCGTTTCTGCTTTTGCGCAGACGGGCAACATGCGCGGGAAAGTGACGGATACGGATGGAAAGCCGGTAAGCGGCGCGACCATCCTCATCGATCGTCAGGGCATTGCCGGACATTTTGAAGTAAAGACCGATAACAAAGGTCAGTTCCTGCATGCCGGCCTGCCGACCGGCCAATATAAGGTTACGGCGACGAAAGACGGCAAACCGTTGATGACGCTTCCCAGCGTTACGGTTCGATTCGGCGGAGACGCGGAAGCGAACTTCGATCTCAAGAATGCCGCCGCAGCAGGCGCCAACGATGAAGAGCGAAAAAAGATAGCGGAAGAAAAGGCCAAGGCTGAAGCGACGAAAGCTTCATTCGAAGCCGCGCGCGCAGCGCTGGTGGCGAAGAACTATGACGAGGCGATCCGCCTCTTCAAGGAAGCCGCTGAAAAGGATCCGACACAGCATGTCATTTTCGCGAACCTTGCGGATGCTTATTCGCAGAGCAAGAAGTACGACGATGCCGCCGCGTCATATCGCAAGGCCATCGAGTTGAAGCCGGACGAGTCCGCTTATCAGAACAATCTCGGAATCGTGCTCGGAAATGCGGGCAAGATCGATGAAGCGACACAGGCTCTTCAAAAAGCGGCGGAGTTGAATCCTGCCGGAGCCGGCCAGAGCTATTACAACCTCGGCGCTGTGCTGACGAATCGCGGCCGCACGAAGGAAGCGGGTGACGCATTCAAGAAAGCCATCGAGTACAACCCGCAAATGGCTCAAGCGTACTACCAGCTCGGAATTTCGTATTTCGGCGCGCAGGACACCATTCCGCAGGCTATTCCCGCGCTCCAGAAATTCCTGGAACTCGCACCGACCGATCCGAACGCTGAAGCTGCCAAGCAGTTGCTCGAAGCTGCGAAAGCATCAGCGCCTACGGGCTTCAAGAGCGAAAAAGCTATCGCCGAAGAAAAGGCCGCCGCTGAAAAAGCCGAGAAGGCAAAGGCTGCTGCCGAGAAAGCCAAGAAGAAAAACTAGCGCTCTTCTTCGTCGGGGGAATTTCAGGGACAGACACCAAATTCGTACTTCAGAATTTGGTGTCTGTCCCTGAAATTCCTTTCCGGCAAAGACGCAATCCATGTTTTCCTCTCGCAACATTCACTTCGCCATTCTCGGAATCATCCTCGGCGCAGCTTCGGGATACATTCTCGCCTTTTATCAGGTTCAGGCTTCGATGCCGCAGGCGGCGCCACGATCATCCTCGAGTTCGGGCAGTTCGGGCTTGCCGGGAAATCATCCGAATGTCAGCACCGAGCAACTGGAAAAAATGTTCAAGGAAGCGCTCGCAAAGAATCCGGACAATCCCGAGTTGATGACGAAGTATGCGAACTTTCTTTTCAATCTCGGGAGATTCCCGGAAGCGGGTGAATGGTTTCAGAAAGTTCTGGCGATCAAGCCCGGTGATCTCGATGTCATGACCGATTACGGCACGGCGCTTTGGAATGCGGGCCTGAAAGACAAGGCCATGACCGAGTATCAAAGCATTCTCAAAGTCGATCCGAAGCACATACCCACGCTGCACAACGTAGTCGTCGCGCATGTCGATAACCACGATGTTGCTTCGGCGGAGCAGATCCTCAAACAGATCGAACAGATCGATCCGAAATATGAAGGCCTGGATACGCTGAGGAAATCCATCGCGGAAGCGAAAGCCGGAAAGTAGATTCACTGAATCCGCATGTTGTAGAACGAGCGATAGACAAACACCATCGATACGGCAAGGAACACCGCGGAAATGGTCATCGTCAGACCCGTTCCCTGATTGTTCGCAACCGATACCGCAAGATCGACCGCCAATAATCCAAACAGCGTCGTAAATTTGATGATCGGGTTGAGCGCCACTGAACTCGTGTCCTTGAACGGATCGCCGACAGTGTCGCCGATAACGGTCGCCGCGTGAAGGTCGGTTCCCTTCGCTTTCAATTCCGTCTCGACAATCTTCTTGGCGTTATCCCACGCGCCCCCGGCATTCGCCATGAAGATCGCCTGATACAAGCCGAACAATGCGATCGAAATCAGATAGCCGATAAAGAAGTACGGCTCGAGGAATGCAAAACCCAGCGTTGCAAAAAAAACCGTCAGGAAGATATTGAACATGCCTTTTTGCGCATATTGAGTACAGATTTCGACGACTTTCTTGGAATCGCTCACCGAAGCCTTGGTCGAACCCTCGAGTTTGATGTTGGCCTTGATAAACTCGACCGCTCGATAGGCGCCTGTGCTTACGGCCTGAGTCGATGCGCCGGTGAACCAGTAAATCACGGCTCCACCCGCGATCAATCCGAGCATGAAAGGTGGATGCAGAATTGAAATATTGGTGATCAA
>CAZWGA010000056.1:2391-40173 GCA_964633285.1 uncultured Solibacteraceae bacterium | reverse complement strand
CCCATTCCAAAAGACTTATCCGCCCTACCGACCGATCTGTGACGAACTTGGGCTAGTGGGGTTCTGGGGCCGAGAAAGGGGGCACTCCGCTCCTCTACTCGCCACTTTACCGAGGCACCGAGAGAATCAACGAACCAATTGGACCAGATCGGATTCTTTGGCGAATGTCTGAGCGAGAGTCTCGTCGAAAGTCGCCAACGTGAAATGGTGATGGCGAGAGAGAGCGACCAGGTAATGATCGGTAATTTGATTTGCGCTCAGCATGACATCCGTTCGTACGACGCGGTCGGTGCAGCTTAAATCGTCGGAGACGAAGTGATGCCGCCCGTCCGCAAGAAACGCTCTTAAGACGCTGAACGCCTGATCGGGCGACATGCTGTATCCGAGAGATGGATGGGAAGAAACTCGTGCGAAACCCAACTGCGATACCGGACAGGTTGCGAAGTCGGTGACTCCTCGAAGCCATCCGCGCGCGACGTGATGATGTTCATGGTTTTCCCAAAGGAGCGCCATGAGCACATTCACATCAAGCAGGAACGTCATGCGCTCAGAGTTTCAATATCTTTGACCATCTGGGAAGTGATAGTGCCGTTCGCCGTGCGGATTACGGGCAAGCCGTCATCGCCGGTTGTGATCGTGAAGGGCGCTGCTTTCATGTCGGGTACTACGACGAACACTTTCGTGTGGTCTGGAAGATGGACCGTATCCGGAAGCTTGACTTGGCCGTTCTCGACGGTCCCTTCGTAGGTCGTGGTCTTCATGGCTGCTATTTTACTCTGCACCCGAAATCAACCTGCCCTCTTCCTCATATAGATGTCGCGAGAATCCAAAAGCAAGTGATTGGAAACAAAGCACTGAGAATCTATTTACCATCCCGATCAGCAGCGTATCTATTGTAGATTCAATAGAATACGGACGAGAACGGAGGAAGAGGGATTCGAACCCCCGAGCGAGTCACCCCGCTAACGGTTTTCAAGACCGCCGGTTTCAGCCGCTCACCCATTCCTCCGATGGAGAGGATACATTTACGACGGCGGGAATTCCAGATACTGGATGGTGAGATCCTTCCTGCGATTGGGTTTTTTCTTCGTCAATTTAACGACGGAAGATGTCGGATCCGGATGTTTGATGGTCACCAGGCCGATGTCCGTGTCTCCCTTTAATGTCACATAGTCCCGATGTTCGGCTTCCACTTCAAGCTTCTGACCATTCTTTAGCGTGACCGTCAGCGAGAATGGACGGCCCTCCCTGTACTCGCTGAAATCGATACGGGAAACATTCTTTACGGATAACGCGCCGTGAAATTTTTCCTTGCGATAAAGGAGGACCGCGTCGCCGTTAAGTCCGTCGATAAATCCGGAGAATTCCGAGTTTCGAAATCGAAGCTGCACGCCGTCATTGAGTCCGGCAACCACCGGTTGAGGGGGAGCCGGCGGAGCGGACGGAGCCTGCAGAACGAATGCGAGAAGCAAATTTATAATCAACATCACACTCTCTCAATTCCCAGCGCGATACCCATCCCGCCACTGACACAGAGCGTCGCGAGGCCATACCGGGATTTGCGCTTTTGCATTTCATAAATGAGCGTTGTCACGATTCGCGACCCTGTACAACCGATAGGATGACCGAGCGCAATCGCGCCGCCATTGACGTTCAGCCGCTCGACATCGATCGGCATTTCCTGCAGGCACGCAAGAACCTGGGCCGCGAAAGCTTCGTTCATTTCAATCAAATCGAAGTCGTCGAGTTTCATTTGTGTTTTCGCCATCAGCTTCCGGACCGCCGGAACCGGACCGATTCCCATGATCTTCGGATCCACACCCTCGATCGCGACTCCAATAATACGAGCCAAAGGTCTGAGATTCCGTTTCGCGATCTCATTCTCTGAGACGAGCACCGTGGCGGAAGCGCCATCCGTAATGCCGGATGAATTCGCAGCCGTAATGGTGCCTGCTCTCGAGAATACCGGTTCCAGCCTCTGGATGTCGTCAATTGAAGCATTCATGCGAACATGCTCGTCGAAATCGAGCCGGGTTTCGCCCTTTTTGCCCGGAACCGGCACGGGGATCATCTCCTCCGCAAACCGCCTGGACTGCGTTGCGGCGGCGGCGCGTTGCTGACTCATCAAAGCAAATGCGTCTTGTTTGTCCCGCGAGATCCCGTAGAGTGTGCTGAGATTCTCGGCCGTTTCACCCATCACCAGTTCCGACAACGGGCAGTAGAACCCATCACGATACATCGCATCGATCAAATGCTGATTTCCCATGCGCAGGCCCCATCGCGCCTGTTCGATCAGATAAGGAACATTGCTCATGGATTCAGTTCCGCCGGCGACGATGACAGCGGCGTTGCCCAAAAGGATTTCCTGATAACCCAGGATGATGGCTTTCAGGCCTGAACCACAGGCTTTATTTACGGTGTAGGCTGAAATCTCCTGCGGAATTCCGGCCCTGAAGCTGATTTGACGGGCGGGATTGGGACCATTGCCGGCGGCCCTGGCGTTACCGAAAATCAATTCATCAACAACCGCAGCGTCGATTCTCGAGCGGCTTAAAGCCTCCTTCACTGTGATGACTCCAAGATCCACGGCGCTCAACGGAGCGAGCGCTCCACCAAATTTTCCGATCGGGGTGCGCACGGCGGAAGCGATGAATACGGAAGGCATACGGCTTTAATATAATCGCACCCGATGGTATCGGCTGACCTAAAAATCCTCCTCGCACTCGAAGCAAACTGGATTGTGTCCCTCGATGGGCGTGAGTTTCTGCCGCTCGCGGCATCCGAAATTCTTCTGGATGGCCCAACGATCCGGTTCGGCCGGTATTCCAGAAAGATCCTCGACATCGAATGGCTGCGGACCAATATCGTGCGACTGCGGGTCCGCGCAAAATTCAAGGCTCGAGTTGAAACGTTAATCTTTTATCCCGGAGACCGATTGCCTCCGGTCGCCGGACTGAAGCAGCGGCGCCGCGGGTTTCAAACGGAGATCGCGCGAGCGTTACTCAGCTATTTTGGAGCGATGAAAATCGAGCGGCAAACGCTCTATTCCGATCGAAGTCACGCGATTGGAGGGGCCTATCCCCGGTTTCTTGTGGGAAAAAACGCTGTGATTGCGGTTGACTCTGAAGAATCGCCGGCTGTCATCAACGGTCTCATGCGAGCCGCGCTTCTTTGGGCGCCGCTGGTCCGCCGCAAAGTCACGGTCATCGTACCGCGGGGCCGTCACCAAACGATCTCGTCGCGTCTTCGCGTCATGCATCGCGCGCGAACGGCGATGAACTGGCTTGCATGGGATGGCCAACAGATCGCGCCGCTCGAAGACGATGCTGTGGAACCGGAAACACACGTTTACCCATTCGATGTTCCAGAATCTCAGACTGATGTTGCCCGTATCTGCAGTCTCGCGCCGGCTTTGCTGCAGGCTGTGCCGCATATTGCGGGCAAGTCCGTATCGATTCGGCTGCGAGGTATTGAGGTCGCCCGCGTCAGCGAGGCAGGAACAACATATCCGTTTGGTGAGCCCATTGAGAGGACCATCGAGGATCTCGCCGAGGCAAGACAATATGGAAGCCGCCATCCGCTGGCTCGCGCTTACGAGGAGCGATGGCTGGAGTCCAATTTGATTGGTGAAATACGCCGGCTGCTTCCGTCGATCGATTCCCGATTCGTTTATCCGCAGGTGCCGAGCTTTGCGGGCGAAGATCGCAATATCATCGATATGTTGACGGTAACTGAAAATGGAAGGCTGGTGGTCATCGAGATCAAAGCCAGCCCGGATCCCGATCTTCCGTTTCAGGCGCTCGATTACTGGATCGCCGTCGAGCGGCACCGAAAAGCCGGCGATTTCACCAGGAAAGGCTATTTTCCCGGCATTCATGTGCGTAACGATCCCGCGATGCTTGTTCTGGTTGCTCCACTGCTGGCGTTTCATAAAACAACGAGCCGCCTGATCGCCGCGCTGCCGGCCGAAGTGCCATTGTTGGAAATCGGCATCAACCAGGCGTGGAAGAAGGAGATCAAAATCTTGCGCCGTAAAGGTATGGTCAGTTAGGCTGGGGGTTCGGAGACATTGATTATGACAATCAGAAGGCTGCTTGTTCTGGTGATCGCAGTCCTGCTCGTGGTGGGAATCACGATCGCACAAGGACCCAAAAAAGATGTCGGGAAGAGTGTGCCTCTTCCACCGGCTCCCGAAAAGAAGGGGCCCGTAAAAACAGAAGACCAACTGCCGCAGACTTCACTTTCCATCGACGTCGACCTCGTGAACTTTGATGTCGTGGTAACGGATCAGAGTGGAAACCCGATCGGCGGACTCGAGAAGCAGCATTTCCGCGTTTTCGATGACGACGTCGAGCAGACCGTCACGAATTTCAGTCCCACGGAAGCGCCGTTAACGGTTGTCATCGTGGCCGAATTCAGCAACACATTCGGATACTACTTCGACGACGTTGTCGGACCCGCGGCGGGATTCATTCAAAGCCTGCGGCCGAATGATTGGGCCGCGCTTATCGCGTTCGATATCCGGCCGGAAATTCTGACCGACTTCACCAAGAACAAGGCAGAACTCTTCGACGGACTGCGCCGGATGCGGATTCCGGCTTACAGTGAAACCGCCCTCTACGACGCGGTGTACGACACTCTTCAGCGCCTCGAAAACGTTGACGGAAAGAAAGCGATCTTCCTGCTGAGCACCGGTCTCGATACCAACATCAGCAAACACACGTACGGTGAAGCCCTTAAGAAAGCGGAAACATCCGATACGATGATTTATTCCGTCGGCATGGGCCAGCTCGCCCGCTTGTACTACGAAAGCCGGCTTTCAAATCTCGACCAGATCACGTTCCTGCAGGCCGACAATGTCATGCGCTCGCTCGCGGAAGCAACGGGCGGCGCCTCGTTCTTTCCGCGATTCGTGGGTGAATACCCGAGTATCTATCAATCCGTCAGCGCGAACCTTCGCAACGAATACAGCCTCGGGTTCGTGCCCAAGGTTCGCAAGAACGACGGAAAGCTTCACAAGCTGCGTGTCGAGGTGCCGAATATCGACGTCAATCATGACGGCAAGCCCGACAAGCTGAAGGTCCGCCACAAAAAAGGGTATTACGCACCGAAGGGTTAGTTTCGAATGCGGCGGCCCATATGTTGATCCGTCAACCCGCGGTTGCCGGACGCTTCTATCCGGCGGAACCAGACCAGCTTTCGCAATCCATCAGGGAATTCATCACACCTACTGAAAAACCAGTTCGAGCCATCGGCGTGGTTGTGCCTCACGCCGGCTACATGTACTCGGGACATGTCGCGGGCGCGCTTTTCTCACGCATCAATATTCCTCCGAGAAATATCGTCCTGTGCCCCAACCACACAGGCTTCGGCCGGCCGCTGTCGATCATGAAATCCGGATCGTGGCAAACGCCCCTGGGTTTGATGGAAATTGATGAAGAGCTGAGCAGTGCTGTGATGATTGAAGATCCGCAGATCGAAGATGACCCATCGGCTCATCGTTTCGAGCATGCCCTCGAGGTTCAGTTGCCGTTCATGCAGCACATCGGCGGCCCTTCTGTGCGATTCGTGCCGATCACTGTCGGAACCGGCAGCCTCGCGCACCTTGAGGAACTCGGCCGCGCCATTGCCGAAGTGATTGCGAAGATCGATCGCAACACGCTCATCATTGCGTCGAGTGATATGAATCACTACGAATCGGACGCTGTTACCCGCGTCAAAGATCGGAAGGCCATCGATCGGGTGTTGGCCCTGGATCCACAAGGTCTCCATGAAGTCGTGCAACGGGAAAATATTTCAATGTGTGGATACGGTCCAACCGTTGCAATGCTGACGGCGGCCAGGATACTGGGGGCAACGAACGCGAATTTGGTGAAGTACGCCACATCCGGCGACGTGTCGCTGGATTTCGATCACGTCGTCGGATATGCGGGAATGATGATTACTTGAAGTTGCCGGGCGGCCGTTGAACCGGAGGCCGGATCGGATCTGTCATCGGCGGTACGATCTGCGTGGGCCGGTAACCCGGATTTGTGGGATTCAAGACAGTTGGCGGAACAATCGATCCCTGAGTGGAGTTTCGGAAGTAGAAGTAAGGATAAATAGTGACGTTGGGATACACGACCTGATAGCCGTTCCGTTGCGACAGCACGTTCGCACTATTCGCGGTGAACGTCCGCGCATCCAGATTCTGAATACCTCGGATTACAACCTGGCCATTTCTCACGGCTCCGCCCAAAACCATCACGTTCAAACGGTCTCCCTGAAAACCCAATTCCATGTCGAGCGGCCGTTCGGCGGTTTCCAGAACAGTGTCTTTAGCAGAGACCTGAATGTCCGAAGCTGAAAAAACTTTCATGTCGCCGCTGTCGAGATGGACCAGGGGCATTCCATTCGCGCCACGAATCTGGATTTGACTGCCCTCTCTTAACGTCACAATTTTCCCGGGCTCGATTTGAATCGCCGCGGAAGATCCGGAGCCGGTTCGAATTCGATCACCCATGTTCACTGGGTCCGAAGCTCCGAGCGGCACCCAGCCGCCTCCACGCTGGATCTCGACGATTCCGCTTCTCGCAACGATCATCGTGTTCATCGGAGCATTCGACTGGGCATATGCTGCAACGCCAAGCCCTGCCATGACGAAACAAAGTGCGACACGTTTCAGCCTTTTCATATCCACCCCTATTTTTTAGGTGTTTGAATTTGTTTTTTGATCTTGCCGGCCTGGTTTCGCGCGTAGTTCATGATCTGCCGGTCGGCTTCAATCTTTTCCAGGACAGGTATAAGACGCTCGGGATCCCCTATCCGGTTCGCTTTAAGTTCATTTTCTATTTGTTCCAGCCTCTTCGGAACACTCAGTTTTTCAAACTGGATGGCATTCTGAATGTCAAAGGCAAGCGTTTCCTGATTGATGAGACCCTCGAAAAAGGTCGAGAGATCAAGAACGTCCTTTCTCATCGAGTAATTGAATGTTGCTTCACGCTTGCCGGAAGGAAGCTCAACGGTGACCTTTTTCAAACCCAGGTCTGCAACCTTTTTTCCGGACTCGAAGGTTTCAGGACTCTCCAGATAATTGGTGGCCGCCAGTGTGGTGAGAAACTTTTCGCGGCCGGATGGTGAAAGTTGAATCACGACATTCACGGTGTCGGCGTCACGCCGCTTGAACCTTACCTCTCCCTTCGCTTCGGAATTGAGCTCGATGCATTGGACCTCGTAGGGCCCTCGCGTGTTTTGATGGCAGTAGGTGAAGCTGGAAAACTCGGCCAGGGCCAAAAAGAGAATCGCGGCGGAAATCATGAACGCGCAGCCAGGGAATTATTGAATCGGTGTGAATGAACGTGGCAGATGGCCACGGCAAGAGCGTCGGACGCATCGTATGGTTCGGGTGCTGCATAAAGCTTTAGAAGGGCCCGCACCATTTGTTGAACCTGCATTTTTTCGGCGCGGCCGTAGCCGGTAACGGCACTCTTCACTTCAAGCGGGGAATACTCGAAAACGGGAAGATTGGCTTCAGCGGCAGCAAACATCGACACACCGCGAACGTGTCCGAGTTTGAGCGCGCTTTGAACGTTGCTGGCGTAAAACAAACTCTCGAAGGCTGCGGCATCGGGACGAAACTCACGAATAACTTCGAGAATGCCGTCGTGGATGAGGCGAAGCCGGACTGCCAGACAGTCGGACGGTTTGGTACGAATGGCTCCGCAACGGATCATCAGGCATTCGCCGCGGCCGGCATCGACAACTCCGTATCCGGTGATTCGGGAACCGCAATCGATGCCCAGAACCCGCATGAATTTCAGGAAACAGCTTCGGCGAGCTCGGACTCTTCGATATCGAAATTGGCGTAGACGTGCTGGACGTCGTCGTGTTCATCAAGGGCTTCCATCAGCTTGACGACCTGCTGGGCCGCTTTCCCTTCGACCTTGATGTAATTCTGGGGAATCATGGAAATCTCGGAAGTGTCGGGCTCGATACCCTTCGCCTTGACCGTGTTCAGCACTGCCTCGAAAGCCTCCGGCTTGGTGTAGATCTCGTAAACGGACTCGTCGCTTGAAAAATCGTCCGCGCCCGCATCGATGGCAAGCGTCATCACAGCTTCTTCATCGCCCTTCGATTTATCGATCGCAATGTAGCCCTTCTTGTGAAACATCCACGAAACGGAACCCGATTCACCCATGTTTCCGCCGTTTTTGGAAAACACGTGACGAATCTCGCTTACCGTGCGGTTTCGGTTGTCCGTGACGACTTCGACGATCATCGCAACGCCGCTCGGGCCATAGCCTTCGTACATGAGTTCTTCAAGCTGTCCGCCTTCGAGCTCGCCGGTTCCTTTCATGATCGCGCGCTTGATATTGTCGGCCGGCATGTTGAGAACTTTGGCGTCCGCTACAGCCTTCCGCAAACGTGGATTGCCTTCCGCATCGCCGCCGCCAATACGCGCCGCAATCGTGATTTCCTTGATGACCTTCGTGAACATGCGCCCGCGCTTCGCGTCGATGGCGCCTTTCTTGTGTTTAATACTGTGCCACTTGGAATGGCCGGACATAGATGCTCCTTTGAATCCAGCTAGTCTAGCAGAGTTGGAGGGAAGCGGGAAAGGCTGGCGTCGGAGGCCTGAATTCTGCGGCAGGGACGGGAGGGAAATGGGGTCAGACCCTTCTCGCGACAAGGACAACATTGCAAGGAATTCGTCACGTTGCCACCGGGGGTCTGACCCTTTTCCCTCCCGTCCCTGCCTCAGAATTTATTTCTTCTTCGCTGGCGGTTGCTTCAACTTGGGATCAAGCGCTGGAGCTTTGTTATCGGTGTTGGGCGCCGAGTTGGTCCCTGTCCCGGGATCAACAGCATCACCGAATGTCAGTTTCACGTCGGCCTGATACTGTTTGTAGTTGTCCCACTTAATGATTTCTCGAATACGAATGGAACCCGCTGAAAAATGCAGGGTATCGAGCGCCCGGGTGTACGTCGGGAACCAGTACTTGCCGTCCACCTGCTCACGATACGTTTCGAAACGTGGAAAGAGGTTGTCCTTCAAATCGGGGACAGCTTTGCCATAGGTCTTCACAATTTGCAGGTCTTTATCGTCGACCCAGATTTGCCCCTGAAAATAACGCTGATTCTTTTCAATGACCTTTGGACTGACATCGAAGACAAAACAGTCGATCTCGTCAACCTTCTCCTTACCCAGATATTTCACGTTGTATTTCCCGATATCATCACTTGTAAGGACGAACGGTTGGATTTCCCTCAGATCTCTCATGTCCTCACCGGTGAGTCCGAGGTTTGGAAGTGTGTTCGGCGGAGCTTTAATAACACGGTCCGTCCTTCTGCCCGAAGTGTCAAACGCGACATCGCTTAACTCGTAGAATTCTCCGAGCGCCCGGTCGTTGGCATTTAACTCCTGAACCCGCACTTCCTGCCGGTAGACATAGTTGCTGCGGGCAATCCTGAATTCTTTTTCTTTGGCTGCGAATTTCTTGATGATTTCATCGGCCGGAATGGGCGGATCTTCCTTTCGCAGTTTCGTGGGGCCCTGAGCAAGACCCATCGAAGAAACCACGAAAAGGAGGGCGGTTAAGGAAGCAAATCGTTTGAGGAACATAGTTTCACCATTATATCCAAGCTCAGAAGTTAGACTGTCTTACTTCTGTTTCGGCATCCAATCTTCGCGAAGGGCCATTTCCCGGACCGTGGCTGTAAGGTTCTGTTCGACGCGCTTCAACCTGACGTATACGCGATAGACGAGAAAAAACAGAAAAACGATCACCATCCCGAAAAATGTTCCCAAACCGGCCTGGCCTCCGCCGGCGGCAATCAGGCGGGCAATGATCGACGGGAACAGAGCCACTATGACGATCGACAGCCACGTCAGAAACCAGAACAGGAAAACGCCGAAGGATTCGACCTTGCCGCGAAAGTCGACGTAGCTTTTACTGATGGCAATGATCGCCATCAAAACTGAAAAGACCTGGGCCGCGATCACAAACATGTCAGACGCGCCTCACAACGCGCAAAACCAGATCGATGACCAGGTTCACGCCATTGAGAAAATGCTGGCCTTTGCGGCGTGAATACCGCGTGTATACGGGCCGGATTGGAACGGAGACGCACCGGAGTTTCTTCCTGTAAATCTCGCCCACAATCTCCGAACAGATCTCGTATCCGGACGAATCCAATTCCAGAACCTGGAGTGCCCGGCGGGAGAATGCTTTAAATCCCGATTGAGAATCCGACACTGTACTGCCGTACAGCACATACGTAATAACGTTCAACAGAAGGTTCGCAGCCAGTCTCGAGTGGGGCATGCCGGCAGGGCTGATCGTGCGGCTCCCGATAACAACGTCCGCTGAATCATTAAGCAGCGGCCGGACGAGCGATTGAATGTCCGCCGGATCGTGCTGCCCATCCGCATCCATAGTGATCACGATTTCCGGATTGAAGGATTGCGCCGCGCGAAGCCCGGTTATTGTCGCGGCCCCCACACCGAGATTCGTCAAATGGTGGACAACAAAAACCCCCTTGTGCCTTGCCACCTGGAGGGTCGCGTCGGTCGAACCATCATCAATGACAACAGGAATCACGGTCAGACCTTCAACCTGAGCCGGGACCTGCGCGAGAACCTGGCTGATAACGGCCGCTTCATTGTGAGCGGGAATGACGACGACAGCAGTGCGCGACTCTTGCATGGAAGGGCGCGATTCTAACATGGTGCTTCCTACGGAACACGCCTTTGGGAATCCAGAGAAAGACTCCTGTAACGAGCAAACCATATCAACAGCGCGGCAGACTTCTTAATTGTTTTGAACGTCAGAATCGACGGCAGCCAAGCGAAAGATCTCATCCACAATGCCGCGGCCTTTCTCCAGGAAGTCTTTCGTACAGAATAAGCCAGGAACCAGAATCTTCGAACAACATCAAGCGCCACTTCGGAACGTACGTTGGCGGTTAACGGCCTTTCGCGGGAAAGCGTTTGAAAGAGCTCCGAAACAAGGCCCGCCGCTTCGTCCGCAATTTGCGGTTTCGATAGGGGCAAACCTTCGACACTGGTTCGAAGAGCCTCGATGGCATCGGCGGAAACGGGATGCCGTAGAACCCGGCTGACGAGGTTTGCCTTCAACGTTCTCGCATGATCCTCCTGGACGGACAAATGCCGGCTCGAAATGCTTGATCTCGACACGCGATATTTCAGCAGGACTTCAGGAAGATTCGCAACGGATGTCACATCGCCGGCACGGATCCAAAGATCGTAGTCTTCGTTGTGCGCGGCGTCCGCGCGATAAAAACCGAGATTCTCGATCACACTGCGGCGCATCATCACCGTGGGGTGTGCGACGCAATTCCCAAACATCAGGAACCATCGCACAACCTGCGGCTCAGCAGGAACAGGCCAGGTGGGACCGGAGTCGCCGGCTTCATCCATGTTCTGGATCCATGTTCCCAGGACTCCGGTCTCAGGATGGGCTTCGAGAAAAAGATACTGTTTCTCCAACCGCGTGGGCAGGCTGATATCGTCCGCGTCCATCCGGGCAACGTATGTGCCCCCAGCAATGCGGCAAGAATCATTGAGTGCCGTCACCAGGCCCTTGTTCTCCTGCGAAAACACGCGGATTCGCGCGTCGCGCTCGGCGAATTGCGAAAGGATCCCGGCAGTGCCATCGGTCGAGCCATCGTCGGTAATCAGGAATTCGAAGTCGTGGAATGTCTGCGTGAGGATGCTCTCAATTGCCTGCGCGACGTATTTGCCGGCGTTGTAAACGGGCATGACAACGGAAACGGCAGGCCGGGTCATGCTAATCGCAACCGTTTGAAAATTTCTTCGAATCGATGAGCGTAAGTGTGTTCGCGGATGGTTCGCGCATATCCGGCTTCGGCAATCCTCGCGCGCTCGCCTTCATGGGACAGGTAGTAACGGATCTTGTCGATTAAATCCGAAGTATCGTCGAAGCAGGCGATTTCTTTTTCCGGCGTGTAATAGCTTTCCAGATCCTCAGCTTTACCGGTGAGAAGAAAACCACCGCAGCCGGGTACTTCGAAATTGCGCGCCTTGATCTGCTCAAAATACTTTGGTGAAGGAGCAGCCTGACGGCCCTCACCCTGCTCTCTTCCGTGGGCAGTGGGATTTGTTATGATTCGCCGGCCCATTGCCTTAATCGCGCCCCCGGCCGGCACTTTATCGAGCGTTCGAGCCAGCCAGTCGAGTCCGCTTTGCACGGCTGGAATCGAAACACGATCGACCGTTACAGACGCATTTGAAAGATTCAGGTTGATGCGGCTTTGATTAAAAACTCGAATCATGTCTTCCTGGGACACGCGTCCTGAACCCCAGCCCGCGCCAAATGTATGCACGCGAATTCCGTTTGCTTCCAGCTCATGAATAATCCGGCGCCGATTTCCATGCGGCTGGCCCACAAAACTCACGTCATAGACGAGCGGAAGATCGAGCCTTCGATAGAGCAGGTGATTGCAGCCCCATTGGCTCTTAATCACATTCGAATATTTCATCCGCGTATATTTCGGCACGGCGCTCCTGGCTGTAGTCACCACCCAGTTGAAGCACGGTGCCCAATGACTGGAGTAATTCTCGAAACGCCAATGATCGTCGCAGAACCAATTCATGGTAACGACACCTTGTTGGCCGGAGATCTGCCGGATCACCGCCGGATCGAATTCATCGGTGAAGAGAACCATAAACATCAGATCCGGTTTTTCCGACGACGCCATTTCCAACAGACGCCGATTCATGGCGGGTTTGCCGAGTTTCGCCTGTTCGGTCAGGAAATCGAAATAGACAATCTCGTGGCCGGACTGAAAGAAAAAATCGTAAAAATTGTAGTGTTCAAAACTGAAACCCTGCTCAGGTTTTCCGTAATCGTATTTAGGCGCGACGTAGAGGATCCGCATTGATCATTCCTGCGTGACCAGTTTCCGATAAAGTTGTTCGTATTGCCCGGCAATATGATCCCAGGTGAAGCGGTGTTTCCATGCATTGTACCCGGCTTCAGCCAGGGTTGCCCGTGTCGCTGAATTCCCCAGAAGCTCTTCGATTGCTCCGGCCATATCCGCCGCCTTTGCGGCAACGATTCCGTTTGGGCGCGAGTGGACCGGCAGAATCTTACCGGAATGGGTCCAGTCCGCGATCTCGCGCGCATTGCCGACATCCGCCGAGATGAACGGCGTTTTCGAAGCTGCAGCTTCAAAAAGAACGATCGGAGCGCATTCAATATTGGAGCCGAAAACGAAAAGATCGGCCGCCTGATACGCAGCGATCACGTCGCTTCGCGGCGGATCGAGCAAGAGTACACGCCGGGATCCGAGAGAACTTAGTTGAACGAGTCGCGCCTGAATTCGGCATCGAGGCAGACAGCCGGCGCCGCCCAGTGTATTCCCGATGATGACCAGTACGGCGCGCCCGATTCGGGCCCGGCGGAACGCCTCCATGACGAGGCTGTGTCCTTTCCAGCCCGTGTGACTCCCTACGGTCAGCAGAAGGGGAATCTCGCAGGGTATTCCGTGTTTTGCCCGAAAATCACCGGCAGGCGTATCGAGTTCCTCGGCTGAAGCGCCATTCGAGATGACCGAACAGTGCTTCAAATCGTGCGTGCGTATGAACTGCGCATCACGCGTGATTTCGGAATGAAGAATGAGATGGTCGTAGCGCTTCATGATCTCGGGCATATCTCGAAAGTATGCCGCGTAGTTGGCGTCGAAGAGTCCGGAGAATCCACACGGCGCAAGCAGCCTATGGAACGGCAATCGATCCAGAACCGGGTAGGCAAGGTCTGTCGCCCATTGCTGAGCCGCGTAATTCAACATGACGTCAAAATCCCCGGCCTTGAGGAATTCCTGGTAGCGGACCGTATCGCCTTTATAGCCGCGCACCTGATTCCCGGAAATGTCGAAACCCTGCACGCGCACGCCGTTAATCGTGGCGCTCGTTCGCTGCGCCACATTTGTCGTTGCGACTGTGACGGAATGTCCGGCTCGGGCGAGCCGCTCCGAAATCTGTTTTACGACTTCCTGCGCGCCGCCGACGCTCGGATGATAGAACTCGACCGTGTGAAGGATCCTCATTTGATGAGCAGCGTTCGGGCCAGAGCGTACTTTGCTGCCGGAACAGGCCGCATTCGAGCGAATTCTATAAGAGAGGCGGCAAACTCCCGGTAGTTGTGCGCGCGTAAATAGGCGTCGCACAGCGAACGGTGGAATGCGGCCGATTGCCTGTCGATAATTCCGGGGGCTTCGGACGATCCTCCCGAATCGAGCGAGCGCACATGTTCAAACAACCGAATGAGCCGGAGCCAATGAATGGCTTCTCCGCCCGCTTTGCTGTAACTGCCATCGGTCGGCGAATACACAGCAAGGGGTTCGGACAAATATCGAATTTCAGCAGCCGCGGCAACCCGCAGCCATAATTCGTAATCTTCGAGTGCCACGCTCTCCGAAAAGAATCCGAGCCGGTCCAAGAGTTCCCTTCGCATCAGAACGGTGGACGTGATCACGAAGTTGTCATCGAGCAAAGCAGTGAAAACTCGTCCGCTTCGGCCCTGATCGGCTCGAAGGTACGGCTCATTGCTGTCTCCACGAATCGCATTCGAACATATGAGCCCGGTACCTCGATCGCGCTCGAGAAGCGAAACCTGGCGATCGAGCTTTGCGGGCAGCCATTGATCGTCCGAATCCAGAAACGCGACGAACTCCGCTTCCGACGCGCGAATCCCGGCATTACGAGCAGCGGCAGGCAGTCCGGAATGGGTGATCTTGATATAGCGGCAATTGCGATACCCCTGAACCACCTGCGCGGTGTCGTCCTCCGATCCATCGTCGACGACGATCAGCTCAAAATCAGAGTAAGCCTGAGCCAGCACCGAATCCATAGCGCGTTTCAACAGATGCGCTCGATTGTAGGTGGGAATGATTACAGCAATCCGCGGCATGGATCAGTTGATCGCCTCCCATTTGTGAGGAATCCAGTACACGGCTTCGCGTTGAGTAATTGCGCTGCGATCTTTAAGCAGAAGATCGTCGACCACAAAAGCCGTCGCCGCATTCACAACATCGATGTGCCCGAGATGTTCGCTTCCCGGATAGAGCAGACTGCAATCCAGCGTGTAGTGTCCTCCGGCAAGAAAGCTGGGTTGAATCGTGCACATGACGGAGTTGGATCCCTGACGCAATTTGAAGCATGCGCCGTTGTGCTCGGACTCAAAGCGCAGGATCATCTGCCCTGAGCTCATTACCGCGATGTGCACCGCGACATCACGATCGATGTTCTGCCTGGCCTCGATGTGAAGAATGATTTTCAGCGCCTGGCTTGAATCCAATCGTGCATCGCTGGCTGAGCGTTTTTCCTGCCGCAACTCAACTCCCTTTAAAACAGCTTCCAGACTCAAGCCGCTGCTGCGCGCGCGGTTGGCGAGCGGCGTTCCCGAAGTGTGGGCATCGATGATTTTGGAATAGTTTTCAACGGCGCCGTCAACGCCGCCGTTGAAAATCAGTCTCCCTTCCTCGAGAAGCATGGCGCGATTGCAAAGAGTCCTCACCGCATTCAGATTGTGGCTCACGAACAAAACAGTCCGCCCTTCCCTGGCGGTCTCTCCCATTCGAGCGAGGCACTTTTGTTGAAACGCCGCATCGCCGACAGCGAGCACTTCGTCGACGATGAGAATGTCAGGATCCAGGTGAGCGGCTACAGCGAAGGCGAGGCGGACATACATGCCGGAGGAATAGAACTTCACCGGCGTGTCCAGGAATCTCTCCGTTTCCGCGAACGCCACGATTTCATCGAATCTGGCCGCAATCGCGCGGCGGCTCAGGCCGAGTATCGAACCATTCAAATAAATATTCTCGCGGCCGGTCAGTTCAGGATGAAAACCCGTGCCGACTTCGAGGAGACTGGCGACCTCTCCTCGAAGGACCGCTTTTCCATTCGTGGGATCCACAATCCGCGACAGAATCTTCAAGAGCGTCGATTTGCCCGAACCGTTGCGGCCGATGATCGCAAGCGAATCCCCGCGCTCAACGGAACAGTTGATGTCTTTCAGCGCCCACAATTCTTCAGAGCGATCCGATTTGGCGCGGGAAAAAGGGCGCTTCGCGAGCGCAACCAGATCGTCGCGCAGCGAACCGTACGGAGCAGTTTGCCGGTGATGGATGAAATAGCGCTTGGAGAGGCCCTCGATTTCAATAACCGGTTTCACCATCAGATGATATCGGCGAAAGTGCGTTCAGTCCTTCTGAAGTACGCCAGGCCCGTAACAAAGATCGTGAGAATTCCGGCAACGGAAATGGCGATCGAGGAAACGTTGAGCGAAGTTCTTCCGCCCAGAATCGCCCAGCGGAATCCGTCGATCACACCAACCATCGGATTCAACGAGTACCAGATTCTCCACGAATCCGGAACGATGCTGCTGCTGAAACCGACTGGAGAAATGAAGAGACCAAATTGAACGACGAACGGAACGACGTATCGGAAGTCCCGATACCTGACATTCAGGGCCGAAAACCAGAACCCGCCGCCCACGGCCGCCATCAAACCGAGGAACAAGAAGAAAGGAAGACTCAGGATCGTCCACGACGGAGTAAAGCCGTACCAGATCATGAGCGCCAGCAGGATCAGGAAAGCGAACATAAAATCAATCAGGCTCACCATCGAGGAGGCAATCGGCACAATCAACCTTGGAAAGTACACCCGCGTCAGCAGCCGCGCATTATCGATGATCGACGTGCTGCTTTCAGCAAGAGCGCTTGCAAAGAATTGCCAGGGGAGCAGCGCGGCGAAAACAAGAATCGGATATGGAACTTCGCTGGGAAGATTCGCCAACCGGCCAAACACAATCGTGAACACAACCATCGTCACAACCGGCCGGATGATCGCCCAGGCGGCGCCGATGACGGTCTGCTTGTACCGGACCAGAATGTCGCGCCAGCAAAGGAAATACATGAGCTCGCGGTAACGCCACATTTCGCGCCAGTATCTCTGCGATTGGCCGCGGGCATCGATCACGGTCTCGTGAGTTGATGGGCGAGCCATCTAAAGACCAGCCGCCACCAGGTCATGAAGATGGACCATACCGGCAACACGTTGATCGGGATGTAAGACAGGAAGAACGGCGGTTGGTTTGGCTCGCGATCTCATCAACTCGAGAGCATCCGCGGCACGGCTGGTGCTGTAAACAACTTCAGGCGCGGGATTCATGATTTGCGCAATCTTCATGGAAAAAATATCTTTGCCGGTTTCAAGGATTCGGCGCACATCGTAATCGGTGACCAGACCCAGCAGTCTTCCCTGTGCGTCTTCAACGCAAACCGCTCCCACCCGGAATGCGGTGATTGCGACAAGCATTTCCCGAACGGAAGCGTCGATCGATACAACCGGCTTTTGATCTCCTCCACGCATGACATCTTCAACGGTGAGCAACAACCGCTTGCCCAACTGACCGCCGGGATGATGGCGGGCGAAATCTTCCGTCGAAATGTTTTTCAACTTCATCAATGCCACCGCGATGGCATCGCCAACCGCGAGCGCCGCGGTTGTACTGGCAGTCGGCGCAAGATTCAGCGGACAGGCTTCGCGGGGAATTTTCAAATCGAGGACGATATCCGAAAGCGAGGCCATCGATGAAGTCGCGTTGGATGTCATTGCAATGACCGGAATGCCGATTTTCCGAATGATGCGAAGCAGTGCGTTCAACTCCGTGCTTTCACCGCTCTTGCCGATCGCCAGGATCACATCGTCCTCACGAACCATTCCGACATCACCGTGCAGCGCCTCACCCGGATGGAGAAAGGACGCCGGAGTGCCGGTGCTTCTCAGCGTCGCGGCGATTTTGGTTCCAATGATTCCCGATTTTCCAATGCCCGATACAAGCACCTGACCGCGGCACGCAGCGATGGTCTCCACGGCACTGGCAAACGACGGCGAAATATTCTTTCGAATGGATTGGAGAGCCTCGATTTCGATATCCAGAACTCTGCCGACTTCCTCCAGAATATTAACGTCTATGGCTTGACCCTGTTTCTCCGGGATACGACCTCCTCGTATATGGCTTCGGCTCTGCGGGCGACGGTATCTGCGGCAAATTCTCGCAGAACCAACTCTCGCCCGGCAATTGCATTCTGCCTGAGTTTCGAGCTGACAAGAGCTTCTTCAACTCGAACAGCGAGGTCATTCACGTCTTCAGAGCGAAAGGATGCAACGCCGTTTTGAGAGCCCAGAGACTCCACGAGACCGCATACGGAAGACATGACGACGGGTTTGGCGCAGAGCAGTGCTTCCAAAGCACTGACCGGAAATGCTTCGCTTCTCGATGGCAGGACGACAACATCGCTATCCACCAGGGCTTCGCGTTTCTCCTGTCCGTCGAGGAAACCCGTAAACACAACACGATCCTCGACGCGGAGTTCCCGGGCCAATTCACGTAATTGAGGCTCAAACCCGTCATTCGGCCCCGCCAGCACGAGCCAGGTATCTTCACGTGTTTGCGCCAATGCCCGGATGAGCAAATCGGGCCCCTTGATCGAGTGAAGCCTGCCAAGGAAAAGAACAAGCCGAGCCGCAACGATTCGATGTTTTTGCCTGAACTGGCCGGGCTGAGGTAAATCCCGGTACTCATCGGTGCGGGCAATATTGGGGAGACTCCGGATTCGTGAAACATCGACGCCGAACTGAAGCGATTCCTGTTCCTCCGGTTTCGTCAGGGCAAGAATGGCATCGGCACGAGCGAGCGTGTTCTGCCCCCAAAGCAGATCGAAGACGGCTTTCTCTGTGTGCTTCCCAAGATGCCGCAGACCTCCATGCGGAGAAATGATGTACGGGACGCCCGATCGGCGTGCCGCTCGCGCCGCTGTAACCGCCAGCATGGTTCGCAATTCGTGAATATGTACGACATCGCTTGCGACAACTTCGCGCCGGATTTCTGAAAAAAACTTTGGCGGAAGAAAGAGACGTTGCCGGAACGCAAGGTAATTGGAAATGTTCCGGTAGTACACGATGTCCAATCCCTCTGCCTCCGGGAGAGCCGGCCGCAAAACTGCCGGTGAAGGCCTGATTCGTTCGTCACCCGCGCTATCGGTAGTGAGAACCCGGATGGCATGCCCACGGCCCGAGACAGCCTTTGCCAGTTCGAATGCAGCGCGGGGAGTGCCGCCATATTGCCAGGCAGGATAAAAATACGGAGTGACAAAAAGAATTCGCATTTAAACCAGCTCGCCAAGCCACGCCGCCAGTTGGCTCGCGATCCTTCTCCAGTCGTAAGCCGCGGCGGTTTTGGTCCCCGCTTCTCCAAGGCGTTTCTGCCGCGACTCATCTGCAAGAAGGCTGCTCAAGGTTTGAACAAAATTATTCAGTTCGCTGTATACGACGCCGTGTTCTTCTCCTGCAAGAAACGGGATCGTCCCGGGCAGGTTTGTGGCGACTACGGGCTTGCCGCATGCGAGATATTGAAAGAGTTTCGTCGGCAAAATCCTTTCCGTCACGCCATTCAGCTCGAATGGATTAATACAAACTGTGGAGGCTCGAAGGAGTGCGGGAAGGTTGTCATATGGCTGCATTCCCGCAAAAACTACCGAAGTAGAGAGCCCCATCTCTTTTGTTAATGCCTTCAGCCGCGATTCATCATCACCCGTTCCAACGATCAATAGTTTCGCAGAGGGATGATCCTTCAGCAGATCGGGAAACCCGGCAATGACCCGGTCCAGACCGCTGAACCGGTAGATAGTCCCCATGAATAGAATGACAGGGTCACCGGACGCGATTCCCCAGTTCGAAAGCGCCGCCCTGCCGGAAACGCCCGGCGAAAACATTTCAATATCGACGCCCGAGGGCAACAAGCGAATCTTCGATTCCGCCACACCATATTCATGAATGTACGACCGGATGTGCGGCGTCAGCGCGACATTGAAGTCGACGGTATTGAAAACAAATTTCTCGAGCAAGCGGGTGAGAGAAACAAGAAGCGGATACGGCACAAGCTCATGAGACACATCAATGGCCCTGAAGACCACCGGAATTCCGTGCGTGCGAGCAGCCGTTATCGTCTGAACACCAACCGTGGGTAATCCGTACAAGAGGACGACATCTGCGGCCGAGTCTCGGAGCAAGCGGTTCACTTCAAGGCCGGAAGCCACGGCACCCGAGATTCTCGATACGACCGGCATGCGAATCATGCCGGGACGCACGAGCGTGATGGCCGCACATGGATAGGCTCGATGGATGCCGGGTTGCATCACGGTCCGGAGCTGAAACCGGCGGCCGTTCTCGGTGTTCCAGGTATCGTTGTAATCGACGACGGTTACATCGTGTCCGAGCGTTGAGAGGATTTCAGGGAGAATCTGGAATTCATAAATGATCTTCGAAAGGTAATTGACCTCGTGAACAACGAGGATCTTCATTTAGGCACGGACATTTTCGGATTGGCCAGCTTGATCGAGTCTGCGTAAATATGCTTCATCCAGTCCACCGTACGAGGTATGCCCTCTTCCAGCGTCACGGCCGGATTATGACCGAACGCTGTACGAGCTTTGTCGATATTGGGCCGCTTGTTCATCACGTTGTGGCGGTCTTCAGGCAGGTAATTGACGAGCGAGTCATCGAGACCGAGACTGGAAAGAATCAGATCGCTCATCTCTTTCACGCTTCGAAACTCGTCGCCTCCGATGTTGTAGACCTCTCCGGGAACAAAGTTGTCCATGACATTCGCCAGAGTCGGAATGAAATCGTCGATGTACATGAACACGCGGTGATAACCGAGATACACATCGTAAGGAAGACGATGCAAAGCGCGATACACGAAGAGACAAACAACACTGCGGTAGTTGTGATAGTACTCGCCGGGACCATAGGCATTGAAGAATCGCAATCGCACTGCGGGAATTCCAAATCGTTTCTCGAAATTCATGATCTGGATTTCGTTGACCCACTTCGTCACCGCGTAATCGTTGTGCTGAATGATCGATTGTTGAAGCGGAATGTCTTCCGAAAGAATGTTCTGGTGCTTGTCGCCGTAAATCTCGGACGAGGAAGCGAAAATCAGTTTGAACTTACTGCGCTTCTGTAATTCGAGGATGTTTCGCGTGCCGATGACATTCGTGGTCCAGAGTGTGTCGTAATATTCCTCGCCGTTGATCCGGCCGAATTCGGCGGCCAGGTGATAGACGTAATCGTAGTCCTGGTCC
Organism: uncultured Solibacteraceae bacterium; assembly: GCA_964633285.1. GTDB lineage: Bacteria > Acidobacteriota > Terriglobia > 20CM-2-55-15 > 20CM-2-55-15 > 20CM-2-55-15. The sequence goes on along the minus strand of CAZWGA010000056.1, from coordinate 19,002 downwards.
AGAGCCCGTTCGAGCTGGCGGAAGGATCCGGTATCGGCGCGAAAATACTTCTGATCGGCCTCATGCTGAAGATCCAGGCCCCAGACGTCGTGACCCCGTTTTTCGAGCTCTTTTTTCAGTGGGCGGCCCAGAGTGCCCATAACGCCGGTGATCAGGACTTTCGCCAATCGCGCCCCCTCATAATCGGCCCCATTGTAACGTAGGCGCAGTGTTACAATGGCCAGGTTATGAAGATAGTAATGCTTCTCCTGCTGGCGATGTTTCAGGCGTTACCGCCGCAGCAAGCGCCACGTCCTAAAAACGATCCTGCCGGAATCTGGCAGGCAGACGACACCAAAACCAAGTACGAAATCAAACCCACGGAAATGGGCATCCGGGTTCAGATCGTGGCAGGTTCGAATCCTCGATACTCCAAATTCGAGCTGAACCTGGCCAAAACGGATGAAGTGAACACCTACAAAGGCGCAGGCTCCTTCGTTGCGAAACTCTCGAACGGCAAGGAATGCAAATTTGATGTGGACTGGAGCCTGGTGGTTGTTCAGCCGGAATTAATCGCTGCTGTCGTCGATGAAATCATTCCCGATCCGGCAACCTGTGAAGTCAAAGAGCGCGGCAGCACGCTCGTACAACTCAAAAAAACCAAGTAACTCTCGTCTTTTTAGCCGGCTTCTGCGTCTCGTACAGTTGATGGGGAAAAATTCGACTGCGCGAGGAATGACGTTAATCGAAGTCATGGTGGTTCTCGCGCTCATTGGGCTGCTTGCGGGAATCGTCGGCCCCTCGGCTGCAAGAAGCCTCGACAGGGTCGTTCTCCAATCCACTGCCACACAACTCGCCGCTCAATGCCGAAAAGCTCAGGCATCCGCGCGAGTCGAACAGTCGCCGGTCGCGATGATATACGCCGCTCACGAATTCCGGTTTTTCAAGAAAGAAAATCAAATCGGGGTGTTTCGCCTGCCCGCAGCCATTTCGATTGAATCAGCGGCGCCTGCCGGCTACGTCTTTCTCCCGACCGGCGAAATCCTGGGACCCGATCGAATTGAACTGCGCGATCAGCGCGGAGCACACGCGATCCTGGCTATGGATTTCCTGAAGGGAATTCGGGTGAATCCATGATTTCGACTCTCTCCCGTATGCCCATGCGAGCCACCCGCTGCAAACAGACAGGTTTTGTTTTATTGGAAGTGGTCGTGGCCATGACCATCGTCGGGATCGGTTTTGCCGTTCTCTTTGCAGGAATGTCCGAGTCGTCCCGGAACATCAGTCGAATCGAAAGATTCGAGGATCGCCAGTTATTCACGCGAAATCTTTTTTCGAAGATCGATCTGATTCAGCAATTCCGCGTGAATGATTCGGCTCATGGCACGTGGGACGATGGAACACGCTGGCGTCTGGAAGTGCGGCCGTTCGCAGCGGTCCTGAATAATGTTCCAGGCTCGCCCGCAATCGTGCGCATCGAGCTGCGTCTGGAATGGAATGGCAGATCCGGAATTCAAACGAAGACCATCGAGACCTATCGAGTCGTCAAAACGCCGCTGCCGCCAAATCGAAATCTGGAAGGTGATCTCCGTGCGCTGGAGTAACGGTTCGCTTGCAGGGGACAGGAACGCGGCGGGCTTCACGCTCATTGAAGTGATCGTGTCGATGACGATCATGGCGCTCTTGTCTGTAGTCGTTCTATCGGCCGTGAGAACGGGGACAACCGTGTGGAACAAGAACGATGCGTATCTTTCACATCTGCATCAGTCCCACACTGTGATTCAAATGCTCCACGAGCAGATTCGTGGCGCCGTTCCCCTGTTCTTCGATCTGAAAGAACCCGAGCGGAAGATCAACGTTCTCGCATTCGAGGGTGATCGTGTTCACATAAGGTTCGTCTCACGAAACAGTTTCAAGGATGGTCCCAACGGAATACCTCGCTGGGTCGAGATTCGATGGGCCGCTCAGCCGCAGACACCGGGCAACCTCTTTCTTGAAGAGCGCAGGATCCTTTCGCCGAGTAATCAGCCGGATCCGAATGTGTACTGGCAGGGAAATATCCTTCAAGCCGATTCCTGTTCGTTCGATTTCCTGAAGAATTGGGTGGGAAATGAGCCGCCCGCCTGGATTCCGGAGTGGCCGCGGCCGGCAACGCTTTTGCCTCAGGCCGTGCGACTGAATTGCGTTACAAAGTCCCGCAAGACGACATTAATAACTTCTCTGGATCACTTCGAATCGTCAACCTCGGGGTTGGTGTTGCAATGAATCGAAACTCCGGTATCGCATTGATCGCCGTGATGGCCGCGCTGATGATCCTGAGCGCGATCGCGTTAAGCATTGCGGCTTCCGTACAGGTCGAAGCGCGGATCGACAGGATCGATTTCGACGCGCTGCAAGCCGAACAACTCGCGCACTCGGGCCAGGAGTTTGCGGCGTTCCTCGACGCGACCGGAATGAATCGGACCGGGAATCTTCTTGCGGGACTTCCCTTCGACGTCATCGATCCGGGGTTTCACTATCGAGCGCAAACAGAGGCTGGAACCGTCGAGATTTATTTCGAGTCCGATAACGGCCGGCTCAATCTGAGCACGGCAGCTCCGGAGTTGCTTGGAAATCTTCTGGAGCTCTGGACCGAGGATTCCGCCAAAGCTCAAACCCTGACTGCAGCGATTGAGGATTGGCGCGATGTGGACAGCGATGTGCGGCCCGGAGGAGCCGAAGCCGGAGATTATCCGGGATTGAACTATTCGCCCCGCAATGGAGTCCTGGGCATAGGCGACGTCTTGTTGATCCGGGGTTTCAGCATGGAGGACTTCCGCCCGAAATGGATATCAACGCCAACAGAGACGCGAATGCGGCATTCGCTCGGAGAATACATCTCGGACACGCCATCGGGCGCCATGATCAATCCGAATTTCGCGCCGGAATTGTTACTGAAAGCCGTGCCGGGTTTGTCCCACTCGGATGTCGCATCGATTCTTCGATTGCGCGCGGACAGACGCTTTGCCGATTCCAATGACTTTCAGGCGAGACTTGGCGTCCGGCCCGACTCGCCGGTGTGGCGGTACTTGAGTCTCTCCCGGAGTGCGCCCGCTACCACCACGATCGCGAAACTACGGACCAATGGAATCACTCGGTCGGAACGCCGCGTCGTTTACAACTTCACTGCCCTCAATTTGGCAACGGGCGCATTCGAGCCGAAATCGGCTCTGGGACGCGTTGAGAGGAATTCCTTATCGAACTTTGACCTACAGTGAGCAATTCTTGCTGTGCCATACCGGGTGTGTGAGAAAAAACAACTCACACGACACACGCGCCGTGCGTTTGCCTGCCTTGATTTTCAACAATCTGTGTTGAAGATTGCTTTGGTGTCGCAGTTGCTATCTTTTTGCCGGCTTGCTGCTTTTGCCCGCAGGGTTTGCATGCGAGCCAAGGCAGCTTTAAGCATTTGACACTAGGGAACCCGCAATGCTAGGTTTACAAATTCAAGATGAGATGTATCTTGCTACAGTAGTACGAGATGCGTCACTCTTGAATGGTTCAGAAAAGCATTCACGATTCACAAATCTGAACGTTCGACCACGCGCCTGGATTTCAAATGTGTCTACTTGCTGAGGTTTGCTCTTGAATGCCGGCATCGCAAGAACGCTGGCAGGACAATGTACAAACGTGTTCACTGTTCACTAAAAGGAGAACGAAAAGAATGCTGAAGATTAAGAATATATTGCCTGTGTTAGTGGTACTCCTGTTTCTGGGAGCCGCCAGCACAGCGTTTGCACAGCTGAGCTGTAACGTCGCCAGCACGCCTGTCAGCCGCTCTACGGATACCGGTTTGACAGAACCTGCAGGCGATCTGATTTTCAACTGCACTGGCGGTGCGACAGCAACAACAGCGGCAACCATGACGATCGACTACGGTGGAAACCCGATCACCGACAACTCGACGACGTTTCCGGCGCTGAATGCCGGATGTACTCCGGCCGCATCATGCACCGGCAGTTTCATCCGAATTCCGGCCGCCAGCATCGTTGGTTTCGCCGGTGGCGCACCGGCTATTTCCAGCGTCGCTAACGCGGCGGGCCAGATCGTTATCACGATTCCTGCACAGCCGGCTCCGGCAGCAGCGAATTCATTTACGCTGTCGGGCGTGCTGTTGTCTCTCTCGGGCAACGGCAAGTCGGGTTGCACTTCCAACTGTATTCAGGCGAACGTTTCCGTCAGCCCTGGAAACAACGTGCTGATTACGGCCCAGCAGAACGTGGCAACAGTCATCACTGCAGAACTGCCTGGTATCACGGCTCCTGCATTGACTGCTTTCACGGCTCCTGGACAGGTTCTGACGAACGGTACGGTTGTTGCCGGTGGTTTCTCATTGAAAGTCAGCGAAAACTACATCGACATGTTCCGCAGCCTTTCTCAGTTCAACCAGGGCGCCAGCACGCAGGGTGTCCAGGTCCTGTTCACGTTCAGCGGCATTCCGACGGGCGTAACCCTCGGAACAGCCCTGGCTCCCTGCACAGCGGTACTGACCGCAGCGGGTGCAGTAGCGACAGGAACGGCAACAATCGTCAGCGCGAACACCACGCTGAGCTCGACTGCAAATACGCTGACTGTTGAAATCACGGGACCGGCAACAGGTGCTGGTTCTCCGGTTCTCACGGCAGTCGACACGGTTACTGTGGCTTGCGCATCGTTCAATATCGGTGCGACGGCTACCGTACCTCTGACTCCTGGATCTGTTACAGCAACAGTAACGCTGGCGCCTACCGGAACAGCTTTCGGTACGGGCGGCGTTGTGTTGACGGGTGCCACGGTTCCGGCCGGTGTGGTTCCGAGATATACCTCGAACCCGCTGCCGTCACCGGCAGTCACCGTCATCAACATCATCCCGGCAACAACCCATATGCTCTTCCCGTTCGTTTCCATCGGGAACGGGTTTGATACAGGGTTTGCAATTGCCAACACGACTGCTGATCCTTATGGATTCGGCGCAACAACCGGCGGCGCGCGCGCGCAGGCTGGAACTGTTGCTCTGTACTTCTATCCAACCAGCGGCAGCGCTTTCTGCGTCACAACGGGTGGAACCGCTTCCTTACCGGGCGGCGGCGCAGCCTGCACCGCATTTTCCAGCTCGAGCGTCGGCGTAGGCCTCAGCTCCGGCGGAACGATTGCGAGCGGCGCGTCATGGGTGGTTCTCGGCTCTGAAATCTTTAAGCAGGTTTCAGCCGCACCCGCCGTCTTTAGCGGTTACTCCTTCGGCATTGCGAACTTCACGAACGCGCACGCCACGGTGTTTGTGGCTGACGCAACGTTCAGTGGAAAGTTCACTGCCGGCGGTCCCGCTCTTGTGCTCCCCAACCCTGCAATCGCAGGCTTCGCTCGAACGCTGGGCGTTGGCACGGGTGTTGTGGAAGCTCTCGGTCACTAATCTGTAGTAAATTGAGGGGGGCATGAAAATGCCCCCCTTTTTTATTTTGGTGTTATGAAAAAAGCTATAGATGTTTTTCTTGGTTCATGCATTTTCCTTTTCCTGATCTCGACGCCGGCTTCCGCACAGGATTTAAACCGTCTGCGTGATCGAGCTCAAAAACTGCTGCAACTTAGAGTCACTGGAAACAAGGGCCAGGCTGTTCAATACGTCGACTCAAAGCAACGCGAAGATTTTCTGCAAAGCCGACCATTGCCGATTCAGGAGCCCAAAATCGTGGGTCTGGAGTTCACCGATGATCCTGCACTCGTTTACGTGGTGGTCAAATCAAAGGTGGTTCTCCCAGACCTGGGAACCACCATTCATACACGGCCTGAGCCGTGGATATGGGACAAGAAAGACTGGTTCTTTCACATGGAAGACGTCGGCGATCTCCTCGCACTAACAAAGAGCCGTGGGGTTGCAGCGCCTCCGGTAAAGCCCCTTCCGCTGACACTGTCCACATCCAGATTAGATCTCGGAAAGCACTCTCAAGGTGAATACGTCAAAGGCGTCGTCGGCTTTACCAGTAGCCGGAAAGACATCTTTCTCTTTCGGACCCAGGATAATCTGCCGGGACTGGCCTTTGGATCACCCGTTTGGAAATCCGACGAAGCCGGGGAAATCCAATTCGTGCTGGATACAACTCTTCTGTCCGAAGACGTACATTACAAGGTTCAAATGGAAGTGGACGGTGATCTGTTGCAAAAGACCAAGACCTCATTTGACCTGACAATGCAGATTGCGCCACGGATACGGATTGCCCAGACTCCGGCGATTCTGGATCCGGCACAGGCAGGAACAGTAGAAATCAGTATTGAGAATGCATCGAACGTACCGCTCAAACTCTCTTACACGGGATCGACGAATTCGGCTTACAGACTGCTTAACACGGAACTGCCGGCTGTAACTCCGGGTGAGATGTTAAAGCTTCGCATTGCATACGAGGCGCAGGCGGAACCCCTTGGCGCGCAACTGACCTTCAATCTCCCTGCGGAAATCCTCGGCAAACCCGCACTGACTCTGCCTTTGAGCATCAAGTTTCCAGAAGCTGCGGCTCCGGAATACTCTAGAGAGCAGCTTGAAAGGTTGTTACCGCCGGGTTCGACGAAGAAACCGCAGTAGGCCAGGCGCGCATGTAGTCGCGGGCTTTTAGCCCGCGACATATTTGATCCTTACTGAATGGTTTCGCCGCGGAGATAGATGAGTTCGGATGAATTCAGCGCACCCTGAAAACCCACCACTCGTACTCCGCCCGAAGCCGTGGAGACCCGCATGATGCCGTTCTGGTGCGAAAGAGACTGCGGAATCAGTTCGCGAAGCAATTGAACGCGGGTGGTGTTCGGAGCCAGCGAGAACGAAACGGTTCCGATTGCGGATCCCGTGGCCGAAATAAGATCGACCGTAACATTAACCGAAGAAGAATTCGTGTTGTGCACAGCGAGTCCGGTGAAGGATGCCGTGGTTTCCATCGTCGGCGTTATGAAAAATGGACCGCCGGTTTCCACAAAAGGAACTGCCGTAGAGAATCCGTCTGTGGAAATGCGCATCAGCGGATAAACCTGAGGCGGATTGGAAAAGGGACTCGTGGCGACGCCCTGGAGAGTGAAAGAAAGATAGCCGGCAACCAGATCGCCGGATCCCGTTCCGAAAATGGAACCCAAATCGAGCGTTTGCCGTTCCTTGGGGGCAAGCGTCGTGATGAACGGTTGGGTGTTGACCAGGGTGCCATTCGGAAAATAGATGTTCAGCGTCATCTTTGCAGATAGCGTCTCAGACGGATTGATCACTATAAGTTTGCTGCTGTATCCGGCGCCAAACGCAAAGAACGGGAAAGAAGCGCTGACAGGCGACGAAATCAGTATCGGTACGATTTCGGGCCGGCTGCCTGCATTGTTGACCAGCAGAGTCCGGAGAGGCGCGGATGCCCTGACGATCAGGTATCCCTCGAGTGGGACAGTTGTCGAAGGAAAGAGACTGGTGAGGCCTTCACGCACCGCACCGCGAGCACTGACCGTTCTCGTGCCCGTGCCCAATGTGGCGCCTGATGACGATATCAGCGATACGGTCACCGAAGCATCCGACGTCCCGCCGTTGTACATATTCAGGATCGACACATCGGCGGAGGTTTGCCTGTCAAAAGGAAAATACATGAAGGAAACCTGTGGCAATTGCGTCACCGAGAATCGCCGGCCTCCCATTGTTACGATGCTGGTGACGACGAGTTTGCTGTTCAGAGATTCCACTTCAACGGTGGCGATATCCGAGGTTAGAGCTCCCGAGCCAAACAGATCTTTGAGTGTTCCGGTCTTTGTCTGCTGAGACAAAAGGGTAAATGTAACCTCACTGGTCACGTTGGCGGCCGTTGACAAATTGCCGTCGGCGCGGCGGGCTCTGACGGTTATCGAGGCGCCGCCGGAAGCGGAATTGAATATCGTTACCGTCTGGTCGTCCGCTGCGATCGGAACAGGAAGAGTGAACAGCGTGGTCGGTCCACTGCTGGTGGGACCCAACGGTGGTAAGAAGACGGGATCGAATCTTGGAACGGCAGTGGACGGGTAATCTGAATTCGGGACTGCCACCCCAAAGGGTCCTAACGCTACCTGAACAGTGGCTGTTCCAATGCCGGCTACGCCGGAAGGATTGGAAACCGCAGGAATGATGATGAAACCATCGATCAATCCCGGACTCGAAGCAGAGTCGTTAAACTCATAAATAACTCTGTTTGTCGGCGACTGGTTGGTGAGGGTTTCCGGCAGACCGCTCAGTGTCACGAGCGTTGCGCCATTGGTATCGACGATCGGACTTGGAAACGTCACTGAAATGTTATCCGGAAGTCCCTGAACCAAAAAAATGATCTGCGTCTTTACGGTCTGTCCAGCCACTCCGACCGCGCTCGAAAAACTCCGAAGAGAGCCTTCCGCTACCGTAAATGTTCCGGGTCCGGTCAAAAGGCCACCGTTCACGACAGTGATTGTGGCCGTTCCATCGGTGGTGAGAAGCATTCCATCGGTGGCGCTGCTCACGACACGTACGGAATTCTGTCCGGCAATGAGGGAATTACCACCGTTCAAGGAAATCTGGGCGTCGAGACTGTTCGTCACCTTTCCAACTGCGGAGATCCGAATGCCCGAGAGCGTGGCCGAGGCTCCGGTCGTCGCTCCGGCCGGGACATTGATGATGACCAGTCCCTGGTCCGAGATAATGTTCAGAATGGTGGCGCCTGCCAGACCGCCTGTACCCGTTACCGTGATGCCGGCCCCACCGGTATTGGTAAACGTGACTCCAGGCAGGTAGAACTCGACGGTCCCGGTGGAGGTCGTGCCCGAAGCAACGGTAAACGTCACAGCGCCGATGGGCTCGGTGTGCCCAATGCGGGTGATGGTTGTTGCTGATGAAGACACCTGAAATATCGCGGCAGCCTGGGCCGGCACGACATTCCCCAGAATGAAAGCAACCACAAGAAGTGCGGCCACAATGTAAAAGCGAATATTTAAAATACTCATTGAAACAACCCTCTTTCCTTTGAAACCCACGGCCAGCGTGGATTCTACAAGACTCGGAGCGTTCGATTCAACTTCTAGGGAGAAAACCGTTTTCTAACCAGAAACCAGAGATTACGGAAACCATCGCGCCATGGCTGAAGCTTGTTTTCGCCGACTCGCTGAGAATAATTGATAAAAATTTCCCGAAAGCCGATCCTGCGATTTCGGATCGCTTCAATCTTGATCTCTTCACTGAAGGCCATGCCGTCGCTTCGAAGAACCATCAGGTCAAGCGCGCTTCGCTTGAAAACCCACATGCCCGACTGCGAATCCTGAACCCAACGCTGGAACAGAATCGACATCGCCACGGACAGAATCACGTTCCCGATGTAATTCTTTGTGGCCATGCTCTCGGAAGAGATTAACGGAAACCGGGACGCGGACAGGAACTGAACCCGGCTTTGAAGGAACGCTTCAACGAGATAACTCAACGCGTCGACGGGATACGAATGATCGCCATCGAGCGTGATAATGATGTCGCCTGTCGCCTGAGAAAAACCTTTTTTGTATGCGCGGCCGTAGCCCCGCTGAAGTTCCCGTACGACGATCGCGCCCCTGCTCCGCGCCACATCGGCTGTGCGATCCGTGGAGTTGTTATCGACAACAATGACTTCATCGACAAGCGCAGGAAGGGACTCGAGAACTTTCTGAATTCCTGCTTCTTCGTTCAGACAGGGGATAACGACGGTGATCTTGTTGGACTTGTACATGCCGAACGAGTGTCGAATATGTAGTCGCGGGCTTTATGCCCGCGTTTACATGCTCGCAGCGATGCTTATTGTATCAGCCGTTTTATCTCTTTCAGCTTTGCCTTCAGTTCGTCTGTTGCGGCATCGGCTTCCTGATGCGTTCGCAGCACGTGAGGAGTGATCAATACGATCAATTCGGTCCGAGTGCTCGACCGCGTCGTCGACCCGAACAGCACACCCAGGCCGGGAACGCGGCCGACAATCGGAATTCGATTACCGGCGAGCTCATTGTTCTCCCGTATAAAACCGCCGATCGCGATCGTCTGGCCGTCTTCGACGACAATTTGTGAAGTGACAGACGACTTTCCGATCACGGGAGCCGCGATTGTGGAAGTGGTATTGGCGCCGGCCTGGCTGATTTCCTGCGAGAGGTCCATCGTCACATTGCCGCTGATATTGATCTGCGGCTTAACGGTGAGAAGAACTCCCGTGGTCCGAAACTGTATCTGTTGCGCAAACAACGTCGCGCCGCCGGCTCCCTGCACGCCGCTTGCGGACGAGGTTGTCGGCACCGGCACATCGGTTCCAACCTGGAAATTCGCGGTCCCGTTGTCCGTCACTAATACGGAAGGTGACGAGAGCGTTTTCACTTTCGAACGATTTTCAGTTGCATTCAGGAACGAGACGAGTTCGCGAGTGCGGCCGACATACGTGAAAGTGTTCGCCGTGATGCCTGCAGGCGCGTTGGCGGTTCCCAGGCTCTGGCTGTTTTTGGTCAGATCGCGATTCTGAAGCTGAGCGGAGATTCCAAACGACAGGCTGTTGTCCAATACAACTTCGTAAACCTGGGCATCAATCAAGACCTGTCTGCGGAGCACGTCCAGTTCGTCGATGACTCTTTGAATTTCAGCGTATTCCTGGGGTGTCGCCTGAATGACCAGGGCGTTGTTCAATTCGTCAGCAATGATTCGAATCCCGGTATTCAAACCGGTTGTTGCCGCCCGTCCCGGCTGAAGGGGTTGTGCAACCTGAGTCTGCTGCGGCGATGCGGCGGGATTCTGACCCCCGGCAAGCCCCGCTTGATTCGGAATTCCCTGTGCGTTTTGTCCATAGAGGTCAGCCAGTACTTTTTGAAGATCGCTGGCCTTCGCGTTTTTGGCTTTGTACACAAAATTACGAACCCCGGCAGTGGTTGTCGGCTGGTCCAGCGTTGTCAGCCATTTTTCGATTTCGGGAAAGACGTCGGCATTCGGAGTCACGACGAGCACGGAGTTCAGCCGATCGATGACGATGAACCGAATCGCGCTCGCTTTGTCGGACAGGCCATAACCCGAAAAAATGGTTCTAAGATCGTCGACAACATCTCTGGCGTGATTGTTCTTTACAGGCAGCAGCCGGATGCGCTCGCCGCGAAATGCCGCGGTATCGAACTCATCGATGATTTCCAGCAGCTTTCGGACGTTACTCCGCCGGTCGGTCAGCAGAATGATGTTGCCGGTATCGTGGACCGTGATGTTCCCGCCATCGCTCAAATACGGTGTGAGCACTTTCGCGATCTCAGCCGCCGCAACGAATTTCATGCGGATGACTTGAATCACAACTTGATCGTCGGGAACCGTCTGCGTGGATTGATCGATCACCGGAAGCGGCTGTTTGGCCGCGCTGGCCGCCGGCACAATCTGATAAAAATTCCCGGTTTTGATCATCGTTGCGTTGTTGATCTTCAGAATGCTTTCCAGAATCGGCAACAGATCCGAACGCTTGAGCTGCGTGTTGGTGTAGAGGTTGACCACGCCTTTAACCGCAGGGTCTACGATGTAGTTCAAACCCAGCGCATCGCAGATAATCCGGATGATCTGATGGATGTCTGCATTATCGGTCTTGATGTCGATGGGTATCGTTTCGTCCTGTGCCGCAACGGCCGGTTGTTGCTGCGCAATGCCCTTCATCGGCAGGAAGGAAAGCAGAATAAGCGCAACCAATAAAAGAGATCGTTTCCTTTTCAGCATGACGGGTTGGGATCCAACATGGTTTTGTCGCCAAACGGCGTATGAACGGTGATCATTTTGGGAACGCACTTCGTGGTGGATGGTGTCTGATTCGCAGCCGGAGCAGGCTCGGCAGCCGCTGTGTTGTTGATCGTGACGGGAGCGCCAACATTCGTAACGGGCGCCGGAGGCGGTGATGCGGGTCCTACTGTTTTCGTATCGCTTCGGGGAACCTGCGCCGTCGGATCGTTCATGACGACGGTTTCTTTGATCTCATCCCACTGCACGGTGACAGCCTTGTCTGCGATCTCCGTGAGCTTCCAGCCGTCGATAGCTTGACCTACTCGAACCGGCTGATAAGAGCGGTTGCCCGGATCGCCGGGGCCGAGCAACGCCATGCGATCGTTGCCCAGTTTCATTATGCCGAACAGGAAAGGCTTGGGCCGTTTCGGCTGTTGCGCGGCGGCCGTTGGAGCGACGTACGTCACATCGTTTCGATCGACGCTGAACGGATTGTGAGCCGCAATGTCGGACCACTCTTCTTTGGAAAGAGTTGCGGGCGCAGCCGGACTTTTGACTGCGGCCTTCTCATTCTCCGGCTGAATCCGAACCACGCTGTGACCTTCCCAAAACGCGTGGACATCGCGCTGCAGTTTGAACGCCCCGGCTGCAACAAGAATCACAAGGGCTAAATTGAATACAAGAAGCCGTCGAAACATTTCACTTCACCTTGTCCTGGCCTGCGGCAATCGCCACACCAGCCAGTGTTAAATTCACACGCAGGGTCTTTTTCAGATCGCCATTCTTCGGAAGTTCAAAGGCCACCTGAATCGGATCGGCCTGCGCAGATCTCACGTTTACGATTTTGGAAGCGGATTGCAGTTGACTGAGGAAATTCACGAACTGATTGGGAGTGGATTCAAACGTGACGGTCATCGCGATCTCGCTCGCCACTTCGCCGGTTTTGCGAATGTCTCCGAGCGTGCGCTGCATGAGATCGATGCCGGTAGCCCGGGCGGTGTCTTCAACCATCTTCTGGAACTCCGCGGCTCCCGCCGTATCGTTGCTGAAGAAGTGGCCTCTCGCTTCCTTGATTTGATTGCTCGCATCCGTTCGAAGCTTTTCGTAGTTTCCACGGTGCGAAAGCTCACGCCGGTATTTTCGGAGCTGTTCCGTTTTGTCGGCCACGATGGCCGGAGCTGCTTTCAGTTCGTCATAAGCCGGAAAGACAACCAGGACCGCCAGGAGATAGACTGCGACCGCAGCTCCAAGAAGCACGAGAGCCCGGCGATTCCGCTGGGATGCGCTCAACGTCATGGCCTGCCCTCGATCGACATTTTGATCGTGAAGCGATCCTTGCCGGTGGGATCGCGCGTAATCGGCGATGCGAACTGGACGTCTTTGAACACAGGACTGGTTTCCAGTGCGCTTTGAACAGCGAGGGCCGAGGCTGAAACTCCAATGACGTTGATCGTATCGTTCTGCAATCGGTAATTCGTCACAAACGTGTCCGGAGGCAGCACCGTTGCCAGAGCTTTCAGCGCTCTCAAATTGGAATCGCGATTATCGAGATGCGTCTTCAGCAACTGATATCGTCTCGTGAGACTGCCCAGCTCCGCTTCCTCCCGAACCAATGTCTTGACTTCCGGCTCCAGGCGCCGAATCTCAGTCTGGATCTGGCCGGCGTAAACCCGCTGTTCATACGGTTCGCGCGCAACAATGGCGATTGCAACGAGCACGACACAGGCTGCGAGAACGTAAGCTGCCATGACCTGCGCTCGCGCGAACCGCGAACGCATGGGCTCCGGAATCACATTGGTTGAGAAGCTTTGAATCGTAGCGCCGCTCAACGGCACTTCAATCGCATCGAACAGCTCAAGCCATGGATCGAGGACAGGCTTCGGAACAATGACGATCGTCACCGCAAGAAGTTTGGGGTTGTCTTTCGATTTCTCGGCGATGTAGTCCCAATAGACTTCCTGCTCGGGCCAGGCCGAGATCGCTTCGATTTGAAGAGTCAGAGCCGATTTCAAATCCTGCTGGACGTCGACCGGAAGTTGCAGCTCGCGGACAATGCCCTGCTCCCGGGGAAGACTGAAAAACACACGCGACAAACCCGCTTTCTTTCCGAGAGCCGATACGAGCTTTTCACGCTTTTCCGTTTCCGTTAGTTCGGTAAAGCCAGGAATGGTTACCGTTTTAAGGACGTTCTCCCGGCTCATGAAGGCACGGACCAGGTTGAGGCGCAGGGCGGACCCGGATACCTCGATCCACCAGAAGGTCTGTGGGAACGGAACTCTCATCACTCCTATCAAGACGCGGGAAAGGGCCAATAAGACGAATGGCGGGCGTGTTTTCTGACTCTATCCTCCGGAGCGGCCGACTAAACTTCGAATCTTTTTCAAGGTTTTCGCATTCTCGGAATGTCACCGAGAAAACATCTAATAGCTAGGAAAAACAGATAAACGGATTTTAATTGAATTAATGTAGCGCTTAAGGTAGATTCCTGCCTCCCAAATCTTGCGGAGGATCCACCAATGGCCAAGACGGACACCCGAGATTCCGAAGCAAAGACAGGCGACTCTCTTCCTAGAATTCCTGAACTGGAGCGGTTGAAACTCCACAACTTGATCTTGCAGCAACAACTCCAACACGAACAACTAAACGGTTTGATCCTTAAATTCCTGCAGACGACCCAGCCTCGTGAACTTCAAGAAAAAATCGAAGACATCACCAGGAGGATCAATGAAATGGCTGCGGAGATTTTTTCTACTACGGGAGTCAGTCCCCAAGAGTATCAACTCAACATCGAACGAGGCGCATTCGTACCGAAGAACGCGGAGTAGACTGCGCCCGTTACGTAGTTTCACAGCTCCGAAGCGATGAGGTTGCAATGGCTACTACGCAAAATGTACTGCAGAAATCTTCGAACGGAACTCCTGTTACTGATTTAATCGACTCACTGATCTACGACAATGGCACGAACGTCGGCATCGGAACTCCGGGAGCGGCGTCCCGGTTGCTCGAGATTTATGCCACGTGGCCCACGGTGAAGGTCAGCGGAACCACGACATCTGACGGTGGGTTTGGAGACATTGTCTTTTATAACCGAGCTGGCAGTTCAGGGATTTCAGCAGTACACGCAGGTTTCAGGGCAGTTCGAGATGGTGGCAACGATAAAGTCAGCCTCGCGTTTCTAGTCCCGACTGGTAACAACGATAGTCCCCAAGAGGCCATGCGTTTGTCGTGGGATGGAAAGCTCGGCATTGGGACAGCTTCCCCGTCGGTCCCATTTCATGTGTCCAATTCCAGTTCTGTTCTGGCTCGTTTCGAACGCCCAACCGCTGGGGGTGAGATTCAGATATATGGTTCCTCCACAAGCTACGCATCCATCAATCTGAACTATGCGTCCAACAAGATGCAAATGGGGCCCTACGGTCAGACTTCCGCGTTGGTCATTGACAGCAACGGGAATGTCGGCGTCGGAGCAACTAGTCCAGGGGATATGCTCGTTGTAAATGGGCAACCTGGAAATATTCAGTTAGGTGCGCGGTCATTCCTCGGCTCAACGTACTCGGCTCAAGGAACGGTACTCGGCAATGCAGTGCGTGCGCAGCAGGGCACGAACAGTAATCGGATGGTTTATTCGGTAAGCGATTCGATCGGCGCGTCAGCGATCCTTCAAGACGACGGAGCAATCAAGTTTCATACAATTGGCGGCTCGACCACTGCTGGCAACACCTTCAACTCGGAGAGAATGCGCATTGATTCCTCCGGCAATATAGGTATTGGAACAACGTCTCCTTCACAAATGGTTGAACTGGTTAATGGGAACCTTCTGGTGGATCGTGGCACGCTACTAACTACAACGGAACCGATACCCTCGCCGCTAACTGCTACCGTACAGGCCTCATCGGGAAATCTTGGAATTGGCAATTACTATTACAAGGTGACCTTCATAACTGCTCAAGGTGAAACGGATGTAAGCCTAGCATCTACAGTCGCAATCACAACGTCCGGCCACCAGCAAATAAGCCTCACCAGCATAGCAACGGGAACGGCCGGAATTGTGACCGCCCGAAGAATTTATCGGACTAAGGTGGGTGGCGCTTCATTTCTTCTGTTGGCCACGATTAGCGACAATAGCACCACTACCTACTCGGACAACGTTTCGGATGCTTCACTGGGATCATCGGCCCCTTTATCGAATACGACCGCCGGTGCCGTTCTCGAAGGAACAATGATAGTTCGATATTCTGCTGGCATCGAACGAGCGGATGTGCTCGCGGCTGAAAATGCACCGAATCTGAACTTTCGGAGAGGATCGGGTGTTGTGCCACTCGTGGGAGGCTGGCATGAAGGAGCCATCAATTTTTTCGGTTGGGATGGTAATACTTTCCGCAGATCCGCGTACATACTCTGCATTACTGAAGGCAATCCAACTTCTGGAGAAGTACCTGGAGCCATTGCATTTTTCACGACACCATCAGACGAAGTTACAAATCTGCAGGAAAGGCTTCGAATCACGAAGGACGGAAATGTGTTGATCGGTCTTACTTCTGCCGACGACTCCCAAGTTGCCTTGCAGATTCTCCGAAATCAGAACACCGGAGTTTGGAATCTCGTAAGAAATGCGAATACCGGAACGGCGGCGTATCCAGCCGTAGTGGCACGCTCCGGTGCATATAACTCCACGAACGACGTGACGATGGGTGTAACCAGTTCCGGCTTCACTCCGGCATCAGGACTCTCAGCTTCGCAGGGTTTCATCAAGACTGGAAGCCAAGCATCGAATGGTCTGGTCCTTCAATCCAGCGCTGGGAGCATCGATTTCCAGCCCGCCGGAAGCCAGGCCTGCAGAATGGATACTTCTGGCAACCTCCTGATTGGTCTTACTTCTGCCGACGACTCCCAAGTTGCCTTGCAGATTCTCCGAAATCAGA
>CAZWGA010000056.1:0-2291 GCA_964633285.1 uncultured Solibacteraceae bacterium | reverse complement strand
CTTCACTCCGGCATCAGGACTCTCAGCTTCGCAGGGTTTCATCAAGACTGGAAGCAGCGCATCGAATGGGCTCGTCCTCAATCCAGCGCTGGGAGTATCGATTTGCAACCGGCAGGAACGACAACGAAATTGAGTATCAACTCGAATCTCATAACTGGCGTGCGATTCACGGCGACAGCAGCGGGAGTCCACAATTCGGGCTCAGGTCTTGACATGTATTACGACAGCAGTGGGTCTGGATCTGGATCACTAGTGGCAAGTTCCAATTGGTCGACCGCTGCGGCGGCTTCCGTCCTTTTAGCCGGAAGCCAGGTTTCAATTCAGACAGACTCAAGTCTTAATTCCCTCGTAGAACGGCTTCGAGTAGATGCGGACTCTGACAACGCGTTGATGATTTGGGTCAATGGATCTTTGCAACGGGTAACGGTTGGGGATAGCGACTCTGGTGGTTCAGGATATCGTCTATTAAGAGTACCCAATTAGCACTCGCGGAGTAACCAATGAAACTCTACGTTCCCTACGTCAGGCATGAAAGCGGCTTGGAGCGTCCTAAGCGGGACACTCTTCTATCGGTGTGCCTTAAGAGTGGCCGGTCCGACGTCACTGTGCGATTTCGAGTTTTTGATTCCACTGGAGCTGCGGTCTCTGGTTGGACTTCTCCAGCACAGGAATACGGTGACTACTCCCTGACTAACGGTCATTCTATGGCGTTTTCATTCGTTAATTCAGACGTGTTTCCGAATCACGCTAAACCATTTTCGAATCCGCCACAGGATTTCGAAGGTTACGCTACGGTGGAATCGATCCCGGATACCCCGATTGCGGGCTATTGCGCTCTCGGAGCTGGCCGCGGTTGGACTAAGAGCTTTTGGAGCAACTACGCAGCGTGGGTTCCGCTTCAGGATAGTCTTGTGGCGCGATCGCGGTTTGAGTTTCCTTATTTGATCCCGGTTTTTGAGGATTGCCAACATCCGGGAACGCTCGCGTATCAGGCGCGGTTAGTCGTTACTAACTTTGACGACAGTGCGGCAACCTTGATGATTACCTACCGCATTGGTGCGTACTATCCCGACGCTGGAAAACTGTACACTTTTCAAAACCTACCAACTGTGCCAAGTCACGGACAAAAGGTGTTTGATCTGCACGCAGAGCTACTTAATAACGTCGATCCGACATTCACACAGCCTCGAACTGAGGGGGTTTTGATTATGCAATCGGTTGTGTCCGGAACCACGACTCCGGCGCCGCTTAAATTGCTTCCTCTCCTTATTAATGTCAACGCCGATGACAATTTTTTTAGCGCCACTACTGATTTTTGGCAGCCGTAAAGACCAACGGGGAGACCAATGACACTCTATATACCTCTCGTAAAGCATCATTCGCACGTAGGTGCAGATTTTGTAGCGGGAAATCCACAGGCCTGTGGTGAGAGCTTCCGAGATATCTTGAAATACGGACGCAATAAGCCGGACTTCGATACGCTCATCAGTGTATACAATCAGGATTCTAGTAGCATTATCGCCCGCGTAAAACTCTTCAATGGGGAAGACGGAACCCCCATATTATGGCCCCCGGACGATGCGGAGTGGGTGGACATACCGCTGCATTCGGAGTCAGAAACCGATCAACCTACGTCATTCGCGTTCACGTTCATAAATTGGAATTTCCTAGAGTCTGTTCCGCATGATTTTTGCGGGTTTGGCAAGATCGAGACCGTGGATGGTGATGGACACCCAACAGATCAGCCAATTGCCGGGGCCGGTATGACCGCTGGTGGTGGGCCCGCTTTCGATCATTGGAACAATGTCTCTTCAGAGATGTCGTTTTATGCCACAGTGAACGCTCAGGCGCAGTTCGCGATGCCATACGTGATTCCCTATTATGACGATCCTGAGCATCATGATAGTTCGTCATTCCGTACGACTCTTGTGGTAACAAACTTCGACGATTCTGACTCGTACATCCACTTTCACTACACGATTGGTGATGGTTGGGCGTCTGCCGGCACGACGTACAGTTTTGTATATCATCTTTCCGCGTGGAGCCAGCTGTTTCTCGATCTCTATAGTGAATTGCTCAATGTTGGATACTCGTCCAACACCGGTTCATTACATCCGCTGTGATAGTTGTGGAATGTGGCTTACGTTGATGGAAACACACGTCGGGCTCAATAGGAGCGTACCGCTCAATGTTCCAAGCGTTGCGTCGCGCATTACGATCACTAACACCAGCTCTCCGGACGTTGCAGTACTCCTGCCCCACCAGAGAGTCGTTAAAACCTTCTGCGGTCT
>CAZWGA010000055.1:0-41264 GCA_964633285.1 uncultured Solibacteraceae bacterium | reverse complement strand
TTTCCCGGAGTGAATAACGGCAACGCGGAAACCACACTCAGCGGTTCAGGCACGACACGCATCGCTCCCGTCGTGGACCGCGCGGGCAATCCATTAGACTGGACACAAGTACCGGGTGCGACGGGCCCAATGCGGAGTTTCAGCGTGTTCGGCGATGCGTCAAATCTTGGCCATCCGTTCCGGACGCGAATGGATCCCACCGGGTTGATGGCCAAAGTAATCCAAAACATGCCGAAACCGAACGGGGAAAGCGCGAGTACCGGTTGCTTCAAGGACACAAACTCGAAGCGTTAGGTACACTCGCGGGCGGTGTTGCTCACAACTTCAACAATACGCTGATGGCCATATTGGGCCGGTGCGAACTCATGCTGGATCCGTCGGGATCCGAGGACAGCACCGAGCGGCATGTCCAATCGATCAAGAAGTCCGCGGAACGCGCTGCTGCTTTGACGAGACAACTGCTGACGTTCAGCAGAAAAGAAACAATGCGATCGTGTCCAGCCGTTATGAATCCGCGCGAAGTTGTTCTCGAGATGCAGGTATTGATCGAATCGATGCTCTCATCGGACATCGAGCTTCAACTGAATCTTCCGGCGGATACCGGTTCGATCGAAGCCGATGCGCACGACTTCGGGCAAATGATCATGAATATCGTCGTCAATGCCCGTGATGCGATGGGAGAGAGCGGGAAGCTGATCATTCAAACAACGAATGCCGGCAACAGCGTTGTCCTGGCCGTGACAGATAACGGGTGTGGGATGAACCCGGAGACCGTCGAACACATCTTCGAACCGTTCTTCACGACCAAGGGACTTGCTCAGGCATCGGGATTAGGACTCGCGGCAGTTTACGGAATCGTCAAGCAGTACGGAGGAACGGTCGAAGTGTTCAGCAGAGCCGGGCTCGGCACCACGTTTCAGATGACGTTTCCAAGATCGGAAGAGAACGCCTTCAGTGAATAACCTCATCCGGGATTTTCGGATGACCCGGCGCCCCATCCGGATCCATCGTTTTTAAGGCGGACTGTTTGTTGTTGCGGTTTTGAAGAATCCAGTCGTAGAAACCCGCGGAGACAAGCTTCAGCGTGACAGGATTGGGAGTCTTGTTCTCCCAGAACCAGCCGTGAATTCCGCTGCTGGGTGCGATGAATGTCCCGTGAAACTGGTCTGTTCCTGTCTTGTCGTTCAGTTCGTAGGACTCGTAGTAATCCGTTCCTTCCTTGCCCGCCGGCTTGACGTTCGGTTCTCCGTGGAATTCGAAAAGAAGTTTGTCGCTCGCGCTCCACGAGTAAATCAGGCCGGCGCCCTTCTTCATGTTGTACTTGATTTCCATGCCTTCGCCGGGCGCGAGTTTCATTTCCCTGGAATCGATCTTGTAGCTCTTCGTCTGAGCGATGAACGTGCCTTTCATTTTTGGAGCATCGCCACTGGGTGATTGCTCCAGGACCGGAACGATGCTGGCGTTTGCGCCCGGTGTTGCCGGTGAAGGCTCGGATGTGGCGACGGACTTCGCAGCAGGTTTTTCAGAGGCCTTGGCAAGGTCTGTCAGGCCCAGCGCCTTTCCGGTTTTAAGAGGATCAATGCCGTATTCCGCGGGCAGAATCGCCACAAAAAGAACCCCGGCGGCAACAATGAAAGCGAGCGCCGTGGCCAAGGCGATTGATTTTTTAGAAGGCGGTTGAACGGTTACAACGTATGGATCCTGGGGCATAGTCTCGCTTTCATTGTGTGAAATAACCCGCGAGCTGGTAGCCCACGAGCATGAAGCCTCCGGCCATCAATGCCGTATTTGTTGCGAAAGCGTGCCGGAGAAAACCCGGCCGCGTGCGCCAATAGCTCAATACGATCAATACTCCCGTCAACGCCAGCACCTGTCCGATTTCGACGCCGGCGTTGAAGCTGACGATATTCGCCACGAGACCCGTCGCCGATAGAGAGAATTCCTGAAGTTTGGTTGCCAGGCCGAAGCCATGAAACAGGCCAAAAATCAAAACAGCCAGACGTGTGTTGGGCTGAAATCCGAAGAATCTTTTGAAGCCATCCATGTTGTCGAATGCTTTATAGACCACGGAGAAACCGATGATGGCGTCGATCATGTAGGAATTGGCATGAAGCCCGCCCAAAACGCCGGCGAGCAGCGTGATGCTGTGACCGAGCGTGAACAGGCTCACATACTGAATGACGTCCTTCAATCGATACAGGAAGAAGATGACACCCACAAGAAAGAGCAGATGATCATAGCCCGTCACCATATGCTTCGCGCCCAGGTACAAAAACGCGCCGACCGCGCGTCCCTGGTTGGCTTCGACGAATGTGGCGTCGCGCCGCGACACATTGTGCGCAGAGAGAGTCAACGGCACGAGTATCAGGATAAGAACCAGCGCGACGATTTTCATCGAGCGGCATGATACGGCATGCCCCGCAAATCACAAAATAGCCTCGCCGTCCGGGGAGTCGCGAAAGTCGTGACAAAACCGAATCGAGAGTTTGAACTACGGGACCTTCTATGGTTGTCTATTACGCATGTCGTCCGTTCTCTGGTTGGCGCTCTTGCTTGCGGGACTTCAGATCCGGCCGGCTCCCCGGCCGGAATCCATTTCTCAGCCTGGATCGATTCAAGGTGTGGTCATTCGCGCCGGCGCGGCAGCATTCGCTGCGCGGCGAGAACTGGCGGATGCGCGGGTTGAACTGAAACCCGGCAACCTTTATGTAATGACCGGCGCGGATGGCGCGTTCCTTTTTCGAAATCTTCAGCCGGGCAAATACACGATCTCCGTTATCCATGAGCGATTTGTTCCGCAGGAAGACCGCCAACACGGATTCACGATCTCGGGAATGACCGTTGATGTTGCTGCCGGCCAGGCGGTGAAGGGCATTGAGTTGCCGATGACAACGGCTCCCATGATCGCCGGAACAGTTTTCGATCCGCGCGGCGAGCCGCTGGCTACCGCCCTGGTGCGTGCGTATCGCCGGAAATACACGCCGATCGGCTCGCAACTGAGGATCCTGAAAAAAGCCATGACCAACGATGCCGGAGAATTCCGGCTGTTCGGTCTGAGCTTCGGCGAGTACTTCGTCAGCGGTGGATACAGCGATCGAGATCGCGCAACAGCGGCGGGCAATACGTTACTCACCGCCAATGTGTCGAAGCCCGACGATGGCTACGCCACCGTCTTCTATGACGGAAGCGACGATCTGTCACGCGCCCGGCCGGCCGTTCTCGCTCCCGGTATCGAACCGGGCCTGGTGAACATCTACCTTGCCGGCTCGGCACGGTTCAAAATCCGAGGGCAGGTGCTTCCGGTAATGACAGGCATAAAGATTATTTTGGCCCCGAAGGGCGGCGACCTTACGGACGCGGATTCTTCCACGGAACCTGATGCACGCGGCGCATTCGAAATTCGCGGAGTCTCGCCGGGATCGTATCTGCTGCTCGCGAGGGGACCCGATGATGCTTTCATGTCGGACGTGGTTGCAGTGAATGTCGTCGATAGCGACATCGATGGAGTCCGGCTCGGCCTGCAGCAAACGATATCCATCGCGGGTGGCCTCAGTGTGGAAGGGCGAGTGGCGGTGAAGCAACCGGAAATGCGCATCAGGCTCGTACGGAGCACGATCGAGTTCGATCAGAAGATCGAAGCGCCCCTGGCTCCGGATGGCGAATTCATTCTTGAGCACGTCGCTCCGAATGCCGAGTACGACGTCGTGATTGACCCGCTGCCGCCGGGCCTTTATGTGAAGAGGATCGAGTCGGGCCAGCGGCCGGTGCTTCAAGGAAAGTCCCGCCTGATTCCGAACGAACGATTGAAGATCGTGCTGGATTTCGCGCCTGTGGATCTTCCGGTCCATGGTTTTCGAGGACGCGATGATGTGCCGGGCGCTCAGGTCGTCCTGATTCCCGCTCCGGCCCTGCGGCGGCGCGCCGATCGATACTTCACGGGTTTCACCGGCAAGAATGGAAACCTTCAATTCACCGCAGTTCCTCCGGGAACATATACCGCCTATGCGTTCGAGCGGTTGGAACGCGACGCTTATTACGTGCTTGGTTACGACGCGGCTGCGAATGACCGGTTTGCCAATCGATCGGTCTTCGTCATTGTCGAAGACGACCGTCCTCCGAAGAAACCCATCGAATTGAGTGTCATACCTGCGACAGAAACAGCGGGAGGATTGCAATGATGCGGTTGATCGCCGCCGGCATTGTAATTCTTGCTGTGTTGCGGCAACTCGCGCCTGCTGCAGGCTCCATTGGCGGCGTTGTGATGAAAGCCGGCACTGCGATCGAGCAGCCTCTGTCGAATGCCCGGCTTGAGCTCACGAGCGAGAAAGGCCCGGCAATGGTTGTCCGTACGAATGCGACCGGAAGCTTTCTGTTTTCGAATCTCCCGCCGGGCAAATATGGATTGAGTGTCACGTGCGATGGATATATCCGGCAGAACCTTCCGAAGAAGATCGTGATCCGCCCAGGACAACCCACAGACGCCATCCGGTTCGAACTCGAGACCGCGCCGACTGCAGCCGGAACCGCCCTTGACAGCTTCGGTGAGCCGATCTCGAACATCATTGTTGAAGCCCTCCGCCGCAGCTACGACGTTCGCGGCAAAGCAACCATGACGCGTGTAGCATCGGCCGTTACCGACGATCGGGGTCAATACCGGATCTTCTGGTTGGATCCCGGCGAATATTTTTTCTTCGTCTCGTCGGCGCCATCGGATGCAGGTGAGGCCGGGCCCCAATTGGCTTTTACTCCTGTGTATTTTCCCGGCGTGAATACGCCGGAAGACGCGAAGCCGCTTCGACTCGAGATCGGCCGCGAGATCCGCGTCGATTTCCGGCTGTTGCGCCGCGTCGCGTTGTGGAACGTTGTGGGTCATGCGATGAACGCGATCACCGGACGTTCGGTTGACGCTTCGATCACGCTGACGCCGCCCGGAGGAGATCCAGGCCTGTTGCAGTATCGCGCGGCGAGTTCGGCAACGGGACCATTCTCCGGCGAATTCGCGGCGAATAACATCGCGCCCGGTGAATACATCGTGACCGCAAAGAGCGCCTCCGGCGATCAAGAGTTGATGGCCGTGCAACGCGTTGTGCTTCGTCCGATTCCGTATGCGCCGTTCGTTCTTCCGCCAAATCAGAACCTCAATTTGAATTTGAGCCCCCCGCTTTCGATCAACGGACGCGTGTTCGTTGAATCGCCGCAGCCTGTCGATCTGCGCGGTACGAATGCGATGCTGACGGCAATCGATGCTGCGCTTCCGTCACCTCGAAGTGTGCCCGCGCGATCGGATGGTCAATTCACTCTGGCTGGAGTTGTGCCGGGAACTTATCTTCTGGATCTTTCCAACCTGCCGGGCGATTTCTATCTAAAAGCAGCGCGATTCGACAGCACGGACATCCTGGAAAAACAGGTGACACTCGATGCGCGATCAGGCGAAAAACCGCTTCAGATTCTCGCCGGATCCGATGGCGGTCACATCGAGGTTGCCGCCGCGGAGGGCGCGCAGATCGTGCTCGTTCCCGACGCTGCCCGCCGCTCTCGCCGCGATCAGTATCGCGTCGCAGTTTCCCGCGAAAATGGAAAGGCGATCCTGCGTGGAATTCCTCCGGGCAGCTACAAACTCTTCGCGTGGGAGCAACTCGAGCCGAACGGCTATTTGAATTCGGACTACCTGCGAGCGTACGAGGACTTCGGGCTTCCGGTGAAAATTTCCAGTGGCGAAAACGCTCCTGTCTCTGTTCGATTAATTCCGAAAGACTGAAGGAAAGCGAGTGTGCTGCCGCCCGATAGCGAGGATCCGCGGAATTCCTCGCATTGCGGCCGGCGTTTGTATATCGTCTCCACATTAATCCTCAATCCAACAGGAGATTCCAATGAAACGCTGCGTGCTTTCGATGGTGCTTGCCACAGTGGTGTCCACGGCCAGTTTGTATGCACAGATGGCCAAACCTGAGGACGTTGGGCTTTCGTCCGAACGGTTGAAACGAATAAACGCGTTGATCGATCGCCGCATTGAAGCGCGTGACATATCCGGGGCGGTCACACTCGTAGCGCGAAAAGGCAAAGTCGCGCATTTTGAAGCGCAGGGATTAATGGATATCGAAACGAATAAACCGATGACGAAGGATGCGGTCTTCCGGATCGCTTCCATGACGAAACCCGTCGTCGGCGTCGCCGTGTTGATGATGATCGAAGAAGGAAAAGTCCGGCTCAGCGACCCTGTATCGAAATTCATTCCGGAGTTTAAAGACCTGAAAGTGGCAGTCGCGCAACCGGCTCCGGGCGCACAGGCTGGAGGCGGAGCGCGCGGCGGAGCACCCGCTCCACGCTTCTACATCGTGCCGGCGGAACGCGAGATTACGATTAAAGACTTGCTCACGCATACTTCGGGATTGGTGAGCGGCACGATCAGCACTGCTGAAGCGGCGAAAATCCAGCGAAAACCAGGAGACACGCTCGCCGATTATCTGCCGCGTCTCAAGGATGTGCCTCTCGAGTTCCAGCCCGGCAGCCGCTGGACGTATAGTCCCGGCGCCGGTTTCGACACGCTTGGCAGAGTTGTCGAAATCGCTTCGGGACAGAGTCTCGATCAATTCCTGAAGCAACACATTTTCGAACCGCTCGGCATGAAGGACACGTTTTTCAATATAAGCGAGCCTCAGAAGGCCCGCATCGTGACGATGTATACGAAGGCCGCGAACGGTTTGCAGAAATCGGCGAACCAGCCCGCAGCACCCACGACATATTTTTCCGGCGGTGGAGGACTTTCCAGCACTGCTGAAGACTATGCGAAGTTCGCCGAGATGCTCGTGAACGGCGGTCAACTGAATGGTAAGCGTATTCTCGCGCCTCGTACGGTTGAACTGATGGGCTCTCCTTACGCATCGGATACGCTGCCCGGCAGAGCACGCGGCGAGGCCTGGGGGTTGAGCGTTCGAGTGATCACCGATGCGGTTGCCAGGAACATTTCGCTTTCAAACGGATCGTTCGGTTGGCAGGGCGCTTTCGGAACGCATTTCTGGGTTGATCCAAAGCAGAAGCTCGTGGGTCTCTTGATGGTTCAAACATCAAATCAGGAGATGATTCGGGATTTCGAAACCGCGGTAATGCAGTCGATCGTGGAGCAGCCTCAGCCATGAATGACCATCCTTCTTTGATTGCCCGCCGCGAGTTTCTAAGATTTCTCGCAGCGAGTCCGTATGTGGCAGCGTCTGGAGGAATCGGGGCATTCGTCCAGAGCGATCTGATCACCGATCCGGCAAACGCGTTAAACGTGTTTGATTTCGAGGAGGCCGCTCACCGGAAAGTGATGCCGGGACACTGGGCATATATGGCCAGCGGCGTCGACGACGATGCAACACTGCGCGCGAACCGCGAAATCTTCAAACGTGTTCAGCTCCGTCCGCGCCGCCTGCATGACGCGACGCTCGTCGATACCCGCGTCGAATTATTCGGCGCTGCCTATAACAGTCCGATCTTTCTGTGCCCGACCGGCGGCGAGCGCAGTTTCTTTACTGATGGTGAATTGTCGGTCGCGAGAGCCGCGCGCGCGCGCGGAACATTGCAGTGTCTTTCGACAATGACGTCCACGGCAATCGAGGACGTGAACAAAGCCCTCGGCCGGCCCGTCTGGTATCAACTCTATGCGCCAAGCAAGTGGGAAGCCTGCGAACAACTTCTGCGGCGTGTCGAAGCCGCGGGTTCGACCGTCGTGCTGCTGACGGTAGACAACACCACCGGCCGGAACAGCGAAACCTACAGGCGCACACGCCCGAAGGATCTGAGTTCCTGCGTTTCATGCCACGGACCGGGCGAACCGCCGGGCCCGGTTGGCGAACGGCCCATGTTCAAAGGCATCAACATGACCGGCGTGCGCGCGCCGAATCCGGCGATGGATTGGGCATTCGTCGATCAGCTTCGAAAGTTCTGGCGCGGAAAACTCATCATCAAAGGTATCGATACGCGTGAAGACGCCCGGCTCTCGATCGATCACGGCTTCGATGGAATCCTGGTTTCGAATCACGGCGGCCGGGCTACCGAAACACTTCGCTCGACGCTGGAAGCATTGCCCGAAGTTGTGAATGAAGCCGGCAGCCGGATTCCCGTGTTTGTAGACGGCGGATACCGCCGCGGCACCGACATCTTCAAAGCACTTGCGCTCGGAGCAAAAGCAGTCGGAGTCGGCAGGCCGTTTCTATGGGGACTCGGCGCGTTCGGTCAGGCGGGAGTCGATCGCGTGATCGAAATTCTGCAAGGCGAATTGAAACTCGTAATGGGAAATTGCGGCACGCGGACAGTCTCCGACATCAATCGTTCCTACATCGCAACACCCGATTGGAAAATCTGAACATCAGTTCCAGGACGTGAATTCGGGCATTCAACGCCCTTTTACGAATACGACTGAAGTAAAATGGCGCGTCTTAAAACGGATGCGCCAGATTCCAGGCCTCACTACAATTCGAAGAATATTCTGTTTGCAGATCTTGATTCTGCTTACAGCGCCTGCCTTTGGTGAAAATGTTATCAAGACCATCGCCGGAAACGGTCAGATCGGTTTTACCGGTGACGGCGGTCTGGCAACGGCGGCCACATTGAATTATCCGACTGCCGTTGCAGTTGATCGTTTTGGAAACATCTACATCGGAGATTCAGGCAATAGCGTTATAAGAAAAATCGATGCCAACGGAATTCGTTCAATCGCCGGTTACTTTCCCACCGCAGATATCGCCATCGACGCTGGCGGGAACGTGTTCATTGCCGATCCGGTCCACCACGTCATCCTTGAACTGACTTCCACGGACATTTTCATCGTAGCTGGAAATCTAGGCGCCGGGTTCGCGGGTGACGGCGGTCCGGCAATATCAGCAAGTCTTAATGCGCCCAAAGGAATCGCTTTTGACAATGCCGGTAATTTGTTTATCGCTGACACAGGAAACAATCGGATTCGCATGGTCGATTCAGATGGAATCATCACAACAGTAGCCGGCAACGGTACACCGGGGTTTCGAGGGGATGGCGGACCGGCCAACCAGGCCGGGCTGTTAAATCCGAACGACGTTGCGGTGGACCGTTATGGGGATCTTTTTATCGCTGATGCCGGCAGTAATCGAATTAGAAGGGTCGATTCTACGGGTACGATTACTACAGTGGCTGGCGGAGGCGCCACGGATCAAGATGATTTGCCTGCGCGATCAGTCTTCCTTCAGGGACCATCCTCTATTGCATTCGACACGTCAGGCGCGCTCTATGTCGTCGATGGGCACTCTCGCGTTCGTCGCATCGATACGGCCGGTATCATCCACGCGTTCGCGGGCACATGGCCGGTTCCCGAAGCTACTGGGGACAACGGTCCGGCCACAGCAGCACGTCTTTCAGGCCCTTCAGGTATTGCGTTTGACACGACCGGTAATCTTTACATTGCGGATACAAATGCTCAACGAATTCGTAGAGTCAGCCCTGACGGTGGTCAGCCGGTAATCACTTCCATCTCAGTCTCCTCTGGAACTCGCGGCGCTACGCTCAGTGCCACGATCATCGGCCTCAACTTCAATGAAGCAACGGCCGTCTCATTTAGTGGAACCGGCGTTACTGCGAGGATCGGATCTGGGCGGAACAGCACGACGCTACCCGTCGTAATCTCGATCGCATCAGATGCGGCGCTGGGTCCGCGTACGTTCACTGTGCTCAATGCCAGCCAGTCCTCGGCTCCTTTCAGCAGTTTTACGGTAACTGGAATTCGACCGGTAATAACCGGCATGACCCGAACCACTGGCATCCAGGGAACTGGAGGAACCGGAGTGGTCACGGGGACGAGTCTGACTGGCGCTGTCGCGGTGAACTTCAGTGGAGAAGGAGTCACGGCCGAAATTGCCGGCCTGCCGACCGACACAACGATTCCCGTCATCATCAGAATCGAGTCCAATGCCGTCATCGGATCCCGAACTTTAAGCGTAACGACGCCGGCCGACATTTCAGATCCTTTCTCAGGATTTACGGTGGTGGCAGCTTCAGGAACTGGGAGCGTTATCGGCACCTTTGCGGGAACAGGAAACGCGGGCTTTAGCGGCGACGGAGGGTCGGCACTTGTAGCAAGTCTGAATAACACACGCAATATCGTTATCGACAGAAACGGAACTTTTTTCGTTTTGGACAACAATCGAGTTCGCAAAATTACAAGGAACGGCTTGATTACGACTGTTGCCGGCGACGGAGTAAACGGAATTCATGGAGATGGTGGTCCTGCAATTTCGGCCGGATTCAACGGCGATCCGACGGGATTGGCGATCGACACTAACGGCAATATCTTTATCTCTGACGCTAATCGAATCCATAAGGTCGATGCGTCGGGGACCATTACTACCGTCGCCG
The DNA here is from genome assembly GCA_964633285.1 of uncultured Solibacteraceae bacterium. Lineage (GTDB taxonomy): Bacteria > Acidobacteriota > Terriglobia > 20CM-2-55-15 > 20CM-2-55-15 > 20CM-2-55-15. The sequence continues at coordinate 30,899 of CAZWGA010000055.1, read as the reverse complement.
GAGGTGGACAGGCAACACCGGCAGCGGGCGCCTCAGCGACCAGTGTTCGATTTTCAGATATTTTGGACATTGCCGCTGATAACACCGGCAATCTGCTTATCGCCGTGTTCAACGGTTATGTATGGAAAATGGACTCAAGCGGGACGCTCAGTATTGTGGCCGGCAACGGAACAACTGGATTCAGCGGCGACGGCGGACCGGCAACGGCAGCGCAACTGATGCCCTCTCAAATCGCCCTGGATACCGCCGGTGACCTCTTTATTGCCGAGACTTTCGGGCAGCGCATCCGGAAAGTAAATCCCGCCGGCATTATCTCGACGTTTGCCGGGACCGGCACGATGGGTTTCAGTGGAGATGGAGGCCCGGCTGTATCGGCCCAAATCCGGGATCCGCATAGTCTCGCTGTCGACAGGTTTGGAAATGTTTACATCATTGGAGACTACCGGATTCGCAAGGTCAACACTGCTGGCGTAATAACAACCATTGCCGGTGATGGACAATCGGGATCCGGTGGCGACGGAGGTCTGGCAGCCTCCGCCAGATTCTTTGCCGGTTTCGCCGCTATCGATAACTCCGGAAATGTGTTCCTTACCGGCGATAATCGAATTCGCGAAGTACTTGTGAATCCTGTCCCGTCCCCAGTCATATCTTCAATGGCGCCGTCATCGGCCACCCAGGGGACATCCGGACCCGCTACGGTTTCAGGTTCGAGCCTGAACAATGTATTGGCACTGGCATTCAGCGGTACCGGCGTGACTGGCGCCGCCGGCAACGCCACAACTGACAATCTGCTGCCGTTCACGCTCTCAGTCCTTCCTAGTGCTCCAAATGGCGCACGATCCGTAAGGCTGGCCACCCCTCATACGGTCTCAGAGGCCTTTAGCGGATTTACAGTCACGTCCAACGGGATCCCTTCCGTGACCTCCATTAGTCCCGGTTCGGGCGTTCAGGGAACCATCGGGTCCGTCCAATTGACAGGATCCAATCTCACGGGAACGATCGCCGTAACTTTCAGCGGAACCGGTCTGACAGGAACAGTAGCGGCAGGCAGTAGCGACACACGCCTGAATGTCGATGTGGCAATCAGTTCGAGCGCCTCCATTGGTCCTCGCACCGTGACAGTGACGACATCAACCGGATCAAATCAGGCAGGTAGTTTTGTAATTCTGCCGAGCACGCCCGTTCTTACATCCATCAACCCTGCGTCTGGATCACAGGGCGCGACATTTGCCGCAACCATTACCGGTTCGAGTTTGACCGACGTACGTAGTATCGTTTTCAGTGGCAATGGTATTTCGGCTTCGATCGCATCTGGCCGCAATGACACAACTCTTCCTATCATCGTAACCATCGCTCCTGATGCGACCAACGGCATTCGAACTCTTACTGCGGGGACTGCCGATACAATTTCGGCTCCTCTGCAGTTCAACGTTATTGTCAACCGACTCCTCGGATAACAACGATCGATCCGAATCGGAGTCTTCGTGGCAACGCGGAATTGGCGGTGATCTCCGGTTTTAACCTGGGAGGCGCTTCCGCTGTGACGTTTAGCGGAACCGGTGTGACCGCGACTGTCCTTGACGCAGGTAATCCTCCTCTGCGTGCCCTGATCGTAATAGCGCCCGACGCGGTTCCGGGCGATCGAACGATAACCGTCACCACGGCTAACGGCGTCTCTGAGCCATACTCCGGGTTCACGATCGGAGCTGAAAGTTCCGTTCGAGTAACGTCGATCTCTCCTGCTGCTGCAGGTCGAGGAGCGACTCTGTCGGCAGTCATCGCAGGCCGCAATTTGTACGGTGCAACCGCAATCAACATCGCAGGCACTGGAGTGACCGCATCCATAACCGGACCGGGAACGGATTCTTATATCCCGGTCACTCTGAATGTCGCCGCCGATGCATCGATGGGTGTGCGTGCGATCACTGTCACGACTCCTCTGGGGACTTCCGATTCTTTTTCCGGCATCCGAGTAAATCTTCAAGTGCGAGCGAATCGGATCACGACGGTGACGGCTGGGGTCTCTGTATCCGGTTTCACCGTTGATGGCGCCGGGAATATTTATTTCGCTGACGAGTCCAATGACGTCATTCGGAAGGTGACGCCTAGCGGTTCCATCAGCATTGTGGTAGGGACAGGAGAGCCTGGTTTCAGTGGCGATGGGGGACCGGCAACGTCCGCGCAACTCTTCCGCCCAGTTGATGTCGCAGCGGACGGAACCGGGTACCTTTACATCGCGGACTATGGCAACAGACGTATCCGAAAAGTGACTCCATCCGGGACGATCGTGACGATCGCGGGCGGTATAGGGACTGGAGGCGATGGAAGTTCTGCATTGGGTAATGATATCGGCATTCCGGGAAGCCTTGTCATCGACACGGCGGGCAACTTGTTTTTTTCCGACGGAAATCGCGTTCGAAAGATCAATACAAGGGGAATCCTTTCGACTGTAGCGGGAACCGGAATTTATACGGGCTTATCTACAGGAGATGGCGGACTCGCAACGTCCGCAACATTTCGTTCGCTTGGAAAGATTGCCATGGATGAAGCCGGCAATATTTATGTGGCTGATGCAAACCGCGTTCGGCAGATCAATGCCGCGGGATTCATCAACACCATCGCCGGCGACGATAACGGGGCCTTTTATGGCGAAAGCGATCCTGCCATTCTAGCTGAGTTCAATCGCCCGTCCGGTCTTGTGGTGGACAGCAACGGAAGCCTGATAATTGGCGATTCCGGCAACAATCGTGTTCGTTTGATTGGCTCCGATACGCTGATAACCACAATTGCAGGGACAGGAGCATTGGGCTTTAGCGGCGACGGTGGCCCTGCCACATCGGCAACACTCGCCAGCCCTGCAGCACTGGCGATCGACGGTGGTGGCAATCTTCTTCTTGCGGACTATTCGAACAATCGTGTCCGCCGCATAGCGGCAACGACCTCTACGACTCTTCCGATGGTAACTGGAGTTTCTCCTTTTTACTCTAAGCGAGGAACTTCATTTTCAGCCACAATCACCGGCACGAACCTCTCCGGTGTGACTGCCGTTACTTTCAGTGGGACCGGCCTCACCGCGTCAATCAGTCAGGGCGCGACTTCCACTAGCATCGCCTTGACGATTACAGTCGACGCCAGTGCGCCACTTGGGCCTCACGTCGTGGCCTTGACCAAATCCAACGGAGACTTCACCACGTTCAGGTCGTTCACGGTCGTCGCGCCGCCAGTGAATGGCGGAATTTTCCCACTGAGTGGCCCGCAAGGTTTTTCCATTCAAACTATGGTAGTGGGGCTTGGTCTTACTGGAGTCACGGCTGTGAACATTAGCGGAACAGGAGTCACGGCCGCCGTCTTGACAGGAGCCGTTGATTCCGCGGCCCCGATCTTGATTGCGATTGATGCCGATGCCGCTCCAGGACCGCGTCAAATTTCTCTTATCACCGATAGCGGCACTCTTCCCAACTTTGCGGACTTCACAGTGACTGCGGAAGCCGCGCCGAGTATCGTGACCACGATTGCGGGAACCGGCGAATATGTCGTGGGCCTTAATAATAGTGCACAACTCAACTCCCCATCGGATGTTGTAGCTGATCGATCGGGAAACGTGTACGTTGCCGACAGTCTGAACTCCAAAGTTCGCAAGATTGATCCAGCCGGCGTTATGACCACGATCGCCGGGACACAGTTTGGTAATGGCGGAGATGGTGGACCGGCGACTTCCGCCCAGATCGGCTTTGTTTATGGGCTGACATTAGACCAATCCGGCAACTTGTATGTTGGGGACCACTCCAACAGTCGTGTCCGAAAAATCAACTCTCAAGGCATTATCACCACGATTGCGGGCGGTGGAGCCGGCGAATTCAGCGGAGACGGCGGACTCGCAAACGTTGCGGCGATCGGCAAACCGATAGGACTGGCTTTCGATGCCACCGGCAATCTTTTCATCGCATCACTCACTGAAAATCGAGTTAGAAAAATAAATCCAGCCGGTATCATCACCACTTTCGCCGGGACTGGAACTTCTGGTTTTGGAGGCGACGGCGGTCCTGCCACCTCTGCAACATTTTCCAGCCTGGGCAAGGTAGCCGCCGATGCCGGAGGGAACATTTTCATTGCCGATGTCCAAAACAATCGGATTCGGAAGATAACCCCGGGCGGAACGATCACCACGGTCGTCGGTGGAGGAAATCCACAAGATGCCGGCGATGGTGGACCGGCGATATTGTCCAAATTGTTCAATCCGACGGGCGTTGCATTCGATTCCGTTGGCAATCTGTTTGTTGCCGATACAGGAAATAACACGGTCCGTAAGGTAACGCTGGATGGCATCATCAGGACGATCGCAGGAACAGGCAACGCGGGAATGGGAAACAACAATGTCCCGGCTACGTCAAGCAGCCTGCATGTTCCGACGGGGATAGCTGTTGATTCATTGGACAACCTTCTCATTGCTGATACGCTGAATTACCGGATACGGAAAGTCACTTTCCAGCCAACAATCACCAACATGACATCTCTCGTTGGAGTTCAAGGAACAGTATTCTCAGCGCAGATCATTGGTACGGGACTCCTCGGCGTGACCAGCGTCATTTTTCGCACGCCTGGAATCACTGCCGTAATCGGGAACGGCGGAACCGCAACAACTCTTCCGGTGACGATCTCCATTGCAGGAAATGCTCCACAAGGTGCAACGACTCTCATCGTTGCAAGATCCGATGGAACATCGGGCGCATTCGGCGGCTTCGCGGTAATCAGCCCGATTCCGAACATTACAAACATTAGTCCTGCAATCGGCGCAGCCGGATCGACGATAGCTGCAACGATCGCCGGAATTAACCTGACGGGAACGCCGGCTGTCGTGTTTAGCGGAACCGGAGTTATAGCTGCCATTAACGAAGGCGGTACTTCGACATCTCTTCCAATCACTATAACGATTGCCACCGATGCCTCTCCCGGTGTTCGGACAGCATCAATAACGACAAGCGGGGGAACATCATCGCCCTTTACTGGATTCACTGTCCTTCCCGCAGGTTCGCCAATCCTGACCGATCTTAGTCAGATCATCGCTCCGTTTTATGGAGGCCCATTCGTCTTGACCCTGAATGGACAAGGCTTCGAGAGCGATGCGGCCGTGTCTATCGGCGCCTTGCGGCTGACAACCACTTTTATCAATTCAACGCAACTCACTGCCGTCGTAACAACGAGTGCTCTTGGCTTGACTGGCGTACAAAATGTGACGGTAGCCAACCCCGGCAACCTCGTATCGAATGCGTTGCCCCTGAAAGTTGTTGTTCATGGTGATCTGAATCAAACCAATACGGTCAATATCGGTGACGCAGTTGTGTCCGCCCTGACTTCAGGTGGAGTAATCAGACCGCCGTTAGCCCTGACCGTAGGAGACCTCAATCTCAGCGGCACGGCAAATATCAGCGATGCCCTCACAGTGGCATTGTTTGCAGGGCGTGTTGTGCCAGACTGGGCGGCCCCGTCGATTACTTCCATTTCACCCCCGATCGCCAATCCGGGGGATGTGATCAACATCAGCGGAAGCGGTTTTTCGACGATCGCCGCGGCAAATCAGGTTCTGTTTACCACAGGAACATCGGTGGTTCGAGTTACGCCATCGGCTTCGAGTACGACAAACCTGACGGTCATTGTGCCGAACAATGCAATCAGCGGGATCGTTCAACCTTACCGGACAGATGTGCCTTTGGGTGGGCTTGAATTCCCGGATGCCGTCGCAGGAACGAACGCATCATTAGTATTGACCCGCGTGCGCCCATATTTCCGAGTGCAGACAGGCTCTACCGTGACTCTCGAAGGTATGGGTTTCGACTCGGTTGCAGAAAACAACACCGTAACTTTCAGTTCGATGTCCGGGAATATCGGAGCGGCGGTGCTCAGTGCAACGACCACGAGTTTGGTTGTAGTCGTTCCAACTCAAGCGGCATGCGGCCCGGTTCGCGTCGCGGTTAACGGTCGCACCAGCAATGCACGAGTTGCGACCATCACTGGAGCATCCTGCAGCCTTCAACTTACCGACATTTTGGGAGGTGGCTCTCCTGGCGATACCCTTGTATTGGAAGGCGTCGGATTTGACGTGTCAACTCCCGCAAACAATGTGGTGCGATTTGCAACAGGTAGCGGCAACACCGTTATCGCTCCGGTTCTTGCCGCGGGATCTACGTTGTTGCAGGTGCACGTCCCTGAAACTGCGGTGAGCGGCGATGTAACAGTGACAGTCGGCAACGCAGTGTCAAACGCAGTCCCCTATCAAAATGCATCAAGACCATAGAGTCCTGAGCTCTTGTCGATGATCTGGCTCTTTTCCCTCCCGTTGTGCAAAGCGCTGTCCCGGTGAGAACCAAGGTCGTCGAATCCCGAATCCCCAGCGGCGCCGCGCCGGCGTTGCCGCCAGGGAGAGGTATAATCGCGACCGTTATGTTGCTGCATCCGAACTCCGTTGCCGTAGGCGTTATCGGGACCGTGATCCTTGTCATCGGCATGACCATGTCTCCAGCGGCGGAAGGCCCTTACTCCGGACAAGTGACGATTCGCCGCGATACTTACGGCGTGCCCCACATTCTCGGCAAGACCGAAGAGGCGGCCGCTTTTGGATTTGGTTTCGCGCAGGCTGAAGATCATGCCGTCGAGATTGCGCGGCGGCTGATTTCGGCGCGCGGCGAATCGGCGAAGTACTTCGGCAGAGGCGCTGAAGCCGATTTGCTGTTGAAGGAATTTGATAATTACGAAGTGTGCCGGCAACATTTCCGCGACCTCGATCCGTTGATGCAGCGCATTTATCGCGCGTATATCGCCGGCGTCAATCACTACGTGGCACTGCATCGGGCGGAGTTGCCCGATTGGATTCCCGTATTCAACGAAATCGATGTGATGGCGAATATCCGGGAAGGATCCGTCACCGCGGTGCGAGGCGTCGTCACCAACCTTCGCCGAAAGTACGAGCCGCACCTGGCCGCTTTGATTCCCGAAGAAGACGAGCGCGACGACACGGGTTCCAATGCATTCGCCGTAGGACCATCACGCACAACTTCCGGAAAAGCGATCCTGCTGGGGAATCCTCATCTGGCCTGGTCGTCGTTGTATTGGGAAGCTCAGGTCACCGTTCCCGGCAAAATCAATTTCTTCGGATCGACGCTGCCCGCTTATCCCGTCCTTCGCGCCGGCTTCAACGAACAACTCGGATGGGTGACCACGAACAACGCGCCGGACATGGCAGACGTGTATGCGATCCCGCTGGATCCTGAACAATCCGATCATTACGTGTTTGAGGGCAAATCGTACGCGCTACGCAAGCGGGAAGTGTCGGTGCAGGTTCGAAATGCCGACGGCACGATGAGGGAAGAGAAGCGAGCGTTCGAAGAATCACATCTCGGCATCATTATTTATCGCACGAAGGATCGAGTCTTCACGTATCGATCGACACAGCTTGAATCGTTCAGGCACTTCGAAGGGTTCTATCGTTTGAGCAAAGCGCGGAATCTCAAACAGTGGCTGGCTGTGATGGATCTGAATCTGACGAACTATTCCAACTTCACATACGCGGATGCGGCCGGCAACATCCTTTATTTATGGAACGCGCAACTACCCAGGCGTCCCGATGACGGCACGAATTATGAATTGGATGTTCCCGGCGATACCGCATCGCATTTCTGGAAGGACTTGCATCCGGTCGCGGACTTTCCGCGATTGCTGAATCCTGCCGGCGGCTACACACAGAATTGCAATAATCCACCATGGTTTGGTTCGCTGCGAGCGCCGATCGATCCTTCCAAGTATCCGTCGTACCTTGAACGAGGCGGCGATCTCGGACTGCGGCCTCAACTCGCGCTTGAAATGCTCGAGAGCCGCCCGAAATTCTCACTCGAAGATGTGAAGCAGATGAAGTTCAACACGAAGATGCTTCTTGCCGATCGCGTGAAACCGGATCTTGCCGCTGCAGTCCGGCGGGCGCTGGAATCGGGACGCGCTTCGGAAGACTTGAAGAAGGGACTTGCCGTCATCGAACAGTGGAACAATCAGGCATCGGCTGATGCGAAGGGGGCCGTGCTGTTTCAACGCTTCATGGATATGTACCTTGAAGCGGTGGCCAAACCTTATCGAATCGAATGGGACGCGAACAATCCAGCGAAGACGCCCGAGGGACTCGGTGATCCGGCGGCGGCCGTCAAACACTTTGAAGATGCTGTTGTGTGGACGCGCCAGAAGTATGGCCGCGAAGATATCGCGTGGGGAGAGGTTCATCGATTCCGTTTCAAAGGCATCGATTTGCCGGCCGATGGCGCCGACGGCAAATATGGCGCATTTCGCGTTGTGGGTTTCAGCGAAATGCCAGACGGCAAGCGCCTGGCCGGCTGGACTTCCGATGAAGAACCCTTGGTTGGACGCGGCGATGGCTGGGTTCTAGCTGTCGAGTTCGGCAAACCTGTAAAAGCATTTTCAGTCCTGGCGTATGGCCAGACGACAAACTCGAATTCAAAACACAGCCGCGATCAAATCGAACTCTTTACGACTCATCGTTACAAACCCGTCTGGTTTACCGAAGCCCAAATCCAGGCAAATCTCGAACGGGAATACCGTCCGTAGTTGTACCCGGGAGTTGAGTTGCTCGCTGCAAGGACTGCACGTGTGGAGTTGGAATGAAGATGAGAGTCGAAGAAGAATACGCCGACATCCTCCAGAATTAGGAAATATGAGCCATCCGATTTACAAAGTAAGCGGTTTCGAAATCGTTGGCCGATACATCCTTCGGGTGACTTTCAACGATGGCAGTGTTCAGACCATCAACTTCCAACCAGTGTTAGCAGGCGAATTGTATGCGCCTTTGAATGACATTGGCCTCTTCAATAGAGTGGCCGTCGACAATGAAGTACATACTCTGGTGTGGCCAAATGGCGCCGACTTTGATCCTGCGACTTTGCATGATTGGCCGGTCCATGAAGCTGCTTTGCGCGAACGAGCGAAACACTGGCAGACGATCAAAGCCTGAAGAGCGTGTAGCCGTTATACGTCGGTGTGGAGGTGAAGGTGAGGAAATGGGCAGCGGGTCTGGTTCTGATCTTATTCGGCTGCATCGCGATGGCTGTGGCCGCGAGGCAAAACGAAGGCCCACATCAAATCGTGGGCACCTGGCGGCTCGTCGCTACGCAGCAACGGCTCGCTGATGGCACCGTCCGACCCGAGGTAGGCTTGGGCCCTCGGGGTATCGGATACGTCATCTACGGCGAGGCTGGCGTAGTGTGCGCATTCCTGTCGAATCCGGATCGGCCACTCTGGAAGATCCAGAACGCCCCAACGGAAGCGGAGCTGCGTGCGGCTTTCGATGGCATGGTTGCGTACTGCGGGACGTACGAAGTCAACGAGAAGGAGGGGTACGTTCTCCATCACGTTCGAATGGACAAAGTGCCAAATGTCGCAGGCGCGGACCGAAAGCGATACTTTACGATATCTGGGAACCGACTTCTGCTCCGACCGTCGCCGTTACCCGACGGCATTAAGGACTGGACTATCGAATGGGAGCGCGTCACCAAGAAGTGAAAGCGGGCGACTGGGACATGTGCCCTGACGCCTAACGCGTGCCTGCAGATCGACCGCGCTTCGCGGCTTCGACGTTGCAGCACGGCGGCTGAAGCGCAGAGCCGTTATGCGCACTCTGAAATTGCGGCGTCAGCGGTACAAACAATTCCAGAGATTCAAAGTATGAAGAAGGCAGTCGAAGTAAAGGCGCTTAATAACCATCGAATGTGGTTCCGGTTCGCGGATGGAGTCGATGGCGAGGTCGACCTCAGCGATTTGGCAGGCCGCGGCGTGTTCAAGGTCTGGGCTGATCGCAAAGTCTTTGAGAGTGTGCACGTCGACGGAAGTGGCGCAGTCGTTTGGAATGCCGAGCTTGATCTGTGCCCGGATGCCTTGTATCTACGCTTGACTGGAAAAGCCCCTGAGGATCTATTTCCGGCACTGAAAACTTCGGTCGATGCCTGAACTCAGCCGATTCTACGGAATCGTGATCAAGATGTACTTCGACGATCATGATCCGTCTCACTTTCACGCCGAGTATGCCGAAGACGAAGCCGTTATCAGCATTGAAGCGCTGGCCGTCATTAGCGGCGCATAACAAGCTGCTGCAGACCGACGAGCGGCGCGCCAGGTGGTTGACACGGTTGAACCCGCCCGGCTTGCGCGTTGGCGCAAGGCCGTTAGACAGCTTGAACGATGCGTGACGCGACCATTGCCCTCCTGTCTGTAACCGCATGGATCGGTGTGTGGGTGGGAGCCTCGATCGTGTACCGCTATGCCAATGGAAAGCCAGTGTTCTACCGGCGGCTCTCATCCGTTCGATTTCGAGAAACCAGCGCATCGGGCAATTCGAATCGCGCGTGGTACACCAAGCTCGGCAGGGCCAGTAACTGCCTCGTTGTCCAGGTTACAGATCAGGAACTGGACATTCACCCATTTGTACCGTTCAACTGGTTCTTTCTTCCAGAGATCCACGACCTTGAATTTCGAGTGCCGATTGCAGGGATTAGTTCGGTCGCAATTCGCAAGAATTTCTTTGCGCCCTCACTGCATATCGAGTTCACTACTCCAGATGGCAAGAGTAAGTCAGTCTCGCTGGTTCTCAGGCAGGCGGAACAGTTTATTGAGACAATCCGCGCAAATACATTTTTCAGAGGCATCGTGTTGGATCAAAGCGCAGGTTAAGCCCGTGGGTGTCTATGCGGCTGGAGCGAACCGCTGAAAAGCGCGGCCGCTCAGCCGCAGGCGTTAGCCAGCAGCGCCGATGCCGAAGAGACAATGAACGCAAAGAGGAAGTCTGTTCTAGATCGCATCGAGATAGGTTGGCGATGAACCCGACGCCGCTGCCGCCTCGCTGCGCTCGGCGCACCGGCAGAGCGTTAGCCCGTCTCGCGCGAAGCGTCGTCGAAGCATCGTGCTAGTATCCGGGAATGTCGTTCGAGTTCGAATGGGACCCCAAAAAGGCGAAAGCGAACGCCAAGAAACACGACGGTGTAACCTTCGAAGAAGGTACGTCAGTGTTTGCGGACCCGTTGGCTAAAATTTTCAACGATGAAGACCATTCGTATGATGAGAAACGGGAGATTATCATTGGACATTCAGCGAACCAGCGACTGATCCTGGTCTCATTCACTGCGGTGGGGACACGAATCCGAATAATCAGCGCGCGCGAAGCAACACCGACGGAGCGCAGAGACTATGAAGAAAATACCGAATCGTAGAAAAGTTTCGAGCGACGAATTGAAGCCGGAATACCGTTTCGATTACCGGAAAGCAAAACCAAATCGCTTTGCCGCGGCGATTCCAGAACAGGCTGTTGCTGTTGTTCTCGAACCAGATGTGGCAGCGGTGTTCAATTCGTCGAAAGCTGTCAATTCATTGCTCCGGTCTGTAATCTCCGCAATGCCAGATACGCCAGGCCCGAAACGCGGGGTAACAAAGCGTTGAACCCGACACCGCGGTGGCCGCTGTCGCGTCCACAGCGGCGCGGGTTAACGCCAGGCCGTTATGCCGACAAATTAGCGATGCGCCTTTTTCCAGTTCTCATTTTATTATCGTTAACCCAATGTGGAATCGCGTCGCAGGCCGAAGTGGCGCGAGTGGTATCCCCGGACGGTCGTGTTGAAGCAATTCTGATTGAAACGAACGGCGGGGCAACAACGGATTTCGGATATAAGGTTCTGGTCGGCGAAAGAGGAAGTTGGTTTTCAAGGACACAAGTAGCTTGGCTCTATGGCGCGGGCCGTAACGAGCATGCTTACGGCGCCAATCTCAAATGGCACACCGACACCGAGTTATTCGTCGAGTATCTGGAGGCGCAAGAGCAGGAACTCAAGGAACGAAAGGTGTATGTCGCTGGCCGCAACATCGAGATTGTTTTGAAGAGTGGCGTTACTGATTCGGCGGCTCCTGCAGGTGGCATGCTTTTCAATCTCAGAAAACGATGAAGCGGCATATCGCGGAGACGGAATAGCAAGCGGCACTTGCCTCAAGCGTTTGAAGGTGAGAAGACCAAAGAGTGAAATATCCTTCGCAGACTTTTGTTCGGGCCACGTGCCGAATCGTTCGTAGTGCGATTAATGTGTTCCTGCTCATTAGCGTGCTCGTGGCCGACATTGAGCTTCATGCTGGCCGGCAAGATCATCTTCGTGATGCGATTTATCAGCACAATAAGGCTGTCTTGGATAGTAATCGGGAAAAATATGGAGCGCGCTACCAACCTGAGGATTACGCGGTTGACGGTAAGTACGTCTCCGCGAGGGTCGATCTTAACGACGATAAGATTCCCGACGCGATTGTTCTTTTTAATCAAAATTGCGGAACCGGCGGTTGCAACATGGAAATCTATCGCGGCACTGAAGCAGGATTCGAGTTCTTGTCGGGAAGCACAATTACTTTTCCTCCAATTCGAGTCACTTCAGAAAAGCGTTATGGATGGAAAACGCTCATAGTGTTTTCTGGCGGAACCGGCAACGTACTGATGAGATTCAACGGCAGTAGGTATCCATTGAGCCCGTCGCTGCAGTCAAAAGCAACTCCCTCGCAGATCAAAGCGGCGCCCACTGTGATCGAGAGGAGCAAGTGAACGCCAATCCGCGCATAACCCGCCGCTGAAGCGGACCGCTGAAAAGCGCGGCGGCTGAGCGGCAGAGTCGTTAGGCCGCCGATGAATATTACTCAGACCATGAAAAGGCATGCGGTAATGGCCACCCTGATTTGCGCGCTCTTAGTCGCCATAACTGCGTCGTATGTATCGACCGCTGCCTACCCTCCAAGTTTGACTGCGCCACATAGCCACTTTGTCACAGTACCTGTTTTTCAGATCGTGTTCAGAGCAGGTTCGTTCTTTTTCGGGCATCCTCTGCTGTGGAGAGTGGCGATGGCCGGCCCACCCGCTCTGATGTTTCTCAGTTGGTGTTGGTTCCTTTTTGTTGGCCGCCAACAGATCCCGCGTAGATCATTTATCGCCCTGGTTATTTTCGCTGCCGCAAGTCTCTGGGTGGGAAGCGCTGCATGGGTTCGAGAGCCCAAAACCTGTCCGCCGGATTTCATATACGTCATGCTTTTTTTCAATGTCGCAATACTTGGAGTTCTATTCTTGCTATACAGAGATAACTTTCGAGTGCCGACATATCGGTCAAACCTGCTCTTTCATACGATGCTATTCATGTGGTTAACGTATTGCGCATTTCCTGACTTCGGGCCATACCCGGTCGCAGCTTGCAGACCGGCCGCGTTTCGCAGGTATCGCTGCTCCACCGCGGTGGTTGATGGCGCAGGTCGATGGGCGGAGGAAGCGGCATAACGTGATTCGCGGATTACGGATCCTGGGAACGGTGACGTTGTGGTCGTTGTCGATTGTGATGGCGATCGTCGCGATGCGTTACTTCCTTGGTCCGGCCTCATGGATCGCCGGAGCCGGAGCTCATGCGCTGGAGCGGCATCGAGTCTTCCTTTTAGTCCATATCGCGGGTGGCGCCGTTGCGATCACGGCCGGCCTTGCGCAGTTTGTGGCCTCACTCCGGCGTTCCCGCCCTGACGTACACCGCGCGGCCGGTTACGTTTACTTCGCCGCGGTTCTGTCGGCATCGCTTGCAGGACTGTGGCTTTCGCCAGACACCGCCGAATTTGCGGCGGACGGGTTGATGGACGGTAAGGAACTGGACCTGACCTCGTTCGGATTTACCGCGGCTTCTTTGGGCTACCGGCCACTCGATACGTACACGCCTTCGCGGCTCCCTCTGGTCGTCCCGGCTTTTGCGACGCTTGCGATTCTTTGGCTGGCGACCTCGATTCTCGCTGTCAATAGCGCGCGCCGCCGCCGCTTCGCCGAACATCGAGAGTGGATGTTGCGGAATTACGCGCTGACGTTCGCCGCCGTGACTGTACGATTGATCGCCTTTCCCATCCTGATCCTGACTCGCAATCCCGTTCTCGCCATCACTCTGACCTTCTGGAGCTGGGTCCTCAACCTCGCCGCCGTGGAGTGGTGGATCCGCACATCTTCGAAGCGTAAACTCACGTGAAGATCCAATAAGCATCGTTGGTCATGTACGGAGGCCCTCATGTGGTCGATCGTTCTAATTGGCTTTCTGCTCGTTCAAACTCCTCCTCCTCGCCCCGGCAGCGTAACGGTCATCGGGCGAATCCTGTTTTCGGATGGTGCTCCCGCGGCGGGAATTTATGTGACATCGATTCCGATCGCCGAACAACAGCAACAACCGCGGTCCCCATTCGCGCGAACCAATGAAATGGGTGAATTCCGGATTCTTCGTGTTGCGCCGGGCCGCTACTACATTCGCGCAGGCGCCAATAATGAGATTCAAACGTACCTTCCCGGTACCGCGAATCAAAGTGAAGCGGCGGTCGTGAACATTTCCGGCGATGCGGATGTCACGAATGTGAACTTCTCTTTGCCGCAGTCCGCATCCGGCGTGCGAGTCAAAGGTCATGTGACGTTTCCACCCAATCAAAGGAATCCTGCGGGAAACCAACGCGTTCAGATTTCCGGAATTCCTGCAACCGGCGTCATCGCAACGGACGGAAGTTTCGAGATCGCGCATGTTCGTCCCGGCCGCTACACGATCGTTGTGAGCTCGGCGCCTGGCATGCAGCCGCGCGCACTTACTATTGAGGATGCGGATCTGAATGGAATCGAGTTGATGGTGCCTCGCCTGATTTCGGTTGAGGGAACCGTTGCCGTGGACGGTAGCAGCCGGCTTCCGCGCTTCAACCTGACGCTCGACAGCCTGGCGTACCGCACAAGCATCACTGCGCTCGATGGAAGGTTTGCCGCTCTGTTACCTGAAGGTGAATATCGGCTGCAAATAACCGGACTCGAATCCGGCTATTACCTGAAAGCATTCGGAGCAGGCGAAAAGGACTTACTCAACGAGTCCTTAAAGATCAAGCTCGATGACTCCGGAATCACCGCCAGGATGACCTTTGGAGTCTCGACTCCCGTTCAAGTTTCCGGCACGTTGACTTCCGGAGATCGTGGCGCGCTGCGTTCAGTGAAGAACATGTTGCTCGCGGGAAGAGTTGTGAACGAAGTGGCCGAAGGACAACTTGATGCCGGCGGAGCGTTCAAAGTGGACAGAATCAATCCCGGCGCTTACTTCGCTCGCGTCACGCTTGCTTCAGGCCTGGCGGCGCCGCTCGTACCGGTGAACATACCCGCGAAAAATGTGGACGGGCTCGATATTGCAATTCCGGGTGAAGTTGAAATCTTCGGGCGGATCAGTGTCGATGGCGGAGGTCCCGCGCCGAAATTCTCGCTCATTCTGATGCCGTCCACTACCGCAGCCACCGCGGGATCCGGCGAGATTCCAACGCTGTCCGCCAACGACATTCAATCTCTGGCGCGCAATTCGGCAGGCGGCACGCAAGCGGTGCAATTGAATATCAATGCGCTGTCGGGTGGATCCTTCAAGATGAAGTTGCCGGAAGGCCGCTATCTTATCGCCGCAGCGTCAGGCGCGAATGCAATACCACCCGCCTATTTCGTCCGTTCGGCAACATATGCGGGAGCCGATTTACTGAAAGAGCCGATGACGGTTTCCTCGGCGAAGCCTTCCGAACTTCAAATTGGTTTCGGAACCACGTCGCCGAATCCATGGGTCCAACTGAGCGGACAGGTTCTGGGATTCGATCCAGTGAAAGGACCATTCACCGTTGCGCTGGAAAGCCGAACGACCGCAACAATCGAAGCCCCGGTCCATCCCGATGGTTCATTTGAGTTCTCTCGAATTCTGCAGCGAAACACCTATACCGCTCGACTGCAGCCCGAGAATGAAGCGGCAACGGCGCCTGTTATCAGTGTGGCCGATAAGGATATCGCCGGCGTTCAGATCATCGTTCCAACCGAGAAAGAAGTGCGGATCGCCGCATCCGTTGAAGACGGCGGCGATGTTCCCGGTTTCGTGATGACGCTGGCGGGATCGGGAAGCACCGTCAATGTGATCGGCAAACCCGGACGTGATGGATCTTTCAGAGCAAAGGTTCCAACGGATGAACGCCGCGTGCGGATCAGTGGATTTCCTCTCGGTTACGTTGTGAAGTCCGCAAGCTTCGGTGCTGCGGATCTGTTGAAACAACCACTGAAGACCGGAGCAGACGATTCCTCGGAGCTGCGAGTTGCATTTGGAATCGATCCCAATTTCCCGTTTGGCAGCGTTCGAGGCCGCGTGAATGGCTTGGATCCCAATCGGGGTAGCGTGCAACTGGTTCTCAATGATTCGGCGGCGTTTTCCACTTTTGAAACGTCGGTTGGTCCGGACGGAGCATTCCGTTTCTCCAGACTTCCTCAGGGAACGTATATCCCATCGCTGATCGGGGCCGGTGTGTCCGGCATGTTGTCGCCGACGGCCATTGTGGTTTCCGGTTCCGATTTCTTTACCGTGGAACTGACAGCTCCGAAATCCAGTGGCGGCGCGAATCCTGGGTGGACGGACGAAGCTCCAACGGGTGTCATTGTGTCGAATCTGGGCGGTAGCCGTGAAGCCGCCAACGAATCTTCGGCTGTCGCTCAGTTGAGAACCATCAATACGGCGCAAGTGACATATCTTTCGACGAACGGCGGCAAGTACGGAACGATTGCCGACCTGATCAAGGACGGACTATTGGACGGCCGCTTTGCCGGTACCGTATCGGGTTTCAATTATTCCGTCATTGCAGTCGGCTCCACTTATGCGGCTGCTGCGATACCGGCCTCGCAGGGAACAGCGCGATACGGGTATTACAGCATGATGGATGCGGTCATTCATTACGTGACCCTGGAAAGTCTCGCGCCTCCGGGCCAGGGAGGGAGGGTCGTTCAGTAACATCGATAACGGGAACAATCGCTTTCATCCGGTGTCTATAGTTTTCGCAAGCTGCAAGTTTGAATCTCCCCGGGGAGTTCGCGCAAAAAAGGAGATCAAACATGCTCGAAGATTCTCTGTTCGAGTCGCAGAGTCGAAACAAAACTCGCAAGCCCGTCACGGTTGTCGTCTCGGTCGCCGCTCATGTTGTAACCGCGAGCGCCCTGTTGCTGGTTCCGCTTGTTCACACGCAGGCCATCGCTGTGCCTTCGATCGGCGTGAAATTGTGGGCGCCGAAAATGCCTGTGCAACGCAGCATCGAAGTTGTCGCTGCGCGGACTTCAGTTTCTCAAGCCGCTCCAAGTGATCCGGTTGCGTTCGTTGCGCCAAAGAATATTCCTCGAGAAATCATCTACGTGAATGAGCCGCCCAGCTCGGGACCGATCCCAGGGCTGCCGCTGCAGAATGGACTCGCAAGCTCCGGAGGCGGTTCACCGTTCGGTGATCTTTTTCGAAGACCATCGGAATTCGAACCGCCAAAACCACCAGCGGCGCCGCCCGTCGTTCCTCCTGCGCCGCAACCGGTCAAGGCCACGCCCGTTCGTGTCAGTCAGATGGAACGCGCGAGCCTCATCCATCAGGTGAGTCCCGTTTATCCGAATCTCGCGAAGGTAACGCGAACGCAGGGTGTGGTCGTAGTGGAAGCGACGATCAGCAAAGAAGGCGGAATCGAAAGTCTGCGTGTTGTCAGCGGCCATCCGTTGTTGATTCAGGCTGCCGTGGATGCCGTGAAACAGTGGAGGTACCGGCCGCTGATCCTGAATGGCGAACCCGTTGAAGTTCTCACGACAATCACCGTGACGTTTTCAATGCAATAGGAGAAAGCCTTCAGCCGAGAAGTTCACTGACCTTGAACGAGACGCCGGGGAACGCCTGGATACGAACCGAGTCGTCACGTGTCAGTTTCAAGGCAGTCTTATATTGCTTTCCGGATGGGTTGCGATAAACGAGGAGGACACTGTTGCGCAAGTCTTCGATCCAGACTTCTGGAATACCTGCTTCAGCGTAGTGAGGTACCTTGACGTCACGGTCATATCGCAAAGTGGAGTCCGCGACCTCGACGACAAGCAAGGCATCGTCAGCTTCAACTCGTTTGTCGCAATAGTGGTCTTTGCGAAATTTCAGGAGAACAACATCCGGTTCAGGCTCGTTATACAAGTCCAGCCGGAGAGGATTCTGTGGATTCACCGTTGCTTTGCCTCGGAATGCGTAGGTGAAAGCATCGATAGCGAACATGACGCGACTTGCATGGCGCGTTCCGATCGGACTCATTCGGATGATTTCCCCGTCGATGAGTTCAACTCGATCCTCAGGTCCGAGAATTCCGACTTCCGCCATCTGATAGTATTCGTCAACCGTAAAGAGTTTCTTTGCTGCCTCGATTCGCATAAAGGGTGTCCTTGCGTTCTCATCATACCCGAGGCGCTCTTGCAATCAAGTGTCCTGATGATTCGGCCGCTAAGTTCCTGTTCTTCCTCAAGGGCTTTGGGAAAAGTCGCGCATTCCGACGATTTTTTGTTCAAGAACCGCGGACTTCTTTTAGTACGCCGTCTAAGAAAGTCGTTTCTGCTCCGTTATCTCTAATGAAGGGCGCATGAGCGAGGCTGAGAAATCCCAATGGATCGTTGACGCCATGAAGCTTCACGAAGGCGCGCTTGTGCGCTACGCCCGATGGATTCTTGGCGATCTCGAGAACGCCCGTGAAGTCGTGCAGGAAACATTCCTGCGGTTGTGCAGAGAAGATTCCGAACGCATCGGCGCCTATCTCGCGCAATGGCTCTTCACGGTTTGCCGGAATCTCGCATTCGATGCGCGAACGAAGGAGGCTCGCATGACACCTTTGGGAGAGACGGAGATCGGCGTGGCTGCCGATCTTGACGAGCAACACGACCGTCAACAGATGGTGAGCCACATTCTCCAGGTCGTCGAAACCCTGCCGAAGAATCAGCGCGAGGTCATCTATCTCAAATTCCAATGCGACCTCAGTTACAAGGAAATCAGCGAAGTGACGAAGCTGTCGGTGAGCAACATCGGATTTCTGATCCACACGGCGGTGCGCAATGTCCGGAAGCAGATGCTTGTGGAAGCGAGGAGGATGCCATGAATCGACCACCAATCAACCCTGACGATCCGAGATGGACGGCATACGTCCTGGGGGAACTCAACGAGGAAGAACGCGCCGAAATGGATCGCCTTCTCGAAAGTTCGGATGAAGCCATCGATCTCGTGGAAGAACTGCGCACCGCCACGACTCTTCTCAGGGATGAGTTGGCAACACAGACCTCACCTTCGCTGCTTCCGGAACAGAGAGCAGCTATTCGCGCTGCGGCAACATCGAAGTCCCGCTGGAGCTGGAGCGGTATCCTTTTCTCGAAATGGGCTGTCGGGGCCGCAGCGGCGAGTCTGGTTTTAGTGGCCGTCGCGTATCCAACAAGGACAAAGAGGACAGATGTTCAGCCCCCTCCCATAACGATTGCAGCGGTCACGCAACCGCTCGCACCGGAGAATGCGACGCCGGTTGTTGTGCCGCCTTCATCTTCTCAAAACGTTCCTGCCGCCGCGGCGAAGGAGGTACGTCCATCGGCGGCGGATGCTTCCAGCGCGGCCACGGCGATCACGGCGACCATGAATGACAAGAAGGATTTGTCGACGCCCGCCGGAACGCAGGCATCCGCCGTCATCGTTACGGCAAATGTGGACGCCGAGCTCAAACAACCCGTAAGCGGTGTGGCTGGTGGGGGCTTACGGACTGAGGCGGCGCCGGCCCCGCCCGCTCCGCCGTCCGCTCGGCCTGCTTCTGCATCCCCGGCTCGAGCCATTTCGGGAATATATCCGCCGCCATCCGGTTTTCTGCCCGATGATGTCTTCCGCCGCCGGCAAGGCCGGACCGAATCTTACGATCGAATCACCGACAATGGGTTCGTCCGCGCCTCGCAGGAACCTCTCGCCACTTTCTCGATCGACGTCGATACCGCGTCGTACGCGAATGTGCGGCGATTCCTGAATGAGAATCGCCTGCCGCCGCGGGACGCCGTTCGTATCGAGGAATTGATCAACTACTTCAACTATGACTACGCGCGGCCAACCGGCCAGGCTCCAATTGGCGCAAACATGGAAGTCGCGTCGGCGCCATGGAATTCTCAAAACCGTCTGGTGCGAATCGGGATCAAGGCGCGTGAAATCGATGCGGATCGCAGACCCGCGAGCAATCTTGTTTTCCTCATCGATGTTTCGGGTTCGATGAATGAGCCGAACAAGCTTCCTCTCGTGAAGTCCGGCTTGAATCTGCTCGTCGACCGCCTGACTGAAAATGATTTCGTCTCGATTGTGGTTTATGCGGGGAACGCCGGCCTGGTTCTTCCTCCGACGAATGGCGTGAAGAAGGAAGTCATTCGCAGCGCCATCGATAACCTGCAGGCAGGCGGTTCGACCAACGGCGGCGCAGGCATACAGCTCGCGTACAGCGAGGCGCAATCGCAATTCATTCGCGGCGGCGCGAATCGTGTGATCCTGATGACGGATGGAGATTTCAATGTCGGCGTCACGAACCAGGGCGATCTCACCCGCCTCATTCAGGACCGCGCGAAGAGCGGCGTGTTTCTCAGCGTGCTCGGTTTTGGCACGGGCAATCTCAAGGACTCGACGATGGAGAAACTCGCCGATATGGGCAACGGCCATTACGCTTACATCGATACTTTGAATGAAGCCCGGAAGGTTCTCGTCGAAGAAATGGGCGGGACACTTGTCACCGTAGCGAAAGACGTAAAGATTCAGGTGGACTTCAATCCCGGACAGGTTGAAGCGTACCGGCTGATCGGATACGAAAATCGCGCGCTTCGCCCCGAGGATTTCAACAACGATCTCAAGGATGCAGGCGATATGGGCGCCGGCCATACAGTCACGGCGCTTTTTGAAATCGTGCCGAAAGGCGGATCGATACCCGGATCCGTCGACCCGTCAAAGTACGTTATTCAAGCGGACGTGACGCGGGCTCCATCAAGGAGCAACGAAATGCTGACGCTTCGAGTGCGCTATAAGCTGCCGGATTCGGATCAGAGCACGCGCATGGATATCCCCCTGGCCGATCGCGGCACGGCATTCGGAAACGCGAGTTCAGACTTTCGCTTTGCCGCTTCGGTGGCTTCATTCGGAATGATCCTTCGCGACTCGCCTTATCGCGGCACCGCGACTTTCGAATCCATTCTGGATTCTGCAACAGCGAGCCGCGGCTCCGATCGCAACGGCTATCGCGAAGAGTTTCTGTCGCTGGTTCGCAAGGCACGCTCGTTGCGTTAGTCTTTTTCCTCCACGGGTTGTCTATTCTGTTAAGTGCGCGCACATAGACAAAACTGAATGGAAGCAACAGGGAATTCGCAGCGGCGAATTGACGCGAGGCGAAGCAGCGAGACTCGAAGCCGAGCAGGCCCGAATTCGCGTGGACGAACGGTACGCGCGGAGGAACGGTCTGTCGCATGAGGAACGCGATAGGCTCCACAAAGAGCTTCACAAATCCAGCAACGACATCTACCGCCTGAAACACAACGAGCGCGAACGCCAATAGCCGGGCGGCAGCAGCGGTCTATGATTGCCGCCGGTCATGGACCGCCGCTACAGTATTCGCATGACGGTGTATCTGATCGACGGAACTTATGAATTGTTCCGTCATTTTTTTGCGGTGCCTTCTGCGCAAGACAGCAGCGGCCAGGAGATCGCGGCAGTACGCGGCGTTCTTGTTTCGATCATGTCCATGATCGAAGCCGGCACGCGGTTTCTCGGCGTCGCCACCGACCACGTGATCGAGTCCTTTCGCAATGATCTTTACGCCGGCTACAAGACCGGCGAAGGCGTCCCGCCGGCGCTGTTTTCGCAGTTTCCGATTCTCGAAGAAGCTCTTGAGGCCATGGGCGTGACCGTATGGCCCATGACGTATTTCGAAGCCGACGATGCGCTCGCTTCCGGCGCATTCCGCGCGGCGAAAGACGAACGCGTGAGTCAGGTTCTCATTTGTACGCCGGATAAAGATCTCAGCCAGTGCATTAAGGGTGATCGTGTCGTTCAACTGGACCGGCGGGCCAATGTTGTGCGCGATGACGCCGGCGTCGTTGCAAAATTCGGTGTCCGGCCGGAATCGATCCCGGACTACCTGGCTCTCGTCGGCGACAGCGCTGATGGATTTCCAGGACTTGCGGGGTGGGGACCGAAAACAGCAGCGTCCGTTCTCTCGCGGTTTCCGCATCTCGAGGATATTCCCAAAGACTGGCACGACTGGAATGCTCCAATCCGCAATGCTCCGCAATTTGCGAGAACGCTTTTCAACAACTGGAATGATGCGCTGCTTTTCAGGACACTCGCAACATTGCGCGTCGATGCCCCGACGTTTGAATCGGTGGATGAACTGGAGTGGACGGGCCCGAAGACCGCATTCGATAAAATATGCAGACGCCTTAATGCGCAAGACCTGTTCGAACGCGCGCGCAAAACCTCAAGCATGTAGTCGCGGGTGTTATACCCGCGCCCTCGTTCATTGATACGTTTTCAGATTGTTGTAGGCAGCCTCAATATTGTCTTCGCGCAGTCGCTGATAGTACGCCCAGTCTTTGTATTTCTCGAGCAGCACACTGCGCTTCAACTCCTCGAGACTCTTTCCCTGCGACATCCCGGCGCGCACGGCGTCTTGAAGGTCCTCAAAGAATTGCCGCGCTTCAGTTACATCCGCTTTCTTGAAAAGGACACTGCCATGCCCCTGAGCCAGAACATCGAAATCCAGGCCTTCAAGAATCCTGTACGATCGGATCCATTCCGCCATGGGATGCCTGTCGAAATTGCCGCACGCGCTGGGCAACGAACGCATCGAGGCGCGTACGAGGGCATCGGCCGGGAAATCGGCAGAGAACGCCACACGCTCGGCAGGGAAGAAAAGAATCGTTCCGTCATCGGCGTGATTCTTTCCAGCCGAAATCAACTCGATGGTCTTGCCGCCCAGCGTAATGGTCATGCGCTCGGAATACACAATGTCGGGTTTGCGGACATCTGCATAGTATTCCGCCGGCGTCATGTGGCCGTCGTGATTGCGATCGTGCGTTCGAAAGAAGTTTTCCGGCATGCCGCAAATACCGGGGTGGGCGGCCGCCGGACCTGTGATCTCTTCCACCTCGAACTGGCCGTTGTTATTCCGGTCCACCATGTCGCCGGGCATGTGCGGATACCGGCCGTCCATGTTTTTCAGGACGCCTTCCTGCGCCACGAAAACTGCCGTGCCGGCAAACACCGCGCCACCTTCAATGTGATCCCAGTGGCTGTGGCTGTATATGACGTAACGAACAGGGACGCCAGGGAACCGATCCTGGAGTTGGCCTTTCAGCCATGCCGCCAAATCCGGATTGATGGGATCCGCAACGAGAATTCCGCCGGGGGTGACATAAAACAGGCCGTACCAGAGCCCGTTCCGGACGCGATAAAGATTATCCGTGATCCTGATAATCTCCCGGGCGCCCGGTCCCTGCGCCTGGACGCGTGTTGCGCTGCAAACAGCAAGTAATAGAACGACTGTGAAGCCGAGTCTCTGCATAGTCGAAATCCAGCTCGGAATTGTATTCATAATCGCTTCACTCCTGCCAACCATTAACAGACATCCCGTTTCTGTGGGACCTGAAGCCTAGATAGCTAGGTGATACATCGATGCGAAAATCGAAAAACGACATTCTACAGGGAACTCTTGTACTTCTCGTGTTGAAGACGATCTCCTCGCGGGGCTCGATGCACGGCTATGCCATTACGTCGCACATTCAGCGGGTTTCGAATGACCTGTTGCGGGTCGAGGAAGGATCGCTTTATCCCGCGCTCCACCGGATGGAACAGGCGGGCTGGATTCGCGGCGAATGGTCTGTGACCGAAAAGAATAGAGACGCGCGCTTTTATGCGCTGACGGCGAAGGGGCGGCGGGAGCTTGCGCGTGAGGAGGAGAGCTGGTCGCGGCTGACGGAGGGTGTACGCCGCGTTCTTCGCTACGTGTGATTTATGTCCTGGCACAATCGGTTGCTCAACATGGTCCGGCCTCATCGTCTCGATCGTGAGATCGAACGTGAAATGGCCTTTCACGTTGCCGAGTTGACCGACGAGTTGATGGCCAAAGGCATGGACCACGATGAAGCCTGCCGGGCCGCGAGACGGCGCTTCGGAAACTATGCCCTCCAGAAAGAAAGGACCCGCGACATGGATATTCTCGGTTGGCTTGAATCCACACTTAAAGACATTCGGCTTGCGGCTCGCGGGCTGTGCAAGAGTCCGGGGTTCTCTGTGGTTGTCGTCATCACACTCGGATTGGGAATCGGCGCCAACACCGCGATTTTCAGCGTGCTGGACACGGTGTTGCTCCGGCCGTTGCCTTACCGGAATCCGGGTGAACTCGTCATGTTGTGGGAAACCAATTTGTCGAAATCGTTGAATCATGAACCGGTGTCGCCCGTGAATTTCATGGACTACCGGGCCCTGGGAGAGGTTTTCACGGATGCCGCCGCGTGGTGGAAGCCGGACATTACGCTCAGCGATGAATCCCGGGATCCTGTTCGCGTCAACACCATTGAAACAAGCAACAACTTGTTTTCGGTGCTTGGCGTACAACCCGCGCTGGGTCGAGGTTTCACGGCAGGTGAGACGATCTTTGGTCCCGAAGCGGAAGCCGTCATCAGCGACCGCCTCTGGCGCAGCCGTTTTGGCGGCGATTCTTCGATCGTCGGCAGGGCCGTGAGGTTGGATGGACAAACGTATACGATTCTGGGAATCATGCCGCCGGGATTTCAATTTCCGAGCGACACGGATGTCTGGCAGAAACTGCGATGGGATCTGAAACAACACAGCCGCGGCGCCCACTTCATGGGCGCGATTGCCCGAGTCCGGCCCGGAGTCGATGTGACGAGGGCGAACACCGAGTTGAAAGCCCTGACCAGCAGGCTCGGTTTCGAATTCAAGGCAACCAACGGTGAATGGAGTGTACGAGCCATTCCGCTGCAGACTGAGATCGCCGGCTTCTTCGGCCAGGCGCTGGTCGCGCTGTTTGTTGCCGTCGGGCTTCTGCTGCTGGTTGCCTGTATCAACGTTGCGAATCTTCTGCTGGCAAGAGCCGCTTCGCGCCATCGCGAAGTAGCCATTCGCGCTGCGCTGGGAGCGAGTACGAGAAGGTTGCTTCGCCAGTTCCTTGCGGAAGGCATTGTGCTTGCGTCGGTCAGTAGCGTCCTTGGCATGTTGCTCGCTTACTTTGCCGTGCGGCTTCTCATAGCGTCGGCGCCCATCGCGATACCTCGAGCCGATGAGATTTCCATCAATGGTCCGGCTCTCATCTTCACGCTTGTGATTGCCGCACTGACTGCCGTCGCGTTTGGACTGGTTCCCGGGTTTTCGGTTTCAACTGGTATCGAGCCGTCTTTGAAAGAGGGAGGGCGTGGGTTCAGTTCGAGCCGGCGCGCAACACGCATGCGAAGCATTCTGGTGGGCGCGGAAATTGGTCTGGCCGTGGTTCTGGTTGCAGGCGCGGGTCTTCTGATCCGGACGGTGCAACAGTTGATCAAGGAAGATCCCGGGATCCGCGCGAATCGCGTATGGACTGCCAGCATCCAGTTGCCGTTGACGTCATATCAGGAGTTTCCCAAGGTCAATCGGCTCTTTTCGGTTCTGCTCGATTCGGCGCGGACCGAACCTCGCATTGCGTCGGTGGGCCTGAGCAGTTTCCTTCCGCTCGAAACCGGATCACGCCTGCCTTTCGGTATTGTCGGCAGGCCGCAACCGAAAGCGGGAGAAGAGGCGATGGCTCAGTTTCATTCCGTCAGTGAAGGGTACTTTCAAACGCTCGGTGTTCCGATTCTGGCGGGCCGGGACTTCGAATTGACGGACGTTGGCACAAGCGCGGGTGTTGTCGTCATCAATCGGGTATTGGCGCGCCAGTATTTTCCGAATGAAGATCCGGTTGGAAAAAACATTCTTGTGTTCTTCACCAGCATTGGCGGCGGCAGAATCGCGCAGCGAATGACTACGGATCGCGTTCATCAGATCGTTGGAGTGGTGGGCGATGTGAAGAATCAATCGTTGCGTACACCGGCAGAACCGGCGGTGTACTTTTCGCAGCGGCAGTTCACCTATCGCAGCATGAATATCTATGTTCGTGGAACCGGTGATGCGGCCGAGACTGCAACTATTCTTCGCGACATTGTGAGGAAGGCGGATCCTGCATTGCCGGTATTCAATGTTCGCGGCATGGATCGAGTGATCGCTCAGCCCGTCGATCAACCGCGGTTCCTGATGTTTCTGATGTCGGTGTTTGCTGTCCTCACGCTCATTCTGGCGTCCGTAGGAATCTACGGCCTGATGGCGTATTCGGTGACCCAGCGCCGGCAGGAGATCAGCGTCAGAATGGCGCTTGGCGCGAGCGGCGCTCTGGTCCTTCGCTTTATCCTGCGAGAAGGGTTGCGGCTCACGGTTGCGGGCTTGATATTTGGGATTGCCGGCGCATTTTCCATGACGCGTTTGATGTCCGGCCTGCTATACGGTGTGCGTCCCGGTGATCCGCTCTCAAGTGTGGCCGCCATCTCGATCGTTTTCGGCGTTGCCATCCTTGCGTGTCTGATTCCAGCGTGGTCTGCATCCCGCGTCGATCCTCTTCAAGGGCTGCGAACGGAATAAGCTCCGGTAGGGATTCACATTTTTCGGCATTCGAATTGACACAACGCTGCACTCTTTGTTCGTAACACGCCGTTCGACTCCACATTTTCTGCGATCTGCGAATTGGCCATTCATGTGCATCGCAGCGCATCACTGACACGTGCCAGCAAGCTGAACGCTTAAACGAAAACAATTGGACCCAAAACCACTGGATCGATGGCTACCGGTGTCGATGCCGAACGACTCGCACGATGCCCGATCCGGTACATACATGAAGGATAAGATCATGAAAAACGATAACGGCTTTTCGTTGCTGGAACTGTTGATTGTGGTTGCGATCATTCTGATTATCGCAACGATCGCGATTCCCAGTCTGATTCGCGCCAAGCAGGCCGCGAACGAAGCGGCTGCGATCGCGAATCTTCGTACCATCAATACCGCTGAAGTATCGTATCTGTCGTCCGCTGCCGGTAATTACGGCGACGTGACGAATTTGATTGCAGCCGGCTTACTGGATGCGCGTTTCAACGGTGCGGCAGTTTCCGGCTATACGCTCACGATACAGGCGTCGGGCTCCGACTATACGGCAACAGCAACACCAACGTCGTTCAATTCGGGACGCTTCGGTTATTACAGTACTCCCGATGCGGTTTTGCGCTATCAAACCGCGACCAGCGCAACCTGTAACCCGTGCTTCCCAACCGGGCAGTCTGGCATGCCGGTTCAATAGTTGTATCGCCGGGGCGGCCGTTCCATGCCGTAGGTCGTCCCGGCGGTATTAATGCCCGAACTTGAAGTCTGCTTTATTGGCGGGCCGCAACGTAGCCTTTACGGGTTCGGATTTGAATGTCTTTTCTTGAAGGAATGACTTCGATCTTCCGGAACGTTCCGTCATGGGCGGCGTTAGCTGGGGTATATCCGAGCACGTAAAGGTTTCGGAGGTCTTCTTCAATTTGCTGGAAGACTTTGTGCATGTCGCCGTGAAGCAGGCCGTAAGCAGAGCCTCCGGTCTCATCGCTGAGTTTGTCCATGCCGTGACGCAGGGCGACGACGGGCAAAAACGGCCCGGCCGCAGCACTCGTAAACTTGATAGTGTACACGGCGGTTTCGGCGCTTTGCGCCGCTTCGATTGCGTCTTCGAGACTGCGATCACTGCCGGTGTCCCAGCCATCGGAGAGGACAATCAGCGCTTTGCGTCCTTCGATGTTTTTCATCTTGAGTTTTGCGGCCGCATAGACACCCTGCCAGAGCGCTGTCCCACCGCAGCCTCCAAGGCGCTGCAGGCGGCGTCTCGGAACCAGTTTCTTGTGCGCGCCCTGACAGGTTTCGCCGAGGATCGGGCTTTCTTTCTCTCGCAACTTGATTCGATCGATGCCTCTTCCAAGTTCGTCGATGGAAGTTGTCAGGTCGGTGACCAGACGCGCCTGCGTCCCGACGGTAATCAACATTGCCTTGTCCCGCGGGCCCAGCACCTGATGCAGGAATGTCGTAACGGTCTCACGATGTTTGCCCATCAGGCCCGCCTGGCTTGCGCTGACATCGACGATCAGGCCAACGGTCAGCCGGAGATCGAGTTCCTGCCAGAAAGACTGAAGAACTTGGGGCTTCCCATCTTCACGAATCTGAAAATCATCCTTCGTTAGACCGCGAACCGGTATGCCGTGCTGCGTCGCCGAAACGGAGATCTGAACCGCATCGACATTGACCCGAATACTGTCCGCGCGCCCGGCCTCCTGCGCGAACGCGGTTATGGTTCCGAAAAGTATCGAGAGAGTGATTCGCAAAATATTGCTCGGGATCATAGGTTCGTTACTCGTCGCGCAATGCTTTCATGGGATCGATCCGCGAAGCGCGATGTGCCGGTCCGTAGATCGCAGCCAGCGTGACCATCAGCAGAAGTATGGGTACAGCTATATAAGGAATCCGGTCCGATGTTGCGCCGAAGACCACCGACTGCATCAGCCGGCTGAACGGCAGGCTTACGGAAATGCCCGTGATGATTCCCACCAGGCACAGCACAGTTCCCTGGCGCAGGACCATCGCGAGGACGCTTGCCTTGCCGGCCCCGATGGCGATGCGAATACCGAATTCGCGGGTCCTGCGCGAAACGGAATATGAGACGAGACCATAGAGGCCGATCATGGAAAGAGCCAGTCCCGTGAATCCCATTGCGGACACGATGTAGAGCGTCACATCCGCGGTTTGTGTGACGCCCATCGTGAAATATTCCTCGAGCGTGCGGACGTCGAACACCGGCATGTTGGGCTCCAGATCGTGAATCGTCTTCCGGACCTGCCCGGTCAGGCTTGCGGGATCACCGTAAGCCTCGACGAACATCATTCGCTGGCGGCGGAAATTCTGCGAGATCGGCAGATAGAAATACTCGGCAGGCGCTTCCGTCGGCCACACATATTTGAGTGTTTGCGCAACACCCACGACCTCAAGCCAGCGGACTTCATTGTTTTCCACTTCGATTTGAATTCGTTTGCCGATAGCGTTTTCGCCCGGCCAGTATTTATTTGCGAGCGCCTCATTGACGACGGTGACGAGTGGAGAATCCGCGGTATCGGCGGCGTTGAGCGCGCGTCCGCGGAGCATGGGAACAGCCATCGCTTCAAAGAAATGTTCATCAACGATGTCGAACAAGACGTGATCTTTTTCCTTATCCTTCGATGGCTCCTGTCCTTCCCGCGTGACGTCGATGGAGTAACCGCGCTGGCTCACGGCAAACGGCATTGTGGCGCCGTATGCAATTCGCCGGACTCCCGGTGATTCCACAATCTGATCGGCGAGTCGCCGGTAGAACTCTTTCATGCGTTCATCGTCATAGCGAATGATGCGCGGGTCAAAACTCACCATGAGAATGTGATTCGACCGCAGGCCGGCCCCACTGGCCAGTTGACGGCTGAAGCCCCGATAGACCATTGCCGCCGCCACGAGCAACACAACGGAAATGGCGATCTGTCCGACAACAAAGAGATTCTTTGTCCACGAATGCCTGCCTGCTGAACCTAACGACGCATCCAGCGATTTCAAAGCAGCCACGAGGTCTACTTTTGAACTCTGCCACGCCGGCGCCAGGCCGAAAAAGATCACGCTCAGGAATCCAGCGGCGAGGCTGAACATCAGGACACGATAGTCCGAATGGAAATCCACGTTGAACGGCAGGTCCGACGGCACTTTAATGCGATTGAATAATTGTGATGCGATCCACGCAAACCACAGGCCGGCAGCCGTTCCTGCAATACCCAGCACGAGACTCTCGCAGAATAACTGCCGGATCAGGCGGGCCCGGCCTGCGCCGACGGCCACACGCACGGCTATCTCGCGCGTGCGCGCGCGGCTCAGCAGCAGGTTCGCTACGTTGAAGCATGAAATCACCAGAACGAGAGCGCCCATGATCACGGCCAGGAACATGAAACCCGATTCCTGGGGCATATGAGCGACATGCATCTGGATTTCGGAACGCAGCCAGACACGTTGACCTTTATTGGTCGCGGGATAGGTCTGCTCGAGACCTTTTGCAATGCTGTCCAGTTCCGCATCAGCCTGAGTCCGCGTCACGCCGGGTTTCAACCGGCCGCGGACGGCAAAGTCGCGCCAGTCGCGTCTGTCGAGGAAACTGTTTTTGGGATCGGCAGCGATACGAGGGCCCATCATGGCGGGCACGAACATCGCGGCCTTGAAAAATTCATCCATGCTCGTGAAAGTTTCCGGAAGGACACCGATAACCGAAAAATCCAGTCCATTGATACGAATCGTTCTGCCGATGACTTTCGGATCGGAAGCAAACTCGTCGCGCCAGAAATCATGGCCCAGAATAACCACTGCGTCCCGGCCCGGAACCTTGTCTTCGTCAGGCCGGAATGCGCGGCCGAGAATCGGCACAACGCCCATGGCCTGAAACAGATTTCCGGAAACCACGAGTCCATACTTCACCTGAGGCAGCGCTTCGGCCGACCGGCTGTAGCCGAATCGAAACAATGTCGATGCCACAAGGTCCTTCATCGTTTGTGTACGATCGCGATAATCGAGATAGTCGGGATAAGACAGTCCGGAGAAGGTGCTTTCAGGATGGGCTGGCGCGATCGTCAGGACTTCGCTGGGGCGATACACCGCGAGCGGGCGCAAAAGGATTCCATTTACAAAACTGAACATCGACGCATTCGCACCTGTTCCCAGGGCCAGCGACAACACTGCCACCAGCGTAAACGCCGTATCCTTTCGCAGCATGCGAATCGCATATCGAAAATCCTGAAGCATGTGGGCTCATCTTACCAAACACGGAGGGAATTACAGGGACAGACCCCAAATTCTTGTACTTCAGAATTTGGGGTCTGTCCCTGTAATTCC
>CAZWGA010000054.1:38136-41711 GCA_964633285.1 uncultured Solibacteraceae bacterium | reverse complement strand
CGGTGAGCGCACCAGATCGCGAAAACCAACAACAGGATTGCGCCGGCGCCGTTCGCAACGGCATCCACGCCCATGAGGCCGCGGGCGCCTGCATATTTGTAGCCCACTCCATCCAGCCAGGTCATGTAGGCAATCGGGAAATTGCCGCTGGCGCCCAGAAGAGAGTAGGCCGTTCCGGCAGCGTGGGGTCTTCTGCCCAGGACATCGAGCTCGAGCGCTGTGAATGCCGCGTAAGCGATTCCGGCGGCCAGAGCGTATCCCATGTAGCCGCCTGCGTAGGTCAACGGCGTCGGGGGACCAAGCGCCATCCATGCGGAAAAGACCGCAGACAACAATCCGGCGAGCGCATAAGCATGCATGCGATTCATGCGGTCGCAGATGAAACCTCCCAGCACACAGCCCAGAGCCGAGAGTAAACCTCCGGCCAATCCGGATACCCATGCGACCTGCGCATCGGATGCGTGATAATCCGGCCCAACGCTTGAAATCAGATTCGCAATAGCAGAACTCCCGACTGGAGAAAGAAAAAATACAAGGCCGATGATCGTTGCCCGGGATCGGAGCACGTCCCACACGTCGTGAAATAGAGCGCGAAACAGCGCGATGAAGGCCATCCTGGGGACACGGTCTTCAGAAATCTTCAGAGCCGCCAGGGCGGGAAGGAACACAATCGCTGCGGCGGCTATTGCGAGGACCGGAAGCGTGGTCCTGTCGGCAACAGCGATGGCTGCTCCTGCGCCGAGCGCGCCGCCTCCGAGATTTCCCGCCTGATACCAGCCGCTCGCTCTTCCACGGGCCGATGGATTCAACGTTGTCAGAATGGCTCCGCATGCCGACGACAACATCATAGCCACGACGTTGCCTCCGGTGAGCAGCAGCGTGAGTTGGGTCAGCGAAAGTGAAGGCTCAGCGATGGCGATCGCGCCGCAAATTGCCGACACTCCGGCCGCAATCATGACCCATGTGCGCCGTAGCAATCCCGTATCGACGATGGGTGACCAGATGAAGTACCAGATGTTCGGAATCGAGGAAATCGCAATCACATTGGCGATCTGATCCGGCGAGATTCCGCGCTTGCGCAGGAGAAACGGCATGAGCACGACGATGATCGCGTTGAAAGTCCCGTACGGAATGGAAAGGATTCCAAACAGCCACGGCGGGTTGCGATGTGAATTCTCCTGGTCTGTCACGCCAAAGCTATTGTAGCGGCTATCGATGACCGGCGAGACCGGGGAATGCTATGATGACACACCATGTTTTTGCGTCTCCTTCGGAGTGCCGCTCTGATCCTGGTGTTCAGCGCAGCCGGTTTTGGCCAGGCCACGAACGTTACGATCCAGCCCGACCTTCGTTTGTTTACGATGATGTCTGCTTTGAATGCCGCGGGCTTCGATGTCGAGTTTGGTTCGCAATACCATCCCGTTCGTGCTGCGGCGAGAAATTATGCGGCCGAACTGGAACCGGATCTGGTTTCACGTTTGAAATCTTTTTACAGCGCCCGCAAGGGCAAAGACAGCGATGAGGCGCAGTTGGCCAAGTACGTTTCGCTGGCCGTGAGCCTTGGAGATCCGCCGGCGTTTCGACCGATCAGCCGTGAAGAACTGCTGCCGCCGGACGCACGCTCTGTGTATCCCTTCTCGGATCTCCTGCGCGAGTTCTACGAAAAAGCGCACATGACGCGGCACTGGATCGAAGTGAGGCCGCAGTATCAGAGCGCCATCGCAAGGATCGGAGGTCCGTTGCGCGAGATGATCGTGCGCACGGACGCTTACATGCGAGTTCCGCTCGGCGCATTTGCTTCCCGCAGCATGACGATTTACCTGGAACTGGCCGCTCCGATCAACACGGTCAATGTGCGAAGCAATCAGGACAGCTATTACGTCATCATCGGAGACTCGGCCAACCTGCGGCTCGACGATATTCGCCACGCGTATCTGCATTTTCAGCTCGATAATTTTGTGACGGCGAACATATCGAAAATTCAGAACGGGAGCCAGCTTCTCGCGCTAGTGAACAAGAAGGAAGGCGTGGATCCCGCCTACACCTCTCAATTTCACGTCATGACGACGGAGTCCCTGATTCGTGCTCTCGAACTGCGCATGGACCGAGTTCCGGCCGCGCGTGCGAAGGAGACCGTCGACACTTACTACCGGTCGGGCTTGTTGTTAATGCCGTACTTCTATGAGGCGCTGGAAGCATACGAGAAAGGTGAGTCCGGCCTGCGGGAAAGCTTCGTCGGCCTTGCGCGCGCCATTCAGTTGAAGGTTGAACAGGATCGATTCGATGAAAAGTTTTTCAAGATTCCTGTTCCCCAGAAGACCGTTTCGCGTCCGGAAGTTCCACAGCCGCCTCCCGAGCCGCCCGCGAATCCCGCGCGAGACCTGCTCAAGGAGGCCCAGACGGCATTCAACGCCGGCGATACGGCAAAGGCGCAGACGGCGTTTGAAAAAGTTCTTTCCGATTTCGACCGGGAAAACGGAGCCGCGATTTATGGATTGGCGCTTATCGCGAGCAAGAAAGGCGACAGCGATGCCGCAAAGCGTTACTTCGATCGAACCATCCGCAGCGACTCGGTCGAGCCGCCGATGAAAGTCTGGTCGTACATTTACCTGGGCCGCATCGCCGATCTGGAATGCAGTCGAGCCCGGGCCGTGGAGTATTACCAGCAAGCCGTGAAAGTCGGAGACAATTCGCAAAACGCGCAGGCTTCCGCGCGCGATGGGATTCAAAAACCTTACGGCGACGGCTGCAAGTAAGCAAAGAGTCCGGTTATTTCATCGTCTTTTCCAGACGATCCAGCACACGCATTGCCGGCAGGACCTGGGCCACGCTGGCGTTGGGCTCCCGCTTTTCTCGAATGGCCGCGATGAATTCCCGGTCCTGCAATTCGATTCCGTCGGTTGATACATCCACTTTCGAAACGTCCACCGGTTTTTCAGTACCGTCCACAAGTTCGTCGTAGCGCGCGATGTAAGTTCCGTTATCGCAGATGTAACGGAACCACGTCCCCAGCGGCCCGTTGTTGTTGAATGAAAGGGCCAGCGTGCAGAGCGCGCCCGACGGCGTCTTCATCTGGATGCTCATATCCATCGCGATTTTCAGTTCGGGATGCATCGGTCCCTGCATGGCATGGACGTCCGATGCGGTTTCACCGGTCTGATAATGAAACATATCGACCGTATGACAGGCGTGATGCCACAGGAGGTGATCCGTCCAGCTCCGCGGTTTGCCTTCCGCGTTCATGTTCGTTCGCCTGAAGAAGAACGTCTGCACCACAAGATGCTGCAGCTTCAGTTCGCCCGCTTTGATTCTTTTGTGAATCCATTGATGACTGGGATTGAAACGGCGGGTGTGGCCGCCCATCGCGGTAAGGCCGGTCTCTTTCTGGACAGCAAGAATGCGTTCGGCATCGGCCAGGGAGTCGGCAATCGGAATCTCAATTTCAAAATGCTTTCCGGCTTTCATGCATTTGAAGGCCTGGTCGGGCGTGACCTGAGTGCGGGAAGTTAAAGAGACGGCCTGTACGCCCGGGGTTTCCAGGGGCTTGGTCAAAGTTGGTGGTCATTTTTCGGTTT
>CAZWGA010000054.1:0-38126 GCA_964633285.1 uncultured Solibacteraceae bacterium | reverse complement strand
TCAACATGCTTGCCGGGTTTCATGCATTTGACGGCCTGCTCGGCGTGGACCTGAGTCGGTGAAGTCAAGATGACGGCGTCAAGCCCGGGCGTTGCCAGGGCTTCGTCGAAATTCGTGGTCCATTTTGCGATGCCGTATTTTTGAGCGGCCTGCTCCGTGGTTTCGGGCGTGCGGCCGTAGATGCAGGCGACTTCTGCCTCTTTGATGCGCTTCAATCCATCAAGATGTTTCTTTGCAAAAGCACCCTGCCCGACCATACATATCTTCATGGAGTCCTCCTGTGAATCATTCGTGCTCAGAAACCGAAGTATGTTATAAAATCCGGCTCCGTCAACGGTGATTTCCGTTATTTATCAAGGAGAGTTTTCGTGATGACGATCAAGAAGGGACCTGCATCTTTGGCGATCCTCTATGCTCTGATTCTTGCTGTATCCGCAGCGGGAGCCGTTCAGCGCAGGAACCAGCAACAACAGCAACCTCAGGTGCCTCAGGGACCCGCGCAAGTCGGCCCTGTGCCGATGAGCAAGGACGAATCGGATGCATTCAATGCGTTGCAGATGGAGCAGAATCCGGCAAAGAAAGTCGAAATGGCCGAAGCGTTTGTCGCCAAATATCCCAATTCGGATTTCGTTCCGTACGCGCACACGTTTCGTATCGGGGCCTACTCCGCGCTGAACAAACACAAGGAATCGGCTGCTGCGGCGGAACAGGCCATCGAATCAACCATCAAATTCGGCGAAAAGCTGCTCAACAAGGCCGATGAGCATGCCAAGCTCACGGATAAAGAGAAAGCCGACCTCCGGAAAAAAGACAAGAACGTCACTTTTATCGATAAGAACTCCCCTCAGTTTCAGGCGTTCATGACCCAGACCGAGCAGCGGATCCTCGCGTACTATCAAAGCATCATCCAGTCGTATCAGATGTTGAATGACGCCGCCAAGATGATGGAGTGGGGAGACAAGGCGCTTGGATACAAACCCGACGACATGAATACCCTGGCGATGCTGTCAAACGTCATGGCTGAACGGCCTCCCGCCAATGAAGCGGCAAGAACCGCCCAGCTCAAGCGTGCCGAAGAACTGGCGAATCAGGCGTTGATGTTGCTCCCGTCGTTTCTATCCAGTCCGGAAGGAGCGGCTCTTCCCGCGCAGGCAAAAGCGGACTTGACGGCACAGCTTCACTACACACTCGGCTTGATCTACCTTCATCAGAAGCGCCTTGGATCTTCCCAACAGGAACTCCTCACCGCTTTGAAGTCCAAAGCGAACGATCCGATCACGTATTACCGGCTGGGAGTTGCCTACGTTCAGGATGCGAAAAACGATCAGGCGATGGATGCTCTGGGAAAATCGGTCTTCCTGAAAGGCGTTTCCGAAGAAGGTGCCCGGGATGTTCTGAAGCAGCTCTACGTCCAGAAAAACAAATCCGAGAACGGCCTCGAAGACTACATCAAAGCTGCCGGTTCCAAGATCGGACAATAGCAAACCCGCCTCCGTAGTAAAATTCCGCGGCAGGGGAGGGAATTTCAGGGACAGACACCAAATTCGCACTTCAGAATTTGGTGTCTGTCCCTGAAATTCCCTTTGTCACCGATTTTTTTTATGCAGAACCTGGAAAGCGAATTGGGATACACATTCAAGAATCCTGAGTTGCTCACGCAGGCATTGACACACAGTTCGCACGCGAATGAAAAGAGCAGGAGCATCGGCGACAACGAGCAACTCGAGTTTCTGGGGGATTCGGTACTGGGATTTCTGGTCGCGGATTTCCTGTTCCGGGCACATCCGAGTCTGACAGAGGGCCAGCTTTCAAAGCTGAAAGGGTTCTTTGTGAGTTCCGCAAATCTTGTCAAATATGCTGAACGGATGCATCTTGGCGATTATCTTCAGCTCGGAAGAGGGGAAGAGAAAACGGGCGGCCGGACCAAGCAGGCGTTGCTCGTGGATGCTTTCGAAGCGATACTGGGCGCGATCTATCTTGATGGCGGCATCGACGAAGCGCGCCGCGTGATGCTGCCGTTCTTCGAACGTCAAATCGAGGATGTCGGAGAATCGGGGCGTCAATTGCAGGATTTCAAAACGGCTCTTCAGGAACAACTTCAAGGCCGCCATCAGGGCCGTGCCGAATATATCCTTGCGAGCGAGATGGGACCCGATCATCAGAAACTCTTTACGGTTGAAGTTGTCGTCAACAAAGAATCCATTGCTCAGGGAATTGGTCTCACGAAGAAAGCCGCCGAACAGGCTGCGGCGCGGCAGGCGCTTGAGCACGTTTGGAATACGCGAGAGGAAATAATACGAAATGGCTGAAGCCGTCACTTTCAAGAAATCAACGGGCCGGGAATATTTTGAGTCGCTGGTGATCACCGTCATTCTGGCGCTGTTCGGTACCACATTCATTGTTCAGGCGTTCAAGATTCCGACGCCATCGATGGAAGACAATCTTCTTGTCGGGGATCATCTGCTGGTGAACAAGTTCGTCTACGGTTCGCGCGGATCGATTATTGATCCGATCCTTCCTTTGAAGAACATCAGGCGCGGCGATGTGATCGTTTTCAAGTATCCCAAGGATCTGACCAAGCACTATGTGAAGCGCGCCATTGGCTTGCCGGGCGACCGGGTGAAAATTGTGAACCGGCAGGTGTACGTGAACGATGTGGCGTTGAATGAGCCTTACAAGATTCACAAACGTCCGCCGGGGGCCTCCGATCCCTTTGGCGATTTTTATCCTCCCAAGTCTCATCCCGGTTTCTACAGCTCGGAGACCGACCTGGACTGGTACCAGGAATATGTAAAGGACGGAGAAATCCTGGTCCCGCCGGATCACTATTTTGCGATGGGCGATAATCGCGACAACAGCGCGGACAGCCGGTATTGGGGTTTCGTCCCGCGGGAACTGATCGTTGGAAAAGGTCTGATCATTTATTGGTCGTATGAGACGGAATCCGACGAATACCGTCGAACGGATGTGGTCGATCGCGTCCAGCAGTTCACCGATCTCTTCACCAATTTCTTCAAGAAAACACGGTGGTCGCGGTCGTTCAGAATCATCAGATAGTATGAAAAAAGTTGTACTGATCGCGATTGCAGGCCTGATCGTGATCGCCGCCGCAGGTGTCATCGTATTTAAAAGCATTGCCGCGAAGGGAACTTTCCAGAACGCGACTGAAGTGTCGCCCGAAGCAGCGCAGCTCTTGCAGGCGAAAGTCGATGCCGTGAAGAACGCTGAAAAGGATCCGGAACACAAGGGCGGTTCTTCAACAATGGTTTTGACCGAAGCCGAACTCGAATCCTACGTTCTTTACTCGTTGAAGGAGGACATTCCCGTTCAGGTCGATTCCATGAAAGTTCGTCTTGGACCGGGAACACTGGGCGCCGAAACCCAGTTGACCTTCACTTCAAACGCCACTGGTAATGCGATGGTCGATGCATTGGTCGGTGGAACGCACAATCTTGCGCTCAAGACAAAGCTGGACGGACGAAAGGGAATCGGGAAATTCGAACTGGATGAGGTTCGGGTTGACGGTATTCCGGTCCCGAATGTTCTGATTCAGGCCTTGATCAAGAAATACGTCAAGCCCAAGTATCCGGAAGTCGATTTGAACGAACCTTTCGAATTGCCGTGGAAAATCCAGGAACTGAAACTCGAAGAAGGCAAGGCTACGGTCGTTTATTAACCCATTCTGTGCGGCTTCGCGTAACTAACCGGACTTTGCGGCCCGGAAGATGTAATTGATGTTGGATCTTTCTTCCGCTTTAAGATCGAAATTGAACCGGTAGAGCCGCTCCTTGAGATCATCCAGATAAAAATATCCGAATTTCAGCATGCGATCCGCCATGCGAACCCAGATTGGCGGGCGCCGGCTGGCCAATGTGGTCTGGCAAACAAAGTCGCCGTGCATTTTCAGGACGCGCGCGATTTCACCGACGGCCTGGTCCTGATCCTGAAACAATTGCAAGGCGCCGCAGCACGTGACGGCATCGAATGCTCCGGTTTTGAACGGCAATGAAAGAGCGCTTCCCCTCATGTAAAAAACATTCCTGAGGCCTTCTTTGTGGGTCAACCTCACAGCGCGCTCGAGCATCTGATGCGACAGATCGAAACCCACCACCAGGGATTCCGGCGCCAGGCGCGCAATACGGCGAGTGAAGGTTCCGGGACCGCAGGCGAGGTCGAGAATCAAACCGTGCTTACGCTGAATGAGAGCGGCAATGCGTTCGACATCTTTGGGGAAGGAATGTTTGCTAGCAATGAAATATCCCAACGGGCGCCATATGCCTTCATACACTGCGACGATCGGATGAAACTGCATGAGGTGTTGAATAGGAGGGACCGGCTCGGGATCGCCGGGATGAAGATCGAGATAACCATTTCGAACGGGGAATGCCGAATTACAACCTCCGCACATCAGGCGGCCCGGGCTGCCGAAAAGATGTTCAGAGTGATTTGATGAAGTCCAGATTGGATTGCTTACGCCGCAAACGACGCATCGGAACGCGGCAAAAACTTCGGGAACCTGATTTGGCATTATCCGAGTGCCCGGCCTTTCTCACGAATTGTGTTGTGTTCCCCGACGCCCAAAAAACGAAGAGGAATCTTACTGGATACGAGGCTTAATTCAAAGTGGATGGATCAATGATCTGCTGCTTTTGTCTTTTTTCGCTCCGGAAGAACGTCTTGCCATACGCCTTTCGAATACGGAAATAAGGCTTCAGCCTCTTCATGGTGTTTTCCATGCCGCGATTGACGTGCGCGCGCATGGCTTCGGCGGCTCTTTCAGGATTCTCGCCGGTCAGAATGTCGGCAAGATCCTGATGTCCTTTGGGCGGATGTTCGTCGGAAGGGGGACGCGTGACGCAAAACCACGTCGATGACAATGCCTGAGTTTTTTCGATTGCGATGCTGAGCGAGAGGCAGTGCGCGCCTTCCGCAATCCGCCGATGGAATTTCTCGTGAGCCGGAAGGTAAAGCGACCGGTCCGAAACCGACATGGCATCGACGCGCGCGGCGAGGTTTCGCAATTCTTCGCGATCCTCTTTGGTCGCGACAACGGAGAACAGCATCGCAGCCTGGACTTCGAGAGCCTCGCGAACAATGTAATGTCCGCGTACATCTTCGCGGGACGGAATGCGAACGCGGGTACCTGCCCGGGGACGGCTTTCCAGAAGTCCTTCGAATTCCAGACGCAGAAGAGCTTCGGAAACCGGAAGGAAGCTCATTCCCAGTTCGGCGGCGACTTTCCGGCGGGAAATGACTTGTCCCATGGAAAGATCACCGCGAAGGATGCGTTGCTTGACAAAATCGTAGGCTTCCGCCGCAAGACTGGCGGGAATTGCAGACCGTCTCATGATGGCTCCTCTCAATGGCAATCAGCGCGCACTCGTCGTTTGTAATCTGGAATTTTCTTTGTGCGAACGCGCGTGGCGTATGGCATATTCAACAACCTGCAATGCCAAAACGCAGGCAGTATGATATGACAGATTTTCCCCGCCTTAGAGGATTTATATGAAACCGACAGTCGTTCGAAAAGTGGTACGGCCGGATGCCGGGCTTGTGAAAACTCTCGGTGACCTGGGTGTGGCTACCGTCCATGAGGCCCAGGGCCGCACCGGGTTGTTGCGACCTTACATGCGTCCGATTTATCCCACGGCCAAAGCAGCCGGAACGGCAATCACGATTTCCTGCCAGTCCGGAGACAATCTCATGATTCATGCGGCGATTGAATTCTGCCGCCAGGGCGACATCCTGGTTGTCTCAACAACATCGGAATCGACGGACGGCATGTTCGGCGAGCTTCTGGCGGAATCCGCTCGAGCGCACGGCGTGGTGGGATTGATCATCGATGCCGGAGTCCGGGATATTCACGATCTTTCCGAAATGCAGTTTCCCGCATGGTCCAAAGCCATTTCGGCGCAAGGGACGGTAAAAGCCACTGCCGGTTCCGTCAACATTCCGATTACGTGCGCCGGCGCGGCCATTAACCCCGGCGACGTCATTGTCGCCGATGCGGACGGCGTGGTTGTTGTGAAGCGCGAAGATGCCGCCGAAGTTGCGCGCCTGGCGACTGAGAGATTCGCAAAAGAACAGAAATCCCGCCAGCGGCTCAAGGCCGGTGAACTCGGCGTGGATTTTTACGGGCTTCGCGCGAAGCTCGCGGAACTCGGCGTGAGCTACGTGGACGAACTCGAGTAGGGGAATCGAAATCGTGCCGAACAAATGCGTTCTGAGTGGTGCATGAACGATAAACCGGCCGTTGGCTTCGTCGGGTTTGGCGAAGCCGGGTCCAACATTGCAAAAGGTTTGAAATCCGCGGGACTCACGCGGGTTTTTGCTTTCGACATACAGCCTGAGAAAGTCCGGCGCCGCGCAGAGGAGACTCAGACTCCGCTCGTCGATTCGAATCGTGAACTCGCCGCTTTCGCTCAGATCATCATCTCCACGGTGACATGCGCCCGGGCAAAAGAAGCCGCGTCGCAAAACGCTCCATTCCTGCAGCCGCAACATATTTACGCGGACTTGAATTCGGTCTCTCCGGCACTGAAGCAGGAGATCGAGAAGGTGATCGCTCCGAGCGGCGCGGTATTTGTCGAAGCGGCGGTGATGTCCCCTGTGCCGCCGCTTGGACATCGCGCGCCAATGCTGCTGGGGGGAGCCGGCGCCCATCGCTTTGCGGAGCTGATGACGCCGTTCGGCATGAAGCTTGAAATTGTTTCCGAAAATGTGGGGGTTGCGGCGGCCACCAAAATGTTTCGAAGCATTATTGTGAAAGGGCTCGAGGCGTTAATGTTCGAATGCGTTCTTGCCGCCGGTCCTTATGGCGCCGACGAACGTGTGTTTGCTTCGCTCGCTCAGAGTTTTCCAGGCATCGACTGGAAACGCCTCGCCGATTACATGGTCGGCCGCGTCGTCGTTCATGGTGAACGGCGGGCGCGCGAGATGGAGGAAGTTGCAGAAACGCTTCGCTCGATCGGAATCGAACCGATCATGGCGGAAGCTGCGGCGCGCCGTCAGGATTGGTGCGCCGGCCTAGGTATTGCATCGCAATTTGGACCGGACGGTCCCGGGACATATCGTGAAGTTCTCGAGGCAATCGCGGCTTGTGCTAAATCGCGCGAGTAGTGTATTAAGTCCGGCACATTAATAAAGGAGTCGTTATCCATGACCAGGTTTGTCATTGGTCCTCATATGCGTCTGCAGGAGTGGGTTGCAGAAGAGAAGGGTTACTTTGCTGAAGAAGAACTCGATTACGAGTTCAGCGCGTCGACGGGAATGTCTCAGTTCAGCGTCAAATCGGCGGCCGAACTGCCGAAGGATCAGATTCGCGGCGCATATCAAATGATCGAACAAGGCCGCAGTTGCGATATCAGCTCTGCCTGCCACTGGACGATCAACATGGCTGCGGCCGCGGGACACGGACGCCTTTGGGCCGATGCGTATTCCGTCGTACCGGCGGGAATCATGGTTCATCCGGATTCGGGCATCAACAAAGCGGAAGACCTGGCTGATGTTCCCGTCACAGTCGGCTACCAATCCGGGAGTCATTACACGACCATACAGGCGCTCGAACACATTCTGAAACGTGAAGAAATCAAGATTCACTTCGGCGGCACACTGTTTCAAAGGCTCGAACTGCTTGTGGATCGTGAGATTCCAGTGGCGACGTTGTTCGGAGGCACGATGTACATGGCTGAACAACTGGGCTTCCGCAAGATTCTCGATTGCACGTTCATGACGGCTGCTATTGTCAAGGAAGGCGTCAGCGAAGACGATGTTGTGAAGTTTTATCGCGCGTTGAAGCGCGCTCAGGATGATATCGATCTTCATCATCAGAAATACACGCATTACTACAAACGCGAGTTTCCGGCGCGATTTCACGATGTGATGGATACCCGAACGTTCGGTCCCGGCGAGCGCATTGTCTTTGCGCCCTATACGAAGGAAATGTACGAAGAGACGCAGCGCTGGGTCGAATCATGGAACATCTTTGAAGAAGGCCTGAAAGGCAGAAAGGGTTACGACGAAACCGTGGTTCACGCCACGACGTAGTTTTCAGGGGAGACAACAATGGTTATTGATGCACATGCCCACGTGACAGCGCCGGAGAGCCTGTACGTGTATAAAGCCGGATTGACCGCGCATCGCGGCGCTCACGGCCGCGGCGCCGTCAATGCGACGGACGAGGACATTATTAAAGCGCTGAACGCGCCCGTCTTTGGCGGCTCGTCTCATCTTGCCCAATTGCAGGAAGCCGGAACCGACATGCAGATCATTTCGCCCCGGCCTTATCAGATGATGACGAGCGAACATCCCAGAATCGTCCAGTGGTTCACCGAGGAAACCAACAACATCATCGCTCACGAAGTGAAGTTGTTTCCGAAAGTCTTCCGGGGAGTCTGCGGCTTGCCGTTGACGCCAGGCGTGAGTCCGAAGGCG
Source organism: uncultured Solibacteraceae bacterium (assembly GCA_964633285.1). Taxonomy (GTDB): domain Bacteria; phylum Acidobacteriota; class Terriglobia; order 20CM-2-55-15; family 20CM-2-55-15; genus 20CM-2-55-15. The sequence goes on along the minus strand of CAZWGA010000054.1, from coordinate 29,693 downwards.
GTCCTGCCTTATCTCGAACGATGCATCAAGGAGCAGGGCTTCGTCGGATTGCTGCTGAATCCGGATCCGGGCGAATGCTCGGGAGTGGAAACACCCCCGCTCGGCGACAAGTTCTGGTATCCGCTCTACGAGAAGATGTGCGAATTCGATATCCCGGGACACATCCATTCGACCGGATGCCGATCCGAGCGTCTGAGTTATTCCCTCCATTTCATCAATGAAGAGACGATCTCGGTTGTCTCTCTGCTGAACTCCACGGTGTTCACGGATTTTCCAAATCTCAAGATCATGGTGTCGCATGGAGGTGGAGCGGTCCCTTATCAGTACGCGCGCTTCGAAGCAGGATCGTTGCGCCGGGGAGGCCCGCGATTCTCAGACAAGATGCGCAGTCTTTATTACGACACCGTGCTCTATTCCGCTGAAGCGCTGGCGCTTCTGATCAAGACTGTCGGCGCCGACCGGTGCCTGTTTGGCACGGAGCGCCCCGGTGTCGGAACTGTAAAGGATCCGAAAACCGGAAAATGGCTGGACGAGACGCGGCACATCATCGAAGGATTCGAATGGTTGAGCGCAGCCGAAAAGAAAATGATCTTCGAAGACAACGCCAAAAAGCTTTTTAAGATTGCGTGACGCGTGACGGAATTCCCGTCACCTAGTGTTTCCCTAAAGCGAGGTTCATTATGTTCAGACGAATCAGCCTGACGCTGTTCATTGCCGGGGTTCTCATCGTTCCGATACGGGCAGCGCAGCAAACGCAGAAAACCGCGATTAACTTTCCCACGCGCAGCGGAGCGTCGTGGCCGATGTTCATCGCGAAAGAAGGCGGTTACTACCAGAAGTACGGTCTGGACGTGAATCTGGCGTTTGGAGCCGGCACGATAGGCGTCGCGATGATTTCCAGCGGTGAGGCTGCCATGACGAATTCCTCCATGGAGCAGGCGCTGACCGCATCGTCGAGGGATCCCAATGCTCTGGTCATGTTGGGTAGTACATCGAACAAGGGTTTCTTTTCGCTGATGGCGCCGGTTGCGATCAAGAATCCGAAGGAATTAAAAAACAAACGAATCGCCGTGAGCCAGATCGGAGATGCGCCCTACAACTATACCGTCGCCTTGCTTGGTAAGTTCGGCCTTACCGCGCGCGACATCCAGTGGGTCCCCGTGGGGACCGATGCCACCGCGCGCTCCGTCGCTTTGACGAGCGGCCGGGCCGACGCCACTCTCCTCACCGCTCCCGTTTATTTCCGGCTGGAGACACAAGGTTTCAAGAGCATCGCGAACATGGCCGACTTCAACGATATCTATGCATCGACGGTTTATTTGTTCACAAAGAAGACCGTGGCGAGCAATCCGAAATTGCCCGAGATGATCATGAAAGCCCAGGCGGAAGCCATCAAACGCTTCTATGAAGACAAGGATTTCGCTGTGAAGGCCTACATGTCCTACGACAAGCAGGATGCAGCCGACGTTGGACGCATCTACGATCAACTGGCAAAAGCGAACGCGTTGGAGCGAGTGCCTTATGTGATGGCTGCCGCAATTCAGTCGATCATTCATCAGGCCAATTCGGACGCTTCGACACAACTGAAGGATTTCGATGCTCATAAAGTGGTCGACAACAGTCTGGTCGATCGTCTTGTGAAGGAAGGATTCTTCGAGAAGACGTTCGGTCCCGGCATCAAGTCCGAGCAGGAAAAAAAGTCAAAGGCTGCATTCAGGTAAATGGTCAAGCTCCAGATCGACCGTCTTACAAAACGATACTGGCTCGAGCGCGAGAATCGTCAGGTGCTCGCGTTATCCGATGTCAGCTTTTCGGTTGAGGACGGTGAGTTTGTCGCGATTGTCGGACCGAGCGGTTGCGGCAAGACGACGATGCTCAACATCGTTGCCGGATTGCTTCCTTACGAAGAAGGCGCCGTCTTGATCGACGGGAAACGAACGACAGGCCCGGGGACGGACAGAGCCGTGGTCTTTCAGCACTCGAGTCTTTTGCCGTGGCGAACGATCTCTCGCAATGTGCGCTACGGCATGGAACTGCAACGCCGATTCGACGAAGCGGCGATGAGAGAGCGAACCGAGCGCTTCATCAAACTCGTCGGCCTGAGCGGATTCGAACGGCATTTTCCTTCCGAGCTTTCCGGCGGCATGCAGCAGCGTGTGAACCTTGCGCGCGCGCTTGCGGCCGATCCCGCTGTTCTTCTGATGGACGAGCCGTTCGCTGCTCTTGACGCGCAGACTCGCGAGTTCATGCAGGCCGAGTTGCTGAAAATCTGGGCGACGGCGAAGAAGACCGTCGTCTTCATAACGCATCAAATCAACGAAGCCATCTATCTCGCCGATCGTGTTGTCGTGATGAGCGCGCGGCCCGGGCGCGTGAAAGAAGTTTTTGATGTGCCGTTCGAGCGTCCCCGCAATCTCAGCCTGAAGCGCGAACCTCGATTCCTTGAGCTCGAAGATTCCATCTGGAAGCTCATCGAAGAAGAGTCCGAGCGGCTGGGCATGGTGGCGGCGGTATGAAGACGGAAACTCTCGCGCAGGCCCACGTTCCCGCGGAATCCGAAGCGCCTCCCCGCCGGAGCTTTTACGAAAAGCATGAAGGCGCCATTCTGGGCGGCAGCGCGGTCCTGATTGTGATCGGAATCTGGCAGGCCATCTGGTCGTACACGGCCTGGATCTCGCCGCTGTTCTTCAGCGGCCCGTCCGCGATTGCGAAGCAATTCTGGATTTCCCTGACGCAGGGGAATCTGCTGGCCGATCTCGCATTCAGTGGAAAGAATTTTGCAATCGGATTTGGATTCGCGCTCGTCGCCGGCGTTGTGCTCGGAGTCCTCATCGGCTGGTACCGGCGAGTGCGGCTGATTTCCGATCCTTTCTTGAACGCGCTCTATGCCGCGCCACGAATTGCAATGATGCCGCTGATCATCATCTGGTTTGGAATCGGCATGTGGTCGAAGGTGTTTATTGTTTTTCTTTCCGCCTTCTTTCCGATTCTTGTGAACACGGTCGCGGGCATCCGGAATATGGATCGCGATCTGCTCCGCGCTGCGCGCGCGTTCTGCGCGTCGGATTGGCAGATCTTCAAGACACTGGCGATCCCGGGATCGGTGCCGTTCATTTTGACCGGCGTGCGGCAGGGCGTCGCAGTGGGTTTGATTGGAGTGGTTGTGGGCGAGATGCTCGGCTCCAGCGAAGGAATCGGCTTCATGGTTGCGTACGGCGGGCAGACTTTTCAAACCGACAGCCTGTTTGTCGGTTTCATCATCATCGCACTGGCCGGCGTCATTCTTACGGCGATTACTGAACGTCTCGAACGCCGGTTCTCCCGCTGGCGCCCGGAACGGTGAATGAAACATCATGGCTGAAATTGTATTGGGTATTGGAACATCGCATGGGCCGCTGCTCTCGACGCCGCCGGAGCAGTGGGACCTTCGCGCGAAAGCGGACCGCGCCAACAAAGCGCATTATTACCGCGGCAAAACCTACGATTACGAATCGCTATTGAAGGAACGCGCGCCGGGATTTGCGAAGGAAGCCGAACTCGACGTGCGGCGCGAACGTTTTGCGCGATGTCAGAAGGCGCTCGATGCGGTCGGAAAGAAATTCAAAGAGACCGCTCCCGATGCGTTCGTCATCGTTGGCAACGATCAGCGCGAAATCTTCAGCGACGATCTCACTCCGGCCATCACGGTGTTCCGGGGAAATGAAATCGAAAATATTCCGGATACGCATCCTGAAGTGAGTCCCGGTCTGAAGATCGCGGAAGCCGGGAATTGTCCTCCGGAGGGCGCGACATATCCGGGGGCGCAGACCCTGGCAGATCACATCATCAACACGTTGGTTGCCGATGATTTCGATTTGACCCAGTCTACAAAACTTCCGAAAGAAAGCGCGCGGCTCGGTATTCCACACGCGTATGGATTCGTGTATCACCGCGTGCTCGGTGATACACCGCCGCCGAGCGTGCCGGTTATTTTCAACGTTCACTACGAACCGAATCGCCCATCGATTCGCCGCTGTCTTGCGCTGGGTCATGCATTGCGAAACGCCATCAAGAGTTGGACCGGCCACAAACGTGTCGCACTGGTAGCATCGGGCGGTCTGACGCATTTCGTCATCGATGAAGAATTCGATCAAACCGTCCTGTCCGCGATGGAGCGCGGCGATGAGAATGCGCTTTCCCGGCTGCCGGAAAGTTACTTTCGTGTGGGCACGGCTGAAATCAAGAACTGGCTGCCTGTCATTGCCGCAATGATCGCGGAGCGAAAGCGTTTCCACAAAATCGACTATGTTCCGTGTTATCGGTCCGAAGCCGGCACGGGCAACGCCATGGCATTCGTCTACTGGGAGTAAATCGTGGATGATCCCGTCGTCCGGTTGAATCGCCTCGACTCCTGCGCCCTATCCGACGCGATGGATAAGCTCGGTCTTCGAGGAGTCGTCACGGGAATTCATCAATACTCGACACAACGCAGGATTGCTGGACGCGTGATTACCGTGAAGCTGGGGCCCGCCGGCGGCACGACCGCTGCAGCGAAACATCTCGGCACCGCGGCGATCGAGATTGCAAATCCCGGCGATGTGATTGTTATGGAACAACGCACCGGACTGGACGCCGCCGCATGGGGCGGCAACCTGTCGCTTGGCGCAAAAGTTCGCGGCGTTGCGGGCGTGATTTGCGAAGGGCCGGCGCGCGATATCGATGAAAGCCGCGAGCATGATTTTCCTGTTTATGCCCGCGAACATACCTGCTCGACTGCACGCGGGCGCGTCGTCGAGATCGCGACGAATGAGCCCATCACTGTCGGGTCGGTTCCGGTTTCTCCCGGCGATTACGTTCTCGCCGACGCCAGCGCCGTTGTGTTTGTCCGCGAAGCGGATTTGGCGCGCGTGCTGGAGGCCGCCGAAAAGATCGCAGAGAAGGAGAAGCTGATGGCGGAAGCCATTCGAGCGGGCAAGCCGATCAGCCAGGTCATGGGCGCCGATTACGAGAGCATGCTGAAGAAATAGCCGCAGAAAAGGCGCCGGAAACACAAAGAAATCCGTTTGTTCCGCCCAGGTTCTTTTTGTGGCTTAACTCCATCGGTAACTTTGCTTTGCCGCTTGACGTAAGATCCTCATAAAGGCATCATGAACAAGCAATAATTCAGATTCCGGAGGGTAACCCAATTATGAAAGGTAGAGTGCTTAGCATCCTGCTCGGAGCGATCGCGCTGGTCGCATCAGCCATGCCGTTGCTCGCTCATCATTCGTTTGCTGCGGAGTTCGACAGCGCGAAGGCCGTCACATTGACCGGTGTTGTGACAAAGGTGGAATGGATGAATCCTCACATTTATTTCTACATCGATGTGAAGGATGCCAAGACCGGCAAAGTCACGAACTGGGGTTGTGAAATGGGCAGTCCCAATGGTCTTGCCCGTCAGGGTTGGACTCGCAACACCTTGAAGATCGGAATGACGGTTGCCGTCGAAGGCTCGCAGGCCAAAGACGCTTCCGCCGTGATGAATGCCCGTAATGTGACCGTTGATGGAAAGAAACTCGGGGCAGCATCAAGCGAGACAACCACTCCGTAAGATCGCGGCTTCAACAAACAAATCCTTTTTGATTCTTAAGGAGGTTTCCTGGTGCGAAACCGTTTAAGCACTCGGTTCCTTATTCTCATTATTGCGGCTGTCTTCCTGCTCAGCGCGACGATGATTTCGTTCGCTCAACAGGGACAAGGCGCTGCTCCAGCCGGCGGACAGCGTGGAGGTGGAGGCGGTGGCGGCCGTGGACGCGGCGCGCCGAATCCGCTTCTGAACGAGCCGGCGCCGCGGATGTCTGACGGTACCATCAATCTTGGCCGCGTTCCGGGTGAGTTGGGTATGTGGGGCCTGCCCTATATTCAAAATATGGGAGCGCGTAACATCGTCGTTGGCGCTCCTCCTGCGCCTCCTCGCGGAGAAGCTGCTGGTGGCGGACGTGGCGCTGGACGCGGAGCCGGTGGCGGCGGACAGATCGGCGGTGGCGAAGGCGCCGGTGGCGGCGGCGGACAACGCGGTGGCGCCGCTTCGGAACCCTGGGTTCCATTTCAAAAATGGGCTGCGTCGGTTTACGACTACAACTCGCTGAACAATTCCAAATACGATCCGGAAGGATATTGCCTTCCTCCCGGTGGCCCACGATTGTTTGCCACTCCTTATCCGGCCGAGATCATTCAACAGCCGGACCTGAAGCGCATCATCATCATCTTCGAAGGCGGTACACACGTGTGGCGCGAAATTCACATGGATGGACGCCAGCACGAGAAGAATGATGCGATCAAAGGCCAGACCTGGCTCGGCGATTCCGTCGGACATTGGGAAGGCGACGCGCTCGTTGTCGATGTTGTCGGTTTCAATGAAGGAACCTGGCTGGATTATTTCGGCCATCCGCACACCGACCAGATGCACGTTATCGAGAAATACACCCGGCCGAACAAAGGAACGCTTCATTACGAAGCCACCATCGATGATCCGGGCGCTTACACCAAACCCTGGACCGTTGCGTGGGACATCCCGTGGCAGGTCGGCCGCGAACTTCAGGAATACATTTGTCAGGAAAACAATAACTACTTCAATCGCCTGAAAGATGATTTCGGTGAGCCGATCCTGAAGGGAAAATAGAAAACCACAAAGAACACTAAAAATGGGGACAGTGTGCATTTCTTGTACTTTAGAAATCGCCCACTGTCCCCATTTTTTTATGCGTCGGTCACTTCAGAAATACGCGTAAGGATTTCTGCCTCGCAGTTGATAGTGAAGTCCTCGTAATTTTCTGGGATCGTAGTTTTACGTCGACCTGTGTCGGGCAACTAAACGAAGCATTGCGGACTCTTGCGCGTTGTGGATTCTGTCTCGGTTCCCCAGAATCAAGTCTATTGGAACGGCATACAGTAGAATGTAAGGTGTATGGCGGACGCTCAAGAACTACTCAATAGAATCACCTTCTTATTCCATTTTACGGACACTCGGAATCTGCCATCCATCAGGGATTTGGGAGGTCTTTTTTCCCGCTCCGAACTCAAGAAAATGGGACGGGTTGGCTACCATACCGGTGGCAATCAGTGGAGTCTTGACGCTGATGAAATCTTCGGAATGGAGAACTATGTTCATCTCTGCCTTCGGACCAACCATCCCCTAGAACACATAGCCACGCAAGACGGTCGAATTGAGAAGACGGCTTGGTTGTACATCGATGCCGCAAGCGTCTTTAGCCATGACGGTATCTTGTATTCGTATGGTGTGTCGAATAAGTCCGGCATGAGGATTTGCCCGATTCAAGAAGCTGCACAAGATATCGATTTCCAAGTGCTCTATACGCGCACCGATTGGCATGATCCGGAGATCAACGCTCGGTTGAGACACGCCGAGCTGTGCGAAATCCTTGTACCCAAACACGTGCCGTTGAAGTATTTTGAGAAATACTTACCCAATGGCTGAGCGTCCGGTATTTATATCAGCACCCGAAAGTGAACGGTTGGTTGAGGAGCGCTTTTTTGCGATCAAGTGGCATTCCGGCTTCGCTCTGACGCAAAAAGAGAAAAACATTGTAGCTCTTCACGAAGCGGCAAGAGCAACGGGCCTCTCCCCTCTCCTTGAAATCTCAAGCAAGTCAAAGAACGAACGCGGGCGGCATATGAGCGCGTTCCACATGACGGCAGATACTAAGGAGTTGGGACCAATCAAGCTGGAATTAGCATTTCAAGGAAGTAAGGTTTTCGAGCGAGGTGGTCCATTCACTGATCTCTATACCAAGGCTGAGAAAGAGATTGGTCAAGCTAAGCGCGATTTGCGGCTCCAGGAATCCGGACGGTTAATTGGTTTCAAGTTCGAGGGCTTCGATTTTCCTGTCGAACCTAAGACGGCGTTTTATGACTGGCTGTACTGTTCATTCCTGATCAAGTACCGGGATTGGGCGGTAAAACTATACGAATACGCGGGGTTCACCGACGTTGAGTTCAATCCTCATCGCTCGATTAATTGTCAGGCCCGTGCCGCCGCGCTTTTCCTGAGCCTAATGAAGCGTCGGCAGTTGGACGAAGCAATGCGATCCCCCTCAGAGTTTGTTCGCGTTCTTCTGGCTTCTGGGTACCGGCCAGGTCTGCGGATGGTAAATAACTTCTCGGAGCACAATCTTTTTGTTGGGCATCGGTGAACGAAACCGGGTACTAAGGCATGCCGCTCGCCAGAGGACTGCGAAAAAGGCATTGCTGGTTTTTCAAGGAGTTGAGTTGGTGGAAGGACCAGTGCCATGCCGGAAAATGACCAATCGGTCACTTCTCGCACCGATTGGTCACTTGCACAAAAAAGAAGAAACCATGACTACGCAAAGATACCCACGTGGATGGAATGAAGCCCGAGTCCAGCGTGCACTCGAGTATTACGAGTCGCAGAGTGACGAGGATGTTGCTGCTGAGATCGAAGCCGGTCTTAACAGCACCACAATGGAAGTACCGCGAGCCCTGGTTCCAGCGGTGCGAGAGCTCATTGCGAAGCGAAAACGCGCTCGCACCAGGAAAACGCATAACAAGGGTTCGCAGCCATCCGCTTCGCGCGGATTGAGATCCGCGGGTTCAAAAGCAGGCTCACGCTCTCGGCGGCTAAAGCCCTGAAGCGTGGCGCAGTCAGCGATTCATGATGGGTTGCGTGCTAGTTTCGAACGACTTTGAATTCGCCTTTTTGATTGCCGGCTGCCCATGAGCCGGTCACGAATTTGTTGAAGGCGCCAATGTTCTGCAGTTTTCCATCGACAACATAGTGAACCATCTTGCCGGATGCGTCTTTGACGTCGGCTTCAAAGTGAAGAAGCCAGGGATCCATAGCTTTCGCGACGCCGCCTGAAGGCGGATCAAGAGTGAGCTTTTGCAGTGTGGCGTTATCGGTCCCGGGATTCAACATGCCTTTCAGGGTTTTTCCATCCCAGTCGAAATCCAGCAGGACGTGATTCTCTTCGCCTTTCTTCAGCCACCAGTCGCCGCTCCACGAACCTTTCAGCGGATAACCCATCTGAGCGAAGGCGGGCACGACAAGCATGAGAATGGTCAGCAGGCCGACTGCGCGCAATAGTTTGGATTGCATCGAACTCCTCCGGTATCGATTTAAAGCACTGGATGTTAACACGGTTACTTTTTCTTCGTCTTGTGCTTTTCAAAGAAGTCGAATGTCTCCGGAAGCACATTCGTCCACGCCTCCGTATGCGTTCCATCTTTCACGGGAACGAACGTGGCATCGACGCCGGCTTTCTTCGCGTCATCCACCATCTGCTTCGATGCATCGAACGACATCGTTGTGTCTTTATCGCCGTGAACTGCAAGAACCGGGACGTTCCGGATCTTCTCGAATGGAAAGCCTTCGAGCGGGCCCGCGCTGGGTGAAATTGCAGTCCAACGTTGCGGATACTTCTGTGCCAGATACCATACCGCTCCACCGCCGGAAGAATTGCCCATCAGATAAGTACGATCGGGGTCGGTGCCGTATTCCTTCGCCACGAGATCGGTGACATAAAGAATGTCCTGCTCGGCGCGCTGAAAATCTTCAGACGTCGCGGGAGCGGCTGCGGGACCACGTCCACCGCCACCACCACCGCCGCCTCGACCTGCACCGCCACCCGCGCCGCGGCCTGCGCCGCCATCGGCCGGCGCCGGACGTGGTGCCGGAACCATCTTGAACGGGTTGTTGTATCCGCCGTCAACAACGGTCGCCTGCGGCTTGTATCCCGTAATGGCGGCCACGATGTATCCGCGCTCTTCCGCTATTTTGCCGAGAGCGCCGTTGCCGCGCTGAAATGGCGCGTCCGCCGGCTGTGATGCGCCATGAGTCACAATCACCAGCGGCAGCTTGACGTTCCGGCTCCACTTTGCGGGAACGTAGAGGTGGTACGGAATGCTTTCACCTGTTCCGGGAAACGAATAAGTGCGTTTCTGATCGCCTTTCGCCTGGTACTGCGGATCCTTCGGATCCGGCTGCGGCGACTGTGCGGCTGCTGCGAGAGAAAAGGCCAGTATGAACAGGACAGAAAGAATTTGTTTTCTCATCATGATGAATTCAGTCTCCTTGTGGGCAGAGATGATAAATCACGTCCCCTTGAACGTCAGAATGGTTTTCGACTATTCTCAGTTACTTCCGATTACTTCGAAATAACGAAATAGGGAAATAGGGGCCAAAACAATGAGTCATTGTGTTCAGGAACCCGTTTTATCGAAAGACAGCCAGATTCAGGATTTGATGATCCGGGCCCGGGCCGCCCAGGCGGCGTTCGAATCGTTTTCACAGGAACAGGTGGATGCCATCGTGAAAGGCATCGGCAAGTATGTTTATGACAATGCCGAGATTCTGGCGCGGATGGCCGTTGACGAAACCGGCATCGGTGTCTATGAGGACAAAATCCTCAAGAACAAAGGAAAGGCTCGAGTCATCTGGAACAACCTGAAGGATAAGAAATCGCGAGGCATCATCGGCGAAGATGCCGAAACGAACATGGTGTTCGTGGCGAAGCCGATGGGTGTTGTGGGCGCGGTAACTCCGGTGACGAATCCTGTTGTCACCCCGATGTGCAACGTGATGTTTGCCGTGAAGACCGGAAATGCCGTCATTTTCGCGCCGCATCCGAAGGCGGAAAAGCTAACCATTCTCCTGACGCAGGAATTCATGAAGGTCGTGAAAGCCCACGGTGGGCCCGACGGCCTGATCCAGGCCGTTCAAAACGGAACGATCGAAACAACTCAGGAATTGATGAAAGTCGTCGACGTGGTTGTCGCCACGGGCGGCGCGGCGATGGTGAAGTCGGCCTACTCATCGGGCAAGCCTTCGTTTGGCGTCGGCGCGGGAAATGTGCCGGTGATCATCGATAATGATGTGGACTTCGCCGAGGCCGCCACGAAAATCGTTACAGGCGCTTCGTTCGATAACGGCATCATCTGCTCGCATGAACAATTCGTCCTCGTTCCGGAAGACAAGTATCGTGTCGCGTTGGAATCGTTCGAAGCCACCGGCAAAGTCTGGTTCACCGAAGACGAAACGCTGATTCAAAAATTCCGTGACGTCGTTTTTCCCGATGGCCGTTTGAATAAGGATGTCGTCGGCAGATCGTGCAGAGAAATCGGCGCCATGGCAGGTATCGATATTCCCGCAAGCGCGCGAATCATCCTGCTGCCTGCGAAAGGAGCGGGCACGGACGATGTTCTCGCAAAGGAAAAGCTTTGTCCTGTCGTCGCCATCCTTCCCTGCAAGGACTTCAAGGAAGCTGTGGCAAAAGCGAAAGCCAATCTGCTCGTCGAGGGCGCCGGACATTCCGCGGCGGTTCACTCGAATAACGAAACCCATATCCGCGAAGCCGGCCTGGAACTTCCCGTAAGCCGCCTGGTGGTTAATCAGCCATGTTCGTTCACGGCAGGCGGTTCTCTCACCAACGGATTTGCTCCCACAACGACGTTGGGTTGCGGATCATGGGGCGGCAATTCCATTTCGGAGAATCTGGATTACAAACACCTCATGAACGTGTCGCGCATCGGTAAAGTCATCACGGGCAAAAAAGTGCCGACCGATGCTGAAATCTGGGCGTGATGCCTGCAGCGGCGGTCCGTAACGTCATGGGACCGCCGCTCCGCGAATCTACGGGAGAGACGCAACCGAAGCCAGCGCGCGAGCCTTCCGTATCAGTTCTAAAAACTGCAAGCGATACTCCGATGAATCGGCGCTGACGGCGTCCTCTGCAACTCCGAGCGTCGAGTCGAAGGTTGCCGTGCCTTTGTTCGGTGAATCGCGCAACAGCATTCCAAAAGCAGCTACGGCCGAAGCAAACCGGAAATCGGAGGTGGTTTTTTCGAAAGGCGTCGATGTGGCCTGGACAGGGATTTCCGCTTTTGTGCTGCGAGTTCCTTCGGGTTGCTTATATCGAAGGCTGACCGTCAGCAGTTCACCTTTCTTCGTATTTCGAGATCGGGGCGGCTGCTGATATTTCAGCGGACCTGCACCAGGTCCGCCATAGCCGGTGCCTGCCGGTATCAGTTCATACAATGCGGTGACGCTCAATCCGGCGCCGACGTCGCCGCCCTGTTTGGAATCGCTATCGAAGTCGGCGTGCTGCAGCAGCCGGTTCTCGTAACCAATCAACCGGTACGCCGTCACTTCGGATGGATTGAATTCCAACTGCAGCTTCACATCCTTAGCAACCGTCAGCAGCGTTCCCGCCATTTGCTCGGCGAGAACTTTTTTCGCTTCCTGAAAACTGTCGACATAGGCGTAATTGCCGTGACCTTTATCGGCCAGTTTTTCAAGCATCGAGTCTTTGTAGTTTCCGACTCCGAAGCCGAGCACCGACAGAAAAACTCCGGACTGCGCCTTCTGTTGAATGGTTCGCACCAGATCGCCTTCACTGGTAATGCCGACATTGAAGTCGCCATCGGTTGAAAGAATGACCCGGTTGATCCCGCCTGAAATGTAGTTCTGCGCTGCGACAGAATAAGCCAGTTGAATTCCTTCCCCACCGTTGGTCGATCCACCGGCCTCAAGGGATTCGATCGCGTTGTGGATCACGTCCTTCCTTGAACCGGCTGTCGAAGGAAGAACAAGGCCGGATGTGCCGGCGTAAACAACCATCGCGATCCGGTCATCCGCCCGCAACTGATCGACGAGCAGATGAAGGGATTTTTTGACCAACGGCAGTTTCAACGGTTCGTACATCGAACCCGAGACATCGATCAGAAACACGAGGTTCGCCGGTTTCCGTGTCGACAGGTCGATGTCTTTCGCGCGCAACGCGATCTTGAGCACCCGATGATCCGGCGCCCAGAAGGGAATGCCGACCTCGGTGTGAACGGCAATGGGCTCGGGCCCTTCAGGCGGCGCGTAGCGAAACGGAAAATAATTCACGAGCTCTTCAATTCGGACAGCATCCTTCGGCGGCATTTCATTGCTGTTCAGGAATCGGCGAACATTCGCGAATGACGCGGTGTCCACATCGATCGCAAACGTGGACCTCGGATCGTCGGAAACGCGAATGAATGGATTCTCGTCGATGTGAGAATACGATTCGGTATGCATTGGCCGCGGGTGGCGATCGATCCGGCCCTGGCCCTGACCCCGGCTCCCAATGGACATCTGCGCATTCAACGGAAGAGCCTGTACCTGGACTTCCACTGTTTCTGTGGCCGACGCGACCTTCAACACGATCGAAATTCCAATGACCGGCGCCGAGTCGACCGAAACGATTGTCTCGGTTGTCCTGAAGCCCGGCAACGCGGCCTTGAGGACGATCTCCCCCGCAGCAGCCGGTATCACAAACTCACCTCGATCGTTGGTGACGGCATTCCATCGCGCGCCGGTCGCGCGATGTTCGGCTGTCATTTGCACGCCCGGTATGACGGCTCCCGATTCGTCCTTCACCGTTCCTCTGATGGAAAACATCTGAGCTCCGAGTGTTCCCGTGAATACGATGATGAGTGAAACGATCAGCAATCTCCTCATGGGTCTCCTTTCTCCTCTCGACGGTTAGGCACACCAATCCTGCCGGTTCTTTGTTTTTCGTTTTTTGTTTCCGTTAATCCGCTCTTTGGTGCGCTGTGCGGCAGGAGTGCAACTGTGGTGCCATCGGAACTCATTTATTTTCGTGTACGGCGCTCAGAGAAATATGGTTTTTGAGATGAATTCGTACATAAATCCGGCGAGCTATGCCAAGATGTGCGTCGGTAGAACGCCGCAAGGCGAAAACCATTTGGAGGATTCATGCGAAACCCATTCACGAGAGCGGCCGCGGGCTGCCTGCTCGCGATCGTTTGTCTCGCTATCACGGTTGGAGCGCAGGCGCCTGCGCCGGCTGCGCAGGCTGGACAGCCTGCCCCGGGAGCGGCTCCCGCAGTCAGCCCTGTTGTCGCGAACCCGACTTATGTATCCATTCCCCTCGAAATAACAGTCAATCGGCCGGCAGCGGAAGTGTGGAAGCGCGTCGGCAAATTCTGCGATATCGGTGAATGGTTGCGTATTGCGTGCACGATCACATCCGGCAAGGACGGTGAATTCGGTACTGTGCGTTCCGTCGCAGGAGAAATTCTGGTTGGGAAGACCGAGCTTTCGTACACGTACACACAAGCGGTGCGGGCGGGACGTCCGTACAATCTCTACCACGGGACCCTGGAAGCAAGACCGTTGACGGCGACCACATCGAAGCTTGTCTATACTCTCGTCTTTGACAATTCCATGCTGGCCGATGATGCTGCGCGTGAAAGAGACAAAGCACAAAAAACCACTCAGTTCACAACGGCTCTGGAAAACATGAAAATCCTGGCCGAAGGCGGGACGCTTCCTCCGGCTACTCCGCGCGGTGGTCCTCCACGCGGAAATCAGCAGTAGGGGAATTTCAGGGACAGACACCAAATTCGCACTTCAGAATTTGGTGTCTGTCCCTGAAATTCCCTCCCCATGCCCTTCTCCCATGAAAGACACAGTCTTCACGATGCGTTCCACGCCGTACAAATTCGGCGTTGGAGTGACAGAGGAGATTGCGGACGCTCTCGTCTCGCTGGGTTTGAAGCGCGTGCTTGTTATTACCGATAAGGGCGTCGTTGCGACAGGTTTGCCTGCGCGCGTGATCGAACGGATTCGCGGGAAGGGAATCGAGGCCGGCCTTTTCGATGATGTGAGCATTGAACCGGCCGATGTATCCGTTCAGCGAGCCATTGAATTCGCCGAGGACTTCAGGCCGGATGGATATCTCGCCGTCGGTGGCGGAAGCGTGATGGATACAACGAAAATGATGAATCTCTACGTCACGTATCCCGCGCCGTTTCTCACATACGTCAATGCGCCGATTGGAGAGGGCCGTCCGGTGCCGGGTCCGCTGAGACCGATGGTCTGTTTGCCGACGACCGCCGGCACATCCTCTGAAAACACGACGGTCGCGATTGTCGATATCACCAGCCTTCGCGTGAAGACAGGCATCTCGCATCATCATTTGCGCGCGACGCTGGGTATTCTCGATCCTCTGAACTCGATAAGCGTGCCTCCCACTGTCACCGCCTGCACCGGCGCCGACGTGCTCACGCACGCCATCGAGTCCTACACCGCGCTGGCTTACAATGAGCGCGACAAACCCGCGACTCCCGCGGAACGTCCGCCGTACCAGGGCGCTAATCCGATCAGCGATCTCTGGTGCGAGAAAGCCATCAAGCTGGTCCGCGAGTTTCTGCCGATGGCCGTGAAGGACGGAAGTGATCTACACGCGCGCACGCAGATGATGCTGGCGACGATCTACGCGGGAATGGGTTTTGCCAATGCCGGCGTGCATGTACCGCACGCCATGGGATATCCAATCGCCGGTAATGTGCGGGGATTTTATCCGGCAGGTTATCCCGACAAAAAGCCGCTTGTGCCGCACGGGATGTCGACATCGCTGGGAGCTCCCGCCACATTTGAATTCACTTCGGCCGCCAAGCCGGAACGTCATAAAGAGGTTGCGCACTGGATGGGCGTGCAAACCAGCGGCTCGTCTGCGGACTTCGCAGGCAAGGCTTTGCGCGATGCCTTCATCACATTCATGCAAAGTATCGGGATACCGAATGGCCTGGCCGCCGTCGGCTACACGTCTGCCGATATTCCCGCATTGGCCGAGGGCACGTTGAAACAAAAACGACTGATCGCACTATCCCCGCAGCCCGTTACGCAGAAAACGATCGAGAGAATACTCGAACGATCGATGACGGTGTGGTAGACGCTTGTACTCACAAGTTTGTTGTTGATGTACGGTAGATGCTGGATCAAGTATGTAGTCGCGGGCTTTTAGCCCGCGTTCCCGGATTCACATAACTACGCACAATGAAAAAACATCGCATGCTTGTGGACGGCGCGTGGGTGGACGCGGTGTCCGGAGAATGGATCGAATCCATTAATCCTTACACGGCTCAGCCGTGGGCGCTCATTCCGCGCGGCGGCAAAGCCGACGTCGATCGCGCCGTCGCTGCGGCGAAGACAGCGTTTTATGGCAATGCGTGGCGCGGTTTCACGGCCAGCGCTCGTGGAGCGCTCCTACACCGGTTGGCGGACTTGCTTGAAGCGGAAGCCGATCGTCTCGCTGAGATAGAAACCACGGACAACGGCAAACTGCTTTCCGAGATGCGTGTGCAACTGCACTACGCGCCGAAGTGGTTTCATTACTTCGCGGGTCTTGCCGATAAAATCGAAGGCCGTGTTCTGCCGAGCGACAAACCGGGATTCTTCAACTTCACGCGCGAAGAACCTCTCGGCGTTGTAGCCGCGATCACGCCGTGGAACTCGCCGCTGTTGCTTGCCGCCTGGAAACTCGCGCCCGCATTGGCTGCGGGCAATACGGTTGTTCTGAAACCTTCCGAACATTCTTCGGTTTCCGCGATCGCATTCGGGGAATTATTTGAGAAAGCGGGATTCCCTCCGGGCGTCGTCAATATCGTTACGGGATTCGGAAGTGAAGTGGGAGAAGCGCTGCTCACGCATCCCGATATTGCCAAGGTCGCATTCACCGGCGGCGACCGAACCGGGCAATCGGTATACGAACAGGCGGCGCGGGGAATCAAACGCGTGACCCTGGAACTGGGAGGCAAGTCCGCGAATGTGATTTTCGATGATGCGGATCTGGACAACGCCGTCAACGGCGTTGTCGCCGGAATTTTCGCCGCGACGGGCCAGACGTGCATCGCAGGATCGCGCGCGCTTATTCACCGTCCCGTCTTCGATGCGTTTACGGACCGGCTCGTGACTCTCGCGCGGTCGGCCCGCATGGGAAATCCCATGGAGTTGTCCACGCAGGTGGGACCTGTCACAACGCACCCTCAGTACGAAAAGATCCTCGACTACATGCAAGTGGCAAAACGCGAAGGCGCCGAATGCCTGCTCGGCGGCGGAGCGGCGAATCGTCCCGAGTGCGGCACGGGATGGTTTGTCGAGCCCACGATCTTCACAGGCGTTCGTCCTGAAATGCGAATCGCGAATGAAGAAGTGTTCGGCCCGCTTCTTGCGCTCATTCCATTCGATGACGAAGACGAAGCGGTCTCCATTGCGAACGCAACGATGTATGGTTTAGCTGCCGGTGTATGGACCAGCAGCATTCGCAGGGCGCTCACGATGTCCGAACGTCTCGAAGCCGGGACCGTCTGGGTGAACTGTTATCGCGTGACGAGTTACATGACCCCGTTCGGCGGATACAAACGTTCCGGCTTTGGGCGTGAAGGTGGAATCGAAGCGATTCGCGAATATCTGCAAACGAAGAGTGTATGGATCGACATTGAGGGCAAGACCGCCAATCCTTTTGGACTCCGATAAAAATAATCGATCAATCCAACACTTCCACCGGAAGGTTGAGTTCTCTCCACGCGTCAAGGCCGCCTTGCAGGGGCCTCGCAAAGACATGACCATTCCGCTGAAGTTGCATCGCGACCTTGGCGCTGGTCGCTTCGTTGGGACATGTGCAGTAGAGAACAATCTCCTGTTCGCGGCGGATATCCTTCGGCTGAAAGTCGATGTGATCGGGTAAAACGTGGAATGCTCCTGGAATGCGGACGGGATCCGTATTCCGGTCCAGCCGGTTGCGAAGATCAAAAATCAGGATTTCTTTATTCGCGTCCATCCTGGCTTTCAATTCCTCCGGCGTAATGCGCGTCACGGAGAGTGTTTTCAAATATCTTCGCTTTTGCACGATTTTGTAAGCGACGTAGAGAACGGCGAGGGTCAGGATGAGCGCGCCGAACCTCGGCAGGAAACCGATGATCTGCTGGATCTGTGCGCTGAACAAATATCCGAGTGTCGTGTAAGCGCAGCTCCACAGAACGACAGCCGGCGCGTCGAAGATCACGAATCGAAGCAATGGAGTTTTGATCAGACCCGCCAGCGGAACCGTCGCCGCATTGAATCCGGGAATGAACTTCGCGGGAAGCAGCGCCCACAGACCCCATCGTTCGAATTTGTCTTCCGTGCGCCGCACGCAATAATCCGGTTCGAGTGAGATGCGGCAGAGCAGCCGCAACACGTAGCGGCCGTGAAGCCGGCCAAGCTGAAACCAGATCAAGTCCGCAGAAAGCGCCGCTGCTGCACCTGACGCCACTACCGCCACAAAGTCGACTTCACCGGACCTCGACAACGCTCCCATGCTGATCAACAGCGTCGCGGCGGGAACCGGGAGACCCATTTGTTCGGCGAATGCGACGCCGAACACCACGGCATAACCATAGGTCATCAGGAACTGAATAAGCTGCGCCATCGCGACGGCATTTTACGCTACCGGCACAAACTTGTGTCACAACGTCTATCGAAATCGGGTGCGGGAAAGCCGATATTGCGGGCACTGCGAGGTTCTGTTTGCGAGACGCGGCTTAACCTCACTCACTAGGAGAGGCGGGCGCACCGAGTGAGTAGATTTATCGTTTCCGGCTCGGTAGACTCTGAATCTGAGTATTTTGGCCTTCATGGCCAAGCACAATCTTTGGCGACGAATATCCGGAACGTTTCCTTTGCATGCTTTCCCATCATGAAAACGATTCCAAGCAGACTGCTCATGCTTTTCACGATGCCGATGTTGGTTTTCGGCCAAGGTCCAATCTCGAGGATCACCCTTAGTGCCCCCGGACTTTCCATCGAAATCGTCGACGCCAAGGCGCGCAGCGATTTCCGAGTCGGGCCTGGTCCAGGGAACACCCTGAATGGAACGCCCAATTGGAAGCCTAACTCCTGGATTGTGGAAGACTGGGTCCATCCGGTTGCGGAGCCGGAGCAGTCTTTTCTTCGAGTGAAGGCGACGTTCTCCCTCGACCGCGGCAACGGAGCACGTGAGTACGTTGTGTTCTACGTTTACAATCCCGTCGCCAAACAAGGCTTCGTCTACTTGCCGGGACGGGGCGAGCCGTTCTACAACGAGAATGTGAACCTGCTGTATCGCGGAAACGAGTTCGAAGGCCACTGGTTCCGCGCGACTCCAGAGTGGACTGCGCAAGCACAAGCCGCCATCGAAAAGGCAGGCAAGTAACGAAAAGTCGAAACTATTGGCGAGTGGCGGTTTGTGGTTTAATGTACCGCAATGCATCGACTTATCTGGATTACTGCAGTGTTAGCGACAGTGTGCTTGTCCGCGCAGGCCCAATGGCCGGATCAGAAGGATCCCGCGGCGCCGCGCTTGCCCGATGGCAAAGTGAACATGACGGGGCCGGTTCCCCGCATCAACGGCAAACCCGACCTCTCGGGAATCTGGCAGGCCATCGGAGAGCCCCGTGCCCCAGGCGCTCTGTTCGGATCGGGCGAGTTTCTGAATTCAAAATATTTTCGAGATGTTCTGTCGGACTTCAAACGTGGAGAAGAACCCCTCACTCCCACAGGCGCCGAAATTTTCCGGCGGAACACTCAGCCGGGAGTCGTAGGCCCAAGTCTGATTTGCCTGCCCGATGGAGTGCCCCACGCCGATCTGCTGCCCGAGCCGTTCAAGATTGTCCAAATGCCGCGCGAGACTCTGTTCCTGTATGAGGTCGAGACGATGTTCCGCCAGATCTTCACCGACGGCCGCAAGCTTCCTGTGAATCCGGCAGGAACATGGCTGGGATACTCGGTTGGCAAATGGGACGGCGACACGTTCGTCGTGGATACCATGGGTTTCAACGATCTCAGTTGGCTCGATGCCCGCGGCCACGGACATTCCGAAGATATGCGCGTCGAAGAACGATTCCGCCGGCTCGATTTCGGTCATCTCGATGTCACCGTTACGATCACGGACCCGAAAGTTTTCACCAAACCCGTTACGATCAATTTCATCGAAGAACTTCTTCCGGATACCGATGTTTTCGAGCACGTCTGCCTCGAAAATGAAAAGGATGCGGCGCGCATGCCGGGGAGGTCCGGCAGATGAGGCGTTTGGCAATGGCTCTTTTTCTTTTGGCCGTTGCCACACGACAGCCCGTCGCCCAAACGCAGACCGCCCCGAGACCTGCCGATAACACTCGTCCGATCCGCGCGATGCTCGATACGTATTGCATGGGCTGCCATAGTTCGACAGTTCGAGCCGGAGGCGTTGCGTTCGCCGACATGCCGCTGGACTCGATCGGCAAGAACGCGGAAGTCTGGGAAAAAGCCGTGCGAAAACTGCGCGGACGTCTGATGCCTCCTCCCGGCAGCCGTCAACCCGATCAGACGGAGGTCGACGCTTTCATCGGTTCACTCGAAGACGCTCTCGATAGGAACGCCGCCCGGCCTGCCGCAGGCCATGTGCCGATTCAGCGCATGACGCGAACCGAGTACGGGATCGCGGTGAAAGATTTGCTGGGGGTCGAGATTGATGCCGAAAATCTCCTGCCCACGGAGATCGAGGTCGGCGGCTTCGAAAACATTGCAGTCGCACTCAGCGTGTCGCCGGCTTTCCTCGATCAGTACGTCGGCGCGGCGCGCCTGGCCGCAAAGCTGGCCGTCGGCGAGGCAGTGCCCAAGCGCGCCAGCACACGCTATCCCTTGCCGGCGGGCGATCAGGCTTCTCACATCGATGGCCTTCCTTTGGGGACACGCGGCGGAATGAAGTTCAGACACAATTTTCCAGCGGACGGCGAGTACCGGTTCAACATTCTCGATCTCGATGTCGGACTCTATACGCGCACGCTGGAAACGCGCCACACTTTGATCATGCTCGTGGACGGCCGGGAAGTGTTTCGCAAAGCACTGGGTGGCCCCGAAGATCTCAGCATCGTCGATCATGGCGGCGCGCCCGGCCGTGCGGAGATCATGAAACGGTTTCAGAATGTTCCGGTATCAATACGCGCGGGTGTCCACGATGTCGCGGTCACATTCATCGAGCGGGCGGAAGCGGAGAACGATGAGTTCGTGAATATCGGAACGGAAGGAAATTTTTTCGGCCGTGGTCTGCGCGCCCCGCACATGATCGACGGCGTGACTGTTGTCGGGCCGTTCGATTCGCCGGGCGTCTCGAAAACACCCAGCCGCGAACGCATATTTATCTGCCAGCCGCAGGCGGGCGAAGAGCGAGCGTGCGCGCGCCGCATCGTGGAGAACCTTTCACGCCGCGCATTCCGCAGGCCCGTCACGAAGGATGACGTGGATTCGCTGATGCCGTACTTTGATGCCGGTCAGAAAAGCGGATTTGATGCCGGCATCGAACAGTCAATCGCCGCCGTACTCGTCAGTCCGGATTTTCTGTATCGCGTGATTCGAACGCCGGCTGCATCGACCGCGAAAGCGGGGACTACAGACGCCATGGCGTTCCCGTTGACGGATCTGGAACTGGCGTCGCGGCTCTCGTTCTTCCTGTGGAGCCAGGGACCCGATGACGCGCTGCTGAAGATTGCTACCGAGGGCGGACTCAAGCGGCCGGGAGTTCTTGAAGCGCAGGCGCGGCGGATGCTGGCGGATCCTCGCGCATCGAGCCTTGTGCGCAACTTCGCGCTCAAGTGGTTGAACGTGGACAATCTGAATGCAGTGCAACCCGATCCGTTGTTGTTTCCTTCGTTCAATGATCCATTGCGGCGCGACATGCGTGTCGAAATCGAGTCGTTCGTTTCGAGCATTCTGCTTCAGGAGCGCGACGTCAACGACCTGCTGACCGCCAACCACACGTTCCTCAATGAAAGGCTCGCCCGGCACTACGGCATTACGAATGTTTTCGGACCACAGTTCCGGCGCGTTGAACTCGAGGATCCTCAGCGCTGGGGTTTGCTCGGCAAGGGCGCGATTCTTCTCCGGACTTCCTACGGAGATCGAACATCGCCGGTGTTGCGCGGCCAGTGGGTGCTGGACAAATTGATGGGGACGCCTCCGACGCCTCCACCGCCCGATGTCGATACCGACTTGTCTACACCTAAAGGCGAAAAGCCGAAAACGCTGCGCGCAAGGATGGAGCAGCATCGCTCGAAACCCAGTTGCAATCAGTGCCACGGAGTTATCGATCCGATCGGCCTTGCGCTGGAGAATTTTGATGCGATCGGCCGCTGGCGCGATGTCGATAAAGCCGCCGATGCTCCAATCAACGCGAAGACCGTTTTGCCGAACGGAAGGCCCGTGGATGGACCCGCACAACTGCGCCGGCAACTGTTCACCGATTCGGGCCAGTTTGCACAAGCGCTGACTGAAAAGTTAATGATGTATGCAGTAGGACGCGAACTCGAATATTTCGACAAACCGCAGGTGCGGGCAATTGTCCGCCGCGCCGCGAAGGAAGGCTACCGTCTGTCGGCCATCGTCGCGGGCGTCGTGACCAGTGATGCCTTCCGCATGCAGGCGAGGCCGAATTAGGCACAAAGACACGAAGACACAGAGGAACAAAAATGTTCATCACGAAAAAACACCTCTCGCGGAGAACGTTGCTCAAGGGCGCAGGCGTGAGTCTGGCGCTGCCATTATTGGATGCGATGATCCCTGCCGCCACACCGCTGGCGCAGACTGCCGCGGCCAGAAAGTTGCGAATGGGGTTCTTCTACATTCCTCACGGCGCGATCATGGGCAATACCTCTCACGGTCCTGCAATGGACAAATGGACTCCGAGCGGCGCCGGCGCCGATTTCAAACTGAGTCCGATCATGAAGTCGCTCGATCCTTACAAAAAATATGTGACTTCATTTGGAAATCTGAAGAACGATGCCATGGTGGGAGGAGTTCACAGCCGCGCTCCCGCAACGTGGTTGTGCGGCGTGAAGCCGGACGACAAAGCGCCCGGCGCCAGCATGGCTCAGACACTGGATCAGGCGGTTGCCGCGCAAATCAGCCAGGGCACAACGCTGCCGTCGCTGGAACTGGCTTCTGAAACAACGATTCAGGTTGCGGCCTGCGGTGGAGCCCGCTGCTATTACAGCTCGACGCTCTCTTTCCGCGATGCGAAATCTCCGCTGCCGATGGAGTTCAATCCCCGGAAAGTGTTCATCCAATTATTCGGCGAAGGCGACACGAATCAGGAACGTGATGCGATTTCACGTCAAAACGCCAGCCTGCTCGATCGCATCAACGACCGCACCCGCGCTTTGCAGCGCGAACTGGATCCGGGAGACCGCGCGGTTCTGGACAGTTATCTGAACACGGTTCGCGAGGTCGAGCGGCGCATCGAGCGCGCGTCGCAGCGGGATTTGTCCGATATCAAGCTGCCGCCGGCGCCCATAGGGACGCTCGATTCATTTGAGGAACAGGTCAAGCTGTTCTTCGAGTTGATCGCGCTGGCTTATCGCGCCGATCTCACACGCGTGGTGTCCTACATGATGGTGTCGGAAGGAACCAATCGCACGTATAACCACGTCGGTGTTTCCGATTCATTCCATCCGGTGTCGCATCATGCCAACGATATCGGGCGAATCGAAAAACTGGTGAAGATTCAGACATGGCACATGGATCGCTTTGCGGAGTTTCTGGGCAAGCTGGCCGCGATCAAAGATGGAGAAGGAACACTGCTGGACAACTCGATCTTCCTCTACGGCTCAAACATGTCCAACAGCGACAAGCACAACGGGCATCCGCTTCCAACCATCGTTGTCGGCGGCGGAGGCGGCAGACTCACGGGTGGACGACATATCGAACTGCCCGAGCCGACGCCGTTGGCCAACGTTCATCTGACGATTCTTCACAAGGCCGGCGTGGATCGCGAAAAATTCGGCGACAGCACCGGCGCCATTGCGGGCGTATGAGTGTAAACGGCATGAGGAACAACGCATCATGATCGACCGCAGGCAATTCGTGAAGGGTCTTGCCGCCGCCGCTCTCGGGTCTTCGTATCTTCGGGCGGCGGCCCAATCTTCCGGCATCACGAAACTCACGGATACGTTGTCACTCGTGACCGGCGCCGGAACCAACGTGCTTGCGTTATCGGGCAAAGACGGAATGGTCCTCGTCGACAGCGGCGATCCAAAGTTTTCCGGGGCCTTGATCGCATCCGTCCCGCGTGTTCACCTGCTGTTCAATACACACTTTCATCTCGAGAACACAGGATCGAACGAGACGTTCGGTGAGCTGGGTGCGAAGATTCTTGCTCACGAAATCACTCGCGAATGGATGGCCATTCCTCATTGGGTCCCGGCCGAAGATCGATACGAGAAGGCCCGCCCGAAATCTGCTCATCCGACGGAGACGTTTTACACATCGGGCTCGTTGAAGGCCGGAGACGAACAAATCGACTACGGCTACCTTATCGAAGCGCACACCAGCGGAGACATCTACGTGTTCTTCAGAAATGCCAACGTGCTGGCAGTTGGCGACGTCGCATCGCCCGTGCGGGATCCCGAGTTGGATTACTTTACCGGCGCATGGATCGGCGGACGCGTCGACGGCATGGACCGGCTGTTGAAACTCAGCGACGACAAAACCCGGATCGTTCCCGGATATGGTCCGGTTATGAGCCGGGCGGATTTGAAGACAGAGCGGGATCTCATGTCTGCCATTTATGATCGAACGGTCGATCGCGTTCGTGAAGGAGACAGCGCCGAAGACATGTTGAAAGCCGGCGTGATGAACGGTCTGTCACGTACTTTCCGCGATCCGAAAAGATTTCTCTATGACGCGCACAAGGGTTTGTGGGCTCACCATAACAAGCTGGCACCCAATGTCGTCTGATCTGAACAAATTCGGAGTCGCCTTCCTCAGCGTGTTCTTTGCAATGGCGGTTTCGTCATTCGCTCAATCCAACAGCGTTCTAGCCGACCGCATCGAAGCCGGCGATCGGAAGGCTGCGCTCGAGATGATCGCGAAGAATGCCTCCGTCAACGTATCGCAACCCGATGGATCGACGCCGCTGCATTGGGCTGTTTATCGCGTGGACGAAGAACTCGTGAAAGCATTGCTCGGCCGCGGAGCGAAAGCGGATGCCGTCAACGTGTATGGTTCGAGTCCACTCGCAGAAGCCGCAAGAGTGGCCAATGCGAACATCGTGAAAATGCTCCTGGATGGCGGGGCCGATGCGAACAGAACCAACGAAGACGGCGAAACGCCGCTGATGATTGTGGCGCGATCCGGCGATGTGAAAGTTGCCGAACTTCTGGTCAACCACGGAGCCAACGTGAACGCGCGTGAACGTTTTCGGGATCAGACGGCATTGATGTGGGCTGCTGCCGAGAATCATCCGGAGATGGTTGCGTTTCTCATTTCGAAAGGCGCATCGGTCAATGCGCGGCCTAAGGCCAACGACTGGGGGAACCAGATGACATCGGAGCCCCGCGTTCAATATCGGCCCACCGGTGGTCTCACGCCATTGCTCTACGCGGCGCGCGGCGGATGTATCGGCTGTATTGAAGCGCTCCTCAAAGGCGGCGCCGATATCGATATGCCGAATCCGGACGGCATGACGCCGATAATGATGGCCATCGACAATTCTCATTTTGAAGCCGCGCGATATCTGCTCGATCACGGCGCGAATCCGCACACGTGGGACTGGTGGGGCCGCACGCCGATTTATGCCGTTGTGAACATGCGCGGCGGTCCGGACAGCAATGCCGGTTCCCGCGAGCCTGCATCGCTGGATCTGGTGAAAGCTTTGCTGAATGCGGGCGTCAATCCGAATCATCAATTGAACATGCTCCAACCCAGCCGGAACGGGAACAGCGGCCGGTTCAAGGATGATCTGTTGAACACCGGGGCCACACCACTGTTGCGGGCAGCGCAGACTTTCGACAATGAAGTGATGAAGGCGTTACTCGAACATCACGCGCTGGCCGATCTTCCCAATGCGATGGGCGTCACTCCCCTTATGGCAGCGGCGGGAATCGGAACACGTACGGGCCAGAGTGTTCTGGGCCCGGGACCGCCTGCAGACGTTGAAGCCCGTTCGATCGAAACGATGGAGATCCTGCTCAAAGCCGGCGCCAACGTGAATGCGCGGGTCACCGATACGACAAGCCTGACTGCGCGTATCGCGCGCGCGAGCACCATGACCGGACGCGAAGGCCAGACCGCGCTTTTCTTCGCCGCGCAATCCGGCCGCGGCGCTGTGGTCCGGTTTCTACTGGAGCATGGCGCCGATGTCAACGCAATGGGCGATTCAGGGAAATCGCTGCTGAATGCGGCTCGCACGAATGCTGCGATTACAGCGCTCATCCGGGCTGCGATGCCGAAAGACGCCGAACGTAACTGACCCTGTGTCGTTGATCCCTCGAAAAACGGCCTAATCCGGGATCAGAAGGAAGCGCTCTTCATCGTAGCCGTTCTCCGTGGGCGTCAATTGGATTACAGAATTGAGAGGCACCTTCAAATACGGGCAATCATCCTGGCGCACGCCGATGAGATATCCGTAGAGCGCGCGAAGCACGGCCTGATGTCCGACGATGAGAACGGGCCGTCGTAGTCCTTCGAGTTCCACGATGACGGGCTCAAGACGCTGAACAACGTCCGCGTACGATTCCCCGCGTGGATAGCGGTAGCGGAATTTGTCGGCGGCTCTGGCCGCAAATTCTTCCGGCATCTTCTCCTTGATCTCCTCGTAAGTTAATCCGTCGCACACGCCGGCATCGATCTCATTCAGGGCTCGCAGGCTCTGTACTTCATTGCCAATGCGATTTCCCGTTTCCATCGTGCGCCTTAACGCGCTCGTCCATACAACCGGCCGTGGACATCGCTTGAGCACGAACGCGGCAAGCGCCGCGGCATACTCCTGCCCGCGTTTGGTCAGTGGAGGATCGCCGCCGATTCGCTCGGTCAGGTTGAACTCGCTTTCGCCATGGCGGCTGAGCCAGATGGTGCGCTCGGTCGGCCGGATCTGCATGAGAAAAAATGCGAGACGTGATGGCAGGTATCCCTCGATGCCGTGGGAGACGACTTTCTTTCCCGCGTCGATGAGCGTGACGTAGCTTCCTTCGTCATCCTCGACCTGTCGGTACGTCCGCGCATATTGATCCATCCGAGCGCGGAAATCTCTCAGCGCTTCTTCAGGCG
Source organism: uncultured Solibacteraceae bacterium (assembly GCA_964633285.1). GTDB lineage: Bacteria > Acidobacteriota > Terriglobia > 20CM-2-55-15 > 20CM-2-55-15 > 20CM-2-55-15. Next base: position 2,830 of record CAZWGA010000054.1, on the reverse strand, counting down.
ACATGCCTTCGTAGTCAGGCAGGTTCAGCTTGTTCTTGCGGACATTCTTTTCGACTATCGATCGATCGTTGCAGATGATTTCGACAAAGAGGACGCCGACACCCGCAGCAGCGCAAGCCTGACCTATTTTGTCGCGCCGCGGCCGTTCCGCATTCGTTGCATCATAGATGCCGACTTCGCCGCCGAGTTTGAACCATTCGAGGAGATCCGCGAGTGCAGCCATCGCAAAGTTTTCGCGCTCTTCCCGGGTCGATTCATTATCGGGCGCGAAGTACACCGCGGGTTGTTTCGCTCCGGCGCGCTTGCGGCGGTAGTCGCCGACATTCACCAGCAGCGTGCGGGATCCGAACCAGGAGAGATAACGCTGAAGTTTGCGCGCAACGAAGGTTTTTCCACGGGCCGGCAGTCCAACCATGACGACGGCGAGTTTCTGTCCTGCCGGTCTTTCGATAGTCATGTTGTCATCTACCGCTCCAGCGCGGGCCGGCCCGCGGGGGGACGTTCATCGACAGCGATCGCGTAAAAACCGCTTACCGCGTACGTGTTCATCACCGCGACGAGATCCATGACGCCCCGTTTGCCGAGCATCTCGACCGCTTTCGCGAAGGTGGTCGGAGTCACTTTCTTGTCGGTAAACAATTCGCGGCCGAAACGAATCACGGCTGCGTCCTGTTCATTGACCCCGGCAAGCGGGCCCTTTCGCCGTATGATATCGATGACTTTGGGATCGACACCTTCTTTCACCGCGCTGGGTTCATGAGCATTCCATTCCAGGTTGTAATTCGTTTCGCGGCAGGCGACGAGTATGGCGAGCTCGCGTACATGCGGATTCAACGTTCCCGCCACAGCGGCATTGTGAAGATCGAACAATGCTTTTGCGACCGCCGGATTGTACGCGGCGAAAGCGAGCGGCCCGCTGAGACTTCCGTCGGGCCGATGTCCCGGAAGCACGTCATAAATCTTCTGGTTCGTTTCATCGAGGTCCTTGCGTAGCAGGTAAGGAAGACGCGCGCGCGAATCGGGATTGATATCGGCCGGCAGGCCGGTGCTCGATTGAGCCGTAGACGTGACGGCGCCTGCGGCCATCATCAACGCAATCATCGGCAGAGTGACGGCCTGCAAAATTGGTCGGTGTTGAGTCATCGGGTTCTCCTTCGACGCGAAAGTGTATCTGATTGCTGAGATCTCGTGAACTGACTAAAATCCCTCAATCATGAACCGAGTCATCCACTCAACGCTCAGGGCCTTTCTCGGCGCGGGGCTGTTCGCAGTCGTATGTGGCGGCGATCTCACCGCGCAGTCGAATGTTTTTACCGTCACGCTCGATCCGCCGGCTCACGGGAAACTGCAGTTGAACCCGCCCCTGCCTGCCGGCGGTAATTATCCGGCGGGAACTGTCGTCACAGTGACGACGACGCCTGATGCGGGATACGTGCTGGACTCTGCCTACTATTCGGTGCCGGGCACATTTGGACAGATGTATCACGAGGGAATGACGCGTGAATTCAGGGTGACAATCGATCGGAACAAGCATATCGGCGCGTCCTTCATCGAGGAGTCGGCCGTGAATCACGTCAACGTGACCCACGATGTGGTCTACGCCAAGCCTGGAGTGAAGCCGCTCAAGTACGATGTGTATTCGCCAAAGGGCGCTCGCAATCTGCCGTGCATCGTCATCATTCATGGCGGTGGCTGGAACGCGAACGACGAAGACATCATGCGCGGTCTTGCGAGGGAATTGACGAAGGGCGGCCGGTTCGTGGCCTTCAGCATCGACTATCGATGGGCCGGGAAGAGTGACGGCGATGCGACGAGCAACACGATGGCAAATCTCATGGAAGATGTTTTTGGAGCCATCGCCCACATCATGGAACACGCGAAGGAATACGGCGGCGATCCGACAAGAATCGGTCTGACCGGCGACAGCGCGGGCGGTCACCTGTCGGCCGCCGCGTCGTTGATGACGGACATGATTGGAACACGCGGTTTCGGAAAAGCTCCCGGCGTGTTCGAGTTCATGCCTTCATACATGCCGAAGAACAAGCCGGTCGAACAGGTACGCACCGAAATGCTGGCCGCGATCAAGGCCGCCGCTCCGAGTTATGGAGTGTTCAGTGCAAGTCTCCTCAATCATTATTCCGACGATCCTGCCGCCGATGCGTCATGGAAAGATGCGATCGCGCCGCTCAATCACATTCCCAAAGCCAGCGTCCGCGCCGTGCCTCAGTACCTGACCCGGGGCACAAGGGATCCGTTGATTACCAATGCCGCTGTTACCGAATTCGTGGATGCACTCGTCAAGGCCGGGCAACGTGTGGAATACGTACAGATCGGCGGAGCCAGCCACGCCTTCTTCGATTGGAAACCGAACGACACCACAAAGGCGACCTTCGCGCAGTTCGGTGTCTACTACGCAGCGGAAATGAAAGCCTTTTTTACTTCGATCCTGGATTGATCTGTGATTCCATCCACGCTTATTCCGACCGCATGGCGATCATGGGTTGGACTGAAGCGGCGCGGCGGGCTGGAGCGAGGCTCGCAATGACCGCGATGAGTACGGCAACCGCGGCTCCGGCGGCGTACGACAGGTATTCCACGCTGCTGAGCGGGATTCCCATTTTTTCTTCTCCCCTGAGCCGGATGAACGCGGCCGTGAGAATGAGTCCAACGACTACACCGGGCAGCACAAGTTTCACCACGTCGAACAACACCATGCCAATCACGCGCTGCCGCGATGCGCCCAGCGCGATGCGCACGGCAATTTCGCGCGTACGCGTCGCGACCATCAATCCGACGACGCCGTAAATTCCAAGCGCCGACAGCGCCAGGA
>CAZWGA010000053.1:21680-43235 GCA_964633285.1 uncultured Solibacteraceae bacterium | reverse complement strand
TGAGAAAGGCGCCAACCCCGAAATCACCGATAGCAACGGCCGCAAACCGATCGACATGGTCTCTGGTGCTGCGGGAACAGCCAGAGGCCGGGGCGGTCCTCAACCTCCAACCGCCGGCGCCGCCGAGATTCGTGCCCTGATCGAGAACGCAGCCACCAGGAAATAATCCGAGAGCTGCGGACTCCTTGCTTTTATTCGTCAAATAAGGCGCGAGAGGGCGCCGAGCGGCGGACGCACTTTTGGAATCACGGAATGGGCGCCTTGATCACGCGAACGCGGTTACCCTGCATCTCCGACAGGTAGAGGTTTCCGGCCGCGTCAAACGTCAGTCCCGTAACGTCGGTCAAGCGAGTGCCCGTCGCAGTAACGCCATCTCCTCCGGAGCCTCCACCGGCGATTCTGCTGATAATTCCTGTCGTCGCCGACCTGCGGAGGATTTGGCCGTCGCTGCCGATGTAGACATTTCCTGAAGAATCGATTGCCATCGCGAAAGCATTGAACGGATTTGTCGCGCCCGCAAGCGTCGTGATGATGCCCGATGCCCGATCCACTTTCCGGATCCGGTAGTTTTCCTTGTCGGCGATCAGAAGATTGCCCTGAAGATCCAGTGCCACGCCCCACGGAGTATTCAGCGCCGCCTGAGTCGCGAGTCCGCCGTCACCCGAAAATCCTGCTGATCCATTGCCGGCGACGGTCGTGATGTTGCCGGTCGCGGCGCTGACCTTCCGGATGCGATGGTTGTCGGTGTCCGCAATATAGAAATCGCCGTTCGCGTCCAGGGCGACTCCGAATGGGTGCCTCAGCAGCGCGGCTGTCGCGGGACCGTCGTCGCCGGCAAACCCCTCGTGTCCCATCCCGGAAATCGTCTGCACGGCGCCGTTGGCGTCGATCTTTTTAACACTCGAAGTTCCGAATTCGGTGTAGTAAACATTCCCGTTCCGGTCGGAGGTTATGCCGATCACGCCATCGGTATTCGAGACGACGGACGAAATCACACCGGTCGCGGCGGCAACTCTGCGGATACGCTGATGCGATTGGTCCGATAGAACCAGATTCCCATTGCTGTCGAACGCCACGCCTCGGGGATTCTTGAGGTTGGCGAAGACGCCCAATCCGCCGTCGCGCACATCGGCGAGTGTCCCGCCCGGAGAGTTGACGGCGGAGAAGACGCCGCTGCTCGATCGGACGAAGATCTGCGCCGACAGGTAATCCGAAATTCCGGCGTACAAGTTGCCGCCGGAATCCACGGCGAGTCCGCTGGCTATATTCAACCCGCTCGGAAGCAGGACGGCGCAATTGTTGCCCGAAGAATCGCAAACCGCATCCGTGATGATTCCATTCGCATCGACGTGCCGGAGTTTGGTGGAAATGTAGAACCCGCCCTCCAGGTCGGCGGTGATGTAATCCGTCTTCTCCAAACTGGCGGAGATCGCCGGACCGCCATCACCCTGCGATGAAGAGTGAGTGCCGTTTCCGGCAACTGTCGTAATGATCTGGGTCTGCCGATCCACCTTGCGGATCCTGTAGTTTTGGCCGTCGGCGATCAACATGTTCCCCGATGAATCAAATGCAACGTCGTGCGGGAAGTTCAAGTGGGCCGAAGTTGCCAAGCCGCCGTCACCCGAAAAATCGCCGGGCACCGCAAGTGCCGGTCCGCTTCCAGCAACAGTAGTGACGATCCCGGTCGCGAGCGAGATCTTGCGAATGCGATGATTACCCTCATCGACGACATAGAGGTCGCCGTCCGGTCCAACACGCATGGCGGGTATGGAATAGAACGACGCGGCAGCGGCCTGTCCCCCGTCGCCTGAAAATCCGGAGCCAGAGGTGCCGCCCGCGATGGTCCGGATAATTCCGGTCGCGGCGTCGATTTTTTTGATGTTGTTCGAAAAACTCAGATAGATGCTGCTGCCCGCCCGATCAATCGCGATGCCGCTGAGTCCGCCGAATCCCGCGGCGAGTGCGAGTCCGCCGTCGCCGCTTTCCGTACCGCCGCCGGCGATCGTGTTCATGACTCGAGTGCGGGCATCGATGCGGCGGACTTTGCTGGTGTAGAAATCCGCGATGTAGATGTTGCCGCGCGAATCCAGCGCCATCTGCGCCGGATTCTCCAGCGTCGCTTTGGACGCCGGACCGCCGTCTCCTTCGAAATTCTGTCCTCCCACGACCGTTGTGATGAAGCCTGGGGCCAGACCCGTCAATGCCGGCGGAGTGATTTTGAACGCCGACTGTCCGACGCCGCCCCGGTTCAGTACCGTCAGTGTATTGATGCCGGACGGAAGCGATGGCGCCGGGAACGAAATCAACTGCGTATTGACGACGGTAGGGCCACTGATGACGACGCCGCCAACCACGACGACCGAGTCCGGCGAAAAGTTGGTTCCGGAAACCGTGATCGTCTGTCCTCCGGTTCCGTTGATCGTATCCGGCGTGACGTTCGTCACCGTGGGGCTGCCAAACGCAATCTGGCGCGCCGATTGAGCGCCATCCGCAACAACCAGTTTTCCATCACCCGCGATGGCGATGCCGCGCGGACTCGCAAACGTGCCGGCCTGAGCGCCCGACACGACGGTGCCATTTGGCAGGATTGTCTTCAGCGCCCCGGTTCCCGGTTCCGTCAGGTAGATGCTTCCAGACGAGTCGATCGCGACTCCCGCCGGAGAAGAAAAGCCGAGGGCGGCATCAGAGCTCGCCGCAGGCGCATTCAAATTATCGGAGACCTGGAGGTCGCTTGCGGTGGAGCCGATCGTAGCCACCTCGCCTGTTTCCTTCACGCGCCGCAGCCTTCCGTTGCCGGTGTCCGCAACAAGCATTCTGACTGATGGCGGCGCACGCTTCGTATAGAAGCGGTCTTGCTCCTGCGCGAAGGTCTCTTCTTCAAGCGCTATTCCGGATGGCGAATTGAAACGAGCCTGATTTCCTGTGCCATCCGCGGACCCCGGGCTACCCGCCAGACCGGCGATCGTCGAAACGATGCCGTTCAAGAGATCGATTCTCCGAATGGTCTGATTGCCCGAATCCACCACCCAAAGATTCCCGCGATTGTCCAACGCGACTCCCCTTGGATTGTTGAAACGCGCTGCCGCCACGGGGCCGTCTTCGCTGCCCGCTGACCCGGTTCCCGCAAGGGTTTCCACTTTGCCTCCGGCGCCGGCTGCCACGCGGCGAATGACGTGGTTGAGCGAGTCGGCCACATAGAGGGCGCCGCTCGCGTGATCGAATGCGACGAATGACGGACCCTTAAACGTCGACTGCAATCTCAAGCCATTCGCAAGGCCGGGAGTCTGATTGACGCCGGCATAAATCGTCGGCGTCTGTCCAAGCAGGGACAGTTGAACAGTGTGAGTCTGGCTGGACGTCGTATAAATGCGATTCGCCCCGTCAACCGCCACATCGAACGCTTCGCTGGAAACCGGGGCGCTGACGGCAACCACTGTGATGGTGGCTGTCGCTACAGCTCCTCCCGCGGTCGCTGTCAACGTGGAAAAGCCGGCCCTCCTGCCCTGAATGTTTCCTGAACTGTCAACGGCGGCGACTTCCGGATTGATGCTCAGATATGACTGAGCCGCCTGACTGCGCGTGACGCCAAGACTGTCCGTTATGCGCAAGCGCGTCTGGACACTGTTACCTTCGTTGACGATGATTTCACTGGCCACGGCTTCTGCTACAGGATCGAGGAAAACGATGCTGGTGATCGACGGCGCTGTTACTCCCGTAATCGAGTAGTCCCAACTGTTCGACGTGACGGTCCCTCCCGTTGTCCGAACCTTCAACGTCGCTGTCGTCGTCCCCGCGGGAACAATGACGACAAGTTCGGTGCGGCCGGCGGAAATCACGGTGGCGGGCGTGTCGTTGAACAGAACCTGATTGTCGGAGAGGCTGCTCACGTTGAATCCGGTTCCCTCGATCAGGATCGGCTCACCTTCGATGTCGGTGTTGTAAACGTGATTGATGCGCAACGGCGCCGCTGCGCCGGTGAGAATCGACTTCTGGTTCGACGTCTGGTTGTTTGTCGTCACCGAAACGTATCCGCTCACGACGCCGTCGGGAACGGTAACGGTCATTGACGTCGGCGTGGCGGTGCTCGGCACCGCCGAGACTGTTGTCCCGGCCGCCGCGGAGAAGATGACGCGGTTATTGGATGCCGTCGAATCGAAGCCGCTGCCGGCCAGCGACATCGCTGTTCCGGCAGACAGGCCGGCAGCCGGCGTGACTCGCGAGAGATACAAAGGGACCGGCGCGCTGGCGATACCCACAACGAAGGGCTGGCCGGGCAAGCCGAGATCCGCGCGTTTGACGAAGACGGGACCGCTGACGGCTCCGGTGGGAATCGTCAACGCGAGGGTCCGATTTCCAGTCCCTTCCGTTACTGTCGCCGCCGCGGCAGTCACGTAGCCACCCCCGGTTTTCGGGAATACGACAATGTTGTTTTCGGGAGCCAGGGAAAATCCCGTGCCGGTCAATGTGATCGACTGGCCCGACACGCTGGCCGACGCAATCGCGGGCGTCGCAAGATTTGTCTGTAACCCGCCGGTGAACAGCGCGAGCACCAGCGCATCGCTGATGTTTGCATTGCCGTTGAGATTCAAGTCGCCCGCCGCCGCCGTAATGGGCGGCTTCAATAGTTCGCCTACCGTGAGTGCAAGCACTAACGCATCGCCGATGTTGACTGCGCCATTGCCGTTGAAGTCACCGCGCTGGGTTACCATCAGTGGAATCGAGTTTGAGGTGCCTGCGCCGTCAATCAGGCTCACTCCCACGGCACCGGTACTTCTCAGCAAAGAAGAGGGAATCGTCGCCGTCAGTGTGTGCGCGTCACCATAGACTGTGGCTAGATTCGTGGATCCAAACCGCGCGACCGAGTTCGGACTGAAACCCGAACCCCTCAGCGTGAGCGTCAACGCGCCGCTTCCCACCTGGACCAGACTCTGCGACAGCCCGGGTGCCGTGTCGGATTGGCTGTTGAGCGAGAGTTGGGCGAACGCCGGGGCTCCCGACAAGATCATCAAGACAGCGGCGATCAGTGCTCGGATTCGAACGTTCATGAGTCGGGCTTCTTGCCCGCAAGAAACTCCCGCATTTTATTCCTGCAGTACCTGATGCACGAAGGAAATGGCAATTGATCCTTCACCGACGGCGGATGCCACGCGTTTGATATTGCCGGCGCGGACATCTCCCACAGCGAACACTCCGGGGAGGCTCGTTTCCAGCAGATGCGGCGATCGCTCGATCGGCCAACGGGCAGCAGCCAGATCTTCCTGCGAAAGATCGGGTCCGGTTTTGATGAAACCCTGCGCGTCGAGCGCGATGCAACCCTGCAGCCAGCGCGTATTCGGTATGGCGCCGGTCATGACAAACACATGGCGCGCCTGATGCGTCTCGACGTTTCCTGTCTTGCTGTTCCGCCAACTTACACGCTCCAGGTGCTCGTCTCCCTCAAGCGCGATGATTTCGGTGTAAGGAAGCAGTACGATCGATGGAATTTCTTCGATGCGCCGGATCAGATATCGAGACATGCTCGAGGCAAGCCCGCCCGAACGCACAAGCAGATAGACTTGCCGTGCCGTCTGCGCTAAAAACACCGCGGCCTGCCCGGCGGAGTTGCCTGCGCCGACGACGATCACTTCCTCACCCCCGCATAGCTGGGATTCCACGAATGTGGCGGCGTAGTAAACGCCGTTTCCCTCAAATTGAGACAGATTATCGATGGCGAGCTTGCGGTACTGAGCCCCCGACGCGATAACGACGGAGCGGGCGGGAACAGGCGGACCATCGTTGAGCTCGATCGCGAATGGTTTTCGATCGCACATCAGACGCGTCGCGGATTTGGCGATCATCACCTCAGCGCCGAACTTGTGCACCTGAGAGTAGGCGCGCCCGGCAAGATCCTGGCCCGATATGCCCGTGGGAAAGCCGAGATAATTTTCAATCCTCGAACTGGAACCGGCCTGTCCACCAGGAGCGTTCGACTCCAGCACCAGAACATCCAATCCCTCCGAAGCTCCATAGACAGCCGCCGCAAGGCCCGCCGGACCGGCGCCGATAATCACAACATCCCGCAATTGGCTTTGATTGATGGCCTCGTTGAAGCCGAGGGATTCGGCGACTTGTTCGTTGGAGGGATTGCGAAGCACCAACTCGCCCCGGCATATCACAACCGGCACGTCCTGCACAGAAACGTGAAAACGATCCAGCAACTGTTGGGCCCCGGAATCCTTGTCGAGATCGATATACGAGTAAGCGTTGTTGTTGCGTGTCAGAAACTCCTTAATGCGGAGCGTACCAGGAGAATGAGTCGAGCCGAGCACCACGGCGTCTCCATAACCAAGGGCAATCAGTTCCACCCGGCGGAGGATGAAGGCGCGCATGATGATTTCGCTCAGCTCGCCGTCCGTTTGTACGAGGGCCATCAGTTGTTCCCGCTCCAGCTGAATCACTTCGCCGGCTTCGCGCGCGCGTATTTGAACAATTGCGCGGCGGCCGGCCAACATGCTTGTCTCACCCGTGAACTGGCCCGGACCCAGGCCGACGATGAGTTCGCCGGGTCCAGGCCTGACAATATCCACACGCCCGGTTCTGACGACGAAGAAACGCGTGTTTGGCGTTCCTGCTTCGACAAGGATTTCGGCATCGTGGACTGGACGAACACGGCCGTGCGCGGCGATGCGCTCGATCTGCTCCGGCTTCAGGGTCGGAAAGATCCGCTCCATAGCGGCAACCATGCTTTTCAGTTGGACTGGCGGATCGGCATCAGACATCCCGTATCACTCCGTTCTCTCGACAAGCAGGCGTTAACGCAAGTTCCCGCCGGTTGATTTCACGCTGCCGTAACCAGGTGAAGATGACGGGTGTCACGATCAGAACGTGTATCAGGGAACTTACCATTCCGCCAAGGACCGGAGTGGCCAACGGCTTCATGACTTCGGAACCGGTTCGGGTGGACCACATGATCGGTAAGAGGCCGGCAACCACGGTAGCGACGGTCATGACTTTTGGCCGAAGGCGGAGCAGGGCTCCTTCGATGACGGCTTCGCGAAGGGATTCTTTAGTCAGCGTGCCGGTCTCGGCAATCTTGCGGCGAACTGCTTCTTCAAGATAGATCACCATCACCACGCCGGTTTGTACCGCCGTACCGAAGAGCGCAATGAACCCGACCCAGACCGCGACCGAGAAGTTGAAGCCCATGTACTTCAACAGAAATACGCCGCCAGTGAGAGCGAAGGGGACAGCGAGAAGGACATGCAGCGCTTCTTTGGCCGAGTGATACGTCATATACAGCATCACGAAAATAATGACGAGTACGACTGGAATGACGACCTGCAGGCGTTCTTTGGCGTGAATCTGGTTTTCATACTGACCGCTCCATTCGATGTAGTAACCGGGCGGCATCGAAACGCTCTGGGCCACAACGCGTTTGGCTTGATCGACAAATCCTCCGACGTCGCGGCCTCGAACGTTCATCAACACGGTCCCGCGAAGGAGGCTGTTTTCGCTGGTGATCATCGATGGACCGATCGTGATTCCCACCTGAGCGACATCGCCGAGAGGAATCGGCGCGCCGTTGCTTCCCGTCACGAAAACATTTTGCAGCTTGTCGATGCTTTCCCTGAAGTCGCGGGCGTACCGGACTCGAACCGGATACCGTTCCCGTCCTTCAACCGTATACGTCAGGTTCTTGCCGCCGATCGCCGCCTCAATGACATCTTGAATGTCGCCAACCACGACACCTCGCCGTGCGGCGGCATCGCGATCGATTCGGATCTCAATGTACGGAGCGCCGGTGATTTTCTCGGCGTAAAGATCGACTGCTCCGGGAACATCGTGCAGCACGCGCTCAATTTCGGCGGACTTGTCCTCAATGACTTTTAAGTCCTTTCCGAAGACTTTCACCCCGACCTGTGTCCGAATACCACTCGACAGCATGTCGATACGGTTTCGGATCGGTTGAGTCCAGATATTGGTCACACCGGGAGTCCGCAGCTTGTCGTCAAGCCTCTGGAGGATGTCATCTTTCGTCGTGCCTTTGGGCCAGGTCTCCTTCGGTGTGAGTGTGACGATCGTTTCGCTCATGTTGATCGGTGCGGGGTCTGTTGATGTTTCGGCTCGCCCGATCTTGCCGACGACCATCTTCACTGCCGGATCGGCGGTTATGATTCGGTCCTGCTGAACCATCAAGTCTGTCGCCTTTGTGAGGGAGATGCTGGGATCTGTGATCGGCATCCACATGGCGGTCTCTTCATCGAGCGGGGGCATGAATTCGGACCCGATGGTTGTCGCGAGATAGACGGCAAAGCCAAAGAACGCGGCCGCCGTCAGCAGTGTGGGAACTCGGTGCCGCAATGCCAGGTCGAGGATTGGGCGATAGATTCCGCGTAAGAACCGCATGATCGGATTGTGTTCCTCCGGATGCAGCCGTCCGCGGACGAGGAACACACAAAGCACCGGAACCAGAGTCACGGCGATGATTGTCGATCCAACCATCGCGAAGGTCTTCGTGAAGGCCAGCGGATGGAAAAGCTTTCCTTCCATTCCCGTCAGTGCGAAGACCGGCACAAACGCAAGAATGATGATGACCATCGAGAAAAAGATCGGGCGCCCCACGAGCGTGGCTGCGCGCAGCGTGATTTCTCCGATCTTGCTGCGATACTCGCCATGTTTTTCGTAATGCTGCTCGGCGTGCCGAAGCACATTCTCGGTCATGACGATTCCGGCATCCACCAGCACACCAATCGCGATCGCGATCCCTCCCAGCGACATGATGTTTGAAGAGATCCCCACATGTTTCATGAGCAGGAATGAAGTGCCCACGGCAAGCGGAAGAGGAATCGTCACGATGAGGATGCTGCGGAAATGCCAGAGAAAGAAGATGTGGGCCAGCGTGACCAGGACGATCTCTTCAATAAGGGAATCCTCCAGGGTCTTCACTGCGTGATCGATAAGTGCGCTGCGGTCGTAGAAGGGAACAATTTTCACACCCTTTGGTAGCCCTGCTTCCAGCGCCTCGATCTTCGCCTTCACATCCTGAATGACCTGTCGGGCATTGGCTCCGTATCGAATGATGACCACACCACCAACAGAATCCACGCCGCCGCGATTCAGCACTCCCCGCCGGAAATCCGGTCCCATCTGAACGGTAGAGACATTGCGAATGGTGACGGGAGTTCCGTTGGAGTTCGTGAGAACGATATTCTCGATGTCGGCCGTTGAGTTGATCAGGCCCAGGCCTCGAACGACGAACTCACGGTCATTTGCCTCGAGGACTTTGGCGCCGACGTTGCTGTTGCTCCGCTGAATCGCCTCGAACACCGTGTGAAGCGGAATGTTGTAAGCACGGAGTTTGTTGGGATCGACATCGACCTGGTATTGACGCACGAACCCCCCGATGCTGGCGACTTCGGCGACTCCCGGAACCGCGTTGAGCTGATACCGGATGAACCAGTCCTGCATCGATCGCAGTGTGGAGGGATCGTAAGGACCGTCTACTGTGTACCAGAACACCTGGCCGACACCCGTGGCGTCGGGACCTAAAGTCGGAACAACACCGGCGGGCAGGAAACTCGACGCGAGGTTCAGGCGCTCAAGGACACGGGTCCTCGCGAAATACACCTCGACGGAATCCTCAAAGATGATGTTGACCATCGAAAAGCCAAACGCCGAAGACGATCGGACCGTCCGGACACCGGGCAGTCCCTGAAGGTTGACGGTCAGGGGATAAGTGATTTGATCTTCCACTTCCTGTGGACTGCGGCCGGGCCAGTCCGCAAAAACGATCACCTGATTCTCGCTGAGATCCGGGATGGCGTCGATGGGCGTGGAGACCAGCGCCCAATAACTCCATCCCGCGATCAGGAGATACGCGAGAATGACGAGAAAACGATTCTTCAACGAAAACTCGATCAGTCGGTTAATCATGTCCTGGTTACCTGGCGTTGATATGGACTTGTAACGTTGCGAGAACTTCATTGCCCCGGCGGGCTTCGATACCGGCAGTCCAACTGCCGGCCATCATGATTTGGATGGGTCCCGCGTATCCGGAACCGGTCCACTTCAATTCGGCGCCGTTCTTCATCTCGGGCATGTTCATCGCAGGCATTGCGGGCATCGTGAGAGTGAGCCGCACCTGCGCATCGGACACGGGCTTACCCGCAGGATCCGTCAGCGTGACGTGGATCTTGTTTTCTGTTGCTCCTTGTGGAGGATCAGGTTCCATCTTGAACGTGAGCTTGTAGCCGCCCGCTGCCGGCGCATTTGCCGGGGATGCGGCTGAGTCCGAGTACGATTTGGAACCACCAAACATTCCAGTCAGGCCGCCGGTAAGGCGCGTCTGCGAGTCCACGAGAAACACTCCGTTCGTAACGACCTTGTCGCCGGCGTTGAGACCCTCGAGGACGGGATAGCGATCCTTCAACGGGCTTGCGACCTGAACGCGCCGTTGCTCGAAGACGCCGTTGTCCTTTGCGACGTAGACGATCTTCTCCGTCCCACTGTCTAGGACCGCTTCGCGGGGAACGGTAATGACATTTCCGATGGAGATGTGAAATGCCGTTTGCACAATCATTCCGGGTTTGATCCTTGTGCCGGGATTTTCAAGCTGAATTCGCACCGGCGTGGTGCGCGTTTGTGGATTGGAATGAGGATCGATGAAATCCACTTTGCCGCTTAACTTCAATCCAGGAATCGCGTCGCTTGTGATGGTTCCCGCGAGGCCGGGGCGAATACGCGAGAGATCGGTGTCGAAGACATCCGCCTTGACCCACACGGTGTTGAGATCCGTGAGTTCGATCAGCGTATCGCCGGCATTGACGAACTGACCTTCGGCGACTTTCCTGGACTGAACGATTCCCGAAGAACTCGCATGGACCGTAACCCGGACAGGTTGTTCCGGTTTCGTCAGGATGGAGTCGATTTGCTCCGGAGCCAGCCCGAAGCGTTCCAGACGAATGCGGCTGGCCTCAAGGAGCGCATCCGCCTGTGCAGCGGCTTCGGGCCGGAGGGATATGTGAACGTGTTCACGATTCTCCAACGCAAATTTGTACTCCTGGGCTGCGGCAATGAGCTCGCGGCTGTAGATCGACGAGACGGGGTCGTCTTTCCCGGCCGGCTGGCCGGTGATTTGAATGATTGCGACGGGATCACCCTGCTTTACCGCCTGGCCGGTGAAGTTTACGAACAAGCGCTCCACTCTCCCGCCGAATCTCGTGCTGACGGTTCCAATTGCCGTCTCCGGCGCTTCCACACGGCCGATTGCCGAAATGTCTTCCGTGACAGATTCGCGGCGCACTTCCGAGATATGGAGTCCGATCTTCGCTTGCTCGTCCGGAGACAACTGAACGGCGCTTTGCATCGTACTGGCCGGCATCGGGGCTGCCGGCGGCGACGGCACCGGCGTCGCTGCGGGCTGGGCCGCCATATCCGGCTTCTGCATTTTCTGGAGGCGGTAAAAGAATCCGAATCCGATCGCGCCCGCAATGAGCGCACCCGTAAGTATTCCGGCGAACAGCCAGCGCTTCTCTGTGGTTGTCATAGAGGGTTCCTTTCTCCGGAGACAGGCGAGCCGATAGCACGTTCAAGGTCGCCGATGCTTTGCTCGTATTCCGAAAGAGCGTCGAACAGGGCGTACTCCGCTTCGATCGCCATGTTCTGGGTTTCGAGCACGTCGAGCAGCCCCGATTGGTTGGTTTGATACGCCACCGTTGCTGCTTTTGAAACGCTCTGAATGTCGGGGCCGAGCGTTTCTCGATAGAGCTCGACAACTTTTCGCGACGCTTCCGCGCGAATGACGGCGTCGTGAATCTCCCTTGCTATTGCCGCTTTCTGTTTTTGGTACTCCGCTTGAAGGGATACTGTTTCCGCCCGCGCCTGCTGGACTTCGGAATCGTGCTTTTCGCGATTCAGCCAGGGCAGCGTCATGGAGAACTCGGCGAGCCAGCCATTGCGGTTCATCGATCCTGATGGCATCAGCATGTAGCCGGCGGAGAGCGTGTAATCGGGACTCATTCCTTTCCCGGCAAGCTGCACCTTATGATCGCCTTGAGCCTGCATCGCCTCTAGGGCGAGCAGTTCGGGCCTGCTTTTGAGTGCGATCGAAAGAAGTTCGTCCTGGGTTGGAAGCTTGGCGAGGATTCCGTAGTCTCCTGCGACGTCGAGCGGTTCGTCCGCTGGCCGTCCCATCAGCGTGTTCAACTCTGTCCGGGCAGAGCCGGCCTCACGATCAAACATGATGAGATGTTCCGCGAGACGCGAGTAGGCCACACCTGCCTGCAGCACATCTTTCTGAGTCGCTTTGCCGTTGATGTACTGGATTCGGGTTGCTTCGATCCTTCGCTGTGCGAACTCAGCCTGATCGTGATGGATGCGAGTCTGATCGTTCACGCGCAGCAGCTTGTAGAACGCCTGGCGGACGGCCGCCGTCACTTCCAGCTTTTTCGCTTCAAGGAGACGCCTCTGGATTTCGATGTCGTCCGATGCAACGACGTACCTCAGTTCACGTTTGCCTTTCGCGGGGACGCTCTGGCTGACCATGAACATGTGTTGGGTTTGGTTAAGATTCCACGGCTGAAGAAGTGGAGTGCTCCAGGCGCGATATCCCAATTGTGGATCATCAAAAGAAGCGGCTGTGCCCAGCCGGCTTTCCGCAATCCGTACTTGCTGGAGTGCAGTTTGAATATCGGGGTTGTTGGCCAGTGCCTCGGCGTTGATCTGAGCCAACGTCAGCGGGCCGGCCGCAAGCGCGGCAAGCAGTACGAGCGAATACATGAATCCTCCTGAGCGGTACGAAACGAAGCAAATTCGGCGTGACGTCAACGACGCCAATCCGAACAGTTAGGGTTGCGTTAGAGCTGAAGGAGGATCAGATTCGGAGTACTTGGATAGATGAGATGCTATCCAGAGGTGGCGGGCCACCCATGTGCGTAGCCTGACTGGATACGGCGAAAGTCGAGGTGAGCTCTGCTGCCACGGAAGACGAGCAATACGACTGCGATGTACTCGATACAGTGAGGAGTTTCTTTGTTGCAGCCGCAGGCTGCATGACCAGGTTTGGCGCAACAATCGTGCAACAGGAAGACATGTTTGCCTGGCTGCACTCCTGCATTTTCATTTGCCGGCAACAATCATTCTCTGAAGAGTTCATCGAGTAAAAGGGCAGCGCGCATGACAGCGTTGGCGTGAGCAAAAGAACGATCACAACGCCGAACACCAGGGTCGTTGTGCGCGGCATGTGTTGTGTTCCACTCTTTTCTCTCATTTGTGGACCGTGCAGCATAAGCACGATCTTACAATGGTTCCCGGAAAAATAAAAATCTCGCTGAAGAAGCCTGCTCGCTGGAGGATGGACTATTGTGTAGACTTGTCGGCCAAGGAGATCTTCATGAGACGTTTACTCATTGGAATCGGAATGACGATGCTGCTGATGCCGGGCGTCTGCGCCGCGCAGATTCTCGTTGCGGGTGAAGGTCCGGTGGTCTACGGGCATCACCATCTGAACACGACGAACATGGACGCGCAGAAAAAGTTCTATGCCGAAACGCTGGGCGGCATCGTCGTCAAGTTCGGCACCGGCGACCGGCAGCAGGAGATCATCAAGTTTCCGAATGTGCTGATGTTTTTCCGGCCGATGCAGGCGCCGACCGGCGGCTCGATTGGCACGACGGTTAACCACATCGGCTTTTCAGTGCCCGATCTCAAGCCGCTTGTCTCGAAGATCAAAGCGAACGGCTTCAAAATGATCACAACCGATTCGGTGGCTGCGAACGTGAAAGTGACCGACGACATTGCCGCCGCCAGTCCTACGACGAACCTTGCGTTCGCGCTTGGTCCGGACGACGTCAAGATCGAGTTCGTCGAAGTTAAATCGCAGAAGGCTCCGATTCAGCTCCATCACATCCACTTCTTCGGCCAGATGAACACGGAGATGCAGGCGTGGTACGCGAAGACGTTCGGCGCGAAGATGGTTCCCCCCAATCCGGGGTCCGCGTTCGTGCAGGATCAGCTTCCGGGCGTGTCACTGAACTTCACGCCGTCACCGGCGGCGACCGTTGGCACAACCGGCCGGGCGATCGATCATATCGGCTTCGAGATCAAAAACCTCGAGGCGTTCACGAAGAAGCTCGAAGCCGACGGCATCAAGCTGGATCGTCCTTACACGAAGGTGCCGCAGCTAGGCATCGCGATCGCATTCATCAAAGATCCATGGGGTACCAATATTGAAATGACGGAAGGCCTGGCGGACGTCAAATAGGTTTTTGCCGACAAGTCAGCGGTAGGTTTGAACAAGCCCGTGGTTCGCGACAATCTTGCATTTTTAGAAATCCCAGACTCTGAAATTGCGGCTCGAGACATCTGTCTAAATGTGGCAAATGTCAGCGGTTTTCTCTTTCACGCCGGTGCCTGTTGCCACGGAAGCCGGCATGCTCCGGCTGGTTCCGGAAGCTTGCATCATCAGCTTCTGAAAGGAGCGTCAACGATGTCGCTTATCAAATGGGATCCTTTCCGTGAATTCAACACGCTGCCTGCAAGATTCGGCGGCTTCTTCGGAAAAGACTGGGAATCGCCACTGGCGACGACAACGTGGAGCCCTTCGGTAGATGTCTTCGAAAACGACAACGAAGTTGTCTTCAAGGCCGAACTCCCCGGAATGATCGCCAAGGATATAGAAGTGAAGTTGGAGAACAACGTTCTCGTGCTTAAAGGTGAACGGCATTTTGAAAAGGAGACAAAGGAAGAAAACTATCACCGCATCGAGCGTGAATACGGAACCTTCAGCCGATCGTTCGCCCTGCCCACCGCGGTAAACGCGGATAAGGTTATCGCGGAGTACAAAGACGGCATTCTCAAGGTCGTCTTACCGAAGAAAGAAGAAATCAAGCCTAAACCCATCAAGGTCGCAGCGGCTTAGAAGGGGGTAACTCGGAGATATGACTCCACCGGAGGAAGTCCACATCCTGCTAAAATGATGTCGGCCAAAAGCCGACATCATTTCTCAGGTAAAACGAATTTGAATCCCGAGTTTGTCCGCCTTCTTGAATCCCTCGCTAATGGTGTCGTCATTGCCGATCAGGTCGGGACCATCGTCTACGCGAATCATTTCCTGGAAAACATGTTTGGATACGACAGCGGCCAGTTGCTCGGGCAACGAGTCGAAGAACTTCTGCCTGCGGAATTGAGAAAAGTCCACGCCGATCACCGCGCCAACTATAGTAATTCACCGGAGACACGCCTGATGGGAGCCGGCCGGGACCTGCTGGCACGGAGGAGAGATGGATCCGTTTTTCCCGTTGAAGTCGGACTTAGTCCAATGCAGACGCACGAAGGTCTGCGGGTTGTCGCCATTGTCACCGACATTTCGAAACGCAAGCATGCGGAACAGCAATCGATCCTTCAAAGAGACGTTGCGTTGGTTCTTTCCAGAAGCGACAGCATCGAAGGTGCGGCGCCGAGCCTGCTTGAGACCATCGCTACGACTCTCGGCTGGAAGGTTGCAGCATTGTGGCTCTTTGACGCCGGCTCACAAACCCTCCGCAACTCCGGCTTCTGGCGCGCGCCAGGACGATCGACGCCGGCATTCGAAACATCGAGCCGGCGGCTTTCGTTTCGAAAGGGAGAAGGTCTCCTGGGACGTGTGCTTGAGACAGGAATGCCCAAGTGGATTTCCGATCTGACGGCGGTCGAAAAGTTTGTGCGAGCCGGTGACGCAAAAGCCGCGGGACTTCGGTCGGCGTTCGAGTTGCCGATTCTTACCGGGACACAAACACTGGGTGTGCTCGAATTTTTCGCCGACGAAGTTTCTCCCTATGATGAAGGGCTGATCGAGATTGCTGTCGCCGTTGCCAGTCAGATCGCCCAGTTCATGGAACGAAAACGCAGCGAGCGTGCGCTCGGAATTTTCGAAGAGCGATACCGATCGCTGTTCGAGAACGCCGTATTCGGCATCCTGCGATCGACGTCTTCGGGGGAAATTCTGGATATCAATCCAGCAGCGGTAACAATGTTGGGATATGAAAGTGTCGATCAGGTGCTTCAACTCAATCTTTATTCGGACATCTATAAGAATCCCTCGGACCGCCAGCGGCTGCTTGAAACCTCCACGGCATTGGATCGTTTTGACGGATTTGAAACCGAATGGATGACCCGAACCGGGGGAACCATTCAAGTGAGGCTGAGCGGACGGGTCCTTCGCGGCGACAACGGCCGGCTCGCCGGCTTTGAAGGAATCGTCGAAGACATTTCGCAACGGAAGCTGCTCGAGCAACAGTATCGGCAGGCGCAGAAAATGGAAGCGATTGGACGTCTTGCCGGTGGCGTGGCCCATGACTTCAATAATCTCCTCACGATTATTGCAGTATCGACAGACACCCTTCTGGATCTGGCAAGCAACAATGAAGCTCTCCGCCAGACTGCCGACGAGATTGCCCGGGCGACGGAACAGGGCGCAAGCCTCGTCCGCCAGTTGATGGCGTTCAGCAGAACACAACCGCAAACGCCTGCCCCGGTCAGCTTGAACGATGTCATCGGGTCTTCGCGGCGGATGTTGCAGATTCTGGCCGGTGAAGACATTCGATTTGAATTCAATCTGCACACCGGCAAATGCCTTGTTGCAATTGAGCCAAGCAGACTGGAACAGATTCTGATGAATATCGTGGCCAATGCCCGCGATGCGATGGCCGGCGGCGGCGTTGTGAAGATCACAACCTCTTCCGTTGAAATTGATGAGGAACGAGCCGCACTTTCCATCGGTCTGAAACCCGGGACTTACGTGAGGCTCGATATTGCGGATACCGGAGAGGGGATATCCGCTGAAGTGTTACCCCACATCTTCGAGCCTTTCTTCAGCACCAAGAGCGAAGGACGAGGGAGCGGCCTTGGACTGTCCACCGTGTACGGAATTGTGCGCCAGAATGAGGGCCACATTGTTTGCGAGAGCGTGGCCGGCCAGGGCGCAATGTTCTCGGTGTTTTTGCCACAGGCCGAAGCTTCTGCGCCATCAGCCGCGATTTCAGAAGCGCCCTCGAAGGTGCGGCATGGCAGCGAAACGATCCTGCTGGTTGAGGATGAACCGGATTTGCGCGCCTCCATCCGGCGGATTCTCGAGCGAAACGGTTATCAGGTTGTGGTTGCATCGAATGGGATCGAAGCGATAAAGCTGAGCGAAGATCGTCCCCATGGTTTTGATCTTCTCGTTACCGACATCGCCCTGCCGCAGATGCGAGGGACTGAACTGGCGCAGCGCCTGCTTGAACGCTATCCGCTGATGCGTGTTCTCTACATGTCCGGTTACAGCGAAGAAAGGGTTCCCAGCGATGCATTACATTTCATTCCCAAGCCGTTCCGGCGCGAGGCTCTGGTCCGCAAGATACGGGAAGTTCTCGATTCCTAGAGGATCTCACGCCATCGGCCGGACAAGTTCCACTGTCGATCGAGCTCGAGTAATGACGGCTGTCGCTACACTGCCAAGAAGGAATCGCTGGGCATCACGCTGATGGCCGGACGCGATGAAAATGGTATCCGCGTTGCATCGGTGTGCTTCTCGTACGAGATCGACGTGAGGATCGCCGTTGATCCGTTTTCGCCGGACCTTCAGATTTGCGCCGGATAGACCTTCGTTAAGAGCGTTCATATCGCATCCGTCATCCCGTTCCTTCCTGTCGATAATCGAAATGACCTGTGCTTCCGTGTCTTCCGGCCATTGCCGTTGCGCCAGTTCGCGGATCATACCTTCGCATTCGATCGAGCTTTCGGCGCCAATGACCAACTGAATCGGCCCAGTTGCGGGCGCTCTGGATTTCGCGAGACGAACCGGGCACCGCGCGCGATGGGCGACTTCCAGCGATACATTGTGTGTCATCGAACGCTCAGCAGAGAAACCATCGGTGCTGATAATCAGGAGATCGGGCCGCCAGAGCCTGCTCGTGTTCAGAATCACATCCGTGGGTGACCCTGAAAGCGTTTCTGAAGCAATCGTCCAATTCGGAAAGACCGATTGAATGTCCTGAGCCACGTTCTCAGACGCATCGAGACTTTGAAATCCGTCCCGCATTTCTCCACTTGCGCGCAGCACCAGCGCCGTAGCCCGGGCGGGTAAGCCCGCGCGCCGGAGATCGTCGACGGCGGCGGCGGGAGATAAGGATCCGTTATGAGCAATGAGAACTTTCACACACTAATACCGCGCTTCCTTCTGCACGTTGGTTTCCGCATTTCTTCGATCTTTTTATCAGTGGTTTGGAATGGACTCGGGTGAAAACGTTCGCATGCGGCCGTGACACACTGTCGAGAAGACTGAACTTCAATCAGAGATATCGTGCCACGATGACCCTCAGCATTTGAGAGTGGAGAACCCAGGATCTGAGATCTCAAATATTGGGTTCTCCACTCTCAAATGCGTGGTGCGTCCCTGTCATTCCCCGGAAAAAGCAGGAATCCGAAATGCTTTGGTGCATCCGGAGGTGTTGAGGGCACATGAGCAGGCGCAATAACTTGGAATTCCGCAGCCGATTTCGAGGAGAGCGTTTCCTGACAGAACGGCAGTTTCGAGCATTAGCAGGGTCTATTAAGGAGGACACAATGACACAAGCCGATGCGGTTTACGCGAAGTTCGAGACTCTGGAAGAAGAACTCGCCCATTGTTACTTCCTTTTGCACGAACGATTCATCACAAATCCGCCCCTGGCCCGGTTCTGGGCGGAGACCGCGATGGATGAATTTCAGCATTCCTCCATTCTTCGGTACTGCCGCGAGCACAAACTATTCGCGAATGAAATCGACAATCAGGAGATTGTTTTTCACATCGATGATTTGCTTGAGAGTGTGAAGAGTATCGTCGAAAATCCCAACGTCGCAGTCGAGGATGCGTTTTACGCGGCGCTCCTTATGGAGTCGTCCGAACTGGATGATGCGTACTCCACACTGACGGCGCCGCTTTCGAGAAATCATCCGATGCTCTACCAGGCGGTTCAGGCAAGCCTGCGGTCGCATCATGGCCGGTTCGCCGATGGCGCCGCGGAGTTCATTAAAGACAAGGCCTATGCGGAAGCCTTCAACGCGCTGGGAAGGGAGGGCCGTGCGGCATTGTGGGGGAGATTCTTCTCATGAAATGCGTTGACGATCTCACACAAGACCATAAAGTCATTCTGCGCGCGCTCGACGTTCTCGAAGAGATGGCGTTCACGCTTGAGGGGAATCGACGTGTCGATCCCATCGACGTCACGGCCATTCTTCATTTTCTCCGGCGCTTCGCGGACGAATATCATCAAACAAAGGAAGAGAGTGCCCTGTTCCCGTTGCTCAGGCGAACCATCCGAAACCGTGAGGACGCCGTTCTGCACATGCTGTTCGAACATGATCAGGAGAGATCGCTCATTGAAGCGCTTCAGGAAGCTCTGAATACCAAGGCGGGCGAACAGTTCGGCATCTACTCGCACCGGCTTGCTGCGCTGGTGCGGAACCATGTCGAAAAAGAAGACCGCATCCTGTTCGCGATCGTTGCCGCTACTCTCACGCCGGAACAGGACGACGGAGTAACGGAGGAACTCCATAAGTTCCAACTCGATGAGAAATTGCTTCCCGAGCTTCGCCGTCTCGAATGGAAATACCTGAGGAAATCCGCAGCTTGTTAAGGCTATCTGGTGCAGGTCCAGATTTGCGATTCGTTGGGCAACTCCGCCCACGCACGGTGAATTGTCAATTTGTCAGAGAGCTTTCCCGCTGACTCCGTAGTTTTTGACTTCCTGGCGAATCGACGGATTTATCAATGGCTTTCAGACTCATAGACTCTTTGAATCGCCGAACTGACGACATCAACTAACCCTCTGTACAGACACTGCATAGTGACATATTGTTCCTCTCTATTCGATTGCGTGACACAATGGCACAACGATTGCAATGAACAGGACCGCTTCGAGAAAAATGCATGCGAAAAGATCCTGAACAAGAAATCGCCGACGCCAAACAGTGCCTGGGATGTATGCACGAAGGCTCGATCGTTACTTCCGCCGATGGAGCCATCATCGAAATCAATCCTGCTGCCGAGCGCATTCTCGGAGAGCCGGCTCTCAGCTTGAAGGGAAAAAAGGCTCGAGAACTGTGCCAGCCCGTTGAAGCGTACGACGATCTGATTCGCCAGACGGAATCCGGCGGCCGCACGCTGAACAAGTCGCTGATCGTACTAGCCGGCGACAAAAAGAGAAAAATCGTCAATATATCGGTTCAGCGAGTGGGCGAAGGTGAAGACTCTCGTTTTGTGCACGTGTTTCAGGATTGCGCGGATTTGAGAACGATGGAAGAACGCCTGGTGCAGGCGGAGAGGCTGGCGACTATTGGAAAATTCGCTTCTCAGATTGCGCATGAAATCCGGAATCCACTCAGCTCGATTTCACTGAATGTGGAATTACTGGAAGACGAACTGAGAGGTTCGAGCGAAGAAGCCCGCGGTTTGATCCAATCGGTCTTGAAGGAATTGGATCGTCTGAACGATATTGTGGGCGAATATCTCCAATTCGCGCGATTCCCAAAGGCGCATCTGAAGCGCGGCCGCGTTGACGATGTGATCCGCGATCTTTTCAGCAGTTTCAAACCGCCCGCTCAGGTCAAGATCGAGACGTCGCTGGCGCCGTCGAGTCCGGAAGTCTGGATTGACGAGCGGCTGTTGCGGCAGGTTCTCGAGAACCTGGTGCGTAATGGAGCGGAAGCGATCGAAGGCAGCGGGACGATCCGGATCGAAACCGATGTCATGGATCGTATCTTTGCGATTCGCGTCACGGATACCGGCCGGGGGATTCCAACCGAGATTCAATCGCAACTTTTCGAGCCGTTTTTTACAACGAAGCCTCATGGCACGGGACTCGGGCTTGCCACGTCGCAACAAATCATTTTTGAACATAACGGACACCTTGTCGTTGAAAGCCAGCCCGGTAAGGGGTCCACATTTTCCATCCTATTACCCTTATGACTATTCGAAACACTCCAACAATCCTGGTGGTCGAGGATGACAACGAGAACCGCACGGCAATTGTGAAGGTTCTTGAAAGCGCCGAATACACAGTGCGTGAGACCGACAACGGACAGCAGGCGCTCGACATCCTTAACGAAGAAAACATCGACATTCTCGTGACCGACCTCCGCCTCCCGGTTGTCGACGGAGTTGAACTTCTGAAACGCGTGAAGGCCATCGAGCAGGACATCGAAGTCATCATGATTACGGGGCACGGCACGGTTGAGATTGCCGTCGAAGCGATCAAGGAAGGCGCGTATGACTTCATCACGAAGCCTGTAAGGAAGGCCCAGCTTCTTCGTGCCGTCGAGAAGGCTGCGGAAAAACAATACCTGTCGCGTGAGAATCGCGATCTTCGCCGGCAATTAAGTCAGGGCGGAGCGCGCCGCGTTGTTTATGCGGGTTCCGAAATGAGAAACGTGGTTCGGATGGTCGAACAGGTGGCGCCGAGCACCGCTACCGTCCTGATCACCGGAGAGAGCGGAACAGGCAAGGAAGTCATTGCAGACGCGATCCACGCGGCATCTCCGCGCCGGTTGAAGCCTCTGATCAAAGTGAGTTGCGCCGCCCTA
>CAZWGA010000053.1:0-21670 GCA_964633285.1 uncultured Solibacteraceae bacterium | reverse complement strand
GGGGGCAACTTACGCTCGGGTGAAAGCCCTGGTTAAAGGGGAGTTGTGCCGCCATACCGTAAACTCGCCTTGAATGGGAGTGTTGCGGATACGAAAAGGGCGCCTTCACGGGCGCTAATGCGGGAAAGGAAGGCCGGTTTGAACTCGCCAACGGCGGAACGCTGTTTCTCGATGAGATTGGCGAAATCAGCTCTGCCGTTCAAGTAAAGCTGCTGCGCGTGCTGCAGGACGGAAAATTCGAGCGCCTGGGCGGAACACGCACCATTGATGCGGATGTGAGAATTCTCACCGCAACAAACAAAGACCTTCAGAAGGAAGTTGAAGAAAAAAGGTTTCGCGAAGATCTCTTCTATCGCCTGAACGTCATCAGTATCCGCATCCCGTCACTTCGAGAACGAAAAGAAGATGTACAGCTCCTGGCCATGCATTTCCTCAAGCACTATGCCGACAAGAACAACAAACCGATCGAGAGTTTTACCGAAAATGCCATGCTCGCCCTTACAACTTACGACTTGCCGGTCAACGTGCGTGAACTCGAGAATGCCATCGAACGCCCGGTTGTGTTTACCAACGGGAAACAGATTCCTCTTTCAGTCCTGCCGCAAAATGTATCGGCCTTCGCGGAATCCAGGCATTCCCTGACGTTTAAAATCGGAACGCCACTTCGCGAACTTGAACAGAAGGCCATCGACATCACGCTGCAGCACACGCGTGGCGATAAAAACATGGCCGCGCGGCTGTTGGGAATAGCCACCCGCACCATCTATCGTCATTTGGAAAGACAAGAGAACGGCGGAGCGGAAACAACCGCGATCGAAGAAGGCAACCTTCCGACTGTCACCACGTAGCTCTCGGGAATTTCAGGGACAGACACCAAATTCTGAGCTGCAAGAATTTGGTGTCTGTCCCTGAAATTCCCCTTCTTTTCTTTTCGGTAACACATTTGCATTGGCTCTCACCGTGAGGTGAGCGAAACCGCGGAATGCTTCAACAAACAAAAGGGATTATGACGATGCCTCTCAACTGCAATTGTCAATCCGGCAAAGTTCGCGAGTTTTTTAGAAGCGGCGTTGCCTCAATGGCGAGGGAGGGTGCATGAAAAAGCCTCATACCTGGCTGGCGACGGGATTGGTGCTTGCCGCGATTGTTATCGCCGTCATGACGACAAGCAAGACGACCGCCGCTCTTCCGTCGCTGTCGCGGCAGGCAGGCGATGAATATGCCGGCAGCGATACCTGCATCATTTGCCATGCCGATCAGGGAAAGCATTTTCAGAGTACCGTCATGGGCAAAGCGTTCGCGCACCCGAAGAATGCGAAGGAAAAGCTGGGGTGCGAAGCCTGTCACGGTCCCGGGAAGGCCCACATTGAAGCGGGCGGCGGGAAGGACACCATACCCGTTCGATTCACGAAAGACTCCAAAAACACAGTGGATCAAAAGAACGGTGCATGTCTCTCCTGTCATGAGCGAGGCGACCGATTATTCTGGGAAGGAAGTCCTCACGAGACACGCAAAGTGGCGTGCGTCGATTGTCATACGGGTCATGAGCCGCAGGCCGTAAAACTGTCTGCGGATCAGCGCTTCAATTCGCCGCTTACCGATGTGCACGGTACGAAAAAGCAGCAGCCTGAACTCTGTCTGCAATGTCACCAGATGCGGCGCGCACAACTTCAGCGCTCATCCCACATGCCCTATCGCGAGGGCAAGGTCACCTGTACGAGTTGTCACAATCCGCACGGCAGTCCGAATCCGAAGCAGCTTCGTCAGCCGACGACCACGGAGAATTGTCTGAGCTGTCATACGGAGCGCCGCGGACCGTTCTTATGGGAGCATCCGCCGGTCATGGAGAATTGCGCGAATTGCCACGAGCCTCACGGCACGAACAATCCGCAGTTGCTCAAGGTGCGCATGCCGCGCGTTTGCGATTCGTGTCATGTGACCAGCCGTCATCCTACGGCTCCGACGCTGCTCAATTCGGTTCGTGATTTCAACCGTGGCTGTACCAACTGTCATTCGAAGATCCATGGTTCAAATCATCCGTCGGGCAACATGTTCCTGCGCTGAGGAGGGAAGACAACCATGAGAGGGATTACAAAGCAGGCGACGTTCGGAATCATCGTGATCCTCTTGCTTGTACGTGCCGGTGCAGCACAGGACACCAGTAAAAACGATAAGCAGGAGGCGGATTCAGCGTCATCCGAATCGGAACGCGGCCGTATTGAGTTTGGGTTCCGCACATTCTGGGGCGATGTGTATGGACGTCCGGATCTTCCGTTCAAACCGGATCTGTCAACGTCGAAACTGAACGAATACGGCGACATTCGAAAGAACTTCTTCATCCGGCGTGCCGACATCACGCTTGACGATATTCTCGGGACGCGAAACTACGTGCGATTTCAAACGCAGAACAGCGTCTACAACAATCAAAGTCATCTCGCGACAGTCGGGGAATACGGAAAGTTCAAGGCGCAATTTCGATACGACGAGATTCCACACGCTTTTACGAACACGGCCCGTACGCTCTTTATCGAGACGCAGCCCGGCGTGTACACAATTCCACTGATCATCCGGCAGGGACTCGCGGCGGCATCGTCAACAGGGACTGCGGCTCAGGTCAACAATAGCCTTCCGAGTTATGTTGCAACGCAGGTCATTCCGAGCGAACAGTTCATTGTTCCAAAGCTGCAGCGGCGGACAGGCTCCGGGCTTTTTAACTACAATCTCACGCCGGACTGGATCCTGAATGTTTCATTCGCTCGCGAGCACGAGAAAGGAACGCGGCCGATTGGCGCCATTCTGAATTCCAGTCCGAGCGCCGCGGCAAGCGCCCAGCCGGGTACGACGTCGGGCCGGCAGACGCCGGGAGTCGGCGCGGAGTTGCCCGAACCGATCGACTATTTCAACAACACGCTTCGCGCGATGACGGAGTACGGCAGGAGCAAATGGACGATCCAGCTTGGTTACAACGGATCGTTCCTCAAAAGTAATATCAAATCGATGATCTTCGATTCGCCTTTCGCCACAGCCGATATTCCCGTGCAGATCATTCCTCCTGGGAACGGTTGTACACCGGCGGCTCCCGCCGTGAATTGCGCGATCGGAGCGGTTTCGGCTCATGGTCAACAGACCACGTATCCGGACAATCACGCAAATTATCTGAATTTCGCGGGCGCCTTCAATGCCGGCAAGTACATCCGCATCATGGGTTCGGCATCGAATGGCTGGCTCCGCCAGAACGATGCTTTTCTCCCGTACACGGCGAACACCGGAATCGCAGGACTGGCGCCGCTTCCGGCCTCCAGCCTCAACGGCGAGAAGCAGACATTGGCGATGAACTGGACTGCCGTGAGCAAAGTGACAAAGGATTTCAATCTGGAGTTGAAGTACCGTCACTACGACTACAACAACAATACGGCCGTATTCGAACTCACACCTGTGGAAGGCGACACGATCGGCGCGAACTCCACGGCAACCGGTCAGGCCGCAGCGGGCATCGCCGGCACCGCAGGCCGGAGCAATCCCGGCTTCAATCGCAAGACTCTCGAATTCAGCGGAAACTATCTCTTTGCGAAGCGAAGTTCTGCAAAGGTGGGATGGGAGAGCGAATGGTTCGACCGCTCGCATCGGGATGCTGCCCACTCGGTCGAGAATACAGTATTTGGCAGCGTGGACCTTAGCCCTGTACCCGACCTGCTTTTCAGGATTTCGGGGCGGCATCAGGATCGCAAGCCGGATGAGTATCAGGATGAAGCTGCGAGCGATCCCTCGACCGGCGCGGAAATCAACTGCGCATCAGCGAGCGTTGCCTTCACCGAGGAACAACGCTGCCATCGCCGTTTCGATGAAGCCGCTCGCATACTCGATCGCGGCGACGTGATGATCGAATACAATCTCAGGCAATTCACGTTTGGTGGAACATTTCAGACGATACAGAGCAATTTCAATCGCCGCGGTGGCGTCAATAGCGCCACACCTCTGAATTTCATTGCCGGCACGACGCGTCCGTATTTTCTGTATGGAGCTCTCAACGATCTGTCATGGGTCTACAGTTTCGATACGACATACACGTTTTCGCCGGCGGTCTCGGCATTTGTGGAGTACACGCGTGAGAACTATCACAAGCGGATGATTTCCCGTAACCGAACGCCACCATCCGGTACGGCCACTATCCTGACCTGCAGCGGATGCGATTCCGCGAACAATGACTGGGAGAGCATTACGCGCGACATTTTCGACACTTATGCCGGCGGATTCGATTTCTTCCTCGGCAGGCGATTTTGGTTTTCTCCTTACTATTCACTCGCGGCAGGAAAGGGAAATGTCCTTTCGCGGGCTTTGGGTGACCCGGCAATCACAACCGGACCGAATCAGTTTGTGCTTACCGGCGCAAGCGCCCCCGAAAACTATCCGCAGACGGCCACGCGCATCCATGAATTGTCTGCGACGTTCAAATTCAAACTAACGGCCAACCTGATGCCCAGGCTCGAGTACCGGTATCAACAGTTCGACAATCGTGATTACCAGACGACGCCGATGTCGCCCTATATGGGATGCGTCGGCGCCGGCGCGGTCGTCGTCGGTTCACCATGCGTGAATGTGGGAACAAACCTGGCGGCGAAATCGTTCAGCCCGTTCTATCCCGGATTCGTCGTCGGCGACACGGCAGCGGCGCGATATATGTTCCTGGGAGCGGATCAACCGTCGTACCGGGCTCACATCATCACTGCTACCCTGGAGTACCGGTTCTGACGTTTGAATGAGAAGCGCTTTTCAGACATTCACTTCATATCTGCTTTGCGACTGGATCGCATCGGCCGGCGCGATTGTTGTGACGACATCCGCGGTTATTTTCCTCACGCTCTCTTTTCAAAGTTTCTCCAATCCGTATTACGGGCTCATCATCTTTGTAGTTTTTCCGGCGTTTTTCATCGGGGGCCTGATCGCAATACCTGCCGGCGTATGGAGATGTTCAAAGCGGCGTGGTGGAATGCGAAATATCCCGCAGGTGGATCCCACCGGGACGCATGCCATGCGGTTCTTTGGCCTGATTGCATTTTTGACGATCGCCAACGTTGCCATCGTTTCCGCCGCCACGTACAGCAGCATCAGTTATATGGACTCCCGGCAGTTCTGCGGCACTGTGTGTCACAGCGTCATGACTCCGGAATATGCCGCTTCGAATAATTCCCCGCACTCGAATATCGAGTGTGTCAGTTGTCATGTCGGCCCCGGAGCCCGGTGGTTCGTGCAGTACAAGTTGTCGGGGCTCCGGCAGCTTTACGGAATCACCTTCAACTCTTTTCACCGGCCGCTTGCCATTCGCAATTTGCGGCCGGCGCACGACACCTGTGAGCAATGTCACTGGGCGGAAAAGTTTCAGGCCGATAAATTGAAGGTGATTCGGCGGTATGAAGAAGACGAGCACAATACGGAAAAGACCACGGTTCTTCTGCTGCATACCGGCACACGGATTCACAAAGCTCACGCCGGCAGGAATATCGAATACATCGCAGCAGACGCGGCCCGGCAGGACATTCCATGGGTTTCCGCGAATGGTGTGATTTACAAGACGAAAGATGTTGCCGGCGAGCGCCGGAAGATGGATTGCATCGACTGCCATAATCGGCCGACCCATGCGTTTGATATGCCGGCGCCCGCTGTGGATGCCGCCATTGAATCCGGCCGGTTGGACCGCTCGATTCCATTCGCCAAGCGCGATGCCATGCTGGCGCTCACAGGAAAGAAACCGATCGATCAGGCGCCGGATGCTGTGAAACGGATTTATCGGCGGAATGTTTATCCTTCGATGATGATTTCGTGGGGAACCTATCCCAATAACCTCGGCCACGATCAATTCCCCGGGTGCTTCCGCTGTCACGACGATAGTCACAAGAATGATTCCGGCAAAGCGATCACTCAGGATTGCGCCGCCTGCCACGAAATGCTGGCGGTCGCCGAAGACAATCCGGAAATCCTGAAACAATTGGGTATTCAGAAATAGCCATTCGGCGTCAGACCAGGCAAACTGATAAAACAAGGGTCTGACGCCTCGAAACCTCGCATAATGTGGCGGCCCCCGACAGGAGATGTATGCAGCCACGTGTCAATAGTCCGCTGTTACTGGTAGGCAGTTTGCCGGCCGAGACCACAGAGTCTGCGTTTCAGGCCGGAGCCGAATTCTTTGGAGATCTGGTTTTTGCATTGCCGGACGGGGAAACTGGTCCGCGCCGTGCCTGGGTGGGATATGAGCGGGAACGGTTGTGCCGTCCACATCCGGATTTGCAAATCGTGAAGGAGACGGAATCGCCCACAGGCATACCCCGTCATGCGTACGAAACACCCGTCTTCACGATTCGCGACGGCGTGAAGAAACTTCGGTGGGACAAGTGGCCGCGCATCGACGATGCGATCGCGTCGTATCTGGTTTTTCGCAAACTCCGCGACGAGGGCATGATCTCCAGGCATCTGCGCTTTCAAATCGGGCTGCCGTTCCCTTCGAGCGCGCTCAACGCGTTCAAATCGAAATTTGCTGAAGACTACGCTGTTGCGGGTCCTGCGTACGAGGAACTCGCGCTGCGCGAGCTCAAGCGTCTGACCAGCGCCATCCCGCCATCCGACCTCGCTGTTCAGTGGGATGTTTGTTATGAGGTGCTCGATATCGAAGGTGTTATCTCATGGATGGGCGGCGAGTCGTGGGAACGCTTTGCCGGCGTGGTTTCGCGTTTTGGCCGCGCTGTTCCGGAAGAAGTCCTGATGGGCTATCACCTGTGCTATGGAACTTTTCCGGAATGGCCGATGTACGAAGCACGCGACATCTCAGTCCTCGTGCGAATGGCCAATTTCGCAGTTGCCAACTCCGGCCGCATCGTGGATTGGCTTCACATGGCCGGTCCAAAATATCTGCGCAGTGAAGACGATAGTTTCTTCCGCCCGCTTTCAGAACTTCGGCATGGTGATGCCCGTGTATTTCTCGGTATTGTGTTGCCGGTCGACGGCATACCCGGTCTGAAGCGGCGATACTCCACCGCGGCGAAATATCTGCATGATTTCGGCGTCGCTCTATATTGCGGATTCGGGCGTCAGCCCGGCGTGGACGGGAGAGAGACGATGCGTGAGCACCGGCATGCTGTCCAGTCGTTGCGGAAGTAGCGCGTCCTTCTAATTACCTTCCGGCTTCCAGCCGGGCTTTGTCTCATCGAGGATTTCTCGCATCGCGGTACGATCCGATTTCGAAAGATGGGCAAAGGCGGGGCTTTGATCTTCGCCGCTCAATACCTCGCGAATGCGGCGGTAAACAAATCTTTTGACGGCGGCCGGCATTTCATCGAAGGACTTCGAGTAGACCGTGAAACTCACCGGATATCGGAGTAGCCTGCGGTTCAAATCGAGATCACGCAGCGATCGGCCATGGCTGTCGCGCGGTCCCTGGCTGGAGAACTCGGCGGCAAATCCTGTAGTTCCCGAAATCGTATCCGTCAAAGGCGCTTCCTTCGAGAAAAGCATCGCTTCGACCAAAGGTTCCCCGACTTCTTCCACGAGTTTCTGAGGACTGTCCGGCTTGATTTTGAGGCTGGCGACCGTCATGAGATTGTGCAGATTCGCCTGGTGCACGAGGATCATCAACGCCACGATATCGCTGTGCGGGGTCAGATAGGGCTTCGTGTTGAAGCGCGAGCTCAGATCCGTAACGTTGGCGCCCGGCGATTCGTCCAGATGCGAAACGTAATCGACGATATCGATGTGGTCATTCAAAGACGCCCGCACCATCATGTTCCCCAAATGTTTTTGACGCCCGTGGATTCCGGTCACGTACCAGCCGCCCCATCGAAATTCAAGCGGGCTCTGATCTGTCGTATAAAGCGGCGTGCCCGCGGCGTCGTTTCCAGACGGGTCCGTCAGGAGTGACAATACGACCAGCCGCGGACCCGCGGACCGGGAGTCGAAGAAGTAATGACAGACCAGGCAATGGTTGCTTTCCCGCTGAAACGTTGCGGAATTCTTGTCCTGGTTCAGCGTGTAGAACACAGGACCTGATTTCGGATCGACCGAAATCAGTTCGAGGACCGGCGCACCCTGAACGAAACCGACATACGTATCGTCGTTGAAGTAAATCGCTCGAGGCGTTGCGGGCGATATGCGCGGATATTGAAAACTGCTCTTCGAAAACACCAGCGCTTGTGACGATACTGGAACATTCAGGTTCTTCAGCAGAGACTTCAAGTATCCCTGTTGGCCGTCAAACTCCAACTTCACTTCACCTGCGCGGATTCTGTGCTGCAGACGAGACACGGAATCTTCGTAGGGCGCCTCTGCCAGTGCCAGTGCGGCCGCGGGAACAATCAGGAGTGTGATGGAGAATTTCACGTTCGTGTCCCTCCTGCTGAAGTCTTACAGAAAACCGATTCCGCGGCCGCCGACACCGACGCCGACCCACAGGAGAATGGAAATGATGGCGGCCAGTTTGCTCCACAATGGATTCATGCCGGCATCAGTCTCCGCCGTCACCCGCCGGTAGATCGTGTAATGAAACGTAACCGCAGCGAAGAGAAAGACCATTTTGACCTGAAACGGTACGCTGACATATGCCTTCATCGCCTCGGACGCGAACAACAGAATTCCGGTGGCGAGAATAATCACGAGACTCGAGAACACCCAGGGCGACAGCTCGCGCGCAAGTTTCGCAGCCGGTTTGTGAGTCATCGCAAGCCCCAGCAGTCGCAGGTTGAGCAACAGAATCGCGCCAAACAACAAAGCGAGCGCGACGATATGCACAGCCTCGATTGCCGGGAATATCCACTTCGAATCGCGCACAACCACACCCATCCATGACGAATCGAACCACTTGAAGATCGGCAGAAGATAATGCATCGACGGGCTCCCGGTTTTTGACGTTAGAAGTTGTAAGCCATCGTTCTGCCGGTAATGATGATGGCCATCCAGAGAATCAGTGAAATGGCGCCGGTCATTCGCGCGCCCAGGGGAGGGACTCGTGAATTGTCCCATTCCGCCATGTTGCGATGAGCCGTCGTTTCAAAACGCAATGCATTCACGCCGGCCAGCACGAGGAGCAGAATCTTGATCCAGAAATGAACGCTGTGGTACGCCGTTCTGGCTTCAGCCCAGAACAGCAGCAGGCCGGTGATAAACATCAGAACAAATCCGATGAAGGCGACGGGCATAACCTGCTTCCATACCTTCGACACCGGTTCGTCTGTCATCGCGATTCCAAGGAGGCGCAGATCAAACCAGCAAAGCAATCCAACCGACATGGCGATGCCAAGCAGATGGGTTCCTTCGATAATGGGAAACACCCAGACGGATTCACGAATGCCCTGGCCGATGTAGCTGTAGTAGAGCCAGTCGCAGAACCTCGATACGAAACCTTCACTGTGGATCTGCCAGAAATTGCCCGCCGACAACAGCCACACTCCAGCCGAAATCAGAACGGACAAGATGAGACCGGCCATGAGTCCACGGAGGATTCCTCTTCCGCTGGCTGGATAGTTTGTGACAGTCAGATCCGGCTCAAGAGAGATGAGGGGGGCCATGCGTCGCTCCGTTCCTGCGGTGAATTGTTTTCCAGAACCATTACGGCTGCAGCCGTATTCGAAATCGGTATGTGATACGCGCGATGAACTTCCTTTACCTTGCCTGTCATTGCCCCTCGCATGACAAACCACATCAGCAGTTCAACGCCTTGTGAGCCGGCATCGCGCACCAGGTCGTGGGCAGAATACTGAGCCAGGGCCGCGGGATCGTTGACGATTTGTTCGAGGCACATGAGATCGAATTTCTTATTGATGAATCCGGCGCGCGTGCCTTCCAGTTGATGCGACAGGCCGCCTGTCGCAAGAACCACCACGCGCAGATTCCCGCTGTAGGATTCGATTGCGCGTCCGATGGCCTGGCCCAGCTTGTAACAACGCAGCGGACTGGGTAAGGGAAACTGAACGGTGTTGATCTCGACGGGAATCGCCGTTACGGGCCGCCAGTCCGGCTTCGGCCATAGCAACGACATCGGCACCGTGAAGGCGTGATCGACCAGCATCTCCTGGCACATCGTGATGTCGAATTCATCCGCGACCAGCGACTCGATCAGATGCCATGAGAACTCCGGATCGCCGGGGAATGGCAGCGACACCGGAAGGCCCCAGCCTTCATCGGTATTCCTGTATTGCTCTGCGGCGCCGATGGCGAACGTCGGCATTCTGTCGAGAAAGAAGTTCAAGCCATGATCGTTATAAATCACGACTGCAACGTCGGGTTGCGTCTCATCGAGCCACTGATGGACCGGCCTGTAGCTGTCAAAGAATGGCTTCCAGTACGGATCGTCTTGTGATCCGCGCGCGATCGCTTTGCCGATCGATGGAATATGAGATGTTGCGATACCGCCGATGATGTGAGCCACGGGTTAGTCTCCTCCTGCGCGCACCAGCAGTTCTTTGAATTCGTCTTCAGTCATGCCGCGTTGCTGGGCGCCGATCTGCTGCACGTTCAGGCCGAATATGCCGGCCCACTTCGCAAGGTAATAGATGTTTCCGCCGGCATCGAGCAACTCCAGCACGTTGCGATGTTTTAACGCCTGCCGCTGCTGCTCCGTCAGATTGAATCTGGTGCAATAAGCGTCTTCATCCAGAAGGTACGCCTGGCGGTTCACAGCGGAGTTGAATGAGAAGCACATTTTGTTGAGTGCATAACCCTTCATCGCCCGGGCGCCGTCGAAAATCACGGTGCCCGGAATATCGTTGTTATCCTCTTTCTTCAACACCACATCACCTCCGTCTCTAGTGCGCCGCCAACGCGAGATATTTTGAAGCGAGGGCCGCGATCGAGTCATGGAACCGCTGAAGCGTCTGGTTTCCAACTGTCGTTTCAAATTGATTGAAGGCGGAAACAACCTTCTCGTCTTGCTCGCCGCTCAGGAACTGATCGGCCCTCTCGAACAGGATCCAGTTTTCTTTTTCGATATGTTCGTCGAGGAGATCTCTGTACCGTTTTGCGTACATGATGAAGTCTTCGGGTATTTTCCGCTCGATGGCTTCCTGCATGGCGGCAATGAGTACGCGTCCACGCTGATGTTCATAGGTCATGACGCGCAGTGGCCCCTGATCCAATGGGAGGCCTGCCTGCATCAGCGCCGGGAAGAAGATCGCTTCTTCCTTCACGTGATGGCAGCCGTCGGCGAACTCACGCAGAAAAACAAGAAGGGCGTGAAGATCTTCGGTGTCCATATCTTTTCCGTGCGCGACCTCAGTGGTAATCGCATCCAGAACAAGCAGCGCTTCCTTAATAACAGCGTGATCGGCCATTAACAGTTTTGTGCTTCTCATATCGCTCCTTCGCTCTTTTAAAAAACGTGTGCGGGAATTCTCGTCATGGATTCGACGTATCCGGCGATGCATTCCAACTGCATGCGTGAAACTTTCCGAACCCACCGTTTTGCGGGTTCACGATCAAGCGAATAAATCTGAACGCTCGATGGCTTGAGCTCCGCAATCCAGCCGGCCCAGGCCTCAACTTCGCGTGGGCCGGTGTTATCGATGGGACCATGCACGAACATCGATTGAATAATGCTTTCGGGTACAAGAGAGACTCGACGGATCAATTCCGCGACGCAGAGTTTTCCGGACGGCCGGTTGAGTTGTTCGAGTATCCAATTGTTTCCTGCATCCAGCTTGACCACGCGCTCATCCAGTTTCGCCAGAGCCGAGCGAACGCCAGGCCTGTGGCACATGGTTCCATTGGTGAGGATGACGGTGCGCGCTTGCGGCCAATCGCGGTCCCGAGCCTGGTTGACGATGTCCACGATGGCTTCCAGGTGCGGCGACAATGTGGGCTCACCATTTCCTGCGATCGTGATCGCATCCAGATCATCCGGTCCGAACCTTGAGGCCGCTGCGCGCAACGCGTCATGAACGCTCTCCGGAGCCGGGAATTCCGGCCGAAGATCCCATCCTATGGGCCAGCTTCCCGTGGCGCATTCGCAATAAATGCAGTCGAAGTTGCACAATCGCGATCCTCGCGGAAGCGGATTCACGCCCAGCGATTTGCCGAACCGCCGGGAATCGTACGGTCCGAAGACGACTTCCTGAATATCGCGTTGTTCCTGAAGAGCGCTCATGGGCATTCACCTACCGGGATGGAGTTTTAAGCGCGACGTTCTTCAGAACGTCCGTGATCGTCAGATCGTCTGCAACGAGCAGGACATGCCGGCCCAGTTTGTATCGCCCGTAGCCGGAGGCAACAGCGCTGAGTTGAGATTCCAGTTTCGGCGGCAATGGCTCGAGATCTTTCTCGAATCGCATCGGCACACGCGAGCCGGCCGAGAGCGCTTTTTCGATTTCCGGTGCGAATCCGGATCGATCCACTGAGCCCGGCGCAAGCGTTCCGATGAGATGGTTGTAATACGCTTCGATCAACTCGCGATCTTTGGCGGTGAACGTGGGTTTGACGTCCTGAGCCAGAGACATGCCTGCAAGAAAGATCAAAGCCAGGGCGACCACTATCACTGTTTTCCATATGCGTGACATAACAGCCTGCCTTCCGGCCCGCAGTCATGGGCCGGCTTGTCTCTGGCAATTGGAGGTCCACCGGTACACGTAGAAGCCCCACACGAGCATGCCGGCGATCCACAACAGTCCTGCCCAGGCGAGATGATCGAAGTACGCGGCGAACGGCGCACCCACGCGGGCAAGCATCGCAATCAGCAGCGTGGTTAAACCAATACGGAGCGGCCATGAACGGCGTTCCAGCGAAAGGTCGTATCCTCCGTGCGACAGCGTTACCCGAGTGCCCACCGACAGGATGAGTAATGTGAACCCGCCGATGAACAGAATATGGAGCAGATCGATCCGGTATCGAGGGGCGATCGCGGAAAGCCAGACTGACATAATGACAAGCCAGTGCGCAGTCCACACGCACCATGCGAGCGTTGTGTGCATAGCAGGCCGCTTCCAGGGGCGCACTGTGGACAAAATGACAGCCGTTACCGTAGCGGCGCGTAAGAATGCCAATATCGCCGTACCCAAACCATATTCCGCTATCAGCGAAATCAGCACTGTGAGTCCCGCAATCTTATAGACCAGGGTTTTCCGGCCCTCGCTTTGAGCTTTGTCTGCTCGAATAAATCCGGGCATTTCTGCAAAGCCGAGAAGACGCGGACCCAGAAATCCTCCGACTCCGAGGACCAGCAGGAGGACCATCCCTTCGGTCAAGAGGCGCTTCCCGAGCAGGTCCAGAGCGGGCGCCACGATGCTCCATGCGATGCCTGCGTCAATCAGCGCACCCAGAGTACCTGCGATCAGGCCCATGCCAATGAATGCGAATGTTTCGGGCGGATCCTGTTGCCGCCGGAGAAATCGGCGTACTGCCAGCACGATCAGCATGAAATGCGCCGCGAGGAACAGGGCGTTTCCAATGGCGAAGAATTGAAACTCAAACGCTATGGCGCAGGCTGTGACGATTGCCGTCAACGCCCATTGAGTTGTGCGGGATGGTGTTTCAGTACCGGTGAATCGCGGAATCGCCGTGAGCAGAAAACCCGCAATAAATGCGAAGAGGAATCCATCTGTTTGAACGAAAGCGTGCGCGCGCCCCGAGTAACCTTCTGTGATGTGAAAATAATAGAGCGGCCAGATCGCAACGCCCATGATGCCGAGGAGGATTCCCAGGGGGAAAAACAATCGATAAGGGTCGGTTTGACTGCCGTGTGTTTTCATAACGCCGACGCACAAGCAACTCACATTCCCTCTGGAGATCAATCTCCTGATCAACACTACTGCGGCGCCTTTTTTCTTGATGCGCGCCCTGTCGGGCTCGCGCTTCGCACGCCAAATCGGCAACAGGCATGTTCGCGAGCAGGGTTTTTTCGACAGATCGGCGAAACGGGCCGCGGTCCGGTTCCGCTAAGTTCAGCAAAACCGTCTTCCACGCGACGGGAACACGACGTGCACTCACGCGTTCAAGAGGTCACATGCTCGAACTGCTCGAATTGCTGAAACGGTACAACGGCCCGGCTCCGCGGTACACCAGCTACCCGCCGGCGCCCAACTGGCATGCTGCACATCGCGGCATGTTGATATCTGCGCTGCGCAGGTCAACCTCGCCTCTTTCGATTTACGTGCATGTCCCGTTTTGCGAGCGGCTCTGTCTTTATTGTGGATGC
The DNA here is from genome assembly GCA_964633285.1 of uncultured Solibacteraceae bacterium. GTDB lineage: Bacteria > Acidobacteriota > Terriglobia > 20CM-2-55-15 > 20CM-2-55-15 > 20CM-2-55-15. Next base: position 7,506 of record CAZWGA010000053.1, on the reverse strand, counting down.
AACGTGGTGATCAGGAAGGACCATGGTGTAGCGGACGCCTACCTCAAGCGCATCGATGAAGAGATCGAGTTGGCGGAGGTTGCGCACAACCGGTGTGTCACTCAAATGCACTGGGGCGGCGGCACGCCCACATATCTCGATCCCCGGCAGATCACCACGTTGTTCCATTCGATTGCGGGCCGTTTTAATCTTGCCGCGGCCGGCGAATTCTCTGTCGAAATCGATCCTCGGGTGACGACTCCGGATCACCTTCGCGCCTTACGATCGCTGGGTTTCAACCGATTGAGCGTCGGAATTCAGGATTTCGATCCACAGGTACAACTGGCGGTTCACCGGATGCAATCGTTCGAGGGCACGCGCGATCTATTCGATATGGCTCGCGCGCTGGGTTTCGAAAGCATCAATGCGGATCTTATTTATGGTCTGCCCCGGCAGAACCGGCCGTCCTTTCAGCAGACGCTCGATCAAGTGCTGGAACTGTCTCCCGATCGTCTCGCCGTGTTCAGTTATGCTCACGTCCCGGCGTTGAAAAAGCAGCAGAGAAGCTTTGAAAGATTTCTTCCCGCCGAATCCGAAAAACTGCAGCTCTTCCGCGATGCCATCGAAAAGCTGACGTCCGCCGGATACGAGCACATCGGAATGGACCATTTTGCGCGGCCCTCGGATCCACTTGTTGCCGCCCGCGACAACGGTTCACTGCACAGGAATTTTCAGGGATACACAACGCACGGCGAAACCGATCTTCTGGGTTTCGGTGTGAGCGCGATCAGTTATGTAGGAGACACGTTCACTCAAAACCAACGCGACTTGAATGCCTGGGACGACGACGTGGCCGCGGGCCGGTTGCCGGTTTTTCGGGGTTACGTTCAAACGAAGGACGACGCCATTCGAGCCGCGGTTATCGAGGAATGTCTCTGCGGGGGCCGGATCTCCAAGGAGAAAATTGAAAAGCGATTCAAAATCGACTTCGACCTGTACTTCCTGCCGGAGTTGATGCGGCTTGTTGAACACGAGGGGGACGGTCTCGTGGAAGGCCGAATGAGCCGCGTCATTCGAGTTACTCCGGCAGGAAGGATGTTTCTTCGCGCCGTTGCAAGGGTGTTTGATTCATTCCAGTCTGCGGCTGTCGCCTCGAAGGCGGTTTGAAACGAGGAGGTATACGTCATGATTCGAATTCAGAACGTTCTGGTTCCCGTCGATTTCTCCGAAGCTTCGAAGAGAGCCGTCAATTATGGATTGTCCTTCGCGCTCGAGTTCGGGTCGCGGCTGACTCTTGCTCATATCGTTCCTTATGACCCGCTGGCCTATAAAGCGGCAAAAGCGGACCTGTTGGACTTGATCCCGCCGGATTGCCGCGATCGGCTGAATTTCGACATCGTCGTCAAAAGCGGCGATATTCGCGCCGAACTCCTGGGCGTCGTTGAGGATCAAAAGACCGATCTGGTCGTGATGGGAACGCGTGGACGATCGTACTTCGAAAGAATGCTGCTCGGATCGGTTACCGAACGCATGCTGCGAAAGCTTCACGTGCCGATCCTGACCGTGTCGCACCTCGATCCGGAAAAAGAAATCCATACGCCAGGCCCCGTTCCTTTGCGGCGCATTCTCTATGCGACGGACCTTGCGGAGGGCTCTGAAGAAGGGCTCGAGTTCTCGATCCGAGTGGCAAAGGGTCTCGATGCGTTTCTGATCGCAGCTCACGTGGTGCAGTACTCCGACTCTACACTTCCCGGGATTGAAACGCCCGGGTTCCTGCCCGACTATGCGGGCGAGATTCAAGCGCAGAGCCGGGAGCGGCTGGCCCGAATGGTGGCGCTCGTGTCCGACGGCAGCGTACCGATCTCCACCTTCGTATGCGAGGGAGTTCCTTATGAAGCCATCGACAAACTTGCGATTCAAAGCTATGCGGACCTCATTGTCATCAACCTGCAGGACAAAGGCCGCCTGGAGCGAGCGGTGCTTGGAACCACAGCGGAGCGATTGATCCGTACTGCGATTGTCCCTGTTCTTTCGCTGCCACTGCCGGCAATTTACAAATCCAGGTGGCAGGCGGCGTAGTTCGCGTGAAGGGATGCTGAAGAACCCGTGAGAAATGGAGGTCATTATGATCACGATCAAAAAAATTCTGTGTCCTGTGGATTTCTTTGCAGCTTCGGAGGCCGCCGTGCATTACGCATCGGGTCTTGCTGCGAATTACGGAGCCACCATTCATCTTGCGCATGTCATCGCGCCGGTTGCGGCCGGCTCCTATGAGTTTGCGATCGATACCACGGAAGTCGTCAAGTCGCTCGAAGAAACGTCAATGCGGGAAATGGAAAGGCTCGAAGTCATGGTGAAGGCGGCCGGCGTCGCTGTCGAACGCGAGTTGATTGTGGGCGATCCGTTTGACGAGATCAAAAGAATGATTGAAAACGTGAAGCCCGATCTCATCGTGATGGGGACGCACGGACGCCGTGGTGTTGAGCGGTGGTTCATGGGATCGACGACCGAAAAGCTGCTGAGGCACAGTCCTGTGCCGCTGGTGACGATCAGCGCGGCAGGGGAAAAGGCGTACAACGTCCCGCGATTCCGGCGCATCCTCGTCACAACCGATTTTTCAGACGGCACACCGGATGCGCTGGCGCATGCATTCTCCGTCGCGCAGGAGAATGAATCGCACGTGACGTTACTTCACGTCGTTCACGACGTGTCTGCGGAGCTCTCCGGTAAGTATCATCGATCGCTGATCGATGGCATTGCGAAACAGCTCGACGGATTGATCCCTGCCGAAGCGAAAACCTGGTGCGACATCGATACTCGAGTCGAGGCAGGCGTGCCCTATCGCATCATCCTGAGAACTCTTGAGGACGAGAAGATCGATCTCCTCGTGATGAATATTCACGGCAAGGGCATGCTGGATCGCGCTCTTCTTGGCAGCACTGCGGAGAGAGTTGTCCGCGCGTCCCCATGTCCGGTGATGATGATTCCGCCACTGAAGAGGAAACTGAAGCGGAAAGCGCGTCCCGGAGGCCGCGCCGCGGCGTAGTTCAGTAATAAGGGCGGTCTATTGACCGCCCTTATTACTGCCGCCAGGCTGCCGGCGGTCACGGACCGCCGCTGAAAATGACACTGCTATTTCTTCAGGGTTCGTAGAAACGCGACCACATCATCCGCCGACTTCGCATCCACGCCGGCAACGGCTTTCATTTTGCCTGTACCTTCCAGGACGATCTTCTTTATATCCGCATCGCTTTTGGTCTGAACCTCTTTATCCGTTAGAGGCTTGATTTCAACTTTCAGCATTTTGGCGACAGCATCTTTACCTTCGCCGGCCGCGCCATGGCAACTGGAACACTTCTTCGCGAAAGTATCCTTTCCGGCAGCGACATCAGCAGCAAACAAAGGTGCGGCGGCGGACAGGACAATGACAATGAGTGCAACGATGGATTTCATCTCCATTTCTCCTTTTCGATACGAGTTTGCGACATTCTGTCCGGAATTCACGGTTCGCTCGAGCTGCGGTATGACACAAGAGCAAATGCGCAAGGTGGACAGGTCACTTAGACGCACAACTGGCAGGAATTCACTAAGCTGCCGGTTGGACTTTCACTTCGCACTGGTTAACGGACGACGGCTGTGTCCGCGGTCTCGCAAAGAGACCCGTCGAACCGACAATAGCGCCGAACATTGCGCCACCAAGTCCGGCATAACCAAGGACCAGTAAGGCTCCGAGAACACCGGGGATATTGGGCAGACCGATGACGGCGAGGGTCGCGGCTCCGTAGACCAATCCGATTATCAAGCCTCCGATGCTTCCGTTGATCGCGTTTCGCAGTTCTTCCGACTCTATACGATTACTTTTCTCTGACATGAATCCTCCTCGAGTATCAAAGCTGCGCTGGAAGTAGCATCCGTCATTCCAAATCGTCGTCGCTGACTTCGTGTCAGACGTTTCCAAATCCCTGTTCTCGTTCTTGACAATTTCGCAAACCAAACGCGAAGGGGTGCAGCCGCCTCAATCCGCTGAAACCCCTGCAAACACTGGAGCGCAGCGATCTACGGAGAAACGGGAACACCACGTGCACATAACGGAGCAAAGTCCAAAGGGCTTGAAGGAGGAGGACTCATGGCAGGATTCAAGAAGATTCTATTTCCGACAGACTTCTCAGCCAACGCGGACAAAGCGCTGGCGCACGCGATTCGCCTGGCGGACTTCGATTCCGGCGAAGTGATCGTGCAGCATGTGGTCGGCAACTATTTCGAGAGACATCCGCATTGGGCCACGTTGTTCGATGTTCGCGAGCTCCACACGTTTATGGATGGATACGTCGATGTGCACATGGCGAAGATTCTTCCAAAGGACTGCGGGAACGTCCGCATCCGGACACTCATTTCAAAAGGCAAGCCCGCGGAAGAAATTGCCGTGGCTGCCGACCGTGAGATGGTGGACCTCGTCGTCATGGGATCCGCAAAAGGCGTCGTCACCAATAAGGTGATTCGCATGACGAACAGACCCGTACTGGCGGTGACTGCGCTTCAACCGGCGGCCGGCAAAACGGGTCTTCAGAAGCTCAACAAGATTCTGGTTGCGACCGATTTTTCAGAGCACTCGAAGCGCGTCATTCAGTATGCGTTCGATTTGAAGCGAGTCTTCGACGCGATGATCTACATGGTTTACGTCATCGAGACGCCTCATGCGATCGAGTGGGCCATTCGTCAGGGGCACTTCATTCACAGTATCGAAAAGATGCGGGACTGGGCCGCCAATCAGTTGTTGAACCTCACGCCGGATGAGTTCATCAACGATCCAACGGTCGTTCGACTAGTCGAAGCGGGATCCCCCGGAGACTGTATTGCGGATGTCGCATTTGAACTCGGCGCCGATTTGACGATCCTCGGAACGCATGAATACGGAACCGTTCACAAACATTTGATCGGCACGACCACAGACAAGCTTTTGACGAAAATCTCCACGCCGATTTTGACCGTAAAGCTGTAGCGGCGCGCCCCGAGCACGCAGTCGATGATGGAGTAGGGAGAAATTATGGGCAACATCTTAGTCGCGGACGACGATAGAACCTGCCGGGACTCGATTCAAAAAGTGCTGGAACGAGAGGGCCACATGGTCCATACGGCAGGGAATGTGGACGAGGCGCTCGAAGCGCTCGATATCCACAGATTCGATCTCGTCGTCTGCGACTACAGGATGCCTGGAAAGACTGGAATCGATCTGTTGATTGAGCTGAAACGGCAGCAGGCATCCCTTCCGGTTCTGATGATCTCCGCATACGCTGACGCGATTGTGGAAACAGCAGTTCTTCAGCTCGGCGCTTTGGAAGTCATGAAGAAGCCCATTCGACGGAAGGCGCTGGTCGAACGCACAGCTCAAGCTCTTGGAGGTTGCTATGTCTGAACCCGTCATTATCTTTAGAGATTTGCCGGCAACGTTTCCGGAAAAGGACAAATTCAAGAAACCATCTGTGCTGGGCTCGGTGGTCTTTCACGGGCTATTGATTGTGATGGTCGTGATCGTCCCGTTATTGTTGCCGCAATCGATCTCGCAGCGCGAGCTCCTGATTACGTTGGTGTCGCCGATCGGACCACCGCCTCCTCCTCCGCCACCACCTGTCGAAATGCCGCAAGCAGCAATTCCCAAAGTGGTTCCGCAGCAGGTCCGGCCGGCGTCCGCCGACGTGTTGACGGTGCCGACGGCTATTCCAAGAGAAGTGGCCAGGATCATCGATGAGCCGATTACGCCGGCCGCCGGTGTTATCGGCGGAGTTCCGGGAGGCGTTCCTGGCGGCGCGATGGGAGGAGTTCTCGGATCGATTCTCTCCGCGAACAACTTGGCTGTTGCTTTACCCGCGCCGCCTCCTCCTCCTCCGCCTCCACCACCGGCTCCTAAAATCACAGCGCCGTTGCAACCGGTTCGCGTTGGCGGAAACGTGAGGGAACCGCGTCCCGTCAAGATGGTTCCTCCACTCTATCCGGCTCTCGCTTCGAAAGCTCGGGTCAGCGGAATCGTTGTTCTTGAAGCAACGCTGACGGTGCAGGGAACGGTCGAGCAGATTCGTGTGATATCGGGTCACCCGCTCCTGGTCGAAGCAGCGATCGAAGCCGTCAAGCAATGGCAATATGAACCGACGCTGTTGAATGGGACTCCAGTTGCGGTGATTCTTACAGCGAAGGTTCATTTCAACCACACGCCGATGTCGTAGTCCCGGCGATCGAGGATTTTGATGAGACGCCGGTATCTCCTCAACGGTTTGTTGGGTTCCGGGATCGTCGCAACTGCGGCATCCATCTTCTATCCGATCCTGCGTTTCGTGATTCCGCCGGAAACGGCGGAGTCCGCCGTGATGTCGGTATCCGCCGGCCGGACGGACGATATTCCTCCCAATACCGGAAGGATCTTCAAATTTGGCGCGGAACCTGGCCTCCTGATACGCACCGCAGACGGCGAACTTCGGGCTTTCTCCGCCCGCTGCACTCATTTGAATTGCACGGTTCAATACGATCCGGGCGAACGGCAGATCGTTTGTGCCTGTCACAACGGCCAGTTCGACCTGAATGGCAAGAACGTCGGTGGACCTCCTCCAAAGCCGCTTCTGACATACAAGGTGAATCTTCGCGGCGAGGAAGTCATCGTGTCGAGGATCTGAAACCATGATTCCCAAAAGGACAACAATGTCCTCATGGTTCGACGAAAGAGCCGGCGTCGCGGCTCTTAGGGCACATATTCGAGAAAAGCGGGTTCCGATTCACCGCCACACGATCTGGTACTACTTCGGCGGAATGACTCTCTTTCTTTTTGCGATTCAGGCCGTGACTGGAATTCTCCTTCTTCTTTATTACAAGCCGACGGCTGAAGCCGCGTTTGAAAGCGTGCAGTTCATCATGGCGGAAGTCCATTTCGGATGGCTGATCCGCTCGCTTCATAGCTGGTCTGCAAATCTGATGATCCTGGCGCTGTTCCTTCACATGGCGAGCGTTTATTTGACGCGTGCCTACCGCCGGCCTCGTGAAGTCACATGGCTGTCGGGTGTCGCCCTCCTCGTCATCGTGTTGGGCTTTGGTTTCAGCGGATATCTCCTGCCGTGGAACAAACTCTCGTTTTTCGCCACGCAGGTGGGAACGCAGATTGTGGCCAATGTGCCCGTGGCCGGATCGTTCATGTTGCGCTTCCTTCGAGGCGGTGAGAACGTGACAGGAGCGACGCTCACCCGATTTTATGCATTTCATGTAGCCGTGCTTCCGGCACTCGTGACGGGACTGCTTGCGATTCATGTACTGCTCGTTCAACTCCACGGTATGAGCGTGCCGCCCGAACACAAAACCAGGCGGTCCATGCCGTTCATTCCTGATTTTCTGTTACGCGATATTGTGGGCTGGCTCGTTGCCCTTGGAATTCTGGCGGCGCTTGCCGCGATATTTCCATGGGAGCTCGGCGAGAAGGCCGATCCGTTTGCGTCTGCTCCCAAAGGTATCCGGCCCGAGTGGTTTTTCATGTGGATGTTTCAAACACTG
>CAZWGA010000052.1:0-44313 GCA_964633285.1 uncultured Solibacteraceae bacterium | reverse complement strand
CCGTTTCCGCCGATCGCCACGACGATGTATTGCTTGCCGCCCAGCATGTACGTCATGGGTGTGCCGCTTTGCTGAGTCGGCATGTATACCGCGCCGGCTTCCTTGCCGCTTGCTTTGTCGTAAGCACGGAGCATGGCGCCGCGCTGTCCGTTGGGCGTCGTGAAAACTCCTGGCTCACCCGCGATCACCAAAGTCTTCGTCACAAGCGTGCCGACCGCGCCGGGGCGGCCTGTGCGGGGGATGTTCAGGCCTTTCAGCGCCGGATGATTCCGGATGTTGTCCGGCGTTTCACCATGCGCGATCTGCCAGAGGATCTCGCCCTTGTTCAAATCGATGGCGCTGATGCGGCCGTACGGAGGCTTCACGAGAGGCAGGCCCTGCACCGTTAAACCACCTCCGGCATTTTCCGCGGGTGCTGTTGCGGGAGCGCGATCCGCGCCGGCCTCCGCGCCCGCTCCGCCCGTGGTCCGTGGACCGGCTGTGGCGGTGCCCTGAATCCACGCAAAGTCGCCGGAAAGTTTTGGATCTCCGGGCACGAGGCCGAGCGATCCCATCGAACTTTGCGAGTAAACATAAAGGATATGAGTTTCCGGATCGTAGGATCCTCCGGGCCAGTTGGTTCCTCCGCTGTTCACAGCCATCGCGAGCGTTCCAAGCGGGCCTTCGGCTTTGCTCACAACCGGCGGCGTGAATATCGGACCCACTTTGTATCGCGAGACGATTTTCAACGCTTCAGCGCGTAACTCCGGAGTGAAGTCGATGAGATCGTTAATTGAAGATCCCTGCCGATCATATGCCGGCGGCTTGCTCGGGAACGGCTGAGTCGCGCTTGTTTTTTCGCCGGGCACAGTGGATTGTTCCACAGGCTTTTCGTTGATCGGCCAGATGGGTTTTCCATTGGTGCGATCGAACACGTAGAGAAATGCCTGCTTCGTGGGTTGCGCCACCGCTTTGATGGTCTGTCCACCGATCGTGATATCCACCAGGATCGGAGCGCAGGGAATATCCATATCCCAGATGCCGTGGTGCACGAGTTGGAAATGCCACTTCCGCGCTCCTGTGCGCAAATCGACGGCGACGAGACTCTCGCCGAAGAGGCCATTGCCGGGGCGGTGTCCGCCGTAGTAATCGCCAGTCGGCAGTTCGACCGGCAGATAAACCATGTTGAGATCTTCATCGACACTGATCTGGCCCCACACGCCGGTGTTTCCTGTATAGGCCGCCGAATTGTTTTCCCAGGTTTCCGCGCCGTATTCGTTCGCCAATGGGATGGTGTGGAAAATCCAGAGACGCTTGCCTGTGCGCACATCGAAGCCGCGAACGTATCCCTTCACGTTGGTTTTGCTGCGAGGAACACCGCCGGATTTGTGCGCCGCTCCCACGATCACGACATCTTTCGCGACTACCGGCGTCGCGTGAAGCCCAACCTCACCGTTGACGAGATCGATGTCCTGGTCGTCGTCCTGCTTCAAATCCACGACGCCGTTCTTGCCGAAGGAAGAGATCGGTGAGCCTGTCTTCGCATCCAGCGCGATGAGCCTGTAGCCCGGAGTGACGTAGAGAATGCGCTCTTCGCGTCCATCGCTCCAATAAGCAAGACCACGCCCTGAAAGCTGCCGCGGCGCGGCCGTGCCTCGAGGTCCTTCGCGCTCACTGTGCGTCCACATCAATTCACCAGTTGCTGCGTCGAGCGCAAACACCGCGCGGCGCGTGCCGCCCGTGGAATAGATGACACCGTTGGCCATCAACGGTGTGCCTTCGTATTGATATTCGGGCCGCGGGCCAAGGTTGTCGGTTTTGAAATGCCATGCCATTTCAAGCTTATTGAAGTTGGAGGCGTTGATCTGATCCAGGGAAGAGTAGTGGGTGTTCCCCAGATCACCGCCGTAAGTTTTCCATTCGCCGTTTTTCGCGCCGGTTTGCGCGTTGAATGAGCTCGCGGAAAGCAGCAACGAAAAAATAATGACGGTTATGAACCAACGTTTCGACATGGCGTCTCCTTCAATGACATTTGAGGGTGGAGAACCTACGATCTGAGATCTCAAATATTGGGTTCTCCATTCTCAAATGTTTTCTTCTCACGGTAATTTGTATGCAATGAACTCTGCCGGAAAACCCGGGCCGCCGATTGCCACCACAATGTATTGCTTGCCGCCCAGCATGTACGTCATCGGCGTGCCTGTTTGTCCATTCGGCATGTAAACCTCGCCCGCATCCTTTCCCGTTGCCTTGTTGTACGCTCGCAGCATAGCGCCAACCTTGCCCGACGGAGTTGTGAAAGTACCGCGTTCACCGGCAATCACGAGAGTTTTCGTCACGAGTACTCCAAAAGCGCCGGGCCTGCCGGTGCGTGGAATCGTGACGCCCTTCAATGCAGGATGATTGCGAATGTTGTCGGGCGTTTCTCCATGCGCGATTTGCCAGAGAATTTCACCCTTGTTCATATCGATGGCGCTGATGCTTGCATACGGCGGTTTGGCCAATGGCAACCCTTGAACGTTTAGAGCTGGAGGTCCTTCACCACCCGCCGCCGCCCCGCCGCCGCCTCCACCTGCGGCTGCGTTGGGATTTCGCGCGGTTCCGGAAATGTAACTCATATCGGAGCGCGCCGGATCATTGATGAGCCCGATGCTGCTCATGACTCGTTGAGAAGGAATGTATGCGATATGCGTTTCAGGGTCGTACGATCCACCCGGCCATTCCGTTCCACCGCCGCCGACCGCCATGGAAAGTATGCCCAGCGGTCCTTCCCACTTGCTTGCGACAGGAGGCGTGAAGATGGGTCCCATTTTGTATCGCGATGCAATCTGAAGAGCCTGGGCACGGAGTTCAGGAGTGAAGTCGATCAGATCGGCAACCGAAGATCCCTGCCGGTCGTATGCCGGAGGTTTAGTCGGAACCGGTTGAGTTGCCGCTGTCTTCTCGCCCGGCACCGTGGATTGCTCGACGGGTTGTTCGTTGATCGGCCAGATGGGCCGGCCATTTGTGCGATCGAACACGTACAGGAATGCCTGCTTCGTCGGTTGAGCCAGGGCTTTCACCGTCTGGCCGTTGATCGTGATATCGATGAGCATGGGCGCATCCGGAATGTCCCAGTCCCAGATTCCATGATGCACAAGCTGGTAATGCCACTTGCGGGCTCCCGTCTTCAGATCGAGCGCGACGACGCTCTCGCCGAACAATCCGTTGCCGGGACGATGACCGCCGTAATAGTCGCCGGTTGGAAGTTCAACGGGAATGTAGACCATTCCGAGTTCTTCATCGACGCTGATCTGTCCCCAGACTCCCGCATTGCCAGTGTAAGAAGCAGAATCATTTTCCCAGGTTTCGGCGCCGTATTCGTTCGGAAGGGGAATCGTGTGGAAAATCCACAGGCGCTTTCCGGTTCGAACATCAAAGCCGCGAACATAACCCTTCACATTTTTCTTGCTGCGCGGCACTCCTCCCGGCTTGTGCGCCGCGCCGACAATGATGGTATCGCCGGCCACAACGGGAGTTGCATGAAGGCCGATTTCGCTGGAAAGCAGATCGATCTCCTGATCGTCGTCCTGTTTTAAATCGACAGCGCCGTCTTTGCCGAAGCTGGATACCAGCGAACCCGTTTTTGCATCCAGAGCGATGAGCCGGTAGCCCGGGGTGACGTAGAGGATGCGTTCTTCAGTTCCGTTGCTCCAATACGCAAGACCACGGCCGGAAAGCTGCCGCGGCGCGGCCGCGCCTCGCGGTCCTTCACGCTCGCCATGAGTCCAGATCAATTCGCCGGTCGCGGCATCGACGGCGACGACTGCGCGCCTCGTACCGGCCGTCGAATACAGCACGCCCCTGGCTACGAGTGGCGTGGATTCAAGGTTGTACTCGGGTTGCGCTCCCAGATTGTCTGTTTTGAAACGCCAGGCAATTTCGAGCTTATTGAAATTAGCGGCATCGATCTGATCGAGCGGGGAGTAATGTGTATTGCCCAGGTCGCCGCCGTAAGTTTTCCACTCGCCGTTTTTCGCGCCGGTTTGCGCGGTAACGCGTCCGCTGGAACAGAACAAAATGGATCCCATCGCGAGAAACCAGAATGCGTGTTTCATGATCGACTCCTCCACAAGCTGTAGCCAGCTTGACCGCAGCCTGCCATCCATGGCACGCGCCAACCCATCCGTGGGGCGCAGAGTCTTTCTCTCGTCTTCATAGAACTTTTGACACTATCCGGAAATTAGTCGTCAGCCGCCGATTTACCGCACGTTATAATTCGCGCACGGCATTCGCGACAACTATTTAATTCCTGACCGTCGGAAAAGGGGGCGTCATGCGAAGAGTCCTGATTATTTGTTTTCTGTTGAGCTCTGCTGTTTCGGCTGCGGCTCAAGGCCAGTCGCCGGGCGCGCAGGCCGGAACTCGCGAAGGCCAGGCGGCTGCGCGCGCGGCGCGGACCGCGCCTTCGGAACCCACGCCTCGCTTGCCCGACGGCACGCCGAATCTGGGAAGGGTGGGAACCGAGAAAGGGATCTGGGGATTGCCCGGAGTTCTCAACTTCGCGCAGATGGCGGTCGGCGGGCCTGAGAAACCGGATCCAAGATTGTCGGGTCCCGATACAGGCGGGGCTGCGAAGGAGCCATGGATTCCGTTTCTCCCGTGGTCGGCTGCTGTTTACAACTACAACGCGATGAACGATTCGAAATACGACCCCGAAGGATATTGCCTGCCGCCCGGCGGTCCTCGATTGATGGGCACTCCGTATCCGGCGGAGATTTTTCAATTCCCCGATCAGAAACGCATCTTGATTATCTTTGAAGGTGGAGCCCACATCTGGCGCGAGATCTACATGGATGGCCGGCCGCATCCTTCACTGGATTCCATCAAAGGACAATCGTGGCTGGGACACTCGGTGGGGAAATGGGACGGGGATACCCTGGTCGTCGATACCGTCGGGTTCAACGAAGGAACATGGATCGATCGCGCAGGTCACCCGCACACGGATCAATTGCACATCATCGAGCGATTCACGCGCCCCAATAAGAACGTTCTTCACTTCGAAGCGACCATCGACGATCCCGGCGCCTACACGAAACCGTGGACCACACGCTGGGATATTCCATGGCGAGCCGGACAGGAACTGCAGGAATACATCTGCCAGGAAAATAATCAGTATCTGCGCCGGCTGACAGATGATTTTGGTGAGCCGCTGTTTTTCGATCCACGAGCTGCGAAGAAGAAATAGCCACGTACTGGTGGCTGCCGCTTACTGAAGGCCGAGCTTTTTCATGAGATTCAAGAAGTCAGGATCGCGGACGTACTTCTGAAACGACGAATCAACTCGTGGATCCGGCATTTGCTCTCCTTTCAGGACGTTTGCCTTTCGTTGGAAAGCCAAGTCAAGATTCGTCAGCGCCTTTGCCTTGTCACCTTCTTCGGCAAACGCGCAAGCTCGATTATAGTAATTCAAAGGGTACTCCGGGTCCTTCCCGATAGCTTCATCCAGCAGGGCGTGGGCCTTCTTCATCTTGCCGGTAATGCCGTAAGACATAACAAGCTGGTCAGTGAGGATTCGATCCTGTGTCGTGTTTAGCTGCTTTCCGGTTTTCTGCAAGTCCCTCGCCTTTTCAAAAACCATCGCGGCATCAGCGTAGTGTTCCTGCCGAAACAGCGTTTGGCCGAGATATATGTTTACAAAGATGTTCGACGGATCTCGCTTTACAAGCTCGCGAAAATCTCGTTCGGCAGCGGACCAATCGTTGTTGCGAAACTCTTGCACGGCCCGATCGCCAAGATCCTCGGGTGGGCGGGCCGAGTTCTGCCCGAAACTATGGGCTGACCACAGCAAAAAGCCACACATACAGAGTCTACGGAGCATTTTAAAATCTCCCTTTCGCTCGACGTTGAAGGAAACCAGCAAATTTTAGAGGGATAGATCATGCAATTCAAGCGATCCCACAGGTTTGTGATTGAATCCAGTTACGTAGAATACCGCGATGGTTATTGGGTCAGGGGCGAGGATATCTCACTTGACTCAATTGTCTATTGCTTCAAAGAAGGTCTATCTCCGGAAACCATAGTTCACGATTGCTATCCTGCGTTGCGCTTGGAGCAAGTTTACGGTGCGATTACTTTTTATTTGGCAAACCAATCGCAGGTTGATGGGTATTTGCGCGAATCAGAGGCGGCGTGGGAAGCCTTCCGAGTCGAGATCGACGCGAAGTATCCGCAAAGCCGGCGAATCTACGAAAAACTGCGTAACGCATCCTCCAGTCGATCATCATGACAGTTTGGCAGGCCGACAATGACCTTGACTTCCGCATTGTTAGAGCGACGGGGCACATTGCTTCAATCTACGGACTGGAAGAAACCGGGGGCCGCCACTTCCTCGTCATGGAACTCGTTCCGGGCGAGACGCTCGCAGACCGGATCCGCCGGGCTCCGTTTCAGAAACCCGAATGAAGCGTTGTCACATCCCCTGATTCCGCTCGGCGCGGAGGCGATCGACCCGCTCTTTTTCCCAGCGCTCGCGGTCGGCGTTCGCCTCTTCTATCGACCGATACTTCCGAACGCCGCGGGGAAGGCACGTTCCAACGGGATGAAGAAGGCGTTCCGAGAATCGCCAGAGATAGCGGATCTTTTGGACAATGGATGGATCGCCGGTAGGGAGCCACCGCGGCTCGCGATTCATTTCTTCAATACTGCGGTACTTTCGGATGGGCATCACGATTCCTCAAAATGAAATCTCTCATTGAGCGCGAGACAGTCGGATTTGTCCTTGAGTCGAACCGTATTGCGTTTCATCTCATATAATTTTGCAGCAGTAACGACCCGGATTGGAAGGTCATCGATTGTGACAACCTCCGATGGCAGCACGTCGAACGAGTACATCTCACCCAGCTTTGTAAGGAGATCGATCGTGAAGCTTTCGTCTGGAGGCCCGTAGGTGATCGATGGGTAATCGCCGAGCAAATCGTCGGCTGTAATCTCGTCGATGTGCTCATCATCCCAGACGTTGCGGAGGGCACGCTTGAGCCGCTCGATGTTGTCCCGGTCGGGCTGTATTAAAAAATCGGCGTCTGTAGTGGCTCGAACGATTCCATGAAGGTTCAACGCCACTGCGCCGAATACGATGTATTGCACACCTTCCCGATTCATCGCGCGAATCAGAGATAACACCTTGTCGAAGTCCATAGGCCTGAGGATAGTCGAAAGAACCATTGATCACAAACGGAGCGCTGATCCACCCTGATGGCCGGAGTTGTCTTCTCCTCCGGCTCCCGCAGTTGCCGTAACACCGGCTGCGTGAGTCCGGCGTGAAGACACAAAGGGCACAGAAACACCATGCCCTTTGTGTCTTCACGAACCTGTCAGGCCTACTTTCCGATGAGCCGTGGTCCGTCTTTTTCGTTTTCGGTGCAGATATATTCGAGCAGGTCGGTGTCGAGCATGATGAATTGATTCAATTTGACGGTCCAGGGTTTCGTGTAGGCTTTCGGGTCGTCGATGGTCAGTTCGATTTCCAGCTTGCCGAAATTCGGCCGGCGAATGCGCTCGGTCATTTTGGCGGCATCCGTCAATGGGCTGCCGTTGCGATCCAGCCACATGGGTTCTCTGAAACCGACAGTCTGAACGACCAGCGTATCGCCTTCCCAATGACCCGTTGAATAACCGCTGAACGATGGTTCATCCACTTCCGGCACCGGCCGTCCATCCGTAAAAATCTGACGGAACGAAAAGTCGCGTTCCGTGAGAATCACAATGAGTCCGGGCGTTTGAACAATTTTCTTCATGAGCGGCGTGGTGATGGAGTGTACCGGGCCGACAGGAAGGCATCGTGTACCGGGATCGTCCTTGCCGTTTTGTTCCATGCGCTTCTTCACGGCTTCCGCTGCCCACGGTTGATAGGGAAGTCCATCCTTCAAACTCCAGCCGATATTTACGAACTCCTGTCCAATCGGCATGTCGTTGCAACCGCCCGGCGGGCACGGCCGATTGTGCTCAATATCCCACACGCCGGAAAAATCAGGTTTACCATCCGCAGTTCGCGGAGCCGGCGCGTTCAGATTTGGTTTTCCGCCGGCATCTCGAGGTACTCCGGCAGTGGGATACTGGAGCCATTGGGCGAGCATGAATAGGACGATCGTCAGCATGATTTATTTCACTTCCCTGTACGCGGCTTCGATCAGCAGATCAGGCGAACCGTAACGGCCGTCGTAATCGCGGGTGGGCCGCGCGGCCTTGACTTGTTCGAGAGTCATGCCTTTGCGGGCCATATCGCGAATACGGTCGCCGATGATCGTGATCATGTCTCGATACTCGACAACATCGGCTTCATCGGCAAGGCGGCCATGTCCGGGGATCACCATGGTTCCGCCTTCCTGCCAGTCTTTCGGAATCGTGATTTCAATAATGCGATTCAATGCAGCGAGCAGCCCCTTGAACGTTCCGCCATGCGCCGTATCGATGACCGGATATGCGAGCGTCGAGTAGAGATCGCCCGCAACAACAACATCCGATCGGCGGAAATACACAATGCTGTCGCCTCCGGTATGGCCCGGCTGATGGAGCATCTCGACGCCTTCACCGTTGGCGTAGACTTCCTTCGACTCTCCCGGATAGGCATCGGTCGGCCATGAGCCGCTCAGTGTCGGCGCCGTTTTGCCGGTGGGCGCGCTCACTGTGCGCAGGACCTGCTCATGAGCGATGATCGCAGCTCCATCACCGGCTGTTCCTCCAACAAGAAGACCCCCGCCCAATTTCGTTCCGTTCCGGGCAAGGAGTTCGTTGCCGCCGATGTGATCGAGGTCGGCCCCGGTGTTCAGAACGAAACGTATGGGCTTGCCGGAAAGTTTGAGAATGGCGGCAAGCACTTTGTCGCTGGATTGCGAGGCGCCGGAATCCACAACCACAATGCCGTCCTCTCCAACCTGTATCGCGATATTCCCTCCGGCGCCGGCGAGCATGTAAACGTCGCCTTGAACGTGAAGAACTTCAATGTCGCCTGGTTTCGGCACGCTGGAAGGCGGAATCGCGAGGGGAGCGGGCTTCTGACCCATGGGTCCGGTCCTGCCCTGCATTTTCAGGATGTATTCGGGGTACATGGTTTCGGCGCCGCCGCGCGCGGCTTCCGTTGGCACGTGACGTTTGGCGGGGAATTCGCGAAGCATGTCATTCGCTCCCGGCAGATGATGCGGAACGTAGCCGGCTTTCTGATTTGGGATTTCATCGGCGATTTGCGCGGGACCGCATGCGCCCCACGCGTTGGGTTCGCCTCTCAGGTTCAGGACCCAGTCCTGAGTTCGAATGAAGGGCTCGCTCAGGTAAATCGGATCGTGCACGATAATCACGTCGAGCAGGTGTTCGCCGTGACGGATGAATCGTTCCGTCATTGTGGCGCGATCGCTCGTCGGAACGCCGTTCCGCATGATCCAGCCCATCTTGATGTGAGTGGTGGTGACGACCAGAGTGGAGCCTTCCCATCGGCCCGTCGAAAACCCGGACCACGTGTGCGGCGCGTATTCCGATGGGTGCGCGCGTCCATCCATCCAGATCGTTCGAGGCCGCCCATACGTGCCGTGAATGGTGTAAGCGAGAATCTGTCCGGTATCAGGATCGTCGAGCTTCGAAATGCGCATGTTCCCGGGTTGTCCACGCATCGCATAGGTGACGACGTGAGGGATGCATTGCCGCTCGTGAGTTGCCAGTACGGCTTCATCCCAGCTCTCCGCCTTGAATCGTCCTGCTTCCGTCAGGGGCAGTCCGGCATAATCGCCGATCTCCACGCTCTGACGATGATTGACGTCTTCGTGTGTCAGGTTGCTCCATTCGCCGGATAGATCGATCTGGCCGAAAAGGGGGCCGGAAGAGATAACACCCACGAGAATCACCAAAAGGAAAAGCCCTGCTCTCATTTGAATGCAACCTTTGCTTTTCGTTCTTCCTCGGCCTTCACGCCGGCGCCGAAGAGATTCTCAAAGTAGCCTTCTTTGACCAGACGGCTCACGGTGCTGTTGTCAACGACGGTTCGAAAATCGAAACCTTTCATGAGTGAAATCAACTGAGGGTCGGTCTGTTGATCGATAACGGCTTTCACGGCGTTCGTCGTGACATAGGGAATGCGCTCGAACAGATTGCCTTTTCTGTAAATCTCGTAGAACCGCTCAACATCCGGCTGAGACTGCGGGTCGTAGACGACGTAGGCTTTCACGGCGAATGCCTTGTCTTCATAGAAGCGCTTGATGGCTTCGGCGTGAGCTTTGATGAGCAGTTCGGGCAGTCTGGGATTTGAGGCGACTGTGGTTTTCTTCATCAGGTACATGGTTGAAGCAAAGATGTCGTCGTAATCGGCAACGTTGGCAAGAGTCCGGAAGCCGGCTTCTTCGAGTTTGAAATACGCCGGTGGCGTCAGAAGCGTTGCATCGACCCGGCCGCTCTGCAGAGCCGCCATGCGTCCATTGGCGTCAGTGCCGATGGGAACCCATTGGACATCGCGGGGTGAAAGGCCAAAGTGCCGGAACAACGCGCTGCCGTAGTTGTAAGGTGGATCACCAATCTGGCTGACGGCGATCCGTTTGCCTTTAAGCTGCTTGACGGTCGTGAAATCCTTTTTCGCCATCAATGCGAAAACGGCTTTGCTCAACGAATTTCCGATCATCACCAGCGATCCGTCTTTCGCGCTGGCCTGCATTGCGGATTCGAGCGAATAGCTCGACATCTGAGCCTGGTTGCTGATGACCATGGCAACACCGGCGGGATGATTGGCGAACACCAGACTCACATCGAGTCCGTATTTCTGGTAATAGCCGCCTTCCTTCGCGATGAACAACGGCCACGATGCACCACTTCTTGTCGGAAAATTCACGACAATCTTTTGTGACTGTAGTGGCGCCCCGGGCGCCGAAGCGCTGAGAATGAGCGCCAGCACCGAAAGAGCCAGCCCAATGCGCGAGATCATATGTTCTCCTGAAAGACCGAGTGTAGAATACGGCGAAAAGGAGCTCCAATGACATATCGATTTGCCGGGTCTTTGGTGGCGGTCGCCCTTATCGGAATGGGGATGAGTGCGGTGGGCCTCGCCCAGACGCCTTCAAAGCTGCGCACTCCGGACGGTCATCCCGATCTTCAGGGAACCTGGAGTTTCGCCACAATCACACCGATGGAACGGCCGGCTCAATTCGCCGCCAAGGAGTTTCTGACGGAGAAGGAAGCCGCGCAATATGAGGCCGACGTTGTGACGAACAACAATAAAGATCGCCGCGACGGCAGCGCCGAAGCCGATGTTGGCCGCGCCTACAACGATTTCTGGTGGGACAGCGGAACGAAGGTTGTCAAGACGCGGAGGACATCGCTCGTCATCGATCCTCCGGACGGAAGAATTCCTGCGATGCTTCCCGCTGCCCGCGAGCGGCAGGCCGAGCGAACCGCAAAGAATCGCGGGCATGAATTCGATGGTCCGGAGAATCGGCCGTTGCCTGAACGATGCCTGATCCTTCAGGGCGCCGGACCGCCGATAACGCCGACGGCTTACAACAATAACGTCCAGATCGTTCAGTCGCCCGGCACCGTTTCGCTCCTCATCGAAATGGGACATGAAGCCCGCGTGATTCCGCTTGATGGCCGTCCGCATCTTCCAAAGGATGTGCGTTTGTGGAAGGGAGATTCCCGAGGGCACTGGGAAGGCGACACGCTGGTCGTCGAGACCACGAATTTCAGCGAGAAGAATCCGTTTCGCGGCAGCAGTGAAAATATGAAACTCACCGAACGCTTCAAGCGGCTGGATGCGGACACTCTGATTTATCAATTCACAGTCGAGGATCCCGCGACATGGGCCAGACCCTGGACTGTGGAAATTCCGGTGACAAAAAGCAAAGGACAACTCTTCGAATACGCGTGCCATGAAGGCAATTATGGAATGACGGGGGCGCTTGCCGGAGCTCGAGCCGAAGAAAAAGCTGCGAAGAAATAATCCGAGTGTTTACGATTTGCCCGGTTTTGCCACCATGTGCCGCGAACGGTAGCGCAGAGCGGGCTTCAGCGGTGAATTCACAGTCACCTTCAGCGAGCGCCATTTCCCGTCCTGCGCGGCGTTCGGTGATGTATAGCCGATGACGTATTGGTTCTTGATCTCGTCGGAAAGTTTCAGCAGTTCGGCCTTCAATTCGATCAAAGGTTCCGGATAAAGCATCTGGGCCGCCGTGTTGCGAGTCACATCCTGAAAAACGGTCAACCAGGTTGATGGGAAAGTCTTGTCGTCGCTAATGCCTCGCAGGAAGAGGAAATAAACCGGAACCGGCTGCTTCATGGCCCCTTCCATTGAGGGAGTTTCGTAATTGCCGCCCGGATTATCGTGACTGTCCATAATCACCAGAAGCGCCTTTCGCGGATTCGGACTTCGCATCAGCCGGCTGAGTCCGCGCATGACCGCTCCTTCCGCGCCGTCGGCGCCATATCCATCGACAAAGTACTCGCTGCCTTGCACGCCGCTCTTCTGAAATGCGTCTACGGCATCGCGAATGCTTTCCGATACCCGGTCCGTTCGAGCGGCGAGCGCGCCGGCGCCGAGAATGATGCCGATGGCTGAAGGACTGTCACCGTGAGAGAAGTATTCGATCTTCTGCTCCTTGTTGTCCTCGGTGACTTTGAAGTCCTCCGGCTTCAGAGTCGTGACGGGCATGTTCTTGCCGGCCGTGGCCGTTACGGTAACCAGCACCATGCGACCGGTGTTGGGTGCACTTTGGGAAAAACTATTGTGCAGGCAAATAAGACCCGCAAACAGAAATCCAGGCACGATCAGTTTTCGAATCATCGGCGCTTGTCCTTCATCTGAGATTGAAGCCCGGGTATTCTACGTCATTTTTCGATTGAGAACCCCTGTTCCGCGCATTAGTATTTGCGCAATTTTACAAAAGAGATCTTGAAAGGATGGGGGAATACCAATCCATGAAAACTCGAGGAATTCTGCTTGCACTCTGTTTGCTATTGGCCGCCGCGACCTCAACCGGCCAGAGCGCGAAAATTCCGGCGACGACTTTGCCGTATGACCACATTCACCTCGGTGTTCCCGATACTGCAGCCGCCGTGGCCTGGTATGAAAAGAATTTCGGCGGAAAGCGCTTCGATGAAGCTCCGGATCGGCTGATGCTGGGAAGCACAAGGCTGATTTTTCTCCGGCGCGATAAGTCCGAGCCGAGCACGGGCAGTGCGATCGATCACATTGGATTCTCATTCTCGAATCTCGACGCGAAGATGAAGGAACTCGAAGCGGCGGGAGTGAAGATTGTGCAGCCGGTGAGGGAAGTGCAGGGCCTTTTTAAGCTGGGATTTGTAGAGGACCCGTGGGGCACGCGTATCGAAGTGGTGCAGGATCCGGACCTGCTGGGATTTCATCACATCCACCTTCGCGCGCCCGACCCCGAGCAGGCACTCACATGGCTGAGTGAAAAGTTTGGCGGTGAACGCTCGAAACTCAAGGGTCGCATCGACGGTATGAAATACAGCGCACCGAATTTCAGCGATGTGTGGATTCTGGTGCAGCGCGGCGATTCCACGCCCAGCGAAGGCCATGCGGTGGATCACATCGGCTGGCGCGTGATGGATCTGAATGCGAAGATTGCGGAGCTCAAGGGAAAAGGCGTGAAAGTCACCAGCGAGCCGCGGCCATTGAAACTCGCCGGCGGTTCGACGATCTTTTACGCGTATATCGAAGGACCTTCCGGCACCAAGATCGAACTCGTGCAGAGGTAAGAAGGAACGCGGGTATGAAACCCGCGACTACATGAAGAAATCGAGTCTGTAGTCGCGCGTTTTATACCCGCGTTATTGTTTCCGCGCTTTCTCCGCGGCCCGTTTCTCTTCAAGTCGCGCGCCGACGAGCGTGTTGTAGAGGCCGTAATTTCCTTCGTGGCAGGCGTGCTCGAAAAGAGGACCGGCTGTTTTCTTCATTGAGATTTCGGCGGTCCAGGGCCGCGTCCACGTGGATTCGTCATCGACCGTGAACTTATATGCAATGGTGTCGTCCGCCGTGCGCGTGAATCTTTCGGTCACGCGCATGTTCTCACTGGAGTCGCGCAGCGGGTTCTTGCCGTTGAAATTCGTTGTTTCGATGACCAGGGTATCGCCTTCCCAATGACCTGTTGAATCTCCAAGCCACTGGCGGACGTTTCGCGAAACATGCGGGCGATTGTTGAGAGGAACAACGCGGGTGTCGTGATTCTGTTCAAAAAGGATCATCACGTAATCGGATGTCTGCACGATTTGATAATTGCTGTTGTAAGTGGCGGGCAGCATCGGCGGTCCGGCGCCCAGGAAGATGACGCAGCGGTCATCGAGATCGTTGCTTTGAGCCGAATCCCACCGGCCCACGAGTTTCGCACGCTCGGCGCGTTCAGCGGCGCGCTTCCGGCCCTCGGCAGTCAAAGGAGGCAGGCGCCCATCGGAAGGATCCACGATCAAGGATGTTCGCAGATTAGATCCACGCACGGATTGACTTCGATCCAGCGCGAACTGCGTGAAGTCGTAATGCACGTCCGCGATCGTACCGGGAGCGGTTTGCTCTTCCTCCTGTTCAGCCGCGCGTTTTTCGAGCTCCACCGCTTCTTCTTTTGAGTAGAACTCTTTGTTAACGCCCGCAGGACGTTCAAGCGGACTGTACGTGGAATTCGTCCAGATACCCTGCAGGTCCGGACGTCCGTCGGATAAACGGGGCGGCGAGTACTTCTTTGTCTGGCCGAAGCTCGTGGCGCTGATCAGAGCGATGATCGCGACAGCAGGGAGAAATCGATGGTTCATGCGAACCTCCGTGGAACATGTTGGTGGCCAGTTTACCTTCTGTTAGAGTCATGCGCAAAACAACTATGTTTGGACCAGGAAGACACAACGACAGGAGGATTTCGGAGATGGTTTGCCTGGCGGGAGTGTTGCTGCTCTCAACCGCATTGCTGCAGGCTCAGGAGCATGTGGGGCAGTATTCGCAGGCGGATGTCGAGACCGGTTTCAATCTTTTCAACGCGAATTGCATTACGTGTCACGGCGCGAACGGCGATTCGGTGCCTGGCGTGAATCTTCGCACGAATCAATTCCGCCGCGCATCGAGTGACAGCGATATCAATCGAATCATTCAGAGCGGCATTCCCGGTACGGCCATGCCTCCGGGACGATACAACACGGCGGAACTCGCGGGCCTTGTTGCGTACATCCGGTCGATGCGCGAATTCGATACGCGGCCGGCTCGGGGCGATGCCATTCACGGCCAGACCATATTTGAAGAGAAAGGGAACTGCACCGGCTGCCACCGGGTTAACGCAAAGGGATCGCGCGTGGGTCCGGATTTGAGTGACGTCGGAGCGATTCGAGCGCCTGAAGCATTGGAGCGGTCACTCCTCGACCCATCCTCGGCGATGCTGCCGCTGAATCGGTCGGTGCGCGCCGTCACGAAGGACGGCAAAACCATTACCGGCCGCCGGCTGAACGAAGACACGTACACGGTCCAGCTCATCGACACACAGGAGAAGCTTGTGTCGCTCGTAAAGTCGGACTTACGCGAATACACGGTGTTGAAGACTTCAACCATGCCTTCTTTCAAGGACAAGCTCACAGCGAAGGAACTGGACGACGTGATCGCGTATCTCCGAACATTGAAAGGTTCACGATGAAATTGAGGCGATTGGTTCTCCTTGCAGTACTGGCGGCCGTTGGAGTCTTCTCCATCCTTCAAGCGCAGCAGGTTTCGTACGACCGCATTCTCCGCGCTGTATCGGAGCCGCAGAACTGGCTGACGTATTCAGGCACGTATTCGAGCCAGCGCTACAGCGTCCTGAATCAGATCACGCCCGCGAACGTGAAGAACCTCGAGCAGAAATGGATTTTTCAAGCCGAATCCCTCGAGAAATTCGAAACCACTCCGCTTGTCGTCGACGGGATCATGTACCTGACGCAGGCGCCGAGCGATGCGGTCGCGCTCGATGCAAAGACCGGACGGGTTTTCTGGATTTATCGTTACTACCCATCACCCGACGTTAAACCCTGTTGCGGATCCGTGAACCACGGTCTCGCCATACTTGGCGACACACTGTACCTCGCCACCCTCGATGCTCATCTCGTTGCGCTGGACGCGAAGACGGGCCGCCCTCTGTGGAATATCAAGGTTGCCAATGCAAATGCGGGATACGCAATGACGCTGGCTCCGCTGGTTGTGAAAGACAAGGTGATCGTCGGCGTTGCCGGCGGAGAATTCGGCATTCGTGGATTCATTGTGGCTTTTGACGCGCGTACCGGGCGCGAGATATGGCGGTACTACACGATTCCCGGCCCGGGCGAGCCGGGCCACGACACGTGGAAGGGCGCGGACTGGGAACATGGAGGAGCATCCGTGTGGGACACGGGTTCCTACGATCCCGAGCTCAATCTCACCTACTGGGGAACGGGTAATCCCGGTCCGGATTGGAATCCGGCCCAACGTTCGGGCGACAACCTGTATTCGGATTCCGTTCTTGCTCTGGATCCCGACACGGGAAAATTGAAATGGTATTTTCAATTCACTCCCAACGATCCCTATGATTACGACTCGGTTCAGATTCCCGTGCTCGTCGATGCCCAGTGGAACGGCGCTCCGCGGAAGCTGATGATGTGGGCGAACCGCAATGGCTTTTTCTATGTCCTCGATCGAACGAACGGGCAGTTCCTGTCCGGCCATCCGTTCGTGAAGGTGAATTGGGCCAGCGGCCTCGATGCCAAAGGCCACCCCATTCAAACGCCACAGCCGGAGGGTGCTCCAACGTTTCCGGGTGTGCAGGGCGGCACAAACTGGTTTTCACCTTCGTATAGTCCGCGCACGGGGCTCTTTTACGTGTCCGCGTGGGAAGACTATGCGAGCGTGTTCGTCAAGGAAGATCAGAAGTATGAAGAAGGCCGCCGGTTTGTCGGAGGGCGTCCGACAAGTCCGATTCCGGGCGGGCAGAATGTGCCGTCACTGCGCCGGGGTCCCGTCAATAGCTGGACCGAAGCGGCCGGACATGGCGCCATCATTGCGCTCGATCCGCGCACCGGAGAGAAAAAGTGGAAGTTTGAAATGACGGATGTGACCGGCAGCGGCCTTCTCACGACCGCCACGGATTTGCTCTTCGGAGGCGGCCGGGAGGGCTACTTCCACGCTTTCGATGCGCGTACGGGCGCGCTTTTGTGGAAAGTCACACTCGGCGGTCAGGTGGATTCCGGCCCGATGACGTATCAGGTGGACGGCAAGCAATACGTCGTGGTTGCGGCCGGACATTCATTGTTCGCATTCGCGTTACGGGAATAAGAGGAGGGCGCGGGATAAAACCCACGACTACATGATGAAATCGAGTCTGTCGCGGGTTTCATACCCGCGCCCTCATCAGCAGCACAGACACTTCGATGGGCCGTGACCTTCGCTCAATATTCGCCCGGCGCTGTCGATGATCGTCACCGCGAGGACTCGGCCATCATCGAGCTTCAACGCGGCCGAAACGCCGATGAACTCGCCTGAGGCGCAATCAATCGAACCTTCAATTCGATGAAGTCCGGGAACCGGCAAACCGGATGACTCAACAAACCCCTGATAACGTGTAATCCGGTAAGCGACTTTCCGGATCAAGTCCCCGTTCACTCGCAGTTCTCCTTCGCCGGAGGTTTCCTCGACGAGCTTCATCATGGCAGAGAGAATGTATCACTGATGGTGTTACACTGGCAGGCATGCCAGGGAAAAGAGCCTTTTGGGTCCTGTCCAAACAACCTAACGAAATCGGAAGCTTCGGTAAGAATCGAGTGCCTGCTCAGTTCAAGACGCATGTAGACGCGAAGAAATATTGCAGCAACCTGAATCTGAAAAAGGGCGCGTACCATCCGGGTTACTACATCGAAGAGCGAATCGGCGGTCAGCCGGTTTCCGCTCCAAAAAAGAAAGTCGAAGAAGCCGAGGAATAGAGGAATAGCCCCAGGGCTCTAAGGCAGCGCGAATACAAAAACGCTGGGGGCGTTGCCGGGCTTTAATTCCGGAGCAACTCTCAAAGACGAATTCGCCACAAGCGACGGACCGGTCGTCACTGCCACATACTGCTTGCCGCCGACGGCGAAAGTAACCGGGTATCCACTGACCGGCGATCCAAGGTTGGTTTCCCACAATACCTTCCCGGTTTTGTCGTCGAACGCCCGGAATCGGCCATTGACGTCGCCGCCGAAGACGAGCCCCCCGCCGGTGGCCGCAAGCGACATGGCGCCGGCGCGCTGTTCCTGTTTCCACAACGTTTGGCCTGTTTCCGCCGAGATGGCCCAGACCGAGCCGACTTTCTCGGCGCCGGGAGCAATGGAGTAATTCATGGTGAGGCCGTAGACCTTCGAGGGATCGCGCTGATCGGTAGTCGTGGTCGCCGTCATGCACATGTTCTGCATCGGCATGTACATCATGTTCGTCAAAGGACTGTAGGCTCCCGCCGGCCAGTTCTTGCCGCCGTTGCTTCCGGGACAAACGAGATGACTTTCGTTCAATCTGCTGAACGTCACCTCACCATTGACGGTGACTGCGCCATCACCGTCAATCTTCGTCACGACATTTTGAAAGACTGTGGGCCGGGCCCAGAGAAACTCACCTGTTTTTCGATCGAGCGTGTAGACGATTCCCGTCTTGCCGGGAATTCCCGTGATGACTTTCCGTCGTTCGCCCGGCTTGAGTTTGGGATTGATCCATTGAACATCGCGAGGATTCGGAGTCACAGCGGTATCGACGAGCAATCGTTCGAAGGGATGATCGAGGTCCCAGTGATCGACAATGTGCTGGTAGTACCAGACGATCTTTCCCGTATCCGCGTTCAAGGCGAGCGTGGAATTGTGATAGAGGTGTTTGTTGTCATTTCCTCCAAGAATGAACTTGGGCGCCGGTATCGTGACGGACGTGCCGACATAAATGAGGTTGAGTTCGGGATCGTAGCTCGGAACCATCCAGGTGCCGACGTGCCATCGCTGCTCGAGCGGAACACCGCCCCATGTTTCGTCGCCGGGCTCGCCGGGCCTCGGCATGGTGTGCGTACGCCAGAGCTCTTTGCCGGTCTTCGCATCGTGCGCTGTAATGACACAGCCGTCGTAACCCGCGCCCGGCTGGCATTGGCGGCCTGAAATCACTTTTCCGTTCGCGATGATCGGGCCGGAGCTTGCGTTGGCGGGTTTGCTCGGGTCGAGAATCTGAGTCTCCCAGGTAAGCTTTCCGGTTTGCGTATCAAGAGCAATGACGTAATTGTCGGATGTCGTATCGATGATATTGGTTCCGTAAATTGCGATGTTCCGGTTCGTCGTGCGGCGCGCGGGGTTTGCCAGTTTGCGTTGATAATCCCACAGAAGGTCTCCCGTTTTCGCGTCGAGCGCCTGGATGTAGTCGCCGGGATTCGGAATGTACATCACGCCGTCATACACAAGCGGTGTCGCTTCCTGGGTATTGCCGGTTCCCAGTCCGCGGGTCCACGTCATGCGCAGTTGCGCGACGTTGGTGCGATTGATCTGGTTCAGCGGACTGTATCCCCAACTGTCGAGAGTGCGGCGCCACATCATCCAGTTCGCCGGATCCGGTTTTTGCAACATCGCGTCAGTTACGGGAGTGGACTTGCGGACCTGCGCGCGCATGCGCGCGTCGATGGCGCCGATCACGATCAGCAGGCTGAGAGCCGTTAGAACCAGCAATCGTTTCATGACAATTCTCCAGACAAGAGTGATGATGCTCCCGAAAACTACATCATGCCGGCGCCGGTGAACATCAAATTCTTCAATTCCAAATTCCGAACTACGAATTTGGTGTCTGTCCCTGAAATTCCCCTGTAGCATTCTCCCATCGTTTCAGGAGGCCATCTCATGTCTATCGTGAAAGCGCTGGCGTATTCGATCGCCGTTGCCGGTTTGGCTGTAGTACCGCTCACGGCGCAATCGCTTAAAACGAAGGTTGATCCGAAAGCTCCGACACCTCGTCTGGCGAACGGCAAGCCGGATTTCAGCGGAATCTGGGCGCGTCCCGGCACTCAGGATCTGACGCGAACGTTCACCAACCGCGATGGGACGAGCAACAAAGGAGAGCCGAATCCACTTCCATTCACGCCGTGGGGTCAGGCGCAGTGGGACAATTACAACCCGGTGAAGAACGGCGATTATGCGGGAAGCTGCATGCCGTTTGGATGGATTCGATCTTTCACTCCGCATCCCATGCAGATTCTTCAAAACAACGATTACGTCTCGTTCCTGTTTGAGCAAAGCACCATGTTTCAGGTCGTCAACACCGAGGGGCTGCCGCATCGAAAAGACTGGCCGCCCACATGGTTCGGCGACTCGCGAGGCCGTTGGGACGGCGACACGCTGGTGATCGAAGCCGTCAATTTCAACGGCCTGGCCAAACTTGGAACGATCGGCCATCCCATGAGCGATCAGGCAAAGCTGACCATGACGTTCACGCGTCCGGACATGGGACACATCAACTTCAAATGGGTGCTGGACGATCCAAAAACGTACACGCGCCAGATTTCGAACGATCGAGTCTTTGTACTCACGCCGGATGTCGAGATCATGGAGTACTCGTGCATGGAAGGGAATCTGACGTCGCTGCTCGAAGGCGCGATCACGCCGTGGACGGGACCGAAAGACCGTGACGACAACGCGGTGTATGGGAAAGACCGCGATTGGCCCGCATACGACCAAACCAAACCGGCGAAGATCACCGGCGTTATCCGGGAAATCGATTACAACCGGGAAAAGTTTGTGATGGCAAAGATTGAGACACCGGATAAATCCACAGTGTCGGTTGTGCTGGCGCCGCCGGTTCGAATGGACGCGCGAAACCTGACCGAGGAGATGTTGAAGCGGGGCGTCACGATAACCGTCCAGGGGTTCCCGAGCAAGCAGATCAAAGGTGAGGTGAGAGCAGAGACACTCACGATTGGAACGAGGGAATTCGAACTCCGGTAGGTTGAAGAATCACGTCTCGGATTTGAAGATCTGAGATCTCCAATCCGCAAATCCGCATGTGAGGGCTACTTCCTCGTTAGGCGGAAATCACCGCGTTGATCGTCGTGAATCCAACTTCCGCTCATCGTGTTGCCGTCAACCTTCCCGTCGATTTTGTAATGAACGGTGCGGCCGCCGTTTCCCTGTGCGTCGAACTCCATCACGATCTCGCGCGTATCCGGCTTGAACGTCGCTCGAACGGGAATGAGCCGGGGACCTGCGCTGATGTTTCCGAAGAGATGATCGTTCTCCCGTCGAAGTTCCAGCGTGACGGGATCCCGATGATCGGCGTCCGGCCCGTAGTCACCGGACCACTTGCCTGTAACGTCGCTTTGCTGAGCAGACGGTGGCGGCGAACACGAAGTGAGGAGCAGCAGCCCCAATAAAGCGCAAAGGAGGCAAAACCGGTTCGCGTTCAGGATTCTTTCGTGACTCTTGCGCCTCTTTGGGGCCATGACTCTATTCCTGATTCGGCCCACCCGCCGTGCTCCGGTCAACGCGCGTGGTCTTACCTTCTTTTTCAAGTTGCCGCGCTGCTTCGAGCGCGTCGAGCATCATGTAGTTTCCTTCGTGGCATGCATACTCGTAGACAACGTAGCCGGGATCGAGCTTATAGGGCATGTGGATCGTCCAGGGTTTTGTCCACGTCTTCGGATCGTTGACCGTGAGGTCGTAGCTGAGTTCGGTGGGACTCGTACGAGTGAAGCGTTCGGTTAACTTCGCAGCGTCCGAATAGAATCCACCGCTCGCCCCGGTTCTATCGTTGAAGTTTGTTGTCTCGACAACGAGTGTGTTGCCTTCCCAATGTCCGCGCGAATCGCCCATATACGTGCGAATGCCCGCGCCGGCATGAGGAGCGCCATTCAATGGAATGACGCGGTTTTCGTGGATCATTTCGTTCCGAATGATGACGTAGCCGGGTGATTGCAGAATCTGATTTCCGAAGTTATACAACGTCGGCAGCATGCTGGAGACGAGGCCGCGCGAGATGCAGCGGCTGTAGATATCGAAGTCTTCCCATGAATCGACTTTATCGGGGAAGTGCTGACCGGGTCCGAGGCCGCCTCGCTGATTGCGAACGAACTGCTGGCCTTCCGGTGTCATTGGAGGAATTCGGCCGTCGGGAGGATCGACAACGAGAGAGGCCTGACGGTTGGGCGCTCCGTGTTCAACCCAGTACGATGGCGGATTGATCGTGGCTGTTCCGCCGGCTTTCGCAAACTGCTGGCCGTCCGCCTGCGCCTGATTTTGCGCCTGACGTTCACGCTGAGCGAGTTCTTCATCGGTAAGCGTGGCGCGTGTCCCGAAGTTTGCGGGCCGCTGCATCGGTATGTTGGCGGTTGCCGGCCATTGTCCCTGAATGTCCGGATCTCCCCATGGCGTTTTGGGCGCTGTCCATGTCTTGTTGGCGGATGCCGGCGGGGAAGCTTTGGGCGCTTGTGCGGACGCCGCGATTGAGGCCGGCAGCATCAGCGTTAACGTCAGAACGATCGCGAACCTTCGGTTACTCATTGTCGCTGCTCCTGCGGAACGTCGGGATTCGATCCTCCGACAAAAAGCTTTCTTCCATCTCGAAATGTAACGCTGCTTCCGTTCGCCCGGTTCGATCCATTCTTGGCCTGATAGCCTTCGACGGTGAGTTCCGATCCCACATCCAGAGAGTTTTTGGTAAAGCCTCGCCTCAGCATGATATTGGGACTTCCGCACTCCACCATCCAGTTCGTGACCTTGCCGTCCGGACCGACGACGTCGATATGAATCCACGAGTGCGGATTGATCCATTCCATCATCGTGACCTTGCCGACGAGATGAACCGGCTTCTTCTGATCGAACTCTGCTTCAAATGCATGATGTGCCCACGCCGGCACCACAGCAAGAGAGAGCGCTGCGCCAGTCAAGACCAACAAAAGTCGCTTCAACATAAAGTCCCCAAAGCCTCCCCGGAGAATATCAATTGGTATTTATGGGAAATCATTTTCCTTCGCTCGCCCGCGCGCCGCTGAGAATGTCGCTCATCGCGTAGTTGCCTTCGTGGCAGGCGTATTCGAAGAGTTGATATTTATCATTCCTCTCCATCTGAATCAGGATCGTCCACGGACGGGTCCAGGTTTTCGGATCGATGATCGTTGCCTGATAGTCGAGCGTATTATCGCCGATGCGCGTGAACTTTTCGATCACCTTCAACTGATCGCTGTGATAGCCGGGATCGCCGGGATACCCGGCCCCATTGGATCCGATAGCATCCTTGTCTGTGAAGTTCGTCGTTTCAATCACCAGCGTGTTGCCTTCCCAATGTCCGCGCGAGTCGCCCATGTACAGTCGAATGTCCTGACTCACATGAGGGCGGCCATCGAGAGGAATCACGCGGTTCTCGTGGATCATCTCATTTCGGAATACAACGTATCCCGGCCCCTGCAGAATTTGATTTCCATTGTTGTACACCACGGGAATCACGGAACCGAGAAGCCCGCGAGTGATGCATCTGTAATAAATGTTGAGATCGTCGTAAGAGTCCGCCTGGCCGCGCCACTCGCCGGGGAGTCCTTTGCCGCCGCGAGCTTCCTTCCGGTACTTCTCCGCTTCGGGTGTAAGAGCGGGAAGGCGCCCGTTGGGCGGATCAATAATCAATGATGTCTGGCGCGTGGGTTTCCCGCGTTCGGTCCAATATGACGGCGGACCGATTCCTGCACGCGTGTCACTGGTGGCGAAAGCCTGTCCGTCGGCTTCCAGTTGGCGTTTCGCCTGAGCCTCGCGCTGCGCGAACTCCTGATCGGTAAGGGTTGCGCGTTCACCCATGTTGGCCGGACGCTGCATCGGCACACCGACGTTGCCCGGCCACACACCCTGCAAATCCGGATCGCCCCACGGTGTTTTCGGCGGCGTGTAGGTTTTTGTCTGTGCGGCCGCGAAACTCGCCGCCAGCAGAATCGTAAGAACCGCCGCAGCAACTCGAACGTTCATGAACCCTCCTTCGATCACTTGGCCGGTTGCTTTTTGAACTGTCCGTACAAAAGCTCCTCCGCAAACTCGACACATTTGAATTCGAGAAGCTGTGCATTTTTTTCGATCCGTCTGTACAGGGGCAAACTGATCTTCCACGGTCTGGTGAAAACCGATGGGTCTGAGATCGCGGCTTCATAGTCGATATGATCCTTGTCCCTCAGCGTGTAGCGCTCGACGATATGAACCTTGTCGCTTGCAAAGTCTCCGGCCCGGTCGAGCCACGCGAGACCGTTGAGTCCGGTCACATCGACGACCAGAGTGTTACCTTCCCAATGTCCGTTCGAGGTTCCCATCCAGGTATCGGTCAGAGCTTCGACAGGCTTTCCCATATTGATCAGGCGGCTGGATGTTGCGTATTCGTACACCACCAGAATGTCTTTGTCCGTTTGCAGAATCTGAAATGGATAAGGCATGTAATTCGCGCGCGGCACGCCGGGCATATAACATTTTGCTTCGGGATCCAGCGTCCGGCGATTTTTGAAATTCTCCTTCTGTTTTGCAGCGGCTTCGGGTTTGTAGGGAATCTCGCTGCCTTCGACAACGCTTTGACCGGCGGGAGCTGCGCCTATGGCGCCGGTTTCCCACATCGGTCCGGCGTATGCCGGATGATCCTGCAGGTTCCAATTGGCCGTCGTCATGGCCTGCCAGATGCCGTTGAGATTCGGAGTAGCTGTTCCCGTGCGTGGCGGAGTGGCGCGCTGGCCCTGGCTTTGCGCTGACGCGGATAAGGCGGCCGTCGTTAATAAGATGAGGCTTGCTAAAAAAATTCGCGAAAGAGCCATGTGTGTTGGTTTCTCCCAAATCGTCGGCATCTTCAATTCAACTCACCCATAGATCATGAACTCGAGCAGGTTGCCGTCCGGATCGCGAACATAGACGCTTGAAGCCGCGGCGCGGCGGCCACCCTGGCGTGCGACTGGGCCCTCGATGATTCTGGCGCCCGCGCCATCCAGCATTTTCTTCAGGGCTTCTGCGGTTCCGTCCCACACAAAACACAAATCTCCGCATGGCGGTTTTGCGGCCGGCGCCCGCAGCGTAAACGTATCGCGTTGCCAAAGCATCGGACGGTGGAAGTTAATCATCTGGTCGCCGATATAGACCGACACCGCCTGAGGATTTTCGGAAATCTGAAATCCGAGTCCGCGATAGAACTTGAGCATCGCCTCAGTGTTCTGCATCGGCAGGGCGACATGATCGAAGCCGCGAACGCGGCCGGCCTGTTGGGGATGAGCCACGACGGCCCCCACTGTCGCGGATTTCATGAAACTGCGGCGCGAAAGTATTTTCTGCTTCATGAGATCACTTTGTCGGCGCAGCGGTTTTGCATGGTTTCGGACTGAACTTCGCTCCGTTGGGTTCCAGCTTGAATTGCGTGCTCGTATAGAAAGGCTCGCGGAGATATTTCGGATCGTCGATAACCGTGACGACGAGAAGCCAGTTGTCGCCGTTGGGATGTTGCGGGAGGCGGTGGAAATACTCCGTGATGGTGGCGTTCTCGCTGTACGGCACGCCGTTCTTACGCAGATATCCGTCGCGAAAATTCGTCGTCACGATTTTCAGCGAGCCCCCTTGACTGATGGAACCCGGAAGCGGTGGTCCTCCGCGCAGGCCCTGGCCTCCGCCGCCTGGATCCGCTGCTCGCGGAATGGCTCCGCCGGGTCCGCCGCCGCGTCCAATCACAGGTCCTTCCCAAAGAGCCGTGGAAAACCCCTGCCACGTTTTCTCGCCTGACGGTTTGTCGGATGCCGAGAAATGCAGCAGGCGCGTCTGGGTTCCCGCATCGAAATCCAGCTTCAGCGTGTTGTCATCCTGCCATGTGATGTGAATCCGGCCCGGCTGCCGCATGATTCCGCCGATGCCGAACGCCTTGCATTGAAGGCCGGCGTCGTTGTCTTTGGCAAGGTCCCATGCCTGAGCCGCGCGTGTGCCTTCGGCGTTCAACGGAAGACTTTCAAAGTCGTTTTTAGCCGGCGTCATCATGCGGTGCCGCCAGTCTTCACTCACGACGGAAACCCAGTAGCCGGTGAAATCAACCGGAGCAATCGAACGCGCCGGCCGCGGCGCACCGGGCGGTTGGCCGCGTTGGGCAAGCGCGACGATCAATGAGAGTGCAAGGGTTGTAATGTTCATTTCCTGGTTCCAGTGTTACTTCTTTGAACTCAAGTCCCGGTAAATGGCCTCCACGAAATCCGTACCGGATCCATACCGGGTGTCGTAGTCGAGCGACGGTTTCGCGGCTTTGATCTGATCCAGCGTCATTCCTCGCTTGATCATGTCCTGTATTCGATCGCGAATGATCGCAATCATGTCGCGGTACTCGACAAGATCGGCCTCATCGCCAACCCGGCCGTGGCCGGGAATAACATAGGTGCCGCCTTCCTGGAGATATCTGGGGACCGCGATGTCGAGCATTTTGTTCAGGCCGTCGATAAATCCCTGAACGCCGCCACCGGATTTCAGATCGATAAGCGGATATGTCGTCGTCATGAAAAGATCTCCCGAGACCAGCACATCCGAACCCCGGAAATATACAAACACGTCCCCGTCCGTGTGCGCGCCCCGGGGAACGTGATAAAGAAAAACCGCTTCACCGTTGAAATAAAAATCGCGCGAGTCTTCGAAGAACGAATTCAAGGGCCATTCCCCAGAGGGGCGTTTGGCATCCGACATCCGCGCGAGGACGTGCTCGTTTGCGACGATTGCGGCGGGGTTACCGTTCACCGTGCTGCCCGCTTGTGAGATGGTAGCATTGCCTCCGGTGTGATCGGCATCCGGGTGCGTGTTGATGATCCACCGAATGGTCTTTGTCGATAACTGCCGGATCGCGGCAAGAACTTTCTCACGCATGGCGCCTGTTCCGGTGTCCACAACGACAACGCCTTCATCGCCGATCTGAACTGCAACGTTCGCGCCGGCACCTACAAGCATGTATACATTGCCCTGAACGTGAAAGGTCTTGATCTCGCCTGATCCTGTTGGCGCGCCTGTCGCCGGCGGCGTCCGGGTTGGCGCGGTGGCATCCGCGTGCGGCCCAGGATCCGCGCGCGTTTCAAGCCTGGACATGTATTCGGGGTAGGTGGCTTCGGCGCCGGCAAAAACGGCGTCAAACGGGAGAGCGAACTTATTGGAGAAATCCTTAATGAACGGATTCTTGCCCGGCAGGAAGTGAGGAACATCGTTCTTGGGTTTGGGGACTTCCATCGCGTACTCGCAGTTGTAAAGCCAGTTTTGATTTCCACGTTCCAGAGTGGTGAATTCCTCACTGTTGACGTAAGGCTCGGTGAGGTAAACGGGATCGGTCACGATCATGACGTGCGACAACACATTACCGTGACGGATGTAGTGTTCGACCACCGTCGAGAGATCACTGCTCGGTATGCCGCTGCGCCGGTAAAACTCTTTCTTGATGTGAGTGGTCGTTACCGTGAGGATGTCGCCATTCCATTGTCCCGTTGAAAACCCCATGAATGTGTGCGGCGCGTATTCAGGTGGATGAGCGCGGCCGTCCATCCAGATCGTCCGCCATTGTTGATAGGTTCCAAGATACTCACGGTACGCGATGATTTCCTGCGTTGCGGGATCCTTTTCCGTCCAGATCCGGAATTGCAACGGGCCACGATAGATGTGCGGCAGACTGTAAGGTTCGCACTGATGCTCCAGCAGATTGACGCGTGTGACATCGAAACTCTCGGCGTAGCGCCGCGCGGCATCATTCAAAGGAACACCCGTGAAATCGCCCTGAACATCTCCGGGAATCCGGTCGGCCTGATCTTCGTGATACTTGCCTGCCCACTCGCCCTCGATATTGACCTGGCCGAGTGCCGGGATGCATGCGACGAGCAAGAGAACGACAAAACCTGAGACTTTAAGAAGGTTCACTCTGGACCTCCGAAGCGGACTCACTATATCCGCCGCCCTATCGCTAATCAATTTCGAATGAGTTTCTGCGCGCGGCGCCCGCGCCCATCATCGTTCCTCGTAGATCGTCATCGTGGCGGGTCCGTAATACAGCGAATTGAACAACAGTTTGTAC
This sequence comes from uncultured Solibacteraceae bacterium, assembly GCA_964633285.1. Lineage (GTDB taxonomy): Bacteria > Acidobacteriota > Terriglobia > 20CM-2-55-15 > 20CM-2-55-15 > 20CM-2-55-15. Next base: position 16,322 of record CAZWGA010000052.1, on the reverse strand, counting down.
GTACCGCGAACCTGCGCGCGAAACTGCGGACGGATCGACAAGAGAATGACGCGGCCCCGGCCAACGGGAACATCCACGATGGCTGTTTTGCCGAGAAGCTTTTCATCGCCAAGAATCCATCCGCTCATCAAGGGATTCGTCAGCGGATAGGTTCCGACGCCTTTGGCCGCGCCGCTCACTTCATAGGCCACGTTCTGCTCGGAAAACGCCGCCGTCTCTCGCGGCATTCCATACGCGATAGGGTTGTCGGTATCCAGCACGACTTTGAGCAGCGATCCCGGAACGTAAAAATCCTGCGGCTTCACGCCCTCAAACAAATTCTTCACGGGAAGCGCGAATTGTTTGGCGGCAAACTCGGTCGCCTTGTCCATGGCAACGATCGTGCCGCCATCATTCACAAACTCGCGAAGGTTTTGAACGCCCGCCTCACCGATGCCACCAGCAAATTCAGCCGGCATGGCTGCAGGGCGGCGGCCCTCAATGATTTCGGTCTCGCTCATCTCGCCGGGAATCAGGATGACATCGTACTTCGAGTGAAGGTTCCCCGAACGAATGTCCTTGTCCACGATGTTTGTAAAAGGGAAGTCGTAGTTTTCGAAGATGAATCGGGTCCAGCCTTCATCCATTGATGCGACGTAGCTTTTGTACATCGCGATACGCGGCGGGTTCAGTTTGTACGCCTGAACATTCAGGCGATCATTGGATGCGATGAAGGTCACTGAAGAATCGCGTGCGACCGCTTGCAACGTCGATTCGATTCCGGGTGTGGAACGCACGATCATCGTGCCTGCAGGATAGACGTTGCCTTTGACCGTGATCGGCTTCGCGGCCCAATAGACATCGGCTTTGGCTTTCATCATGTGATTCAAAGCCTTCATCGATGCGTTGCTGTCGTGGCTCAGGATGTAGGCCTTCGCGGGACCACTCTCCACGGAGCCCGCCGGGGGTTTGATCGCATCCGTCTTTGCGAGTGTTGCTTCGAACGGACGCGATACCGTGATGACTTTCACGCCCATCTGCATCGGCAGTGTGTGCGCGACCACATCATAAGGACGTTGCGGCGGACCGCCGGGATATTCGCGCAAATCCGGATAGACCTGTTTCTCCATCATCGTCTTCGCGAAGGAGCCGAAGGGCTGCGCCACGCGAATAACGTAACTGCCTTTTGCATACTGCACGCCATCGGCCGTGAACGGGGCCTGGGCTTGCTCCACATCCACTTCGCCGAATTGCATGATGTTGAGCATTTCAGCGGCGGTTACCGGATCACGCTGATCGGGAGGAATCACGAAAGCATACGGCGCCTGATTCCAGGAAACGGCGCGTTTCTGTACGGTGTAGAAGTTCCGCAGCCAGCGTTCGCGATAGAGCGCCATGTTTTCGAGCGCTCCCATCGAAGCCGTAAGTTCGTACTCAATAATGTCGCGCAGATGCCATTCGCCGCCGCGCCAGATGGCGGGAAACTTCCAGCTCAACGTCCGCGGATCATAGCCGAGGCCGGGGCGCAGATCGGTGAAGCTCTGCTTGATCGGCGACGCATACTGTACGCTAGCCGCCTCCGTGAGAATGCGCACGGCTCCGTGATAGTGCTGATAAGCGCGTGCGGGCGTCCAGGAATCGTACACCGCGTTCGTCGCGATCCCGGTCTTACCTTCGCCGATGAGCCGGTTCATCATCGCCTGCCCGATGAAGGCCGCGCCCTGAATCAGAATCGGATCGATGTTCGGCTCGTACGGATCCATGAACGGCGGGACGAACAATCGAGCTCCGGTGTTGCCCATCTGATGGACGTCGTAAAGAACCTGCGGATGCCACTTCTTGTAAACACCGTCGATCGTGTTACGCGTTTCAACCTGAGTAAACATGTACCAGTCACGATTGTTATCGTGGCCCGCGTAGTGGTGATACAGCTCCGGCACCGGCGCGTTCTCGAATGGCGTCTTGAGATTCTTCTTGTACCAGTTCACGACGATATCGAGACCGTCCGGATTCAGCGAAGGCACGAGCACGAAGATCACATTGTCGAGAATATTTTTCACTTCATTGGTGTTCTTCGTTGCCAGGTTGTAAGCCAGCTCCATCGACATCTGCGCGCCGGATACCTCGGTGGCGTGAACCGAGCACGTAATCGCAATGACGGACTTTCCTTCGCCGATCAGCCGCTCGGCTTCTTCGGGCGCAAGTCCGCGAGGATCGGAGAGGCGGCGGGTGATTTCTTCATATCGCGAGAGCTTCGCCTGGTTTTCGGGCGAAGTGATCGTCACTCGGAGAAACGGTTTCTTTAGAGTGGTCTGGCCGATGACATCGACGTGAACGCGATTCGATGTTTTGCCGAGCTCGTTGAAGTAGCCCGTGATCTGCTGCCAGTCCGCAAGCTTGTAGTCATCGCCGACGCGAAATCCGAGATAGTCCTGAGGGGATTTCACCTGCGCCGACAGCGTGATGCTGAAAAGCAGGAGCGACAGCGCTGCAAATACGACGGATATCGTTTTCATGGGGGGAATTTAGCCACAAAAAGGCACAAAAGACACAAAAGTTTTTGTGTCCTCTGTGCCTTTCGTGACGGCTTCCCGCTTACCTGTTATCCACGACAACGTTCATACCGTTCCTGTCCAGGTTGGGTATGACGATGCTCAAGCCCGCGTCGTTCACAAGAAATACTCCGAGCACGTGATTGCCGTTGGGAATCGTGCGCGTGTCGAAGTTGATGTTGAAGCCGATGTTCGGACATGCCGTCACCGTTGGAAGTGTTGCGCAATCGTCGGGGCGCGGCAGGCCATAAGTTCCGCTGGTCAGCGCAGTGCCGTCGATGACAATGAATGCCGCCAGAATTCGGCCCCCCGGTGAATAGGCATAACCGGATACGGAAACAACTCCCGATAGCCGGTCCCCGGGCTTTACCGATGTTACGGCGCCGGCCGGGAACGTTTGGGGTCCGTTCTTTACTGTGAATGGAACAGGTTTGTCCGGCAACATCGTGAACCTTCCAAGCTGGTCGAGCACGCGCAACTGCATCGAGTGCGCTCCATCGGGCAATGGCGGCGAACCCGAGCGCGTATTCAGACTCAGGGTCCATCCCACATTCGGACAATTCGGAGGCAAAGGCGTAGTCAGCGTCCCGCAGATATCGTTTCGCGCAATGCCATAGCCGGTTCCCGACATCGTTATCCCGTCAACGAGCAGATCCACTCGCGTGACGATCAGATCGTCCGCATATGCATGTCCGCGAACGGTCACGGTGCCGCTGAGTTCGTCCCCTGAAGCGGGAGATTCAATCGCTCCTTTGGGTACTCGTGATGTACCGTCAGCGATGGTGAACGCAACGGGAGCGGTGTCCTTAAACGCGCCGCGGGTATTGCTTGCGCGAACAAAGATCGTGTGCCGGCCGGACGAAAGGCCGAGTGAAGCGAGATTCAGGTCGGCCTGATAACCGACAGTCGGACAGCCGGCCACGTTGTTCGTTGCGCAGTAATCCGGGCGCGACACAATCGTAGTGGTGACACCTCGCTGGACGCCATCGATGAGAATGTCTCGCCGGTTGAGGAACGTCAGATTTGCGGAATTTGTAGCGCCCGGTTCGTATGCAACTCCACTGACTCTCATGACGCCGGTAACAGTGTCGTTCGCAGCAGGCCGTTCCAGAATGACCTCGGGCGTCGTTGTGGCATTGAATGGTGGATACAACGTAAAAGTCGGAGCCAGCGTGTAAGTCCGGAGCGTCAACGTGCGCGAGTAAACGTCATGTCCGGGAGAGATGCCGACGGTCGGCTGAGATCCGCATGTGCTCAGGGTCTGTACAGCGGTGTGCAGATTTGCATTGCCGGTGCCGTACATGAATGTGATCGCGCCTTCAGCGGTCATCGTTACCGCCATGTTGACGGGTTCAGGGATCGAGGCGCCGATCGATGGAGCTGACGGCAGTGTTTCAGCGGCCCAGCGGATGTTTACCGTATTCGCTCCTGACGTGCTGATGAAAACACCTTCGTTCGGTTGAGCCGTCCCAAAAGTGAGATTCGCAAACAATGGCGCGATTCCGCCAATGCGATTGAGTTCGGTGGTGTCATTACACCCAGGCCGGAACAGGCTCGTGAATACCGAGGGCTCGAAGGCAATTATCCCGGTTGGGAATACGATCATGGACCGGTATTTCTTTGTGAAAAACGGAAAATCAAATGGCAGCGTCGCTGTGGCAGGCGCGCGCACATTCGTCAATCTCGTCTCGTTGGGGAAAGGGTTCAACGCCGTCGGCGGCGTGGTCGTTGTGACCAGCGTGTAAGGCAACTGCATTGCTGCCGTAGCGGTAACGGCTGTAGTACCGAGATTGAATGGGCCGAAGCTCCCCGCGTTGGCATCGATGTACGTCGCGGTAATGGTGTCCCCCGGTACGATATTGAGCGTTCCGTTTTGCGGAGTGACCACGTTTGAGGACGAAAATATTCCTTCGAAATACACCGATCCTGTGCGGCGCAGGATCAGATCTTCAACGTCTCCGGAAGTCGTACTGAGCTGCACTCGAACCGTGGGCTGATTCAGATCCGCGTCCGACAACAGCACGCGGATCGGCTCGCCCGGAACGAAAGTGTCTTCGTAGAATTTCAGTTTTGCCCTGGACGTGGGAACCTCGAAAGACGAAATCACGTGAGTCGTGTCGCCGCCATCGGAATGCGCAAGAGCGCCCAATCCGCGCTTGGCGAAGGCGGTCCAGAGTGGACTCTGGCTCGCGCCTTTGAAGTCCACGCGATCCGCAAGCAGAATGGCGTCGCGCGCATCGACCATCGATGGAGACGGCGGCGAAAGCTTCAGGCCGTCGATCACCAACTGGCGCATGCGTCGTCGTCCTTCAGTTTCGCCGAACTGCTGGATCAGGTTTCCACGCGCTTCCCACAAGGCCTCGACCCAGATCTCTCCGTCGGCGTGAACTTCTGCTCCCGCATAGGTGACATGACCGAGGTTCGCGTAAGTCAGGGGATTAATCGTGACGTTCGTGGAGAAGGGCCGTGTTCGAATGCCGGTACCCCAGGACTGAATCCAGTATTCGCCCGTAGGATAGCTTCCGTCCACGACACCGCCTTCCGGCGTGCTGAATTCGAGGCCAAAGAAATCGCTCCATGCTTCGCCCATCGCGCCGGTTTGAAAACTTCCATAACCATTGGGCAACAGACGAAGGCTCACGCCGTGTGTGTACTCATGGGCAATGACGTCCGCAGCGTAGGCCCCATCGGCGTAGAAGCCTGCAGCGCCCGTCATCGTGGCATACATCGCGATCATGGAAGGACTGCCGTCCTCGAGACTGCGATAGGTGAAAAATGCGTTATTCAATGAGGCTGCGCCCTGAGCGGCCGCGCCGAAGTGCGAGTACGCAAGCATCGGGTCGCCGCCCACACCGCCGCGTCCGTAATTATCCGATTGAAAATTTCCGGCGGCTTCGTTGAAACCAAGGGCGTAGTGCATGTCGTGAACGCGATTGACCCAGTAAAACAGATTGGTGTTTGCTGAATCGCGATAGGTCAGGGGATTGGGTGATGTTGGTCCGAGTAACAGCGGAAACGTGAAATCACCCGTGGCGCTCGTTCTCGTGGCATTTGCCAGGAAGGTTTGTCCGAGGAGGTTCTCGCCGACGACTGCGTTATATCCCGCCGTTTCATTGTTGAGCATCCAGCCTTGAGGCGACGCGACGGGGTCGCCGGTCAACGTCATCAAACTGCGCTCGACGGCAGGCGGAGCCGATGTCAGGCGGACGCCGGGCCTGGGATTCGGCTGCGGAAAACCCTTATCGAAAACGAATCCTTTTTTCGGAGCCTGGAAGAACGTCGTTTCCCGCTTGTCGATGACCGCGCCCGTTTCCGCCTCGACCGCAACGTCGTATGCCGAAACACCATCTTCATCCACGACGTTGAATACCCATGCGAGCAGCAATGTTCCGCGATGCGCGTACCAGACCATCTTGCCTTCGACCGTATCGCCGAGATCACCCGCCGCGAACTGAACCCTGCGGCGATCATTCCTTCTCGATGTTCCATCGCCGCGTCGATCTCCCGCGATTTCAAGAGGAGTGTATTTCTCCGCTATTCGAGGGTTTACTTCCCGGACTGCGGCCTGAACTGCAACGTCGGCCGCAAGTTGATCGGAGAAGTTGAGCGCGGGAGGCGCTGTATACAGATTGCCGCCCGAATTCAAAACGGCGCCATCGTCTCCGATATTCACCACCCATGCGGCGTTGGAGACCTCGATCCCCTGGAAACGCTGCCGGTACACAATGTGAGTCACGCCATTGTGTTCGGTTTTGTACTCCTTCGCCAGGTACACGCTGCCTGAATTGTCCGGAGCGATTCCTCCGGCAGACATCAGATAACCAAACGCGATATCTTCCGGAGCGCGATCGCTCGGGGGCGTCAGAGCGAAGCTGGAGGTGGAGTAACGAACTTGCCGCTCCGAAGTTTGTGCGAGAACAATGGGCGCGGCGAAAACAAAAGCAAGAATGAGTTTGCGCATGGCGGGCGATTCTAGCAAATGCCGGAATCGTGGCAAGCAATATCGTGATGCGATGTCATGAAAAGTCGCTCAGCGAAAACTTCGGAGAAACTCACTTGCGGCAGGCATACAGCGGCGGTGCACGCGGGCGTAAAGCCCGCGGCTACATGTGTGCCGTGTGTTACCGCACAACCTCGCAGCCCGATGGAGCGAACTTCGAGCCGTTGGTTTCTTTCTTGAATGTGGAGCTCGTGGCTCGAGTGGCGTTACCGTCCTGAATCAGGGCAGTGACGGTAAAGTAGTCCACACCGAAATCCGAATGACGCGTGAAGTATTCGGTCAACGTGGCATTGTCGCTGTAACTGGAACGGCTCGACAGTAAATAGCCGCCCTTCATGTTTGTCGTAACGACATTCAGGCTTCCCCATCGAGGAGGCGCAGGTGCGGCGCCTCCGGGGCCACCACGTCCTCCTCCGCCCCCCCCGAAGCCGCGGGCTCCGCCGACTTCCCAGGCAGCCACGGAATATCCCTGCAATGTTTTTTCGGTTGGAGCAGGAGTTGAAGGATTGAAATGGAGGAGGCGAGTCTGGGTTCCAGCGTCCATATCGATCTTGAGAGTGTTATCGTCAGCCCACGTAATGTTCAGTCTTCCCGGAACGCGCAGGCTTCCTGCGGCGGCGTAAGCCCGGCAAGGTTCCGAGGGATTTGCAGGAGCGGCGGGTGCTTGGCCGCGTCCACCTCTTCCGCCCTGAGTGCCCGACGGAGGCGAATCAGGCGACATGCGCTCGATCCAGTCTTCGGTAACGATGGAAACCCAATAGCCCGTGAGATCAACCGGTGCGGCGGACTTTCCTGTTTGAGCTGCAGGCGCGGCGGCTCCGGGACCGCCTCGCTGACCACCTCGGCCGCCTCCAAGAGCTCCTTGAATGACTCCCTGAGCGGATAGACTCAGCGGGAGAGCCAGGAGCAACGCGATAATCCAGCATGACGGCGTACGAAGCCGTCCGGGATTGATCTCGGGCATGAGTTCCTCCAACGTGATTTACTGGACGCGGCCGGTCCAGGTGAATTCCGGTGACGTTGCGGTTGCGGGCCGGACCACTTTTCTGACGAGAACCTTGTTATCCGTGTTATCGCGAGCCGGGGCGCCATCGATGACGATCTTGTCGCCGATCTTCAGAGTGAATCGATTGATACCGCCCTGTGATAATTGAGTCACGCCGCCCCATTCGCCGCCCCAGCGTGTGATCTTCCCGTCTTTGCCGGTCACTTCAACGCTGATGAAGGAGTGAGGATTACGAATGTTGAATTCGGCTACCGTGCCTTCAATCGTCACAACTTTGTCTTCGAGGTACGTGCCCGCGAATGAATGATGGCCGTACGCCGCAATGCCCGGCAGGCAAAGCGCCGCAACGAACAGGACCAGAAATAATCTCGACTTCATAAGTGTCGCCTCCAGAAAAACCGATTATAGCTACTTTCCACCGCTAAGGTTCTTATAGATTGCCTCGACGAACATCTCCGGCGTCCATGCGGGATTCTTGCCGAATCGCGGTTCATATTCGTAGGTATAGCTGGGTTTGACCGCTTTCACCTGCTGCAGCGTCATTCCTTTCTTGATCGCGTTCTGAACGCGATCGCGGACGATCGTGCACATGTCGCGATACTCGAGCACATCGTGCTCGTCGGCGATCCGCCCGTGTCCCGGGATCACCATCGTCCCGCCTTCCTGCAGATGTTTGGGAACGGTGATTTCAAGAACCTGATTCAAGGCTTCGATAACTCCGTTGATCGTTCCGCCATGAGCAACGTCGATATACGGAAAACCGGTTTCATTGAAAACTTCGCCGGTCGCAATCACATCCGATTTTCGAAAGAACACCATGCTGTCGCCGGACGTGGTGGTGTAGGGGACGTGAATCATGATGACGGGTTCGTCGTTCGAATACATATCCCGCATCGTTCCCGGGTATGTATTCGGCGGCCAGCGGTCGGTTGAAATCTTCGCTTCGCCGATTTCGGTCATGAGCCGAAGCAGATTATTGTGGCCGATCAGCAGGGCTTCATTGGGACGGCCTCCGAGTCCCGGACCGGCCTGATTGATGAAACCCGCTTTGACGAGCGGACCGTTGCCGCCCGTGTGATCGTCTGCGAGCGTTGTATTAATAATGGTGCGAATCGGCTTGTTCGAAAGTTTCCGGATTGCCGCGAGCACCTTGTCGCTCATCTTTTCGTATCCGGTATCCACCAGGAGCACACCCTCGTCACCAATTTGCGCGGCAATGTTGCCGCCGGCTCCGGCGAGGAGATAGACGCTGCCCTGAACTTTCAGGGTCTGAACTTCGAGTTTTGAAAAATCCGGATTCACCGGAAACGGCGTCTGCCGCGGCGTTCGGATTTGCTGAGCGGAGGCCAACATTGAGAATCCGATTGCGGCTGCGGCGATTCCTGCAAGAGCGAATGGGAGGGTTCGGTGAAACATTCTGTTCATCATTAATCCTTCGGAGCGGTGTAAACGGCTTTCGGCAATGTCTTCATTTTGTTTCGAAATTCCGGATACATGGTTTCCGGGCCTCCAAGAGTCGCTTCCTGAGGCAGGTTGTGCGTTGCTGCATACTCGGCGACATAAGGATTTTCGCCAGGCAGGAAATGTGGCACAACGCCGCGTTCGCGCTGGCCTTCTTCGATATGTTCGCAAGGCCAGAACGCATTGAACTGGTTTGGATTCGCGACCAGATTGAATTCCTCACTCTTGATCAACGGTTCGGCGAGATATATCGGATCTTCAACCACGCTGACATGCGTGAGCAAATCGCCGTGCCGGACATAATGCTCGATGACAGTGACCTCATCGCTTGCCGGCAAGCCATCGCGGCGATGCCAGCCTTGTTTGACATGCGTCGTGGTGACCGTGAGCATATTGCCATCCCACGCCCCAGTTGAAAAACCCATCCATGTATGTGGCGCATATTCGGACGGACGCGCGCGGCCATCCATCCAGATCGTGCGGCTCTGTTCGTAGGTGTTGATGTATTCGTGGATCGCAATGAGCTGGTGCGTGATTTCGTCGCGCTCTTCCCACATTCGCATCTGGAGTGGTCCGCGATGAATGTATTCCACCACGTGAACCTGGCACTGATGTTCGGGAAGGCCCAGCCTGCCGGGACTGTAGGCCAGTGCCCACTGGCGCGCATAGTCATTGATGGGAAGTCCAACGTACTCGACCAGCGACGGACCGGCGAGGCGCTCCGGGTTGTCCTCGTCCGCCACTCGCGGATTCCAGACACCGGTGAAATCGACCTGAGCAAACGCCGGAATGCCGGCAAGCAGTATCAGCGCCAGCAGCGATGGGACTACAACTTTGTGCATCATGCTCTTGATCCTCGGGCGCACATTATAATGTCTTACTTCAATGCGCTTCCTACTGATTTTTGGCATTTTGACCGCAATCTGCGTCCCCGGTTTGTCTCCGGTTTCCGCTGCCGATCCACCGTGGATCGGTACATGGAAGCAGAACTTCAATAAGTCCACGGTCAGCTCCGAACAGCGTTTCAAACGGGTGACTTCACGTATTGATACGTGGGAAGACGGTTTGAAGGTTACCTATGACATGGTCGGTGTTCGAGGCGGCGTGACGCACATGGAATGGACCGGACGGTTCGATGGTAAGGATTATCCGGTTCAAGGCGTGGATTACGTGCTCACCAACGCGTACAGTGCCATCGATGATCATAGCTACCGGATCGTGATCAAAGTCGACGGCCGGATCGCGGCCACCGCGAGAGTCGTTGTATCGGCCGACGCCAAAACGCTGACGACCGAAACAACCGAAAAGAGCAGCGGCGGTCGCGCTGTGGTCTCGAAGGCCGTCTACGAGAAACAGGAGCGCCGCTAGGCTGGTGGTTATTGCTCGTCCGGACGGATCCAGCGAAAGCGGCTGTTGAGCAGCCGAAACGCATCGAAATCCAAAAGCTGCAGTTCAGTGCGAATCCGGTGTCCGTCCATCTCGCCTTCGAGAATCAGCCGGTCCTCCTGGGGACGCTGATAGGCGAATGTTGCCAGCCAGGTACGGCTTGAGCCTTTGGTGAGGCGGATGGTGTGCTGGTATTCATCCATGGAAATTCCATAATGGGCGAAGGAGTCGTCGCTGCGTTGAAATGTCATTGTGCCAGGTGCATCGAAGATCGCGCGCCGCCACTGCCGATCGTAATCATTTTGAAACGGAGCGCGCGGCTGCCCGTCCACGAGGAACTGCTCCACATTCCAGATTCCATACAATGGCGATCGCGGGCTGCCGCCGCCGGTGGCATACCAATAGCTCCAATTCGCGTAGGTCTGCATTCCTATCAAATAAATTCCCAGGACGATCTGTGCGGCGAAGGCGATTCGATTGGCGCCTCGAGTTCGAAAAAGCGCGGCCTGTGTAGAAGGAATCGTGGCGCGATCGAAATAGAAAAAGTTCGCAAGGCGGGAGAAATCCGGTGCAAGTAGAAAAAGGGCAAGCAGGATGAGATGAAAAGAAACCTGCTTGAGTCCGATGTCATAAGTCATGTTCAACACAAATACATTCGTGAGTGCTGCCAGGGAAATCATCGCGCCCAGCATCGTCGTTCGGGGCACGAGCAAGAGGATCCCGCCGAGCATCTCCGCCGCGCCTGTGAAAACTTCGTAGGCGGGCGCAGCTCCGACGGATGTCCAGAGAAGATTGCTGAGCGATAAATTTCCCGCCGGCGTAACCAGTGTATTGAGCGATGGCTGCGGAAACTGAACCGGGATGATCTTGGTCATCCCATATTCAAACATCGATGCGGCAAGACTCCATCGAATGAAAAGTCGAAACCACTTGTGAAGCCAGGCATGGTCGTTCGCGCGCTTATCGAGCGCGGTCCAGATCGCTGTTCCGGCAATCGCCACAACAAGGATCCAGAAAGTCTGAATCCACAGAAAAACCGTTTCCCCGCTGAAGCGCGTGTAGACCGCAGGTTCGTGGATCCCGAATATGTGTTCCGCACTCCAGAACGTGATCGTGCGCATCGGCCACAACTGGCCCATTCCCCGATAGAAAACACCGGGCGCAATCAACAGACTGCCCGAGATCTGTGTCGCGAGCGTGAACAGCCCGAGGTATAAAAAACAAAATCGAAATGCGACCTGCCTCATAACCATGCAACAATTCCGAGGCAGAGTACCACGGGAGGGAGTGGATGACTTCTTCATGGGCGCGATGGACCCTGGGGCTGGCGGCAGTCGCGGTTGTTTTCGGAAGTTCCATAACGGTTGAAGGAGTGCAAACACGCACGGTTCAGCAGGGCGTGTACAACAACGAACAGGCCAGGCGCGGACAGGCCCTGTACAAGACCCAGTGCGCGTCTTGTCATGGCGATACTCTTGGAGGACGAGTCGGGCCGCCTCTCACCGGTGAGGATTTTGTTGGAAACTGGAATACGCAGCCGCTTTTCGAACTCGCGTCGAAGATTCGCAACACCATGCCGCAGGATGCTCCCGGCAAGCTCACACCTCAACAAACCGCGGATCTGATTGCGTTCATTCTCCAGGCCGGAAAGTTTCCTGCGGGATTTGCCGAACTCTCAGCGGGAGATGCTGCGTTGAAGCAAATCACCTGGCCGGCCGGAAATCCTGTTCCGGCTAAGGCCGGGGGAGCGCAGGCACCATCCTTTCCCCCTGCCGGTAATCTTGCGCAGGTCATGCGAGGCATTCTTTTTCCCGCGGCAAATCTCATCTTCACAGTACAAACGCATGATCCCGGTGCTCCTCCGAAAAAAACCGAGAATGGCGTTGCAGCCGACGAAGGATTCAACTGGGTAACCTGGGGTGGAAATCTTTATTCGGGATGGGAACTGGTGGACTATGCCTCGGTAGCGCTTGCGGAATCGGCGCCGCTGATGCTCACTCCGGGGCGGCGTTGCGAAAACGGAAAGCCTGTTCCCGTCAACGATCCCGATTGGATCAAGTTCACGAATGAACTTGCCGACGTCGGCAAAAAGGCATTGAAGGCTTCTCAGACGAGGAATCAGGAAACCGTCAGCGATTTCAGCAACGATATCTCGGACATGTGCCTTCATTGTCATCAGGTCTTCCGTGATGTGCGCGCGCCAGGCGTGAATCCACTCGACCCTGTCGCGAGCAAGGCAAATCGCTGCACGAAACCGCTTGCGGTGAAGTGAAGCCGAAAACATTTCGACGAAGCCGGCCGCAGCCGGCTATTGCGAAGAAAAGTCTAGTGTCCTGAGTCAGAAATAACGTGGCTATCGTTGCGAGCGCAACGGGGCCGGATTCTAGGAGCGACGACGAGCCAATGCTCATTCATTGCGAGGAGGAGCGACAACGAAGATGGCCCCGTTCCGCCGCAACCCTTCGGGCCGGTGGGGGTTGCCGGGCAATCTCGTCGTCGCTCGTCGTCGTGATGAATGAGCATCAACTCCTCCTTGACCTTGCCCGGCAAGCCCCACCGGCGATAGCCACGCTATTTCTGACTCAGGACACGAGCGTTTATACTCTTGCCCGCATGCTGAACGCCGCTCGCCGACAACAATACCTGGATCTGATGTCGATGTCCGGTTGGGACACGTTGATTCTCTACGGCCACGCCTGGCGAAAAGACTTCTTCCGGTCGCTGATCAATTTCAATTTCTTCGGACCCCACGCGGTGCTTGCTTTGACGAAGTCCAATGAGCTGTCCGTCACTCTTTCGCATCCGTGGGACTACGAGTGGGTCCGGAGCGGCATTGATGCCGAAGTTCGGTGGAGTCGCGATTTCACGAGGAGTATTCGAGAGCTGTCCTCGGGTGTCACGGCGATTGCCGGGCGGGAATTCATGGAGGCGCGATTCGTGGATGAGTCGACGGTCTCCGCAACGCCGGCGGTCGAGAAATTGCGCCGGTTCAAAACGGCTGAAGAACTCGAATATCTCAGGCAGGCTGCGCGCCTCGCAGATCTCGGCTACAAGTGCTTTGTCGATACTGCCGAAGTGGGAATGGCCGAATACGAACTCGTGGCCGAAGTCGAGGCGTTTCTGAAGACGAACGGAGCCGAAGACAACTTCATGCTTATCGGCTCCGGTGGAACTGAAGTGTTCGGCATGCGGCCGCCAACCGACCGGCGGTTTCAAAAAGGCGACAACATCACGACCGAACTGACGCCGCAGGTGAACGGCTACTACGCACAGATTTGCCGGACACTCGTTCTCGGCGAACCCAGTCCGGAACAACATCGTTCATTCAGGATCTTTCAGGAAGCTCAGGCCGCTGCTCAGTCTTTCATCAAGCCGGGCGTCAACATCTCTGACGTTGCTCGCGTGCAAAACGATGTGTTTCGCCGGGAAGGTTTTGGTGAGTACACAGGTTCGAAGTACACACGCGTGCGCGGCCACAATCTAGGTTTGTATCCGGATGAGAATCCCTACGTGCTTGAGGATGTCGATTGTGTAGTAGAGAAGGACATGGTTTTCATCGCGCATCCCAATACGTATTTGCCGCTGTCGGGATATATGGTTTTCGGCGACACGCTGGTCGTGACGGAAAACGGCTGCGTGGGTCTCAATCAAACCGAGAAAAAACTGTTCAGTAAATGAGGCGGCGATGAAACGTGGACTGATCACCTGGGATAAAACGGAAATCGCGCCGGAAGTTTTTCAGCGGCGCGTGGATGAAGTGCGGCGCGTGGCAGAGGAACGGGGAGTGCCGGCACTTGCGGTTTATTCCGATCTGTGGCGATCGAATACAGCCCGCTACTTCTCCAACTTCATGCCGTATTTCAATCGGGCGCTTCTGATCATTCCGGTAAAACTCCCCGCAACGTTGTTCTGCGGTTTGTCGCCGCGGGTCTACGGCTGGATCCGATCCGTGACGACGATCGAAGACGTCCGCGCCGCCGGTAATTTCGCGAAGCCGCTGTTTGAACTTGCCTCGGAGCGAAGTTGGACTCGAATCGGAGCGCTCGACTTCGATCAGTTTCCCTATGACATTCATAAGGCCCTCCGAGGCGGATCGCTGGAGGTTGTGAATGTCGAATCCGGAGCTGTATTTATTCCAGCCGGCGACCGGAACGAAATGGAGATACGCCGAAAGGCCGCCGCGCTTGTGCGCCAGGTTCTTGCCGAAGAAATGCCGCAGGCTGTGGGCACCGTGGATCATCACTTTGTCGGCCGGCTTGAAAGGCGGTTCCGGCGCGCCGGCGCGGAAGACCTTGTGACGTTGCTCACAAATGGGCACAGTGTGCCGGGGCCTCCGGCGGGCGCGGTTTTGGAAGCGGGATTTTCCGTCAGCATCGCGATGGAGTACCGCGGGCATTGGGTGCGGATCACACGAGCCGACGGCGGGCCCGATGTTCTCGATGAGTCCCGAAAATCGGTGGTGCCCGAAAACCTGGCGGGCTCTTACCCATGGGAATGCAGAGGAGGAACGATTCCGGCGCTTCACATTGAAATCGAGCGGAACGGAAAGCGGCTTTTCTGGGGTGACACGATCCTATGAACATGATCGAGAAAATCCTGGCGAAGGCGAGTGGCCGGAAGCAAGTGGCGCCGGGCGAAGTCGTGATCGCGAAGGTGGACCTCATGGCGATGCATGATCTGAGCGCCAACTTCGTCACGCGCGTTTTTCGGGAAGAACTCGGCGGCGGATCGATCCTCGATCCGTCTCGCATTGCGTTTGTCTTCGATCACAATTTCTCGCCCCCGACCGAAGAGGCGGCGCGGATTCTTCACCGTGTGCGCAGGTTTGCCGCGGAACACGGCATCCGGAATCTTTTCAATGGCGGCAATGGGAGCTTACATCACGTCATTATCGAAAACGGCTTGTGGGCGCCGGGCCAGGTCGTCATCGGTTGTGACTCGCATACTCCGATCTACGGCGCCCTGGGATTATTTGCCACGGGTGTCGGGAACAATTCGATGGCGGCGCTCGGTTTCCAGCACGGGCTGGCGTGGTTCAAAGTGCCCGAAACCGTTCAGGTCTTCATTCATGGAAAAGCGCAGCACGGAGTGGCCCCGCGGGATGTGGCGCAATACGCGGTCGGATACATGGGGGAGGACAGCGCGATTTATCAGGCGATTGAATACGGCGGGCCGTATATTCAGGATCTTTCGATTGAAGATCGAATGCTTTTTCCCCTGATGTCCATCGATCTCGGCGCGAAGGCATCCTTTATCAATCCTGACGAAAAGACCGCCGCCTATGCGCGGGAAATGTCGAAGTTCAAAGAGTACGAAATGATGTCGAACGACGATGGCGTGAAGTACGGCAAGGTCATCGACATTGATATTTCGATGCTGGAGCCTCAGGTCGCGTGTCCGCCGACGGTAGGAAATGTGAAGCCGGTTGGCGAAGTCGCGGGCACGCCGATCCATATTGCTGAGATCGGAGGCAGTACCGGAGGAAGGCTCGATGATATCCGGGTGCTGGCTCAATGTGTGCGTGGGCGGCGGGTGCCGACGGATATTCGGCTTCAGGTCGTGCCCGCGAACCGAAGCATTTATGCGGCGGCTCTGAAAGAAGGCCTCATTGCGGCCATTCACGATGCCGGCGGCGTCGTATTTCCGCCCAGCGCGGGATCGAACCAGGCTGTGAACATGGGCGCCATGAGCGAAGAAGAGGTGATGATTTCCAATCAGGCAAGAAATTTTCCTGGAAGAAACGGTCATCCCAAGGCGAAACATTATCTGGCGTCAGCCAGAACCGTAGCGCTGTCCGCATTGAAGGGCAGGATCACCGATCCGCGGGAAACATAGACCGCGGAGAGACCAGAACCCCGGCAAAAAGGAAAGCCACGACATTTGAGAGTGGAGAACCCAGGATCTGAGATCTCAAATATTGGGTTATCCACTCTCAAAT
>CAZWGA010000051.1:0-44336 GCA_964633285.1 uncultured Solibacteraceae bacterium | reverse complement strand
TTGTCGGCGAGATTCTAGTGAGTTGAAAGAGCACTGCATCCTCTCCTGTCCTCTCACTAGCCTCGCAAGCCCAAGCGGCGATGGTAAAGCTATTTGTCAAACGCAACACTAGACAGCAGGCTCGAAAACGCGAAGGGCCGGGCGAATTTGCGGCTGCGCCGGCTGTGCCACCAGATCAAAAAGCAGGCTGCGATTGAATTGTTCGTCGCGAAGGTAGTGAACAATAGAACCCACAATCGCGATGGTTGTCAGCGGCAGTCCAAGAGTCAGACAGATCATCATCAATTCCCGCCGCCAATTCATCGGCTGCTCGATGAGCTTTACGAAGTTGTCGCCGTACAATCTCGCAGTCAGTCTCACGATATCATTCGAAAGCGTGAGATAAGTTCCCTGTGCTCCATCCACGCGAACGTATCCTTGCCGGAGTTCAGACAGAAATTCCTCTCGTGTGCGAGCTCCTTCGCAAACCATGTATGTGTTTCCGATTCCGCGATACGTATGCGAATCGCTTCCCGCAACCGGGATTTTCCCGTGAGCCTTTGCCAAAGCTGTAGCCGTTCGATTCTGCGAAGGAAGCCGGGTTCCGTTACGAGTTTCGATAGCCGTGATCCATGGAATAAGCGAAGCGATGTGCGAAGCGGTGAGCCGGCCGGCCGAGAGAGAAGCCAGATGATTCAAAATGCTGAAAATTCCCTGTTGCTTCAAATACGGCATCAGTTCGAGGACATTGCGCCGCAACTGTTGAATTTCACGGTGCTGCGTTTCATTGATTCCCAGAACGCCGATGTGACATTCCGTACCATCTTCGGCGAAAACCGCTGTGATTTCACATCCAACGATCACGTCTTTCCGATCCGCGATCGTGAGAACTCCCGAAATCGAATCGTGATCCGTAATCGTGACCAGATCCATGCCTCGAGCCTTTGCAAGCCGGTAGAGCTTCTCCGGAGTGTTATAGGACTCTTTTAAAAGTTTGCTGACCGGATAAATTGTGGTGTTTCCGGAATGATGCGTATGAACGTGCGCATCGAGTTTCACGCAGCCTCCTTGGAATGATGGTCCAGTGCCTGTTCGTATGCTCGATAAACATCCTCAAACACACGATCCCATGAGACATTCAACGCAGCGCTGCGAGCCTGCTCCCGCATGCGCCGATGATTCTCTGTTGATTCCATGTAACGCGAAACGAAACGGATAAATTCATGCTCGTCCCGTGCGATGAATCCGGTGGCACCGTTATCGACCAGGTATTTCGGGCCGCCGCGGTCCATCACAACGGCAGGGACGCCGGATGAGAGGGCTTCCAGGACCACGTTTCCGAACGTATCCGTGGTGGAAGGGAACACAAACAGATCCATGTTCGCATAGGCCTCGGCGAGCGCTTCGTTTCGAAGGACTCCCGTAAACTTCCCATGCCGGAGATTCGATTCGAGCCAGCACCTCTCTTTCCCGTCGCCGACGACGACAATCAGAAAATTCTTCCAGCCACTCTCCGACAGCGCCGCTTCGAGCTTTGCCAGCAGCCGGACGTTCTTTTCGGCCGACAGGCGTCCCACAAAACCGATTCGAAATATCCCATCGCGGATGGTTCGCCGCGCCGGCGAAAACAGGTCTGTCTGAACACCTCTCTGCATAAGAAATGCCGGCCGGGCAGTCTTTGATTCGAGAAGTCCAACGAGTTCCACGTTGGGAGCCAGAACGACGTCCGCCAGTTTGTAGAAACGCGCGATGCATTGAAGCGCGTAAACTTCAGCGGCCCGCGAGGCGGAGAGATTCCATGAAACGGGAAGAAACGAAAGCAGACGTTGCAAACGCCAGTTCGCATACTCATGAAGGTTGGTGTGCCACGAAGCCACCAGAGCGATCTTCAAATGATGGGCAATGTATGCCCCAAGCAGCCCGACGTCTCCGGGACTCGTAACGTGGATGATGTTTGCGCCGAACTCCGATACTGCTTTCGCCGCGACCGCCGTATGACGCCAGAAGTTCAAATCGAATTCGAGATCCCGTTCCACGTGAAAGCTCCCAAGGCCTCTGCGAAGCGGCAGCCGGAATCCAGGTTCAAGGGTGATCGGCGTCTTCGAATCGACGCCATGAACGCAAAGGAAGGGTCTGTTCGTCCGCCGCGCAAACTGCTCGAACTCTCTGCTCGTTCGCGCAACGCCATTGACTTCTAGAAAACAGTCCGTGAAAAACGCTACCCGAGGAGTCCATTGACTGCTCACGGATACTCAAATTAACCGGCGGGCTTTAAAGAATCGTGACGGTTTTGAGAAGATTTCGATTTTTCTATACAAGCTGTTTGATATGCGCCGCGACAAGATCTCTATATGTTGTTGCTTTGAATTCCAACCCGATGGCTTCCAGAAGAATCGCGGAGATTTGATTGCGAAAAGCCGGGACTTCGAGATCCCGAGGATGAATCCCGAGCCGAACCACGTCATCACTCCTTTTCACCGCCCAAAGCATGGAATTCCAGACCAGAGACATGGGCTTCCTCCAGGCGGCTCTTCCGGAATAGCACAACGATCGAGAACGAATGGCGCGCCCCGATGCAGGAAGGATCCATCGGGCCGTATTCGTATAGGTGAAGCCCAATTCAAGAGCAGCCCGAACCACGGAAGGGTTCTGAAGCCACGCCGGCGCTATGAATCCTGCAGGACACAATCCGGCCTTGCGCAGCCGGTCACGTCCCGCCTGGATTCGAGTTCGCGCGGATTGCAGATCGAGATCCAGGAACTCCGCTTCATTTGTGGTGTAGAACCGCTGCCAGAACCAATCTCGAACGGACACGCGCAAGGGAGCGTCGTTGAGATGAAACAGACCGTGCAGCACGATCTCATCGCCAAGGTTCTCGCGCGCGCGAAGCCAGGACACCAGATCCTCATGGAATTCGAAAGGTTCGCGTTTATGAAAAGTGGGAACCAGGAGAATACTGAATCGCGAGACGCCGAGTGATTCACAGAATGCAATTTGTTCGCGTGCCGCTTCGAACGTTTTCGGGTGAACGTCGTGAATGCTCGTGATGAGCTGTTTCATGATGCCGGCAGCACTTTTTCGTACAGATCGAACAGACGGCCGAAGACTTTCGGCCACGAGTACTGCTGGTGAGCGACTCGAGCCGCGATTCCGCCAATCGTGCGAAGCGGCATCGAAGTAAATCCGTAAATGGCCGCAGCGAGGGCTTCCGGAGAGTTTTCCGTGGACCAGTGGCCGGCGCCGCTGAGAGCGAGACGGTCCATGAATGTTCCGCGAATTCCCATAACAGGCACTCCGCATGCCTGCGCTTCCAGCGTCACGAGTCCGAACGTTTCGTTGATTCCCGGATGCACAAAAATGTCGGCTGCGAGATAGTGCTGCGCGAGTTCGGCTGAGTCCGAAACATAAGACTGAACTGTGATTCCCGGTCTGGCTCGCGCAATGTGGAGTAAATCCTCCTTCAGGGGGCCTTCGCCGATGAGATGAAGACGGAACCGCGATGGCGAAGTATCGTCGAGCAGCGCGAACGCCTGAACCAGCGTCTGCAAATTCTTTTCCTGCGATAGCCGCCCGACATACAGAAGGAGAGTTTGATCGGCGCCGATCATCAACTCGCGGCGGCGAGTTTCATTGCGGTTCCCCGGTTTAAACGTGGTGGTATCCACACCGAGACTCACGGCCACGGCATTTTCAACACCCCAGGAAGCCAGAAGGCAGGCCAACTTCGAGGAAGGCACCAGGGTTTGCCGGAATTTATTGTAAAGATGAGCGGCGTACATTTGAGCGTATCGGCCGGCCGATGATGCCAGCCGCACTCCGAATCTCCGGGCGAATCCAAAGCACGTTTCAGGAAAATGACTGTGGTAAAAAGCCACGGCGGGAATTTTCAGTTCGCGGCTGTGATCCAGGATCATCCATGCGAGTTGATACGGATCCGCGCATTCGATGATGTCGGGGTTTTCCCTTTGAATAATTTCCCGAACGCGTTCGAGATTGATGATGACGCGGTAATCACAGGTCCGCTCGATTCTCGGAGAATGGATGCGATAAACGACGGATCTCCCGCAGTACGTGGAATCGTTGCGGTCACCTGGAACGATCAGGACTTGTTGATGCTTTCCCGTCGAATTGATGTAGCGCTGCCGTTCTTCGACATACCTGCGAACGCCGCCGCTTCGTGGTGAGTAGAACTGCGTAATGTCGCAAATCTTCAATGTCACGCATCGTGGAAACCATGAGTGACTCGATGATGTCGTTCTTGTGAGAATTCCGTGAAAAGTGACCGTTACCGCAATCTCTTCGGGAATTCATCACCTTGTAACGTATGCGCCGGAACATGATGGAGATCCTATGTTACCTCCCCACCTCGTGAGCCCGGTACCCCGCCGGGCTCTCCTTTTCTCATTGAAGGTGATTCTCTGACCGGCGTGACTCACTGGAGAGATTTCCTCGGGGAGTTCGCTCGCCGGCCTCTGGCTACCGGTTCGATCGTTCCCAGTTCTTCGTATCTGGCCCGGGCGATGGTTCAGCATGCGGAACTGAAGGGCGCGACCGCGGTACTCGAGTACGGGCCCGGCACCGGCGTTTTCACATCTCGCATCCTGCGGGAACTGGGGCCTCAGTCGAAGTTTGCTGCGATCGAGATCAATCCCCGGCTGGCGTCAATCTTCAGGGCGGCGCACTCGGGGGTCACGCTCTTTGAGGATTCGGTTGAAAATGTCCGGGCGATTTGCGACTCGATGCAGATTGTGACCGTGGATTGCGTGATCTCGGGATTACCCTGGGCGTTTTTTCCGGAATCCCTGCAAATCCGATTCCTGGATCAGATGATGCGAGTATTGAAGCCGGGTGGACAATTCATCACGTTCGGTTACCTGCAGAGTCTTGCCCTGCCGGCTGCAAGACGGTTCGCTTCCTTGCTGCCGGTTTATTTCAAATCTGTTTCAAGAAGTTCTGTCGTGTGGCTCAACGTCCCTCCTGCCTTTGTCTATCGTTGCCGGCGGTGAAGCCCAAAAAAAATCGAATTGTCATTGCCAAGCAGCAAACCCGTCACATGGATTCCTTATCGTCTACCTGAAAGGCATAAGTCCGCGGCTTTGACTGTGGACGGCCTGCTTCGCGCCGCTGATCAAAGGAAGGTTTAACTTCGATGAGCAACGCGACAGGAAAAATCGACTTTCACCTTCACTCTTACGCCTCGAACGTCACCGATTACTACGCTGCCAATATCTTCGCAATCCCCGAGTCGCATTCGGACCCGCTCAAGCTGCATCCGTTATTGAAGGAGCGGGGGATGACGCTCGTTACGCTTACCGACCACAACTCGATTGACGGCGCCCTTGAAATGCTCGATGCGGGTTTCAGCGACGTTTTCATCAGCGCTGAAATGACAACGACGTTTCCGGAAGATGGCTGCAATATTCACGTCACCATCGCCAATGTTACGGCCGAGCAGTTCAAGGAAGCCGACAAGCTCCGCAGAAATATTTACGAAATGGTTGCCTATCTCGATTTCGAGATCATGGACGAAGGCCGAAGATCATCTGCAAACAAGCTGATCTATTTCATGACTCATCCATTGATGAGCACTCAGAACAGGCCCTATGGGAGAGAAGGATCTCTCACGCTGGCTCACATCGAGAAAGCCATTCTGCTCTGCAATACGTTTGAAATACAGAATGGCGCTCGAACAAAAGCCGTCAACGACCTCACGGGACGGCTTCTGACTTCTCTGACTCCCGAAGTGATCGTCAGGCTTGCGGCAAAACACAACATCGCTCCGAAAGGCCGAACTCCTTGGATCAAATCCTTTGTCGGCGGTTCCGACGACCATTCGGGAATCAATCCGGGAAGGACATGGACGGCATTCGAGTATTCCGGCACCCGTGCGACCGCCAACGAGCTTATCGAATCCATTCGACGCGGCGAAACCAGGGCCGAAGGTTCTCACGGCGGGCCAATCACACTGGCGCATTCGTTGTTGAAGCTTCTTTACGATGGAAGCGCAAAGAAAACAAAATCGGCGAAAACGAGTTCCGTATCGCTTCAAGGGCCTATTCAAACTCTGCTGGAACTGGTGTTCGGCTCTGAACCTGCAACGATAATGGAAAAGCTCCTTCGCCAGGCGGCATTCCTCCGCCGGAAATTGTTTGCGCCGCGCGGCAGCCGAATGGACAGCCTGGGCATACCTTTCGAAACCGTCCTGGAATTCGAGGTGAACGCCCTGCTCGCGAGTCCAGCGTTTCTCGAGAGTCTTGCCGCTGCAGAGTCGACGGACGCCCGAATCTTTCTGGTGATCAGCACGCTGATCAATCGAATCTTTGCGCGTTACATTTCAAATCTGAAAAAAGAACGCGGCCTCAATCTCGTTGGAGGAATCAAAGAGATTGTTGCTTTGGTGTGTTCGAACATGTTCGTTTCGCTGCCGTACCTCGTTTCGTTTCTCCAGCAGGCATCGGATTGCCTCGTCGCCCGCGATGTTCGTGAGGCTTTTCAATTCGTCCAGCGGCCGAAGGTCGCATTGCTCACGGATACGTTTTTCGAAATCAATGGTGTTTCCGCAAGCATCAAGCGGATGATTCGCGAAGCGGACCGGCGCGGTATCGAATTTACCGTCGTTACGTGCCTGAGCGCCGAAGAGCAGGCGGTCCAGTGCGGCAGGCCTGAAGTGCGGGAATTGATGGAATCCGGACGGCTCAAGATATTCACGTCGGTCGTCAACCTTGATTTTCCGGAGTACGACGGTTTTCAGATCCGTTTTCCTCCTCTTCTAGACCTTCTGAAATACCTCCAGGAAGAAGGTTTCACCAAAATGCAGATCAGCACGCCTGGAGTGATCGGACTGGCCGGACTGCTGGCCGCAAAGACTCTGCAGATCGAAACGTCCGCGACGTATCACACCAACATTCCGGAGTACGTGGAGAACTACACCAGGGACGTCAGCCTGGAAGCGCTGACATGGAAGTACATGATGATGTTCTACCACGCCGTCGATGAAGTTGTGGTTCCATCCCAATCCACACACAAGCTGCTTCACAAGCGCGGGCTGCGGAATCGAAAAATTCTTCTGCTCGATCGCTGGGTGGATGTGGATCGTTTTCATCCGCGAAATCGAACGCCGGGATATTGGAAGAAACACGGAATCGAGAATGAGAATGATCTGGTGAAGTTCATCTACATCGGCCGTCTCGGTGTGGAAAAGAATCTTCATGTCATTGCTTCCGCCTATCGGCAGGTACGCGAAACCAGACCAGACGCGCACTTGATATTCGTGGGCGAAGGTCCTTACCGGCGTGATCTCGAGAGACAGTTGGCCGGCCTGCCGGTCACATTTACGGGATTTCTGGAAGGGCACGAACTGACTCGGGCGATAGCGTCCGCCGACGCGAAACTTTTTCCAAGTACAACCGATACGTGGGGAAATGCGCCACTGGAAGCCCAGGCATCGGGGCTTCCTGTTGTCGTGTCCGATATCGGTGGACCTCCGGAACTCATGTTGGATGGCCTTACGGGTTTCAAAATCAACGGACGTGACGTGCAGGCTCTGCGCGACGCAATGATCCGGCTCATGGATCCGTCAACGCGATTGAGAATGGGACAGACCGCAAGAGCATTTGCGGAGACGAATCAGGTGCACGAGCCCTTTTCGGCAATACTGGATTCGGATGCGTATCGCGCGCGCCTGCAGGAACGCAAGAACACGGGCCCGAACGATCCTCTTCAGTTGTCGCTCCTGGACTTTGAAATCGAAAGTCTGTTTCACGAAGGAGCGGTCTCCGTTTGAAAAACCCCATTCACATGATTTTCGCGCGGCTGCTTTTGTCCCGGGCCAAGCATCGGTCGCTTCACGGACACCCGGGAATCGCGCGGAAACTGGCGCGCTGGATTCGAGCTTACAGTTACGCGGAAAGCAAATTCTTTTCGTGTGACGGCCCTCCCCCGGAGACCGAGAAAAAGCGGCGTGAAGGATTTCGCCGGCTGGCCGGTCTCTTCAACCGGCGGTTTGCGAAGACACTCGCGATGACAGAGGAGCTTGAAACGGGAATCTCCGATCTGGCCTTCGTTAATTCCCACCGTGTTCCATTTCAATATCAGGGATATGTACGCAATCGGCTGAAAACCGGATCGGCCGTTACAGAGACGGATGGAGCTCGCATTCGCGACATGGATGGAAACTGGTCGTGGGATCTCAGCGGCTCGTATGGCGTCAATTTGTTCGGTTCGGAGTTCTACAAGAAATGTATCGACCGCGGTGTCGAACGCGCGCGGGAACTTGGCCTGGTTCTCGGGCCATATCATCCGCTCATTGCCGATAATGTTGTCCGGCTCCAGCAGATTTCCGGGCTGGACGAAGTTTCTTTCCACATGTCCGGCACGGAAGCGGTGATGCAGGCGGTCCGCCTGGCGCAGTACCATTCGGGCCGTTCGCACATCGTCCGCTTCAGCGGCGCTTACCATGGCTGGTGGGATGGCGTTCAGGCCGGGATCGGCAATCCGCGTCCCGCGCGTGATGTGTACACGTTGAGGGAAATGCACGCGGACACATTGCGCGTCATTCGAACGCGCGATGACATTGCATGCGTCCTCGTCAATCCGATTCAGGCCATGAATCCCAATGGTGCTCCGGCGAGCGACTCGTCACTTATTGCCAGCGACCGATCCGCCCATTTCGACAAGGACGCGTACCGAAACTGGCTGCGGGACCTGCGTAATGTCTGTTCTGACCGTTCCATCGCGCTGATCTTCGATGAAGTGTTTCTTGGTTTCCGGCTTGCCCGAGGCGGCGCTCAGGAATATTTCGGCGTCCAGGCGGACCTGGTGACGTACGGAAAATCTCTTGGAGGCGGCCTGCCTGTCGGCGCCGTTTGTGGGAAGTCTCATCTGATGCGCCGGTACAAAGACGGCCGGCCTCTTGATATCTGTTTTGCGCGCGGAACTTTCAACTCACATCCTTATGTCATGGCAACGATGAATGAGTTTCTTCGTTACCTCGATGAGCCCGGCGTTCGTGCCGGCTATTCCAATCTCGACACCTTGTGGAACGGCCGCGCAGCTTATCTCAATCAACAGCTCGAACGATTTGGACTTCCGGTTCGCGTCGTCAATATGGTTTCGGTATGGACGACGATCTACACTCAGCCGTGTCGTTACAACTGGATGTTGCAATACTATCTGCGGGCGGAAGGTATCGCGCTGAGCTGGATCGGAACCGGAAGACTGATCTTCAGTCACGATCTTACCGACGGCGACTTTGAAGAAATCGCGAATCGATTTGTAGCCGCCGCCCAGGCAATGCGGGCCGACGGATGGTGGTGGCGCAATGCGGAGCTTACAAACACGAAGATCCGCCGCCAGGTGATTCGGGAATTGCTCAATGCGAGTCTTCGGCGTGCTCCATCGGATCCAGCCACTGTCCCTTTAAAAGATACAGCGGCGCCTTGCAATACATCTTCACGTCGTGAAACGGGTCCGTCAGAATCTTGGTAAACCAGACAAGACCTGTTTGAACGTTTCGGGTCGCGCAAAGCCAAAGCGTGCGAAGAAACAATCCTCCGAAACCCAGGCCCAGCCAAAGAATGCCAAGGCGGTCGAAGTAAGAACGCCCATCGTGCACCGAAAATATTCCCCAGAACGTGGGGCTTAACTTCAGGAGTGCCGGCACGGAGAGCCATACGATAAATAAAACAACCTTTCGCCGCAGGTTGTATCCGACCTTTACTTTCTCCTTGTGTTCGAAGGTTACGTAGTTAATGCGGTCGAAACCTTTCGGCTCGAAAAAGAAGTGCCCGATTTGCCTGGACCACATGGCCACAACCCATCCCAGAAGGCTCGCGGCGATCGGGTTGAAAGGAATGAGAGCGTAACTGATCAGGAAACACGAAGCGCTGAAGAGATGCAGGGATTGGTTCACACGGCTCTGATGGTAAAAACGGTGGTCGTCCCAACGCTGCTGTTTCAGTTCTTCGCCAAAGGTCAGGCTGGATACGTCAGTTGAACTGTTCATGGTTGCCTCCTGTCACGGGTGAAATCGGTGAAGGACTGATCAACAGCGGTTCGCCTACGCGAATCGTCGAGCCTTCCACCACGTTGCCGGTAAATTTGAAATCACTGGACGCCAGCATCACGATCGTCGATCCATTTTCAAAAAAGCCGAGTTCCTGGCCTTTTGAGACTCGCGCATCACATGGAATATCGGTGGTCCCGCGGAATCGGAGATTGAGTACCGAGGTGATGAAGTGCAGCCGGATGCTCGCTACAAGAATGGCGGCAACAGGTACGAGCATCAGGCTGGAGCCGGGTACGGAGAGCTCTAACGGTATGACCGCTCTCTCATTCTTGCAGAACAGTTTTTCGATGCGTCGGAGCGCGATGGGATTGACGTTCCATGTGTCGCCGGAGATGTATTTCACGCGGCGCACGCTGCCGTCACACGGCGCGTGAAACCGGTGATACATGCTTGCTCGGAGTCGCAGCGTTATGAATTTCCCCCCGCGAACGCGCTCAATGAGGCTTTCGTCGCCGACAAGATCTTTCACGCTGTAAGGAAAACCCTTGGCCTGAATGAGCTGGTTCTCGTGGATGGATCCGAAAGCTCCGACCACGGCGTCACACGGGCTGGTGATGAGGCATGGATCCATTTCGACCGGCCGTGCGCCATCGCGAAGCTCACGTACAAAGCAATCGCGGATACTCCGAAAGTTCCGCGTCGCCGATTCCTCAAGGTGCAGATCGTCGAATAGGCTCCATGCTGCCAGCGAAATCTTCGTCAGTGGGCGGCTTCGTATCCGGCAGAACCAGCCCATGAACAGCGTTGCATATCGCCGCGGGATCCGGTTGGTGACAAGAAAATTGATATCTTCCTGGAGAAAGGCACGTGCCAAGACATTGGCCGCTCGCATCAGGCAACAGTCTACGAGCCGGAATTTACGGATTTGTGCCGCCTTCGTGACATTTTGTAAACAAACGGCGGCAGCCGGCGTAACGGCAGAATCGTGCCGAATGCCGGGACTGTTCAGAACGTAATCTTGGCGGCCAGTTGAATCTGACGTGGATCAAACTGGCTCAGGACCTTTCCAAACGTGTCTGGAACATTGATCAGCCGGCCGATCAGCCTGTAGTTCGGATGATTGAAGGCATTGAAGAACTCACCCCGGAGCTGAAGACGATATCGTTCTTTGAATGCCAGGCTTCGCGCCACCATAAGATCGGCGTTGAACAATCCCGGGCCGGTGACGGTATTGCGTCCGAGGTTTCCGAATGCAAATGCCGGGGGAATGGAGAAAGCGGCAGTATTGAACCATCGCGATGTGGTCCGCTCCGACGAATTCAACCTGTAATCGACACCGGGAACTGCGTTGGGGCGAATCAAAATTCCTCCCGTGCCGCCTCCGATTCCAGCGGTGTCACCATTCAGGTTGATCGTGAATGGAAAGCCGGACTGCGCCTGCAGGATTCCCGAAATCTGCCATCCGCCGAAAATAGCCGCCGCGGTTCCCGAGCTCAGATAAGAATGGCCTTTTCCAAGAGGTAAATCCCAGACAACCGAATTTACTAACCGATGGCGCAGATCGAACGAGGCCAATCCGCGTTCGGCTCTCAGATTGTAGGTATTCTGCGCGGGCGAATTTTCACTTCCGTTGGCGCCTCCGGCGTTTCGGAACTGTGGTGCGTTGGTAATGGATTTGGACCACGTATACGAAGATAACAAGGAGAAACCGGACGCAAACCGGCGTTCAAAACGCAGAAGCATGGCGTGATAGTTCGATTGGGCCGATAGCGCGTACATATTGACCTGTGTTACCGGCACGGAGTCCGATACGAGTTTGATGTAGTACGGAAAGACCATGCCTTTATCAAACACAACGCCGGCATAAGGACGGCGTGGATCCACGGCGCCGACTCCCGGCTGTGCATTATTCGGCTGAACGTTTTGCTGAAGTTTGATTCCGAACGTGCCTTGATACGTTGCTTCGACAATCGTATTTCTTGCGATCTCGCGTTGCACGGACAGCGAGACTTGAGGGGAATAGCTTGTTCTCTGATGAAGATCGAGTCCGGCCTGGGATAACGCGATAGCTCCGACTTCGGCGCTTGGCCCAAAAATATCGAACCCCTGAAATGAAGGATTGAAGGAGCTTGCCGCACTCAGGTTTTGCGAGATATTCGTGGGGAGCCCGCGCGCGAGCTGCAGCAGGCCATTGAAGTCGGTTAACGAGTAAAAGATTCCGCCTCCGGCCCTCACCACGGTCTTCTTCATCGGATTCCAGGCGAGTCCGACGCGTGGTGACCAATTGTTTTTGTCGGTGTAAGCACATCCCTGGGGATATCCGCCGAGCCCGCACGTAAAGAGCGTTGGCTTATAAGTAGCGAGGGGACCACTCGCGAATATCGCGGTTGGCCACGGGACTTTGCTGTAATCGATGCTGGATATCTGGTGCCGCGTGTCGTTAGGTGGTGGTGCGATCTCATATCGAACGCCGAGATTGAGGATGAGCGCCGGCTTTATGTGATAGTCCGTTTGGGCGTAAAACCCCGCGACGTACTGCTGACCGTCCATGCGTGTGGGAGTCACCTGCCGATTTCCCTGATTAGGAAGACCCAGGAGCATTGTCGCCAATGCGTTGCCTGTACCATCATTACTTGCGGTGCGGCTGGTATAACCCTGGAGAAACTGGAAGTCCCCCATCGGAGCCGCGGCTTCGCTGCGCACATAGTTGATGCGGAGTCCTTCGCCGCCAAACTTCCAGTTGAAGCGGCCTGTTACCCAGCTCAGGTTGTCGTAGACCTGATACGTGTTGTTGCGGGTCAATACGGTTCCGCCGCCTGTTGTTCCAGTGAATGCGCCGGCTCCGCCCATGACGGGATATCCGCTCGGTCGAAATCGAGGAATGGTTTGCGTCCGGCCGTTGATATCGAACGAAGGTTCCGGAAGGCCATCCTGAAAATACAATCGATTGAAACCCACGCGCGCTTCGTTGACGACGTTGGTGCGAAGCACATTCGTCGTGCCAAGCGCGATGTTTTGCGGCCGGGCGAAGCCCAGACGGTCACGCCCCGGCACCACGTCGGGAATGATGCTGTTCTCGTCGGCCAGTGAATACCGCCCAAAAATGTTCGTGCGCGCTGTTGCGATCCAATCCATCCTGGCGGAGCCGTTGTTGACGTTCTGTTCCAGAACGGCATTGCCATTTACAAAACCATTTGCCCCCACATTGGGCAAAGGCATTGCCTGAAGCGCGGCGCGCGTCATCGGATTGATGCGGTTTGCTGGAATCACGTCACCGGGAAACGGCTGACGCACTCCTCCGACACTATTCGTGGGGTCATACGGCTTCACGGACGAAGCGGAAAAATCGCCCTGGCGTTCCTGTGCAGTGGGAACAATCACGCTTGTGATACCAACGCCCGCTTGGCGCAACCGCAAAGCCTCGAATCCCGTGAAGAAGAAAAGTTTGTTCGACAGAATCGGTCCACCGGCAATTGCCCCGAACTGATTGCGCTGGTTTTTCGGAAGTTTCGATGTGATCGAATTGAATGGACGTGCATCCATGGCCTGGTTTCGAAGGAACTCCCAGACATTACCGTGAAGGTCGTTGCTTCCGGATTTCGAGACGACGTTGATCTGGCTTCCCGATGCCCGGCCATATTGCGCGGAAAATTGCGAAGTCTGGACCTGAAACTCTGCAATAGTGTCGACAATCGGCGCATAGCTGAGCGCGTTGTAATCCGGATCTGTATTGATCGCGCCGTCGAACAGAAACAGATTGTTGTTCGTCCGGCCCCCGGACGAACTGATTCCGCCCGTCTGATTCAGTCGAACAGTATTCTGCTGAACGTTGCGCCCGCCGGCATTCGTTCCCGGCGCAAGCAAAGCGAGGTCGATGAACTGCCTGCCGTTCAAAGGCAACGAAGTGATCTTTTCCTGAGTGATGGTTCCTCCCTGAACGGCATTTTCTGTGTTCAACAGGCTGGCGCTTGCGGTGACATCGACTGAATCGGAGATCGAACCGACCCGAAGGGGAATGTTCAATTGCGTCGGCTGCGCCACTTGAATGGGTACTTCATGATCCACAAATCTGCTGAAACCCGGCGCATCTGCCGAAACCTGATATAGGCCGGGCGGCATCAGGTTTATCTGGTAGAAGCCCTGGGAATCGGTAAGAGCGGTTCGCTGAAATGTGGTCGCTGCATTGCGCACACTCACCGTCGCGTTTGGAATGCCGGCTCCGCTGGGATCCATAACGCGTCCCGCAATCGATCCGGTGTCTGTTTGCCCGATGAGCGTTAGCGCAGGGATCAGGAACAATAGAATTCTGAAGAATTTCATAACGCTTCGGGATTCTAGGGACCGCAGGTAAATGAGAATTTAAGAATTGATGACGGATTTGTTACGGCGAAGCTCTAATAAAGGCGTTCACTCATCAAACTCGCCTGGGAATCCATCGGAGCGCCGTTCTGTTCTGCTCGAACATAACTTCCATCGGCCTTCAGCCACCGCAGCTTGGTGCTGTCGGCAAAAGGCAATTCGATCGCTTCATGGAAGACGCGTTTCTTCAACGCCGGGTCATCAAGGGGAAACATCACTTCCAGGCGGTTATCGAGATTACGCGGCATCAGGTCTGCGCTGCTGAGGTAAACCTCCCGATCCCCGCCGTTGATGAAACAAAAGACGCGCGAATGTTCGAGGAATCGTCCCACGACGCTGCCGACGCGAATCGTTTCGCTCAAATCCTTTAATCCGGGCTTCAGGCAACAAATGCCGCGGATCAGCAGATCGATAGGCAAGCCGGCGCGCGACGCTTCATAGAGTTCGTCGATGACTCTCGGATCCGTAAGCGAATTGGCCTTCACGAAAATCCCGGCAGGGCGGCCGGCCTCATGATGCGCCACTTCGCGGCGAAGGAGTTCAATGAAGCGGGACCTCATATTCATTGGAGCCACAACGAGTTTTCGATAGGTATCCTGTCCCGAATAACCTGTCATGTAATTGAACAATTCCGAACAGTCCGCTCCGAAATCATTGTTCGCCGTCAACAGTCCAAAATCCGTGTAGATTCGCGCTGTGACCGGATTGTAGTTCCCGGTTCCCAAATGAACGTAGCGCCGAAGGACTCCTTCCTCCTGCCGGACGATCAGAGTCAACTTCGCGTGTGTCTTCAGACCGACGACGCCGTAAATGACATGAGCTCCTGAACGCTCCAGCCGTCGCGCCCAGAGGATATTGCTCTGTTCATCGAAGCGCGCCTTCAGTTCAACGAGGACAGCCACCTGTTTTCCTCGTTCCGCCGCCTCGATCAGAGCTTCGACAATGGGGGAGTTGGGTCCCGCACGATATAGAGTTTGCTTGATGGCCAGGACATTCGGATCCGTCGCGGCCGAACGCACGAACTCCACGACAGGGTTGAAAGACTCGTATGGATGATGGAGCAGAACGTCCTGATGCCGAACGGCATCAAAAACCGTTTCCACGCTCCGAAGGACGCCCGGTATCGCCGGGTTATACGGTTTGTCTTTGGAATTCGGGAGATCCAGCTTGTGCAGGATCATCAGGTCGGGGATGTTCAGCGGGCCGGCGATCGAGTAGACGTTTTCAGGCCGAAGTTCCAGGGACCCCGCAAGAAGGTCGGCCATGTGCGCGCTCATTTGTTCCGCAACCTCGAGCCTTACTCCAAAACCGAATCGCCGTTGCCGCAACTGTTGCTCGACGGTTCGCAGCAAGTCGTCCGCCTCGTCTTCTTCGATTTCAATGTCCGCATCACGAGTAATTCGAAACGGCCGGCACTCGAGAATCTTCCTGCGGGGAAAGAGCGAGTCGATGTGCGCGGAAATGAGATCCTCGAGAAAGATGTACGTCTCGTTCGATCCGGCAGTGACGAGACGCGGAACATTTTGCGGGATTTTGACGCGGGCGAATCGTGGTTCGTCCTCTTTTTCGTTGTCCCTCAGGAGAAGAATGCCCAGGTTGACGCTGATGTTCGATATGTATGGAAAAGGATGACCCGGATCCACCGTGAGCGGCGTCAGCACGGGAAAAATGTGCTCGTCAAAATAAGATCGGAGCGACGACTTTTGTTGCGCGCTCAGCTCTGTATAGGAAACAATCCGGATCCCCGCGTCGCGCAAGCCCGGCAGTATCTCTTCAAGCAGGCACTGAGACTGCTGTCGAAGCATCGGGCGGAGACGTTCCGAGACGAGATGGAGCTGAGCAGCCGCCGTTAATCCATCGGGGGAAATCAAATCGCCTTCCGCCTCCATCTGATCCATAAGGCCCGATACTCGAATCATGAAGAACTCGTCGAGATTCGTGGAAAAGATGGATAGGAACTTCAAGCGTTCGAGCAGAGGCACGTCTGGATCGAGGGCTTCCTCGAGTACCCTCCGATTGAACTCGAGCCAATTCAACTCACGATTCAACAATCGATTGGCTGGGAGTGGGAGCGATTCAGTGTCTTTGGATGGCTTAGTCAAATTGCTCAACATAGATGTTCGAAATGACGGAACGATGAAAAAATCATTAAATCTCAAATGATGCAGCCCATGAACCAAAATAATCTTCCACCCGGGCCGACACCGTTTGTTTATTAGATGTTAACAAACCTGTAATTTTTGCCGCCGACGCTGTGCCCTTCCGGCAGGTTCTGCCCTGCAGGAAACGGCTAATCCGGGAGGCGACATGACTTTTAAAAGCGGTTGTATCACCGCGTTCTTTCTCCTTTTCAGATCCTTACCGCTGTGCGGGCAAACGCCTGAAAATGATTTGCGGGCGCTCAATGCCATCATCGAAGCCGAGAGGCAGAGCATTACCGAACTTCAGGCCGAACTGGAACGGCATCGAGACGCCTTGCGGGAAATCTCGAAACGGCTCGAGGCCATGACAACGGACAAGCCGGCTGTTGCCGAAAGCCGGGCGGAAAAAGCCGAAACCCAACCCCCGCGATTTGATTTCTACGGAGAAACCATTCTTCGTCTCGACAACCTGCGCCAAAGTTATCCAGGGTGTTCCAACTGCCCGGCGCGAAATCGCGAACGGTTTCGAATTCGACTTGGAACGGAGGGGCGCCTCGCGCCGGGATTGCGTGTTGTCGCCGGACTCGGAGTTGGAGAACTCAACGATCCCAACTCCACATTCCAAACGCTTGGCGGAGAATTTTCGCGAAAAGCGGCGTCCTGGGAGCGTGCCTACATTGAATACAGTCCGGTGCAGGCAAAATGGATGCAAATGACGGCGGGAAAGTTCCCGTATACATGGTTGCGTTCCACGATGACCTTCGATGTCGATATCTTTCCGGAGGGCGCCAGCGAGCGATTTTCATTTAATCTCCATCACAGCGGTGCTTTGAAAAACATTTCCATACAGGGCCTGCAACTTATCGCGCACGAACGTGCGGCGGGTTCCGATGCGCTCATCACCGGTGGTCAGGGAACGATTCTTTTGAATCCTGCTAAGCGCGTTTCGACCGTCGTGGCATTTACCGGATTGAATTTTAAAAATCCGGAGCATGTACTCCGAAGCCAGCTCTCCGGGACCGATGCCGGCACGCAAGTTACGAATGCGTTCGTTACTCGCGGCGGCGACGCATTTTATGCTTCGAGATTTTTGTACGCCAACACGATTGTCGAGAACACGATTCAGACTGGAATCGAGTCCATGCCGATCACGGCGGCGTTCGAGTATCAGCGCAATCTCCGCGCTGCGTCTTCCCGCGATTCCGGCGTCTCTCTGCGAGTTGAAATGGGACGCAGGGAGAAGAGAGGGGATTGGGGGTTCGGCTGGCACGTCTTTCGAGTCGAGCAGGACGCGATCCTGTCGGCATTCGGTGAAAGCGATTGGCGTGCTCCTTCGAACGTGATCCAACATCGGTTTTCGCTGACCCGGATGGTTCACCCCAATGTCATGCTCGGGTGGACATGGTATCGCGGCAGAACATTGGACTTGACATTATCCAATGCTGTGCTGGCTCCCGGATTAAAGGCAGGGCAGCGTGATCCCTGGACAAACAGAATGTATCTCGATGCGATTTATCGTTTTTGACGCATCGGTTTCGTGAATCGAATTCAACGTGCTTCAATTGTGAATTCGTCAAGGACGGCGCCGTCAATTCCGATGGCCTGCATCCGGACGGTTTTCCCATTCACTTGAACTTCAACGAAGTTCTCAATGCTGACGACCTTTTGCGTGATTCCTTCGGCCGGTACTTTCACGTCATAGAGCGGAGCTCCGCCACCGCCCGTCGTTACGTAATGAATTCCATTCTTCAGGTAGTGCTGATAATTGTGGTCGTGCCCGAAAAACGCGATCGAGACTTTGTATTTTTCCAGGAGTGAAGTCATCGCCGTGATGTGGGCATTGTTTCCCTGGCGGCTTGCAACGGCTGTAAATGGTGGGTGATGGGAAACAATGAAACGATAGTCCGCCTTCTGGTGGGATTGAAGATCCTCTTCGATCCACCGAAGTTCTTCCGCCCAGAAGTCCGCCCGCGCTCGCGGATTGGGGCCGGAATTTTCGATATCGCTGTTGATTACGGTGATGTGGCTGTTGCCCCAGTCGAAGGAGTAATAAGGAGCGCCTTCGTGGAAAATGTCTTCGAAATAATGCGAGTTCCTTTCGTGATTGCCAAGAGCCGGAAAGAACGCGGTTTTGGTCAGAAGCTCTTTTTCGATATCAAAAAAAATCGGCCACTGCGCGCTGTCATTTCCGTTTTCGACCATGTCGCCGGTGTGAAGAATGAAATCGGGTATTCCATGCTTTAACACCTCGGCCATGACCCGGCGGTGCACGTCGTGGCGTGTCCGCGTATCACCGTAGACAAAAAAGCGAAACGGTTCGAGACCTGCAGGCGGAGTCTTAAAAGAACCCATCCCGCCTCCGGATTCAATGCTGTAGTCGTACCTGGTGTTCGGCTGCAATGACGTAAGCGTTGCAGTTCTGGCTTGCAGAGCCGGAGCTGCAATTGAAGCGGCGGGTCCGCGCAGTGTGACTTCGTCGTTTTGGACCACCCAGGCAACGGTTGCCGTTTTTCCCGTGACTCCAATCACGAAAGGGCCGCCTACCGTTTTTTCGGCAGCAACAGCGAGTTGAACTATTGCAAAAACCACGGCGAGACCTGGGAGCATCCAGAATTGCTTTTGCATGGGTCCTCCTAAAAATCGAGCCGTAATGCAAATTGCAGCCGTCTCGGTGTTCCGGTGCCGGTAGCTCCGGTGTTCAGTATGGAAGTGATCCTTCCGAAGCTTCCCGATGAACTGTTGCCTGAAGGATTGGCGAAAATGGGATGGTTCAGCAGGTTGAACGCTTCGGCGCGGAAGCTCACGCTCCGGACTTCGGTCAGGATAAATCGTTTTTCCAAAGCGGTATCGATCTCATAGTAGCCGGGGCCACGAGCGGCGTAGCGGCCGAGATTGCCCCATGTTCCTTTTGCAGGGACAGCAAATGCTGCCGGATTGAACCAATTCGAAATGGTCTGGTTTGCTGCGTAAATGGATACTCCCGGAACCAGGTCGGGCCGCTGGCTTGAGGCATTGCCGTCCGGGAGATCCCCGGCCTTTCTTGAAACGGTAATGTTGATGGGCAGGCCGGTACGGGCGGTCGCGAGTCCGCTGAATCTCCATCCACCGAAAATACGATTCGAATGAGCAAATGGAAGTTCGTACGAGGAACTCATGGAAAAGGTATGCCGGACATCAAATTGAGTGTTACTGCGATCGCAGGCGCGGCAGGACATGCGTTGAATCGCCGTCGACTCGCCCGCACCTACGGAGTTGTCTGTGATGGCATGAGACCACATGTATTGCGACTGCCATAAGAAACCCTTTGAGAGCTGCCGCCGCATTGAGAACTGCAGTGCGTGAAACGTGCTGTTGCCGTCATTGGTCTTAAGCCCGAAGGAACTAAAGCCCGAGAGCGGTCTTTTACCCGTAACCGGGTCGATCAGATTTACGGTGTACCTCGAAAACAGATGATGCCCGCCGCTTCCCACGTATCCGGCCTGTGCGACGAAACTCGCGGGCAGTTGCTGCTGCACCATGAAATTCCAGTTTTGATAGGACGAATCCTTGCGATCGCGCGCGATCGTTTTCGGACTCAGGCCCTGAGCCTGAAACTGGCTGACAAACGGCGTTATCGGGAAAGAAAGAGTGGGCACATCCGCGGATGACAGCGACAGCCGGAGTGCGGTGCTCTCCATGGGGTCGCTGAAATCGTCGTTCTGATTGCCGCCGTAATAAATCCCATATCCCGTTCGGACAACAGTTCGTCCATGAAGGGCCCTGGGTGCCCACGCCACGCCGACTCTCGGACCGAAGTCGCGGGTGTTCGGCGAATACCATGGAGTTTCCGGAGAACAGACGCCGCCGCAACCTTTAATATCCACCACGAGCGAACGATTCAGTACTTCCCGGGCAACGGAGTAGAACTCGTATCGAAGGCCAAGGTTCAATGTAAGGTTTGGTGTGACTTTAAATTCGTCCTGGCCAAAGCCCATATAAAAGGTCCGGCGCAGGCCGTGAATGCCTTCCGCGGCGTTATCACTGATGGAATCGATATTGTTGCGAATGAAACCGGCAAGTGTGGCGTAGCTCGCAGTCGCATTGTCGATAGCGTTACCCGAATTGTTGAGGCGAATGCGGCGAATATCGATTCCGGTTTTGAACGTATGACTGCCGCGTATGAGAGTCAGATTGTCGATGTATGAAAAGGTCGTGCCGACTTCTTCGTCGAGTGCGCTGGAATTCAAACCCATGTAGTTCGGCGTACTGATACCGACCGGTACTGTCCCGATTGTCGGATGCCGGTATGGAACTCGATTGATTCCAAAACGGGCTTCGCTCAGTGTCCGTGCGGAAAACATGTGCTGCAATTGCAATGTGAAGTTTTGGGGGCGATTGGTGATCCGGCTGATCGAGCCTGAAATGTCCGGCGTGGTGCTATCGACGTCGTCGATGCTGTAGCGAACGAGGGCGGTCGTCGTATTGGAGAGGAAATAATCAAAGCGCGCCATTCCGGCGTCTTCCTGCAATGCATTGACGGTCTGGAGTGAATACTGATCGGTGTTGGCATCGATCGGGGTCCGTCCCGCTGGGAAAGCGTTAAGAATCGGAGCCAGTGCAGGCGAAGTAGACATGATCTGATTTCGAATCGATGCGCCTGGAACATTGCCGAGCAATGTTTTCCCCAGATGTTGCCGAATGCCTTCGTAGTTTGCGAAGAAAAAGGCGCGATTTTTGGCGATGGGGCCGCCAAGGCTGGCGCCGAATTGATTCATGTGAAACGGAGGTATCGAAGGTCCGTCGAAAGGAGAACGGGAGTCGAAGACATTGTTGCGCAGATAATCGAACGCGCTTCCATGGAGAACATTGCTTCCGCTTTTGGAAACAACATTCACCTGTCCTCCTCCGGCCGATCCGCTTTCCGCGGTGTAAAGAGCCGTGCTGACGCGGAATTCCGCAATGGATTCGAGTGGAATTTGCAGTCGGGCCTCCGCTTTCTGCGGCTGTTCCTGAATTCCGCTCGCATCAATTCCATCAAACGTAAAACTGTTGTCATCGCGCGAACGGCCGTTGAATCGAATATCACGTTCGGTTCCGCCTCCCGAATTGATCGCGCCCGGGGCAAGCATCATCAGCGTTGCAAACGAGCGGCCATTTAGCGGAACTTCCCGGATTTCGGCCGAATCGATAACCGTTCCGACTTCGGCCGAACTTCGATTGACGGTCTCCGGAACCGTTGTCACATCAATTTCTTCAAGGATGCCGCCGGGTTGAAGTCGCGCATCGATGGTTCGTTCATCACCCACGGAAAGAACAACGTTATCGAAGGTAATCGATTTGAAACCTTCCTTCTGAATCGTCACCTTATAAATGTCGACTGGAAGTGACGGGAGTTGGTAGTTCCCGGATCGCCCCGACTCCGTATTTCGCCGGAATCCGGTGTTTGCCGATATCACGCTGATTTGCGCTTCCGTGATCACGGCGCCTGAAATGTCCGTAATCGTTCCGTTCAGGGAGGCGCGATCCGCTTGTCCCATCAGGTAAGCCGGCGACAAAAACAAGAGCACACCAAGAACGCTGCCGCGTTTGATCATCGATCCCTCCGATTCGTTTGAAGTCAAGAATGTGGAATGCGGGTGTTACGGGTTCGCAACATACGTGTGAAGGGTCGATGAATTCGCGGGTGAATTCTTATCTACAGAGACGCTAGCGCGTTGAACGAAGGAGCCTGGGGGTGAGCAACCAGTTGAGGATTGCACACCGGCTGAACGTCAGCCGGTCCGTTGTAAGTTTGCAGAGGCCGCCTTTCTTGAGTTCGATCAAGGCGTCGCCTTTTCCGGAGATCAGGGTGGCGATGAGTTCACTGAGATCGGGTTCGTGGCCCACAAGAAGAACGGTGTGCGGCTTTTCATCGTTGATTTCGTCGATGAGTTTTCGGGCGTCTGAATCCGGCAACAGATGTTTGGTGACGGTTACGTCCTGGCGCAGGGCATGACCCGCGATATCGGCAGTATGTTTGGCGCGAATAAATGGACTCGAAAAAATAACGTCGAACTTCAGGCCCATGGCTTTCATGGCCTGGGCAATCTGTTCCATTTTTTGAATGCCTTCTTTGGTCAGCGGCCGGTCGCCATCGTTCTTATAACCCGGAGTTCCGCGCTCGACTGCAATTCCGTGTCGAAGAATATAAAGTTCCATCAGCTCGTTTTCTTACCGTCCACGGCAATTTTTCTCATGGAGCGAACGGCGCGCTCTATTCGCCGGAGATCCTTGCGGCGTCCACGTTCCGGCTTGACGTTGAGAGCGTCAAGTTCTTCCTTCATTTTTGTAAAAGCAGCGGACACGGCACGTGAGCTTTTCGATTTTACGGGTTGGTGCTCATTCAGAAAATCAATCAGTTGAACGATGTCCCGCTGCAGGTTTGCCACGTAGATCCGCCCGATGTCTTTCGTTTCGGACCGCAAATGTTGAAGTTGAACTTGCAACTCTTTCCAGATCGTCTGGCTCATCACGCTCCTCTTCAGTTTGAGCAATCTCGCCATTCAGGATCAATTCGATCCGGCCCTGAAGTTCCTGCTGAATTGCCCGCGGCGAACGATTTCCGTCGATGGACTCAAACCCATACAGTTCCTGCATGGCCTTGAACTCTTTTTGAATTTTCCGCTGATATTCGATAAAACTCGCATACATGTTGGATGTTCGATGAATGTCCATCCCGGATTCCCAGTAGTCCAGGACTGCGTGCTTGCGCAGATTGCGCTCGACGAGCATTCGCGGACTTACGGCGAGATAAAAAACCGCATCGGGAACGAGCGCGATGCTGTACACCTCTCGAATCCATTCAGATTCGGCTCCGCGAACGATCGCGCGAGCCATCAGTGTGTAGATGTAGCGATCGGCGAGTACGATGAAGCCGGAGCGAAGCGCAGGAAGGATGCGATTTTCCAGTTGATCCGCGAAGTCGGTGGCATAAAAGAGGCTCAGTGTGCGCGTTCCCAGAATATTTCCCTGCATCGCGCTTTCGAGCTCGCGGCTGACAAGCATGGAGCGCTTTAAGCCGACATTCACGGTGGGATAACCTCGCCGCTCGAGCCAGTCTCGAAGAAGATTGATTTGAGTCGAACGGCCGGATCCATCCGCGCCCTCAACCACGATGAGCTGGCCCCGCAATTGATCAAGCTTTACGCCCGGGATGCCCTTTCCATAAAAATGCTTCGGTCTTTCCATTTCCTACTCTTGAGGCACGGGGTAACGCCGCCCATGCCACTTGTATCTCGGCAGATCGATCGTGCTTTCGAGAATTTCGCGTACCTTTTTTTGTTGAACGTCCGGAGGCTCCGTCGCATCAATCTTGATGAATTTGTATTCGCGAACCATCCGGCGGTATTCCTGGTCGATCTTTCCCTGAAAGATGCCGAAGCTTTCGTAGGGGTCTTTCGAATAACCCATATCCATTCCGGCTTCGTGGTACTTCACGCGAGTTCGTCCATCAAGGATGCGTCCGAGCGCGGTTTTCAGGGGAACATCGAAGAAGAATGTGACATCCGGAACCAGCGCATAATTGTAAAGCTTTCGCAGCCATTCACGATCGCAGCCGCGCACGGCGTCGCGCGCGAATGCCGTAAAGATGTAGCGGTCGGCAAGAACGATGTAACCGGCGTTGAGCAAGGGCAAAACCTGGCGTTCGTACCGGTCCGCAAAATCCGTGCAATGAATGAGCGAGAATGTTGTCGACGTGAGGAGCTGCCTCTTCTTGCCTTTTCGAGTCGACCTTCGCACAACCGCCGACGAGTTCCATTCGGTGAAGAAGACTTTGTAGCCTTCAAGCTCAAGCCATCGTTTTAAAAGATAAACCTGGGTCGACTTTCCCGAACCGTCAAGGCCTTCGACGGCCACAAGCTTTCCGGTGATTTCGGTTGTTTTGGAAGTCATACGTTTCGACAGTTAACTCGCATCTTCAATGACGACGTTTCCGTCGAAGACGCTTTCAAAAAGATCGCGCTTGTTGGCAAGCGCCCATTTCTCGAGCAGCATGTCACCTTTGCCTTTGAGGCGAAACAGGAATTTCGGCCGCTTGTATTCGACTTCCACGTCATGAACCGTGGAAGCATGCTCGTGATCAAGGGCATCTGCCAGCCGGAGTATGGCCGCCAGTTTGGAAATCGTCAATCGGTGCCTGGGTGACAACTCTTCGTAGGGTTTGTGTTCGAGCTTCGGCCCCGATTTTCGATGGTATCGCGCCACGTTGGCCACAATCGCCATCTGCAGAGCCGTCATGCCGATCAAGGGACTCGCCTGGAGGATATAGAAAGTGTGCTTATGGTGCTGCGATACATTGACGTAGTTTCCGATGTCGTGAAGCATCGCCGCAATTTCCAGCATCAGCCGGCTTTCCTGATCGAGTTCATGAATAGCCTTCGTCTGGTCGAAGATCTGGACGGCAAGTTTCGCTACAACTTTCCCATGCTGTTCGTCGAAAGAATACTTGCGTCCAAGCCTGCGTGCGGATTCGATGACCTGCTCGCGATACAACCGCTTTTCGTTATCACGGAGTTCCGACACGATTTCGAGGAGGACTCCGTCCTTAACACCAATTCCCGGAATTGTGACTTCCTCGACTCCAGCCTGTTGAACGATCTTTTGCAGCACGATCGCGGCGGGAACAATAACGTCCGCGCGGTCCGGCCGAAGCCGAAGGTTCTGGATGCGCTCTTCGAATGTCGTCGCCCGCAGCTTCTTGACGAGTGACTTCAACTCTTCTGCCGTAATCTTTTGATTGTTGTTTTTTCCAAACAATTCCTTCCGCAGCTCGCCGATGGCTTCTATGCTGCCGCCGGTCCCGACGCAAACATCAATCTTCTGATTTCCGATTTCCTGTTCAAGCCGCCGTTGCGTTGCATCGACGTATTCCGTCACGAGTTGGTTGAAGCGTTCTTCGCCGGCCTTTTCATCGAGGATTTTCAAAAGCCGGACGCTGCCCATGGCAAAGCTTTCGGTGCAAAGCACGGCGTTATCGTCCGCCAGAACAACTTCAACGCTTCCACCGCCGATATCCACAAGCAGTGCGAGTTTATTCTTCAAATTAATGCTCGCTTTGGCTGCCTGATGAATAAGGCGCGCTTCTTCCTCGCCACCGATGATGGAGATTTCGATTCCCGTCGATTTTGCAACGGATTTGATCACCGCGTCGCCGTTCGTCGCCTCTCGCAACGCGCACGTGCCGACGGCCTTCACCGGTGAAGCGGCATGCTGTTTAAGTTTTACCTTGAAGTCCACAAACGTTTGAATCATACGATCAACGGTGTGGCCGGAAATCACGCCCTTTGTGAAGACATCTTGACCAAGACGGACTGGTTCGCGGACGCTATAAACCGTTTCACATCCGCCATCGGGTTTTATGCTCGCAATGGCGAGACGGATAGCGTTGCTTCCGACATCAATTGCGGCGATATTGGGCATGAAAGCCATTGAATCTGATCGTCCCGGATGACACGCGTGTAACGAGATTATTAAAGTCCTGTTACAGACTTCCTACAGCTTAGATGAGATAAAGGAGATTTTTCCATGACGTTGAACAAAATCCCCGACAACTTTCGCGACCTCTTTCAAAAAAAAGTGTTCTGTCATCTTGCCACGGTAATGAAGGACGGAACTCCCCAGGTCACTCCTGTATGGTGTGATTATGACGGCACGTTTATTCGATTCAACAGCGCCAAAGGCCGCATCAAAGACAAAAATGTGCGGCGCAATCCGCAGGTCGCCCTCAGTCTCCAGGATCCTGACAATCCGTATCGATACCTTGGTGTGAAGGGTGAAGTTGTGGAAATCACCGAATCCGGAGCAGACGATCACATCGATGCCCTATCGAAGAAGTATATAAACGTCGATAAGTATCCCAATCGCGCCCCTGGCGAGGTTCGAGTGACGTATAAGATACGTCCGGATCGAGTCTGGACAATGGACCGGCCGGACCGGTCAAAGTCCTCGAATTAGGGCTTATGGCTGTTTCGTTACGCTACTAATTGCGGAGCATTTCTTGACTTCGTAAAGCCCTTTCGCTAATGTGCGAAGGTTTCGCCAGGTGTTTCAGGCAGTTGGAAAGGAAGGAGTCCTAATGATGCTCCGACGACTTCGTTCAGTGGCTGCATGCGGAGTTGTGGCATGCCTGATGATCCTTTCATCAAAGCTTCCAGCGCAGACTCAGAGTACGGCGGGCTTTCGATACGTGTTGCCCGGATTCAACGGCAACTCCGGTTCGGAACTCGTCATCAGCAATCTCAGCAGCCGCCGCATCTCGCCTGAACTGATCTTTTTCAGCAGCGATGGCAGCCGCGCCGTTGATACGACGCTCAGTATTCTTGCGGGATCTCAGGTTCGATTCACCGCTGCTTCATTTGGCCTTGGTTCCTTTTCGGGCACCGTCATGGTGAACAGTTCGACGGCTTTGGGTACGGAAGCGCGAATTGCCGACGAAGCGGGAAAGTTCGAGTCGATCGGGCCGGCGCCGAACGGCAGTACGCTGCTCGTGCCTTTTGTTCCCGGCGCGGATGGCCTCATGGATCTCACCATATTTAATCCGACGGCTGCGGCGACGAATGTCACCAT
The DNA here is from genome assembly GCA_964633285.1 of uncultured Solibacteraceae bacterium. GTDB lineage: Bacteria > Acidobacteriota > Terriglobia > 20CM-2-55-15 > 20CM-2-55-15 > 20CM-2-55-15. The sequence goes on along the minus strand of CAZWGA010000051.1, from coordinate 17,267 downwards.
CATTGCTGTTGCATCCAACGGCGAACAGGTCGGCACTGTTCAGCGCGGTGTTCCTGCACTCGGCACGCTGGTCGAAAGTGTGGACGGACTCTTTCCGGAGACGGCCGCGGTCAACCAGGACATCGGCCACCTTGTTGTCCGGACCTTGACCAATGTTTTCGGAGCGGATCGGCAACTTTACGTCGAAGCAACGGTCAACGGTTTTGCCGCCGATGCGGAAGGCAGTCAGGGTGCGCATCTGGATCCAGCCATCGTTGCTGCAGTTCCACTGTCCTCCGGCGCCACGGCATCAACGGTGCCCTTCCTGGTTCAGGGCGGCGACTACATCACGATCTTTGATTTCGTGAACACATCGGATACGTCGGCGTCCGTAACATTGACCGCCGTGGGATTGGACGGAAACGTAATACCGGGGACCGGCTTTCCGACGGTTCAGGTTGCACCGAATGGTTCCCTTCGCCGGAGTGCGCAAAGACTTTTCAATTTTGATGCGGCCATGATTGTGGGCTCGATCAACGTCCGCAGCACAACGCCAGTGATCACGACAACCGCTCTGCTGAGCGTTTATCAGAACGGTATGGTGCTCATGCCGGCTGCTGAGCCGGCGAATACGAATTTCGTCTTTCCGAATCGAAATGCGAAACCCGAGCTGTTCACCGGCTTCGCTCTGATGAATCCAGGCGGGACACAGGCCCGTCTGACGTTGCGAAACATCCCCGACGACACGTCGGGCGTTACCTCGAATACGCTGACGATTCCCGGACTCACTTCCGTTCGCCGAAGTCTTTTCGAATTGTTGCCTGAAGCACGCACCGGTGGGTTCATCCATATTTCGTCCGATGTCCCAATTGTTGCTGCCGCGTTGGAAGGGCGTGTGGACAACGGCATTCTGGCAAATCTGCCGGCCATGCACTCGCAGCCGGATTATGTTCCACCCAATCAAACCAAATTCCTGATAACGGGCACAGTCCGTCACAATAATGTGCCGCTGGCAGGCGCTCATATTTCCGTTACAGGTACGATGATCACGTCCGCCGACACGGACGACGCGGGAAATTATTTGATTCGTAACGTCACGCCCGGCGCATATGCGATTCAAGCGTCCGCGCAGGGATATACCATCGCGCCGCCGTCTCTGAACGTGACGGTCGGTTCAGAGAGCAGCCGCAACAATGATTTCTCCGCGACGCTGATACCTCCAACGATCACTTTTGTTCAACCGGTTGGTGTTCTCGTAGGCAGCCCCGAGACCAAGGTAATTGTTGGGGGCGGGCCGTTTATCAGTACAAGCGAGATTGTGATCGAAGGAAACGCCGTGGTGACCAGCCTGACGACAGCCGCAATCCCGGTGACGGTGTCCCTCGCAACAAGCGGAACGGTTACCGTAAACCAGACTCAAACGGCGCTTCAAGGGACCGTTCCGGCCAGCATCCTTACTGTTCCGAGAGTGACGCAACTATTCGTCCGGACAAAGGGTCCCGGTGGAAGTGTTGCCTCAGCGATCAAACCATTTTCCGTCGGCAATCCGGCGCCCGTGCTCTCCAATCTTGCGGGCGTTCCGAATCCGCTGCTTTTCGGGAATCCCGGTTTCACGCTGACGGTCAACGGAACGGGGTTTGTTGAAGGCACGGCGGTGCAGATCGGAGGAGTCCCGATTGCGACGGCGTTTGTGAGTTCCACGCAACTCAAAGCGTTTGTGCTGCCACAACTCCTCGCGATCGGTGGATCGATCAGTGTGACTGCGTTGAATCCGCAGCCGACGGTCGGGCCGTCGAACGAACTTCTGATCCCGATCTTCAATCCCATACCGGGGCTGACCTCGATTGCTCCAAACTCACTCGTTGCGCGATTCGATCCAAATGCGCCGCCGGCAGACATCACAGTGAATGGTTTCGGCTTCGCGCCCTCAGCGGTTATTCAGATTGAGGGTACCGACATTCCGACGTCATATGTCAGTCCGACCCGGCTTCTAGGTCAGATTCCCGAGGCTCAACTTAAGGTCGCAAAAATCGCGACGATCAAGGTAAAAAACCCGGATCCCACTCTGGGAATTTCAGAAGCGCTTCCTCTTTCGTTGTTCAATCCGGTACCGGTCGTGACCAGTCTGGATGCCTCACCAATCCTGTTTGATCCAATCCCTCGATTTGCAGGTGACAAGCCGAAGTTTCTCGCTCAGGTCATCATTCATGGCTCCAATTTCGCTTCGGAAGGAACGCACTATCTCATCGGTACTCCATGCGACACCGATGTCGGAGGCCTCACGGGTGAAACGGTCAGTTCGACTCTGATCATTGGGCGTCTCAACATTGCCTGTACGGGAACGTACGTCATGGGCTTCACCAATCCTCAACCTGGAGGAGGAGTTTCCGCGTTGGTGGGATTCACGGTGGCACAGTACACGGCCCCCGGGCCGACGTCCGTTACGGGCATGTCTCCGGTCGCGGTCTTGAAAGGAGCCGACTCTTTTACGCTGACGATTTCCGGAACCAATTTCTCGCCGGGAGCGATTGTCAATTTCGGAACGGCCGTCCTCTTTCCAACCAGCGCTTCTTTCAACACGATCGTTGTGACGGTGCCGTCTTATCTGATAAAAACAAGCGGAGTGCTTCCGGTCAGCATTACGAATCCGGATGTGACCGGGAATTCCAACAGGCTGCTTTTCACGATCAACTAAAGTTGGCGCGACGCGATGCCGGACCTGACGGCCAAAAACCTAATCACCGAAGACGACATTCGCGGCGCCCCAACGGGATCGACGCTGCGCATCGCCGGGAAAGCCCTCATCACGCCGCTTGCGGCGGATCTGGCGCGGGAACGCCACATTAAACTTCAGCGCGTTCCTGCGGCAGCCGGTACAACTCAGCGGTCTCCCGGCAGGATTGCGATTGGCGCGGATCATGGCGGCTATGAAATGAAGGAAGTCCTTAAGCCGTTGCTTACCGAACTTGGATACGACTACGTTGATCTGGGAACGAACTCGGTTGAAGCCGTGGACTATCCTGATTTTGCCCAGGCCGTGGCCCTGGCCGTTTCCCGACAGACCTGCGATCTGGGGATCATGATCGATGGCGCCGGAATCGGTTCCTGCATGGTGGCCAACAAGGTTCCGGGCGTGCGGGCGGCGATGTGTTACGACGAAGCTTCCGCTCGAAACAGCCGCGAACATAACGGCGCCAACGTCCTGACTCTGGGGGGCAAAATGATCTCCAGTGACAAAATGCGCGAGATCGTCCGAACCTGGCTCTCCGCCAGCCTTACCGAAGAACGCCACCGCCGCCGCGTTGCCAAAATCGACGCGCTGCTGTAATCCCGGATTCTGTTGTTCGAGCCCTGAATCACGTCCATTCACACCCCGATTCCGTTGTTTCAAATTTAGGTGATTCAGGCCTCTGACACTTCGAGGATGTTGCATGGTACTCTCATCAGTCTGAAGAACCCCTGCATCAAAAAACCTATCGAATGCATTGAATGGATGAAGACCAAATAAACAAGCCTATGAAAACAATCAAACACATCACGACAGTCCTTCTGATCGCCTTGTTTGCCGCGGCCACGGCGTCCGCGCAGGCGGTGAAGTTTACAGAACACAAACTGAAGAACGGTTTGCGCATCATTTTGTCGGAAGATCACTCGGCGCCGACCTATTCCATCTCAGTTGTATACAACGCGGGATCGCGTGACGAACGGGAAGGCCGGACCGGCTTCGCGCACCTGTTCGAACACATGATGTTTCAGGGTTCGGAAAATGTTGGAAAGGGCGAACATTTCATCATCATCGAAAACAACGGGGGCGGCATGAATGGTTCGACGAGTTTTGATCGAACGGAGTATCACGAAACTCTGCCGGCCAATCAGATCGACCTCGGTTTGTTTCTCGAATCGGATCGCATGCGGTCCCTGGTCGTCAATCAGGCGAATCTCGACAATCAGCGCGAAACCGTGAAAGAAGAGAAACGCCAGACACACGACAATCAACCCTACGGCCAGACCTGGGACACTTTGTTCGAGTATGCCTACGACAATTTCTCCAACAAGCATTCCATCATCGGTTCGATGGATGATTTGAATGCCGCGGCGCTGAAAGATGTGACGGACTTCTTCAAAACCTACTATGCGCCGAACAACGCCGTACTGACGCTGGTTGGGGATTTCAAATCCGCTGACGTTCTTGCCAGGATCGAAAAATACTTCGGCAATATTCCTGCTCAGTCCGCTCCTCCGGCTCCGAACGTCGCCGAGCCAAAGCAAAATGGAGAACGCCGCAAGACTCTGGAGGATCCGCTGGCGCAGATCCCGCGTGTGTCGATGGCATGGAGAATTCCCGCAGGCAATACGCCGGACTGGTACGCAATGTATGTTCTTGGCGAAATTCTTTCGACCGGCCAGTCTTCGCGTTTTTACCAGAAGCTTGTCAGAGAAAAACAAGTGGCGGTGGAAGAAGGAGCAGGACCCTTCGAGCGGCCGGGACCAACGGTGTTTGTGGTCGACTTGCTCGTTGCTCCAGGTAAAGATCCGAAAGAAGCCGAGAAACTCGTGTATGAAGAACTCGAGAAAGTGAAGAACGAATTCGTCACCGATAACGAGTTGCAGAAAATCCGAATGGAAGTGAAGCGCGGTAAAGTCGAACAACTCCTGGGCTCGTTGTATCGAGCGGAAGCGCTCGGTGAAAACGTGGTGTACTACAACGATCCCAACGTCATCAACACGGGCAACGACAAAATGATGGCGGTCACGAAGGAACAAATCCAGAAAGCGGCGCGCACTTACCTGACCGAAGCGAATCGGACCGTCGTCACTACGGTCCCGAAGCCGCCTGCCGGAGGTGGCAAATGAAAAGGATGAAGCTGATTATTGCCGCACTGCTGATGTTCTCATTCGGATTGCCGGCGGCTGCCCAGGATGAACACGCGACGGACGCGAGCAAGGTCGAACGAAAGAATCGCGCGCCCGTTTCGAAAGACGTCCTGAAAGTCACGCTTCCGCGCGCAACGGAAGCCACGCTTTCGAACGGGCTGACCGTGCTGATCATGGAAAATCACAGGCTCCCGCTCGTCTCGTTGCAATTCAACATCAGCGGCGCCGGCGCAATATTCGAACCGGCGAATTCTCCAGGGCTGGCCAGCATCACCGCTCAAATGTTGCGTGAAGGAACGAAGGGCAGAACGAGCGTGCAGATTGCGGAACAGAGCGATCTGCTCGGAGCTTCAATTTCCGCGTCGGCATCATTCGGCTCCTCGGCAACTTTGATCAATGCATCGGGATTAAGCGACAACTTTGATCAATGGTTTGCGATCGCAAATGACATCCTGCTGAATCCAACGTTTCCGGCTGACGAACTCAATCGCCTGAAGCAGCGGCTGAAGGCGCAGCTCCGCCAGCAGCGCGCCGATCCGAATTTTCTGTCGAGGGAAACTTTCAACAGAGCGGTTTATGGATCGCATCCGGCCTCCGTTGTCGCTGCGACGAATGAATCGATTGATGCGATGACTCCGGCAATGTTGTCGCAATGGCAGCAGGCAAAATACGCTCCGCAGAATACGATCCTCGGTATCACAGGCGACGTTAAGGCCGCGGAACTCGTGCCGAAGCTGGAGAAACTGCTGGCAGGCTGGAAGAAGACCGACCTCAAGGAAGTGTTGCCTTCGAATCCCAAGGCTGCCGCCTCGAAGAGGGTGTTTCTGGTGGATCGCCCGAACTCGGTGCAGACCACGGTGGCAATGGGGAATATCGCCATCGATCGGCGCGATCCTGATTATGTCGGGCTGACTGTGACCAACCAGATTCTCGGTGGCGGTCCCGCCGCGAGACTCTTCCTGAATCTTCGCGAAGAGAAGGGCTACACCTACGGCGTCTACAGCAGTTTTACGGCTCTAAAATATCCCGGTCCGTGGCGCGTCGGCGGCGATGTGCGAACGGAAGTCACCGCGGGCGCCATGACGGAGTTCTATCGCGAATTCCAACGCATCCGCGATGAGAGAGTCCCCGCGTCTGAACTGGAAGAAGCGAAGCGCGCGCTTGTCGCGTCATTCGCATTGTCGCTGGAGAAGCCTGACGAACTTTTGGGCTATGCCATCGTTCGAAAGATTTATGGGTTCCCGGCGGATTACTGGGATACCTATCCCGCCAAAATCATGGCTATCACCGCGGATGATGTGCAGCGCATTTCGAGAAAATATCTGAACCCGGACAACCTTCAAGTAGTTGCCGTCGGCGATGTGAGCAAGATCAAGTCAGTGATGGAGAAGTATGGTCCGGTTGAGGTGTACAACTCCGAAGGAAAAAAAGTAGGAAATTAGGTGTCCGGACCTCGTTACAGGGACGCTCCATTTGAGAGCGGAGATCCCAGAATCTGAGATCTCAAATATTGGGATCTCCACTCTCAAATGGTGTGTCCCTGTAATTACGTTAGAAGTCGTCGTCGCCGTTACGATCACGCGGCGCAAGAACCACCACGCCGCCGGCGGGAATCGTCAGGCCTGTGAAGCTGCTCGCAGTTTGACCGTTCAAAGTCGTCCTTAAAGCAGTGCCGTCCGATTTAAAAAGATCCACGCGAACTGTGAGGCTGCTTGTGCCTGTATTCGCCAGGACCAGTTCGGTCGCCCAACCGCCACCTGCCGCGAATTGCGGAAGCAGCACAGCGCCGGGGCCGCCCACTCCAGTAGCGATCACAGGCAGTGGACCGGAATTCCCTCCAAGATTGGTAATCGGCAAAGTACTAAAGTTAGCGCCTCGGAATCTCAACCCGATGACAGATACGGGAAGATTTCCCGATCCCGCTGAGGTGATGGCCAAAGTGCCCACGATGTCGGATGGAATCGATGCTGAAGCGGAAAACAGTTCAGTGACGAATTTGGAAGTCTGCTGGTGGGATGGAACATTGACGGTTGTGGTCGCCAATTGAGTTCCGTCACCCTTTCGAAGCGTCAGCGTTACATTGACATTAGAGCTGTTCGGATTGACGAGCGCGACCCCGAGATTCTTCGACAATTTACCTTCGCTGTCGACAAAGAGAACGGCATTGGTCGTCAGATCCGGAGGCAAAACGCCGGCTTGTGAAGCGCCGCCCTCGCCGCGCAATCCAAATGTTTCAAAAACGACCAAACCCGCGGTACTCGCGGTTCCTGCCACGACGGGTGTCACGACGCCATATCCGGCCTGAATAGGACCACTGTCATCGTGATCGTCACGGCCATCGCCTCTGTCGCTCGGTTCCTGTGCAATCGCAAATACTGCGCAAAACAGAATCAGGCAGAAAGTCCCAAAGAGCTTTGGCATGGTTATATACCTCTAGAAAGTGTGTGGAAAATGTCCACGATTTTGCTGGGTCTTCCTGACTCAGACGCGATGCGATCCGCGTAAACGCTAGGTCTTAACAACTACCTCTCGCGGCATGTTGCAATCGAACTGCCAGAAGAAGAGTCAGGCTCTTGGCGGTGAGACTTTCTTTGTGACCAACATGACGATCGATCCAAGGAACCAGCCGAGCAGCGGTCCCACGATGAATCCGTCAACAAGATGTCCGAGAGCGTGGAGCCACGGGCTTCCCGCCATCGGTCCGCTGTATTCGGGTCTGCTGAAGATGTTTTGAGAGCCGGTCAAAGTTCCCAGGACGATGCCCGCAACAATAATGATGTTTGCGACTCCTGCCTGCCAGACAAACAGCGGAAGAAGATGTTTGTATCCACCAAATCCGGTGCGTGGCACCTTGATTCCACAGTAGGCAATCCCGACAAAAGACAGCGCAGTCAGACTCAGCCATTTCACGATCGAGTCCGGGAGTCCGGCAACCGACAATGCCAGGCGCGTGATTCCGACAACCAGGATGAGGATCATGATGATTTTTTGAAACGCGAAATATTCTGAAATCGATTTGCCGAATACCTTCATTCCACCCTCCGCAGTTCGCTATGGAGTTCGACCGATAATCAACGGCGCTCCATCATCGCCCGTGAAATTGACGCTGACCGATGCAGCGCCCGCCGCACTGATAAAGATGAACTGCGTAGAATAACCCGCTCCGTCCGCGATTTGAGGAAAAACAATCGGTGAAGGCGCCTGTTGAGTAGCGTCGGCAACGGGAAAAGTGGTGAGGAGAAAGTCTCCGCGCGCGTTGGTCAGCGATCGCAGCGTCAATGCAGCGAAAGGTGTGGACGAACTCAATTCGGCAACACCGGTAAATCCCACGGCCAGTCCGCTGATGAGTTCTCCGGCAAATGCGGCTTTGTGTCCGCCCGGAGCAAGGTTCACCGTAGCCGGACCGCTGCCGGCGCTCGTGATGCCGTCGGTGCGAAACGCCTTAAGGACGACACTCCCCGCTGTACCGGAAGGATTCACGATCGCGATTCCCGTATCGTGACCCGCGGATTTATCGATGTACAAGCGAGCCAATGTTGTCGGAGCCGCCGCGGGAACACCCGACTCCGTCACGAGCACGCCGCCGGGACTGAACGAAAACACACCGGCGCCCACCGGCGAATTGGTTCCGGAATTTGGCGTGACCTTCGCTGAACCCGTTCGCGTCGTGGCCGCGGAGCCATCCGTCTGGAAAACAAAAAATCCGGAAGCCGGAATCGAGTACGAAAACGAAGACGCAACGGAGCCGCCAACGGGACGCACGCTCAACGCGGAACCGTTATCGTCGAAAATCGCAATCGTTCCTGTCTCCGTTGAACCCGTCGTATTCGAAAGCACAAGCGATGTCGTGTAGCCGCCGCCATCAGCGATTTGGGGAAAGTAAATAGGCGATGTTCCCGCGGAGCGTGAAAGATCCGCAACCGAGGTGCTGGTCAGCAGCGTGTCGCCTCTCTGATTCACGGTCAGCCTCAACGCCAGGACAGACACCGGCTGACTGCTCGTTATTTCGAGAGCGCCAAACAACGTCGCCGTCGAGAAATTTGCGGGCAGCGCAAAGTCCGGCGCAATGTCTTTGAGTTCGTGTATGAACTTCGCGCGGTGCGTTCCGGCTGAAAGATTTCCGTGGCCGGTAGTGATTGTCTGGCCGTTGGCCCCGCGGAGCGTAAACGTCAAAGCAGCGGACGACGTTCCGGGATTGGCCATCGCAAGCCCTGTATTAATGTCGATGGTGCCGTTACCACTGGCAACCGCCGACCGGTAATCAATGAAAATGCGCGCGGACTGCGTGGGCGGTGAAGACGGAATGCCGGCTTCGCTCACAACGACGCCGTTCTGCGAGAGACTGAAAACCGCGGTCCCGAACGGCGCAACACCGCTGTCCACCGATGCCGTGGCATAGCCCGTGCTGATGTTGGCGCCGGTCCCCGGTGTTGTGGTTCGGCCGGCTCCCCCACTCGTAAGCGTCACGGGCGGGAAAGTGGTCTTGATTGTGAGCGTCACTCCGCTGTAGTCGGCAAATCCCAGCATGTCGATGTACCAATCGCCCGCTGCAGGTGTGCCGATATTGATCGTCTCGACATTTCCATTCCTGGCTGAGAACTGATCGCGAAGGCATCCTACTGAAGCAACGTTCAGAGGTTGGCACACGGGTGGTATCCCCAAACGCATGAAAAGATCGACGTCGCCGGTCCCATCGGATGTGGACACAGTCAGAAGATTGGCGCCGGGAGGAATCGTCACTCGATAGAAGGTCTCGCTGCCGATAACGCCGGACACGCCCGCCAACGTTGTGTTCGGCGCCAACACAGGCGGAGTAACGACGCTCGCCGCCAAAGCCACCTGAGAATATGCCTTGAACGCGTACACCTCGAACTGCCACTGTCCGGCTTTTGGATTTGGGAACGACAATGTCTCCGTGCTTCCGATGCGTTCAGAAAAATTTTCAACCCCATCCGGATTCGTTACGAAGAGATCCGCGTCTCCCGTGCCGCCGCGCAAGGTGAACTGTAATATCGGCGTGCCCTGGGGAACATTGATGATTCCATATCCGCTCGTGTTGACATCCCCGTTGACCGTCAGTGGCGTCCCCGCTGCGAGCGTTGTTACAACCGGTAGAAAGTATCCGTGAACAACTTTGCCGCCCTTGCCGTCGGTTACTGTGATTTTCACGCGCTGGCCGACAAAACTCGCTCGCCAGTTGACAACGCCGCCGGCTGAATCCGTGGTCATCCCTGATGGTCCGGACGTCAACACATAATTCAGAACACCGCCCGCGGGATTCGAAGCAATTACCGTGTATTTGTAGGTATCGCCATTTCCGGTTGGAACGATGAGTGGATTGCTCGTGATCGCCGGGTTCGGTGCCGTTTGAAGATCCGGAGGGAGATCGTAGGCAGCGTCGTATCTCGTCCCCGTAAGTGTGGTGCCGTCGACACCAACCGCAGAGTAGCCCAGGCCGTGTTTCGCAAATATCGTCCAGATCGTTTTGCGATTGGCGCCCTTGTTATCGGCGATGTCCGCCGAAAGTATGGCGTCGCGGGCATCCGTCATCGAAGGATTGCACGGCGTGGCCTTGAGGCCATCCAGCACAAGTTGATCCGTCAGTGTCTGGCCGAGCGACTTGCGAAGGTCCCATAGCGTTCCGGCCCAGATTTCACCATCGTCATGAACTTCATATCCGCTGACACCCGTACCTATATCTTCGTAAGTCAGTGGATAACCTTCGTAGCTGTAACGGCGGATTCCGCGCGTGGAGTTCTGAGTGAGATAGACACCGTGCACGGGATTATTGAAGAAGCTGATCGCAAAATAATCCGACCAGCCTTCACCCAACGCTCCGGACTGGATTTTCGCGAGACAACTCGTGGCAACTTTGGCGCCGACCAGGCGATTGCTTACGCCGTGCGTGTACTCATGAACGATGACCTCGCCCGCATAATCCGAGTCGAGATCATCGATAAACGTCGATGTGCCCCGCGTAAAGATCCCCATGCGGATCTTCGGAGCAACACCTTCGGGTGTCGGACCGAATTGCGCATTGTTTGTGAATCCGCCGTACTGCGCTTCGGCGGCAACGGCATCACCGCCTGTCCCGCCTTTTCCTGAATTGTCTGTCTGGAAATTCCCGGCGGCCTCGTTGAATCCAAGACCATAAAAGTAATCGTGCGCGGTATTGATGAAGTAAAACAGATTGGTAATCGCAGCAGCCTGGAAGGCTCTCGGATTGTTCCCGGTGAGCCCGTCCCCGAACGGAAAATCAAAGGTCTGAGTTGAACTGAAGGCGCGGCCGCTCTTCAAATTCGGATCGGTGATATTGTCCGGTTGGTCATTACCGTCTGCGTCGAGGTAAGCATCGACATTGTTACCGGTCGTAACAGTGCCGCCTGCAGGAAACCAGCCGTCCGGAAAAGTAAGGACCTTCCGGTCGCCGAACGACGGCGACTCCGTAAACACGCGCCCGACCGCGGCAGAAACGTAAAGATTGTGACGAAACAGAAGTTCACCGGTCGCGGCATCGACGAGAAGTTCATACCAGCTTCGCGAGTCGGCTTCCAAAAAAATGCGATATGCCAGACGCGCCGAAGATGCACTCATCGGAAAGATTGAAAGCTCGGCAGTAATCGGACTGTATGTCCCTCCGCGAGGATTCGCGAATGCGATTGTTTCCTGCGGATTCGAAACACGAACCAGTTCTCCAGACAGACCGGTATTGATTGCAGCGAAGGCCGCTTTCACCGCCGTTTCCGGATTGAGTTGCGGAGCCGTCGATAGACTGAGGCCGGGCACGAGATCTCCGGCCGCAACCTGTATCAACTCGCCTTCCTTGCTCAACGTGAATTTAATCTGACCGTTGAATACATCAACGCCGTTGACGCTCTGACTAAACGACACGAACCTGGCTTTCTCCGTAACGTCATCGACGATCAGCCGCAGATTCTCGATTTCGGGCAGGCTTAACGCAAACAGACTTGAACGCGCCCGCAGAAACTCTTTCGCAATATCGGCAGATGCCCCTGAAGAAGGTCCCGTGAGCGAACGGCCGTCGCGAAGATAAAGCTTCGTCAGTCCGTTCGCGTTCAAAACGATTCGCGCGCCGAGGCGAGCTTCATCGCTGGACACCGGAATTGCCGGAATCGCCGGTGAGCCCGGCCGCAACGATTCACGAATGTCAAAATCCGGAAGAGAAGACTTCTTGTCCTCGAGAGGGAACTGCCCGGTGACAGTAAGGACCGAAAGACCGGCAACGACGACAGCGACAACAATCCGTTTCAACATTGGCGACGAAACCTCCCGATTCAGGGCTGGCATTCTAAACCGGGAATTTCTACAAAATGGCGAATTATTTGAAATCAGTACTTTTGTAATTGTTCGTGCTGCGGCTATTTCGGCGAGCGGCCGAGACCTTCGGCGCAGGCGAATTCCCTTAACTCGTCGTTGGGGGGTGCCGCCTTGCGATAGGTGTGAACCGTTTCCCATGGCTTGACGAGAGCAAGGGGATCGTTAACGGTGATGCGGTCTTCAAGAACGCCCGGAGAAATAAATCGAATGCGTTCTTTCACGGTCATTTCTTCGCTGTGCGGCGACGAATTGTCGATAAACGAATTCGGGTGAAGTGCGACTGTGTCGACGACAAGCGTGTCGCTTTCCCAGTGGCCTGTCGAATAACCGGCATATGTCGGATCATTCAGAATCTTCTGCGTCGGTTTGCGTCCATCAAGATAAACACGTCGCAGCGCATCCTGCCATTCGCTGAAGAAAGTGATCCTGTCTTTGGACTGCATGATCTCCATGCCGTACGCCATGCTCATCATCTGCGGCATTCCCGGCGGGAGGCAATTTGCGATGGGATCGTATTCGTAAGATCCGCTCATCCGCGATTTTCGGATGACCTCCCACTTCGCCATGTAATCGGGAGACAGAAGAGGAGCGTTGGCTGCGCGCCCGTTCGCCAGATCGCCTTGCGGCGCGGAGCGAGTTGGCGGCGGCGGAGGCGTCGTTGCGCGTTGACCGGCGGGAGCGGCTCCGCGTCCCTGCTGAACTGGAAAATAGACACCGGAAAAGTCAGGCGGCGCTTGTGCGAGGAGAGCGGTTGGGAAGAGGATCAGGCATAACAATCTGGACATGGTGTGCGTCCTGTTATTAAAGATTTCGTTTACTGATTCGCCCCGCCATTGCCGAGGATCGTTCCGTCTTCTTTCGTGACCCGCGCGATGATACCGACTCGGGAACCGTCTTTTGCGCGGCTCAAATGTACAGTCACTTTCTCTCCGGGTTTCAAAACAAATTTATCCCAACCCGCGCGCCCCAGGACGGACGGCGCGCGCCCTTCCAGGGCCCACTCGACTTTTCCAGTGCTCTCTTCATCGACAGTCACGTAGAGCCAGGTATGAGGATTGGACCATCTCCATTCCTTCACGACTCCTGTAAGCGTTATGACCTGATCCACTTGATAAGCCGAATTGCTGTGATGTGACAGGGCCGGAATGACGGAAGTCAGTATCGAAGCGACAACAGCGAGGGCGACGATGCGTGTTTTCATGGGCACCCACCTCCCTTGGTACCAAGCGCGGGGAATTCGAGGGACGCACCCCCGAATTCCCTAAGCCGCGTACAAGTCTACCCCAGTCGAAGAAATCAGTCGATTGCCGTGACCTGAACCTGCTCCTTCGCGTCTTCACCCACCTGGACTGCCATTCCACGGTCCTCGTAACTGCGCATGAATTCCGGATCGAACCATGAATCGGTTTCGACTTCCGCCCATGCAAATACGGTGTAGTTACCCGGCGGAACATGATCGAAATGGAAGCGGCCGGAAGAATCGGTGGTCGTCGTTTTGAAGAGTTCGTACCGTCGGCGAACGTTAGGGACAAGAACGACGGTAAGGTCACCGGCTGAAGGACGGTTGTTGCTTCGGACGGCGCCATCGATTGTTCCCGGCTTGTTACCCAAAACAATTTCCAGCGGAGTCGTGGTCTGCCGGTCGATATGAAGTCCGTTGTTCAGAACATCCACGTTGCCGAAGCGAATCGACTTCACATACGCATTTTGGAGATTGCGCGGTATCGGCCTTGAACTGAATAGCGGTGTCACATTCAAAATGGGAGCGACATTCACACGGAAGTCTCCCAGCGACCCCTCGAGCAGAAATGCACCGTCTTCTCTAGGGTTGCTGTACGACGTGGAAGATGGGTTCTCACGCGCGGGAGGGGGATCGTGCCGCAAGGTCAATCGAATCTCTTCGAGATCAGCGGCGCCGGCCTGTCCTTCAAAAACCAAATGCCCTTCGATGTTGAAAAACGGAGAAGTCAAAATATTGAGATTCTCAATGTCCTGATCGCCGACTTCAATGGTGACGGATCCACTGCCTCTGCTGCTGCTCGCCGCCAGCGTGTGAATTCCGGGCATGAGTTCGAGATCGAACGCACCGGTGCCGGTTCGGTCCAGAGGATCGTCGGAGCGGTGAACGAACGTCGGGACCTCTTCAACGCTTGTGTATTCTCCGGGTCTTCCCGTGGAGGCATCGATCACAAATCCACGGACGTGCCGGGCCCGAACCGGACCGACGATGAAATTGACTCCGCCGAAATCGGAGCCGGCTCGAACTTCGATGCGTGTTGCCGACTTCTCGCTTGTTGTGCCGGGAAAGTAAACAGGAACGTATCGGTCCGATGGATCATCGCGTAGTGTTGCTGCAACGGCCGGATCGGCCGCGCCCGCCGCGAAAAACGCGCCGGGCCCCGGCGCCATCGAGATCGTCATGAATGCACCACCTGACGTGATTCGCGGAATTCCCTGCGCCTTGGGATGCACCGCGGCAACGTAGTAGCGGCCCGGTTGCAGCCAGAACAAACGATACTCTCCCAGATCGTTGGTATGGGTCGATTGCACACCTTGCAGCACGCGCTGCCCGCCGGAATACACCGCCTTGAAAGCCTGAACCTCGATGTTGCCGAACGGTTCACCTTTGTTGTCGCGAACAAGACCGTTGATCGAACCGGTAGGTGTCATCGGTAATCTCATTTCGAGATTCTGGCCGGCAACAACGGTGATCGTCATCGAAGGGCGGGCGTATCCCTGACGGGTCACACCGATCCGGTACCGCCCGGGACGAATACCCGGGAAGATGAAACGCCCGTCTTCTTCAGTTGTCGCGCTGTTGATGAGTCTCGCGTCGTTGTCGTCGATTCGAAGCTCGACCACGGCTTTCGCCAGAGGATCATTGGCGCCCCGCAGAACCACGCCTTGAACAGCGGCATTCTGCAAAAAGAAAGCGGCCAATGTGACCAGCGCGAGGTTCATGGAATCACCATCAATTGCATGTTCGGATTGCTGCCTTCCATCACTTGAATCGGTGTTCCTCGATTTTCATGCGCGCGGATAAAATCCGGATCCTGCCATGCGCCGGTTTCAACATCGTCCCATGCGAAGAGTTTGTAATTCCCGGGGGTGACGCCTCGCATCACGAATTGACCCGAGCTATCCGTGGCGGCGGTTTGATAAAGATCCGTTCGATGCCGCAACCGGGGTTCGGGTACCAGCACCACCGTTCGGTTCCGAAGCGTTTGTTGACGCGAGTCGACAACAGATCCCTGAACCGTTCCGGCATTCGCGCCAATCACGATTTCCAGCAGGCGGTCGGGCGGACCTTCGATATGCAGACCCTGATCGAGAACATCAACGTTGCCGAGTTTGATCGACTTTATGTATGCGTTTCCGGGCATACCTCGAAGCGATATTCGAAAATCGCCTGGTGGAACACCTCCGAGTTGAAATGAGCCATCGGGCTGTGGAGGTGACGCGAAATTCGGTCCGGTGGGAATCATGTTGGGCATCTCCGGATCACGAATCAAGCGGCCGACGGAAAGCCGGCCCAGAATCGGATCACTGCTGTTCCCGGCCTGGCCCTCAATGATGAAACGGCCGGAAATCGAATAAAGCGCGGTCGTGGCGACGGTGACGTTGTTCACATCCTTTTCACCGACTTCGATGGAAGCAGACCCCTGTCCGCTCTTGGGTGCCGGATTCACGAAAAGCAGATACGATCCGGGCAGAACACCCGGCAGATCAAAAACGCCATTCGAGTCCGAGCGCACCGACAACATGTTGAAGAGTGGTTCGCGATTGCGGGAATACACACTGACGATGGCGGCCAAAGGCAGTCCGGTATTATCGAGTACGTGTCCGCGAATATGACGCACTGGAAGAAGTCCCGCGCCCACCGAGATATCCACGCCTCCGGCTGTGGCGCCCGGAGTCACGGCAATGGGCGTCGCGCTTCGCGCGTCCACAACACCGGGATAGAAAACCGGCACATTCGTTTCTTCAACCACTTCTCCGGTTTTCAGCGTGCGTTTCCGGATTACCGGATTTGCAGCCTGTTCGTAATTGTAAACACGCGATGGCTCGGTAATTCGGACCGCGCCCGCGGGAGGCGCGTTGCTCCCCTGCAGATTCGGCACGGTGGCGATATCGGGTTTCGCGCTGACATAGTAGCGGCCGGGTGGTAACCAGAACAAACGATACTCCCCACGATCGTTGCTCTCGACGATCTGCACGATAGTCAGCTTTCGCCGTCCATCCTTATATACAGATTGCAACGCCTGAACCTGAGCTCTTCCGAGCGGCTCGCCGTCACGATCGTAGACGCGGCCGGAGATGGAACCGGTTGCGGACATCGCCAGTTGAATGCCGGTCATCTTTTGTCCGGACGCGAGCTCGAACGGAATTCCCTGTCCTGTTGGTGTGCGCTGACCATACTCCGCCGGAACGTAACCGCCGGAACGCGTAGCAATGAGTTGATATCTGCCGGGAATTACATTTTCGAAAATGAATTCTCCGCCGGGGCCTGTTCTGGTAAATCGGCGAAGGTCATCAGATCTGCCGGGGGGAGGCATGTTTTCACGCAGCCTGTCGAGAGAAGGCTGCAGAGTGACCGTCGCTCCCGCCACTGGTTCATTGCTCCCCATCATCACAACGATTCCCTCAATCGATCCCGGACGCGGTTCCTGCGCCGCAGCGGTGAAGGCGGCTAATGCAATGATTGGGCATGCAAACCAGAGCTTCATTGAGTGCGGATTATATAATTTGCGTGTTGTGATTCCCTCGTACATTCATGGTCCTTCCGGCACGCCGCTTCTCGGTGAAACGATCGGCGCATGTCTCGATAGGATTTCCCTGAACTATGGAGACAACCTTGCGCTCGTCTCGGTTCATCAAGGCCTTCGTTACACGTATAGCGAATTGCAGAGCGAAGTGGAACGGCTGGCCCGAGGCCTGATTTCGATCGGCGTTCAAAAAGGCGATCGCGTCGGCATATGGAGTCCGAATTGTGCGGAATGGTTGATTGCGCAATACGGTGTCGCGAAAACCGGCGCGATTATGGTGAACATCAATCCGGCTTACCGGCTGCGCGA
>CAZWGA010000050.1:0-45223 GCA_964633285.1 uncultured Solibacteraceae bacterium | reverse complement strand
CGTAGCCGGCCTCCGATCTGTATTAAACGAAGCTGGGGTATACTGATTCACTCGAATTCTGGAGGAGGACACGGATATGAAACGTTTGATACTGATCGTTCTCGCGATTTTGGCTGTTTCTACCTCGGCGCTTGCGCAATCAGCGGAGATTGATAAGGCGCTGCTACCGGCGCCAAGGAATTTGAAAGACGGCGCAACCGTCATCAAGTGGAAGTCCGACTTTACGTACGACACTCTGCGGAAAGGCACGAATCGTCTGGTTTGCTATGACCGTTCGAATCAGCCCGGACAGCAGCCGTTCGCCGTGGAGTGCACCAGCATTGCCAACCTGGACCGCGTTGCTCAGAGCCTGAAAATCGAAGCGATGCCTGACAAAGCCCAGATTCGTCCCGCATTTGAGGCACTCGAGAAAGACGGTAAATGGGCGAAACCGGAGTATGGATCGATGTGGATCCACATGAGCGGCATGGATCAGGCGTCGGCCCGCATGCATATCACGGTCGCCGTACCCGGCGCGACGCAGAAATCCACCGGGTTTCCTGAAGACAACAAGCAGGGTGGCGTCTGGATCATGAATGCCGGCTCCTCGGCCGCCCATCTGATGACACCGGGCAGCTAGAAGACTCGAGCAATTAATGTAGTCGCGGGCTTTATGCCCGCGTTCGTGAATGCGGCGAAAACCCGAACGCGGGCTAAAGCCCGCGACTACATAACCATCTTATGAAGCGTTTAAATCTGCTTATCTTTCTTATTTTGATCACCACGCTGGCCTCGGCTCAGGGCAAGCGCACCTTCACAGGCACGATCACCGACAGCATGTGTCCGGCTGGCGATCATTCACGAATGCGAATGGGATCGAATGACGCGGAGTGCACGATTGCGTGCTTTAATTCGCATGGTGCGCCTTACGTTCTGTACGATGGCAAGGATTCCTACTCGCTGAGCGATCAGAAGACGCCGGAGAAGTTCGCAGGCAAAAAGGTGACTGTCTCCGGCACACTTGACTCAAAAACGAAGACGATCCAGGTCGATTCCATAACAGCCGCCCGGTAATCCGGACTACCCTACCGCCGTTCGACGACAGCGAAGTGAGCGTGACCTTCGTGATTTACCAGCAACAGCAGGGAACTCGAGGTGTTGCCTGCAACCAGTGACTGAAACTCGTTGACGGTTCTTACCGGTTTGCGATCCACCTCCTGAATCACATCGCCGGGTTCCAGTCCGGCTTCGGCGGCGGGACTTCCGTCTTCGACGTCAGCGACAACGATACCTTTGGTTCCTGCGGGAAGTTTCAACCGTTCGATGATGGCGGGCGTGAGCTCACTGACGGCGATTCCGATGTGTGGACGGTTTGTGTTGGGCCGTCCCGTCTCCGGGGCCCTCGGCTTTTCGCGTGTGTTTGCTGAAGCTGTTTCTTTCACCGGTATTTCCGCAAGTGTGAGTGTGATGTTTTTCGCCTGGCCCTCATGCTGGATGCGCATGTTGATGGGGGATCCCGGCGCCATGGAGCTGACGAGCAGCCGCAATTCCCGGCTATCCTCGACAGGTTTGCCATTCACTTCGGTGATGACATCGCCGGATTGCAATCCGGCTTTGGCTGCCGGCCCGTTCGGATCGATGTCGCCAATAAGAGCGCCGCGCGTCTGTCCGAGCTTCAGCGCAGTTGAAAGTTCCGGAGTGATGTTTTGAATGCTCACGCCCATGTATCCGCGAGTGACTTTGCCCGACTTGATGATTTGATCCATCACGGACCGGACCATGTTGCTCGGCACCGCGAAGCCGATACCGAGATTGCCGCCGCTCGGACTCAGAATGGCAGTATTCACCCCGATCAGTTCACCGCGCACATTAACGAGGGCGCCGCCGGAGTTTCCCGGATTGATCGATGCATCGGTTTGAATGAAATCCTCGTAGTCTTCGATGCCTAGTCCGCCGCGGCCGATCGCGCTGACAATACCCATCGTGACCGTGCGGCCGATTCCGAACGGATTGCCGATCGCCAGGGCAATGTCGCCGACTTCAACCCTGGCAGAGTCGGCAAAAGGAAGGACCGATAAATGATCTGTTGGAATCTTCACAACGGCGATGTCGGTTCCGGGATCCATGCCCACAATCTTGCCTTCCATTTCACGATTGTCGGAGAGAGCCACTCTCACATCCGTCGCTCCTTCGACAACGTGACTGTTGGTTAATACATAGCCGGCCGTGTTGACGATGACGCCTGATCCCAGACTCCGTTCACGGCGTTCCCGCGGGACTCGAAACTGCCGCAGGAATTCTTCGCCAAAGAATTTCTGCAGGAACGGATCGTTCAGCGCATCCGGTGGGGCCGCTGGTCCACGAATAACTCGCGATGAAGAAATGTTCACCACTGCCGGAGCTGCGCTTCGAACAACGGGCGAAAATCCCTGTTCAAAAACCACGGATGTCCGCGCTTCGGTTGAAACCGTGTAAGCCGGACGCTGACTGCTGCTGTGGACTGCCGAACCCATAAACATACCTGCGAGTAACGCCAGCAGCGCGGCTGTCCCGGCAACCCAGGCCGGAGTGCGTATCGTGTTTTGCATTTTTCTGCCCCGTGGAGACAAGCTCTGGCTAAGAAGGGTGCAGTTCGGGGACCAAAGAACACGAGATTGCAAAGCTTCGTTCGAGCCTTTATTCCGCTGCGCTAAAGGCTCGCGGCGGGGTCGCCGATGATGCGCGCGGGAACACCCACAACCGTTGCATGCGCCGGGACGTCGTGAATAACGACGGCGTTTGCGCCGATTTTTGCGTAGTCTCCAATCCTGACAGGACCAATAATCCGCGCGCCGACACCGATGCCGACGTTATCTCCGAGCACGGGTACTTCATCGTGCTGGCTGAGTTCGCCGATCGTTACGTTGTGTCCCACCAGACAGTTTTCGCCGATCAATGCTCGTGGATGAATGACAATATTCATACCCCAATTGTTGAAGTACGCGTTTTTGCCGATGGTTGCAGAGTAGGGAATCGAAGTCGCGAACGCGAGCCGCATGAAGTAATAGATCGCTTTCGGCAGAAAAGGAATCTTCCACCGGTAGAGCGTGTTCGAAAGTTTGTACAGCCTGTAAATCTTGCACGTCATGATTACCGCAACCTCAAACGGGATGAACTCAGAACTGAACCTGCCGGAGGCAGATCGACAGCGGCAGGGCCGGATTGTACTCGCCCAGGCGAAAACGGATTTCATTGACTCTGGATATTTCATACCGAATATCGACTGTCTGTCTTCGCCTGCCCGGCATTTGAAATGCGCTCGGCAAGTTCACTCGAAACGTTGCCATTCCCACCTGCACTTTGAGATTTCCGTCGCCGTCGACATCGATGCCGTCAGCTCCGCTGATGCGCAGGCCGATGCTTTCGGGTTTTGTTTCAGGGGAAACAAGGAAAGTCGATTCGGGTTGTCCCCCTCTTCCATAAAAGGCCAGGTCGATGCCGGGATACAGCCCGTCGTATCTCACGGACGCGAAGGTCGGGACCTGGTTGATGTTTCGATCGGAGTCGTTCCCGACATAGCGAACGAGTCCATCGAGGCGAGCGTGGCCCTGGGGCATCGCGTGACGTGAGCCAAGGAATTGAATCTGAATCAAGCCGGCTTCGAGATGGAGTTCGGCGCCATCATCGGTGAAATCGACGCGATAACCGTGGGGTCTTGCGAGAAACCGGACGCGTTCGGGCGCCTGGCCGCGATTCTGTTCGAATAACAGCGAAAGGTGCTGAGAGCGCGCAGCGCCGGTGAAAAGGCTGAGGGCTGCGAGAATCGCGAGATAAACGCGAAGTGACTTACTCATCATTTGTTCCTAGTGTTCCTAGGCCGCCGCCCTTCCGGGGTTTTCAATGATGCGGCTGAGCTGTTCGACTTTTTCATCCCAGGACTCCGAATCCATCTCTTCAGAGACCGATAGCCGAGGGCCTGTGTTTCCCGAATCCACGATCTGCTGGATCTCTTCCAGAAACTGATCCTCGTTTCGGGCTACATGCAGAATGTGTTTCAGCTTGTCGGCTTCGGGTATTGCTGTCGCCACGACGGGAAGCCCCGCCGCCAGATACTCACGGAGTTTGAGCGGATTGGCCGCCAGCGTGAGTTCATTCATCACAAAGGGAAGGATGGCAACATCGAAACCCTTCGCAAACGCCGGCAACGCGTCATAAGGCTTCTGACCGAACACATGAACATTGGACAATTTGTCGATGCTGCTCGTATCGGTGCCCAATTGAATCTTTCCAATTAACGCAAAGCTCCAGTGCGGGCGGGCGCGGGCCATTCGAGCAATCAAGGGAAGATCAACCCAATCCGCAATCAATCCAAAGAATCCGATGACGGGATGCGGAAGCCGCGCGATCTCCGGCGGGACGGCCAGCGCTTTATCGCATGCCCTGCGAAAGTGGGCCACGTCCACACCGTGCGTCACAAGAAATGTATCGGGATTATGGCAACGCTTGTTTTCGTACAACAGATCCGACGAAACGATGACGTAATCGGATTTCTCCATCAGGCGGCGTTCGAGTTGGAGGATCGCTGCCTTGTCTGTTCCGGTGAATTCAGAGAATTCATCAACGCAGTGATAGATCAGCTTTCGTTCGCCCAATGTGCCCACGACTTCAGCGGATGCCGGGACAAAGGTCCATGTGATCGGATCTCGAAATCCCAGCTTGCGGCACGCCCGCTGAATGCTCCATCGCAATGCCTTTCGATTGATCCATCGCGCAGCCACGTTGCCATGGAATGGAACCACGATGGGCGAAAACACGTGAATACCTTGTTGAACCTGGCGCGCCCCGCGAATGAATTGCCGGAGCTTCGTCAGGATCCGTTTGAAATCGTGAACCGATGCGGTGGGATTCCTATTGCCGATCGAGTTGACCCACAACACACGATTGTTGCGCGCCAACCTTTGCATGATGTGTTTTTTGCTGAGTGGATCGCCGTCCCAGTCGTTGCTGAAACAGATAATGTCCTGGCCCTGGATCACGCTATTCCTCAGGCTGGTCTGAGCAACGAACGTGCCAAGATGCCGGTTGAGCGCAAAACATCTTTCTATTTGCAAAGCCGTGTCAGTGCCCAACAAGCCGCCAAAGCCAGAGTCGGATGCCTTCTTCGATGTTCCTCCCTGCTACCATCGGTGGCAGGTGACTTCCTCCCACGCATTCCTACTTTGAAAGTTGTTCGCCCATCCAATTTCGGACTTCGTATAATTTCTTCGGATCCTGATCAAAGTCGTAGGTGTTTCGGATAAAGGCATTGACACGGGGTTCCACCGCGGCTCTTCCCCTGGATCTTTCCAGCATGACAAGGTATTCGTAATCTTCCAGGCCTTCCCGAATCAGCTTCAGCCGAATGCTTTCGATAGGAACGGGACTTATCCCGCCGATAATCTCCGGCCGCCCGGGATAAAAAAGCGTGCCGTCGCCGTTGCCGCCGAAGAGCCGCACGTCTTTCCAGGGATCCCTCTGTGAAAATGCCTCGTCCGTATTGAAGTAGAGTTCCCCGTTAATGCGATATTTCCACGTGAGCCATTCCATAATGCGATTGCGAACGCCTCTGTGATCGATCATGTAGCTGGGCCAGCCGCGGAAATACTCACCACCGATAATGTTGCACCCGTGGCTGGCGCAGGCCTGATACCACCACAACTGCTTTCCATTCGCGATGACCGGATCGTACGCGCTTCGTCCCACGGTCATCTCACAATATTCGTGGCGCGAATTCTTTTGTTCGAAGCAATTGATGACCGGAGTCCAGATATCCACCGCACCGGCCCACGCCGGATGAAACGGCGCCGTCACCAGGTTCTTTACCTGTGGATCTGCTCGATGAACCAGTTCACCCGCCTGGACAAGAGATTCGAACTCGTCCGGCCTGGGCTCATCCCAGAGATAATTGAACATGCGATCCATCCATCCGGTCTTTCGAAAATGTTCGGCCGCCTGCCGCCAGAATTGAATTTGTTGTTCGGAAGTTTTCAGCGCGGGCGGCGTCCGCACGCCGGCTGATGTGGCCCTGGCGCCATAGAGAGCTTCGCCGGATGAAAACACCTTGCCTTCCATGAAAGGCCGGAGTTCATTGTCAAAGTCTGTCCAGTTGACTTGAAGTTTCTCTCCGCTGACTGTTGTTGCCGGCGGAATGCCCGAACGGCCATGCATGCTGATGCGATGCCACAAGGCCGCCTTCTCGTATAAGAATGAGATTTCGTAGAGCTGCCGGTCGTTGGTGTATTTGCCGAAATGTTGATGCATCGCACCCATTCCGTTAAAACCAAACGAAGTGGCGAGGCTTGATGTTGAAGGAAGCACAAAACTCCAGACGTCGAGTTCCACCGGAATACGGAACGCAAGTCTTCCGGCCGCCGAAACCTGAACTTCTCCGTGGTAAAGACCGGGAGCCGCAGAAGCGGGAACGTAGACATCAAGCCAGACCGGCTGATTTCTTCCCGCACGCAGGGTGAACGGGAAGGCATTGCGCTTTTCGTGCTTGTAACGGTCGATCCGGGGGATCAACGCATCGGGCCACTCGCCTGAAGCGCCATCGATTGAAGAAGGCATCTTCAAATTGATGTACGGCTCGAAATAAATGCAGACATTGTCGCGATCAATTCGAGCGCCGGCCTGGTTCTGCAGATCCGTGACATCGATGTCGATCCCCTCGACGTCGAGTGTGCCGGCGTGCAGCACGATCTGGAATGGCTCAAACTCATTGCGGGCTGCGTGAATCTGAACTGCTTGGGTGGGCTGATCCGGTTCCGGGTCGTCGGGCCGCACCTTGTCGAGTGCGTTGGTTGTCCACCACGACAGTCCCGGTGATGAGGGCTGCCACACCGACACCAACACGAGTGGAATCGCCGCGAGGGCGAGAAACCAGGTCGGGCGCTTCAGGGTCGATCGAATGCTGAGGCGCGATGGCACGCACTTGCGCGTGCACGGTGCGTGCCAAATTCTTATTTAATTAACTCACACGATACAATCAGGGAATTAATGAAAGGAGTACCGCATGTCTCAGATAGGTGAACCACTAAGAATCATCGAAGTCGAGCCACTGGAAGAACCGGTACCAGAGAAAGAAGTACCATTCGAGCAGCCGGCCGATCCAGTCAAGGAGCCGGCGTAGTGATCGTCCGAGAACCCATCGTCGGCTGGCGACAATGGAACTTCATGTATCCGCACTTCCTTGCCAATCTTGGCAACGACACGATCTACGTGCCTCGTGAGAAGATTGAAGCGCACTGTGAACAGTATTCGACCATTGGCACCTTGGTCCATCGGAAGGATCACAGCGAGCAGCCGGCACCACACCTGACTTGTATGTGTGGCATCTATGCCTACAAGGAGAAGCCGAGACTCCTACGTGAGATAAGAAACATCTATTCTGGACTCAGGCTCGTCTACGGCGAGATTAACCTATGGGGTAAGGTCATCGAGCATGAGGATGGCTATCGTGCGCAGTTCGGCTATCCCAAGCGACTCTGGTGCACACCGGCAATCGAGCCGCTGGCTGGCTGGATTGGTTATGTCTATGGCGTGCCATGCGAAGTAATGCCGCCGGGAGACGATGAAGAAATCAAAATCAAATCACCGAGGTCGAAGACAAAGACTATCCTCACGAAATATGCCTGCGGGCATGAACTCACGATCAAAGTGGATTACAAGAATTGGTCGGCCTACTGGCGTGACATGAAAACGGCCCCGATTTACTACGATGTAGGCTTCTGTCCGAAGTGTTTTCTGTTGAACATCAAAGCAAAACGAAACGAGAAGTAGACGAAATTGGTTCACAAGGGCCGTGCACGAACTCGCACACCCCTGCGGCGATCATTTCAAGAAAGACATAGACAACTTATTTCCCCTGCCCGCGCATGGCCGGTTGGGATTAAAGATTGTCCGCGGCCGTGGTCAGATCCGCGCCGACGTAATCGAAGCGATCGACCCAGATCCAACTGGCCATTGAAGCCGCGCTGTGCGTGCCCGCCGCCTCGACCGCAATCGTGTGTTCGCCCCATGCGAGATCGGTCACCGCATACATCGCAGTTTGCCGCTGAGCCGGAGAAGCATAGGTGTCCACCGTATCGCGCAGGACTCCATCCACATAGACTTTCGCGACACCGGACCACTCATCACGATAGCCAACCCAGGTCACAGAAGTTCCCGTGAACGTGAACGTCGCGCGCGAACCGGGGTCCATCGACAGCCTGGCGCTGCCGCCGCTCATGGCTGCATTGCCGTTGAGCGACCATGTTCCCGTGAACACAACTGCGGCGTTGTCCTGTTCGATCGAATACGGACTGCCGCTCGGCGCCGGCGTTGTTGTGGCAGTTGAAACGTCAGCCGTGCCCGTTACATCAAACGCGTCAAGCCAGACAAACGCGCCGCCTGAACTGGAATTCTTGCGGCCCGTCGGCGCAAGCGCGACGGTGTGCAACCCGCTGCTCAAACCTGAAACTGTGTAGAGCTTTGCCTGAGAATTGGCGGGCGCCGCATACGCATCGACTTCGGCTTTTGCAACGCCGTCAACGAAAATCGTCGCGATGCCGGAATACTCATCGCAATAGACAATGAAGGTAGCGGTTGTGCCGTTGAAGGTCAGAGTCGCTCGAGCCGTCGAATCCATGGATCCCTTCGCTGTTCCGCCGCTGTAAACGATATTGGAGCCGGACGACCATGGACCGGTGTAATCGACCGACGAACTGCTCTCTTCAATGCGAGTCGCAGTCGTGGTTGTTCCGGACGGAGTTGTGGGAGAAGTCCCGCTCGAAGGATTGCTCGCCGTTCCGGAGGATGAAGTTGTCGAACCGGATGCCACATCGAAGGCATCCAGCCAGATCCAATATGCGCTCGAGGCCGGATTCCTGGTGCCGGCCGGTGCTACTTTAATCGTGTGAGAACCGCTGGCTAAACCGGAGATCTTAAAGATCTGTGCCTGCGATTTTGAAGGTGATGCATACGCATCGAAGTTTCCCTGCGAAACACCGTCGACCGAAATTGTCGCAATGCCGGACCACTGATCGCAGTAAACGATGACGCTTACACTCGTGCCGTTAAAAGTGAATGTGGCTGCGGATCCCGTGTCCATCGAACCTTTCGCGGTTCCACCGCTGTACACGATATTTGAACTCGATGACCAGGAACCGGTATAGACAACGCTCGAACTGCTTTCTTCAACGCGGGTCACGGTTGATGTTGGCGCCGTGCCGGTTGTGCCGCCCCCTGTCGCACCTCCTGTCGTACCCCCTGTTGTACTCCCCGTTGAACCGCCCGCAGCCGTGCCCGGCGTGCTCCCGCCCGAACCGGCAGTGGTTCCACCCGTGAGGTCTACGATGAACGTGTCGATTCGAGTGCTGCACCCATAGGCGGTATCCGCGCCAAGCGTTCCATCCCAGTAGCTGGAGAATAGCGCCCATTTTCCATCATTCGAGATCTGTGCGAACGCTTCGTTGAAGTAACAGTTGGATCCGCCGTTGTGATTGTGCGCGAAGCGCCACACGGTATTCGAACCATCCGTGGCCGCCGCAATAATCTCACCCGTCCATGTGTAGTGGCAGGTTCCCATCGTGTAGAGCGACAGAAGAATGGGCGCCTTTGGATTCGTAATTGAATTCAGCCACGAGCTGTGGTCGCCGTCGCACCAGTCATTCAGAGTGCCCACCGGTTGTTCGATGAAAACATAGTTGCCGGTGTTCATCAAATTGTCGGGATTTCGCAGAAGCATGCCGCGCCCGTCGTTTCCGGCTCTGGATCCGCCGGAATTCGCGTACGTGCCGTTGCCCATGGAGACATGGCCGCTCCAATAAATGTCCGCGTTCGTGATGAGCGACCAGGTATTCGTTGCCAGGTTGAAGACGGCTCCGCCATTGCCGCCCCAGCTTGCATGATGAAATGTGACTTCAAGCCAGGAGGCTCCGGTACCGCCGGAAATATCATGAATTCCGATAACGGATCCGGATGCCGATACCGGCCAGTTCGGATCGCCTTGAGCCGTTCCGTTGATCGTCTTGTTGTAGACATCGACGAACTTGCTCGTCGAAGGGCTCAGCGGATTGACGCAGAAAATCTTTGTATACGTGTCCTGATTTCCATTGCCTGCCGCCGCGCATACCCAGTTGTCCTGGCCGATGACTACTGCGAAGTAACCCAGGGCATCGCCGTTTGGAGTTCCGGCCAGATCTGTGGAAGTGCCGGTCGATTTGTCGTAGCGTCCGATTTTCGCGCCGTGCAGGAAATAGAGGATGTTCGGATCAACAGTTGACCATTCCCATGTTGAGGTGAAAGGCAGTTGATGAATCGCTGGTTTGCTGGATCCGTCTCCGACTGTGAATGAGCCCGGATTGAAATCCATCCAGTATCCGTCTCCGTGTGGACCGGAGATTTTGATTGCAGTCGAATTCGCGTTCCAGGTTCGATGAAAGCCCGAGTCCGTGGGCATGAAGGATTCTCCGCCGTTCGTGTTCGCGTCGGTTACGCGAAGAATGCGGGAGCCGAATGTCGGGTCCTTGATAACGGAATTTGCAGGTCCCAGGGCGGGAGCGGGCGGGATCGTCTTGATGTCGGTTCCTGTATAAGCCGTATACGTTGAAGGCGCATTGTCGGCCTGCAACGATGAACAAATACTGACTAAGAACATTCCGATCGCGATTGCTGCGAAACCCTTATCTCGAATTAATTTCACCTCTTGGTTCCTTTCGGTGGCCGGACACACGTGTCGCGTGGATTTCTCGCAGGAACAAACTGTCAGGGTGTTAGCGAATGTGAGAAATGCCGAACTGCGTGTTACTCGTTCGTGTATCGGCGGCGCTTTTCAGAGTGTCGGAAATTACTCCTCATCTGTTGATCTGAGGTCTTCTTGACCCACTGTTCCGATGTCGTGAAAAAACTATAGCGTCTGGACCAACCGGAGAATATTGGGCATTCACCTGAAAAGCGCTGATGAAATCCCTTAGGCGAACCTAAGGTGTTTCACCGATGCCGCGAGCGCGGGAGAGGCTTTGAGAATCGGAAAAGGAAGGAGATGCCGGCTAAAACCCTCTCCCAGAGGGAGAGTAAAGCCGATTCCAGGTCCTTAGTGGCTTTGCACAGCCATTTAGCGTGATGTGCCTGACCCGACTCGTTGGGAAAAACCCGCCGGGGATGACAATCGCGGCAGGTCGAATCGGAATTCCCGTTCAAGCACGCCCTGAATCTGGAGTTCGAGATCCCACAAGCGGCTGGGATGACATCGCCGGCGCAGATGAGAATCGATGGGCACGGTATTCGTTCCGCCACACGCGGAAAGGATAAAGGAATAAACACGGGCAGCCATAGCGGCGGCTTCCGGCGAGATATTCTCGGGATAGCCGAATGGGAACGAGAAGAACTCGACGCGCCGGCCGAGGTGTTTTTCCAATTCTTCCTTCGAGCCGCCGATTTCGTCTTCAAGAGCTTCGGGATTTTGTGATCCACAATCAAAGTGGGTGCGCGTGTGACTGGCAATCTCGAATCCGTCGAGTTGCATCTGGCGCAGGTCCTTCCACGTCAACGGGAGAAAGCCGCGCGTGCCTGTTTCGACATCGTGTTTGAATTCGTGGCCCCTGGTGATGTGATCCGAACTGACGAACATCGTAATCGGGACCCCGGTCTGTTCCACGATGCAACGAAGATTGACGAAGTTGTCCCGGTATCCATCATCGAAAGTCAGAACGACGGTAGGTCTCGCGACCGTGTTCGTCTTCAGCAACCGTATGGCGTCATCCAGCGAGACGATGTCGTAATGCTTTTTCAGAAACTCCACATGCCGAAGAAAGTGTCGAGTGGAGACTCCCATCGGATGAGGCCGGTCGGAAATCAGGTGATGGAAGAGTATGGTTACGGGAAATGATCTGCCCAAACGGCATTTCCAGTTTCGCGCCAGAACTTCCGGCAAGGCGGCGGCACTCTTCACGAACATCTTTGTCCATGAACGCGAGCCGAAGGGCTGGAAGGCCGGCCGGCTCCTCGCGAGCCGCTTCTCGTACCGGCGGAGAGCGGGCGCGCCTGGCAATTTGAACATCTGCCCGGAGCCTTGCTGTACCACCGGCGTTATCGTACCGCTGACGTGATTTTTTACCGACTGAACGATCAGGTCATTACCCACAACATGCGCTTTCAGCGCGAGGCTGGTCAGGTCATCGAAGGGTTCGATGGGAATCGTAGCGGAACTCAAAACAGCTCCGGCATCGAGCTTCTCGGTGACTTGATGAACGGTGACTCCGATTTCCGTCTGACCGTCGAGTAGCTCCCACAAGCCCACAGGACCGCCGCCTCGATAATCGGGAACCTTGCGCTTATGAATATTGATGGATCCCAAGCGGGGCAGGGAAAAGAGACTCGGTTTGAGGATGCGGGTGCCGTAAACGATGCCAAGATCCGGCCGGAGTTGACGCACAAATTCGAGCGCGTCGTCGCAGTGGTAGTCCGAGGTTACCTTGAAAGAGCAGTTCAACGATTCAAATGTGGAAAGAGAGGGAGAAGGAGTGGGCCTTCCTCCATGCAGGAGATGAAGCAGCATATGGCCGGCCACCGAGAGCTTTCCGGCAAGCTGACGAATTGCCTTTGCGGCCGCGTATTCGAGGAAACCCTGCTCCTTGAGGTTTTTAGCAAAACCTATGAAGCGCTTAAGCATCGACTTTCCAGGACGGCGTTCACAGAGGACGCCACAAACCTCAGCTTCAGGAACTTCGCGATGAATGCGCGTAATCAATCTAAGGATGTGGGTTGGTTCTGTCTCGGAGAATATAACGATGCGGAAAGGCATGCGTTTTTCAATTAGCAAACCAGGTACCGGTGGCTAAGCCCTTCACCGGCACCACAATTGCATGTGATTTACACGTATGGAAACGGTACAGGAATTCGACAGGGTACAGTTGATACCACTCGAATACGGCGTGCTGACCGACGTGGCGGCGGACCCATCTCTCGCAATGCCCGCCTGGATTCTCCGGCAATACGAGCATCCTTTGGAAGAAACCATATTTCCGCTGGAGTATGCATTCCATTTGCTGGGTACCTTTCGAGGCCGAACTCTCGTTGAGTTAGGATGCGGTGAAGGATTCAATACGGTGATCTTTTCAGCGCTGGGCGCCCGGGTCATTGCGATGGATCGATCGCATCGAAACCTGGGGCTCACCCAACAGCGGCTTCGGGCAAATCGTGTTGCGGAAAATGCGACATTGATTCGTCCGGATAGAGACGTTATTCCTGTCGAGGACGCGTCGGTGGACCGTGTGTTCTGTGGAGCACTGCTCGAGTATAACGATCCTCTCGTTCTTGCCCGCCAAATACGCAGAATTCTCAAGCCCGGAGGCGCCGCCGTCTTTCAGAGCCTGGCCGCGCCGGGGCCGCGATCGCGCATTTCGAGCAAATCCGCGCGCGCGATTGCGCGAGCCGTCGGCATATCGGGCCGCTCGAAGGAATTCTGGTTGACGACTTCGGTCCTCTGCAGGATGGGAGTCGATTCCTTCTCTCCCATCTGCCGGTTTTCTCAGCGGCTGGATGCAGCGGTGTTGCGCCGCGCGCCCTTCACACGAGCGCTGTCGTCTTCACTGGTCTGGGAAGCTCGAAAGGAAAGCTAGGACACTACGCTAGAGCACGTCCGGAAACGCCGGCTTGGCTTGTTTGAACCACATGGCGCCTACCCCGAAAACAACAAGGCTCAGAGCCAGCACTGCTCCAATTTGCAACGGATGTGGTTGCGTCAGATTCAGCAGCGAATTGCGATAACCGGTCACAATCACGGTCATGGGATTCAACGCAAACAGTAATCGAAAATTTGCCGGTATCCGCTGCGGCGGATAAACAACGGGCGTGAACCAGAACCACAGGAACATCAGGATCTGGAGCGCCTGAATGGTGTCCCGCAAAAAGACGTGAAGTCCCGCCACGATCCATCCGAGCCCTTGAGCGAGGAGCAAGAGGATCAGCATGTACAAAAAAAGCCAGAGGACGGAGAGGTGCAGGCTGGAGAAGGTCACCATGACGGCGAGCAGAATCACCAATCCGATCACATGATGTACGAGATTGGAAATGGTTATCGATATGGGAAGGATCTCCGCCGGAATGACGGTCTTTGTAATGAGAGGCGCATTCTCGGCAATCACACTGCAATTGCGAAGGACGGTGTCGCTGAAGAGAAACCACGGCAGAAAGCCGCAGAAAAAGAAAATCGCAAAACTTTCCGTGCCGGCTTCGGGGCCCAGTTTGGTCGGCAGAGCAATTGTGAAGACGAAGGTATAGCTGATCAGCGAGACAACCGGATGGATCACGGACCATACAAACCCGGCCATCGACCCCACATAACGATGTTTGAGATCCCGGATCACCAGGTTCTTCAAGAGGTTTCGATTCGAAATCAGCTTTCGGATCAGATTCATGTTTTTTTAATGCCGCCTACCGTGTCTTATACAGGACAATTTTCCCCATGCAAAGGGGAGGTCCTCACCGGCGGTCTCCGGCAGGATGGTCCCTGCCTTCCACTAACTTGTTGTGTTTTAAACACTGGTGGGCCGGTAAATATCCGTCACGTTTGGTAAATCCATTGCTTAAAGAAGGCGTTACGCATTTTGTGTGAAACCTCAAATTCCTGAAAGAACTCCATGGCAGAACTAAAAAATCGAGCTGAAATCACGGACCGCCGGCTGGCGGCCCAATTTGCGGTAACACGTGCTCTGGCCGAATCGTCAAGTCTTTCGGCGGCAACCCCGAAGCTTTTGCAGTATACCTGCGAGGCTGTCGGCTGGGAATTTGGAGAACTGTGGTGGGTGAATACAGACTCCAACACGCTTCATGTCGAAGGGAGCTGGCACGTTCCCAGTTATGAAGTGGATGAGTTCGAGAAAGCCGGGCAGAAAACAATTCTGTTTCCCGGAATCGATCTCGTCGGCCGGGTTTTAAAGAGCGGGGAACCGGCATGGGTGGATAACGTCGTTGACGATTCGAATTTCCCCCGCGCGCCCATCGCGGAACGCGTGGGTCTCCACGCGGCGTTTGCATTTCCGATTCGCGTGTCGGACCAGATTGTTTGTGTGATGGCGTTCTATAACCGCGAAGTCGTCAAACTTGATGATGATTTGCTGCAGATGTTCGATGCGCTTGGCCGTCAGGTCGGCGATTTCATCAAGCGGACGCGCGCGGAAGAAGAGCGCGACCAGTTGCTCATCTACGAGCGTGTGGCCCGGTCGGAAGCTGAAACGAATGCGGAGAAGCTCGAGTTCCTGGGCGAGGCCAGCACCGTCCTGGCTTCATCGCTCGACTATCACCAGAATCTGATGGCGGTCGCCAAACTCGCAGTGAACCGGCTCGCGGACTGGTGCGCCGTCGATATTGTCGATGACAACTCCAGTTTTCATCGCGTCGCGCTTGTGCATCGCGATCCAAGCCGGTCGGACTGGGCGCGTGAATTCCAGAAACGATTCTCCGCCAAAGCGCAGGCTCCGCACGGCGTGGCGCATGTCATGCGTACAGGCAAAGCGAAAATTTATACCGACATTCCGGATTCCATGCTGATTGCCCTTGCCCAGGATGCCGAGCATTTCAAGATTCTTCAGGAACTGGGCCTGGCTTCAGCCATGGTCGTGCCTTTGATCGCGCGAGGGCGGACTCTCGGCGCCATCACGCTGGCTTCTGAAAATCCTGCGCGACGGTATACCGACAGCGATCTGCATTTCGCTGAAGAACTCGCGCGGCGCGCGGCCCTGGGAATCGACAACGCTCGTTTGTACAGCGACGCTCAGGATGCTTTGCGCGAGGTTCAATCCAAGACGGACGAAATCCAGCGGCTGAATGCCGAGCTGGAACAACGGGTGAAGGAACGCACGGCTCAACTCGAAATGATGGTCAAGGAACTCGAAGCCTTTACCTATTCGATTTCCGACGACATGCGCGGGCCCCTGCGCGCCATTGACGGATTTTCGCGAGTGTTGATGGAAGAGTATCCGGGAAAGATGGACGCGGAAGGCAAACGGCTGCTCAACATCATCCGCGCCAATTCACGCAGTCTCAGCGACCTTATCGATGGCCTCCTCGCGTTTTCGCATCTCGGCCGCCAGCCCCTCGATCAAGTCGATATCAACATGGAAGAACTTGCCAGAAGTGTCTTCAATGAGATTCAGGACGCGAACAGGGACCGGCAGCTTCTGCTGGAGCTTCATTCACTGCCCGATGCATTCGGAGATCGCGCGATGTTCCGGCAGGTCTGGTACAACCTGGTTTCCAATGTGTTCAAGTTTACGCGTACCAGGGAAAACGCAACGGCCGAAATCGGTTTTCAGGATAACGGAAATCAGAATACGTTTTACGTCCGCGACAATGGCGTCGGCTTCGACATGCAGTATGCCGGCAAGTTGTTCGGTGTGTTTCAACGTCTGCACAATGTGGAGGAGTTTGAAGGCGCAGGCGTGGGTCTCGCCCTGGTTCAACGGATCGTGCTGAGGCACGGCGGACGGGTGTGGGCTGAAGGCAAGCCGGGACAGGGAGCAACGTTCTTCTTCTCCCTGCCGAAAGCTTGACGATGCAGGAGAGCCAGCCAATCGATATTCTCCTCGTCGAAGATAATCCCAACGACGCGGAGCTCACACAGCGGGCTCTCAAAAAGAGCGATGCCAACGCGCGTATCGTACTCGCGCGCGACGGCGCTGAAGCCCTCGAGTATCTTTTCAGCCCGCGTCCGAGGCCGCGTGTGGTGTTCCTCGATCTCAAGCTTCCGAAGATCGACGGCATCGAGGTCCTGAGAAGATTGCGTGCGGACGATCGCACGCGGTTCCTGCCTGTGGTTGTTTTGACATCCTCTCAGGAAGAGCGGGATATCGACGAGTGTTACAAACTTGGCGTCAACAGCTATGTTGTCAAACCGGTCGATTTCGACAGGTTCTATAAAGCGGTCGGCGATCTCGGAACGTACTGGCTCTTTTTGAACAAGTCACCGCTGTGAGCGGAGTCCGCAAAAAATGACTACATTCGAGGATATTGAGCTCCTGCTTGTCGAAGATAATCCCAACGATGTCGAACTGACCCTGCGTGCTCTTCAGAAACAGAATCTGACGAACAAAGTATTCGTCGTCAGGGACGGAGCCGAAGCGATCGACTTCATGTTTGCGACCGGCGCATACTCCAAGCGCAACATCGAGAATGCTCCACGCGTCGTTCTGCTCGATCTGAAATTGCCGAAGATCGACGGCATCGAAGTCCTGCGCCGAATCAAATCGGATTCACGAACGAAAAGCGTTCCCGTGGTCATGCTCACCTCTTCTCAGGAAGAACGCGACGTGGTGGACAGCTACAACCTGGGAGTGAACAGCTATATCGTGAAGCCCGTCGACTTCAGCAGCTTCATTCACGCCGTTTCTGAATTGGGTGTGTATTGGGGAATCCTGAACAAAGTTCCTTACTGATTGCCTGCCTCCGTGTTCCTCCACGGCGCGAACGCCGGCAGCAGCGCCATTCCCGGCATCGCTGCGACAATGCTGATCACAAAAAAAAGCGGCCAGCCGCTGATCTGGGCGATCGAGCCCGACGGCGATGCGAGAACATCGCGGCCCGCGGCCATCATGCTTGAGAGCAGGGCGTATTGCGTGGCCGAGAATCGTGGATTGCACAGGCTCATCAGAAACGCGAACAATGCCGCCGTTCCCAGGCCCGTGCAGAAGTTCTCGATAAGGATGGTGGAAACCATGAATGGATAATTCCGGCCAACTTCGGCAAGCACCAGATATGCGATATTGCTGGCCGCCTGCAACGCTCCGAAAATCCAAAGCGCTCGGTTCATTCCAATCCGGCTGATTCCCGCTCCGCCCGCGAGAACACCGGCGATTAGAGCGAGCAAACCCAATCCGCCTTGAACGACTCCGATGTCGGTTTGGCTGAATCCCGTCTGAAGCAGAAACGACGTGGTCATGTTGTTGATCATCGCGTCGCCCAGCCGGTACAAAACGATGAATGCGAGAATGGCGGCGCCGCGCATGGTCCCACTCCGATTAAAGAAATCCACAAAAGGCAACCGCACGGCTTCACCTAATGAAGAAGGCGGCTGTGCACTCCGAGGCGGCTCGGGTGTGCGCAGACACAGAAGGGAAACAGCGGCCATCAAAATTCCGAGTGCCAGATACACCGCAGGCCAGGACATTTTATCGGCGAGGACGAGAGCCAGAGCGCCGGTGACGACCATTGCAGCGCGATATCCGAGTACGTAGACGCTCGAGCCTGGTCCCAATTCGTGCGACTCGAGGATGTCTGTGCGATACGCATCGACTGCAATGTCCTGCGTTGCGCTGAAGAAAGCGATAGCCAGCGCATTCAGGGCAACGATCTCGAGAGCGCGTGGAGGTTTCTGGAAGGCCATTGCGGCGATCGCGGCTGTGAGCGCAAGCTGGGTCGCAAACAACCACCCTTTACGCCGTCCGAAAAACGGCAGGGAAAACCGATCGATGAACGGCGACCACAAGAACTTGAGAGAATACGGCAGGCTCACGAGGCCGAAGAATCCGATCGCGCTGAGGTTCACTCCTGCCACCGTCATCCACGCCTGAAGCGTTCGGCCCGTTAGGTAGAGCGGAAGGCCCGATGCAAAACCCAACACCAGCACCGCCCCCATCTTGCGGGTTCGAAACGCTTTGAACATGCCGCCTAATATATCCCGTTTGGAAGGGGGATTTTGGAAGACCGATTGCCATAACCATCATGGAACACATTGAGGCTGTTCAATGAAACCGAGAACAAATGGAGAAAACTCCCATCACGGCATGAACAAAATCCTCGCTTCGTTGCCTCCCGATTCAAAAGACTGGGTTCAAGCCCTGGAACCGGTGACGCTGGAGAGGGGAATGGTTCTCACGGAACCTGACGAGAATATTGAACACGTGTATTTTCTGAATGATGCCCTGGTATCCATAATTTCCATGAACTCCGAAGGCGCTTCCGTTGAAATCGGTCTCGTGGGAAGCGAAGGAATGGTCGGCGTTCCCGCAATCCTGGGCGGCGTTTCACCCTATCGTGCTGTTGTTCAAGTGGGTGGTGATGCCTATCGTGTTCGCGGCAAGAATGTCTACGAAGAGTTTCGACGCAATCCGTTTCTTCGTGACTTGCTGCTGAAGTACACGAATGCGTTCCTGATTCAGATTGCTCAATCCAGTATCTGCAATTGCTATCACCCGCTTCAGGAACGTCTGTGCCGATGGCTTCTGATCGCGCGAGATGCCGTGCAGTCGGATGTCCTGCAGTTGACGCACGATCTGATTGCGAAACTGCTGGGAACGCGACGCGCCAGCGTTACTGTCGCCGCAGGGCTTTTGCAACGCGCGGGACTCATCAAGATCGGACGCGGACAGATTTCGATCGTGGATCCGGCCGGCCTTGAGGCTATGTCCTGCGAGTGCTACTCCGTTCTTCGCGAAGGCGTGCGGCGCCTTCAGTCGTCATAACAAGCGCCAAAGTTCCAACGTTTGGAGCCGTACAGACAATTTTTTTCTAATGGAGTATTTTCGCGGCCAGCAGGACGCCATGCATAAAATCGCCATAATCGAGGACACTCAGGACAATCGCGATTTGCTGTTCTACCTTTTGAGAGACGACTACGATGTCGCGCGATACGACAGCGGAGAGTCGGCGCTCGCGGGGTTCGCGACGACGGTTCCCGATCTCATCGTGTTGGATATCTGGCTCCAGGGAATGGACGGTGTGGAAGTATTGAAACGAATTCGTCAGGATCCTCGCCTTCGGAAGGTGCCCGTGATTGCGCTGACCGCGAATGCAATGATGGGCGACAGGGAAAAATACATGGACGACGGATTTGATGAATACGTTTCCAAACCCATCATTGATATCCGGGCATTCCTTGAAACCATCCGCGGACTGCTGTAGCGCCGGACGATGAACGCCGGCGATCATCGATCGGCCGCCGCGAGAATCAGGATGCCCGTTTTTTCGGTGAGCGCGTACTGCCGGTGTGCCTGCCCTCAATTTGGAAAGGAAGCGGTCGTGCTTCGCTGACACGAAGGTTGTTTCCTTCCATTTTTTGGCCGTTGAGTGCATCCACGGCCTCTTTTGCCCGCAGGATCTCGGGCAATTCCACAAAAGCAAAACCTCGGGATGCTCCGGTGTTCAGATCGCGAATGACCTGCACGGTTTCGACTTTGAATCCGTGATCTTCGAGCCATGTTTGAAGCTCGGGGTCTGCGATCGAAGTGGGAAGGTTTCCGATAAAAAGCCTGGCCATCTGTTACACCTCTTGGCCGTTAGGCCGCAATTGAACTGCCAAGCTGCCGATTTTGCTACCATGGATTTTGTGCAAGGCATCTATCGCAGCGTCATCAACCGCGATGTAAAACTCGCCGGCTCCGGGGAATTCGCATCCGTTCGCATCGGCGATATGAAAGTCTGGCCTCCGGTGATTCTGGCTCCAATGGCGGGAGTCACGAACTATCCTTTCCGCTCGATGTGCCGCCAATTCGGCGCAGGACTGTACGTCAGCGAAATGATCAACGCCCGGCCGCTGGTCGACGGCCGCGACAAGACCCTCAAGCTCGCAGATTTTGGACCGGACGAAACTCCGCGAAGCCTTCAGCTCTATGGAACGGATCCGTATTATGTCGGAGAAGCCGTCAAGCGTCTTGTCAACGAAGGCCGAATCGATCATCTCGATATGAACTTCGGTTGCCCGGTGCCCAAAGTCACTCGAAAAGGCGGTGGAGCAGCGATTCCGCTGAAGCCGAATCTCCTTCGCAACATTGTTCGATCGGCCGTCACCAATGCCGGGCATGTGCCGGTGACGATCAAATTTCGAATCGGCATCAACGCGGATTACCTCACATTTCTGACCGCCGGCCGCGTCGCGGAAGAAGAAGGGTGCGCCGCCGTCGGTTTGCATGCTCGAACCGCAGCGCAGCTTTATCACGGCCATGCCGACTGGGATGCGATCTCCGAGTTGAAACGCGCAGTGAAGATTCCGGTTCTCGGCAATGGAGACATATGGGAAGGGGAAGATGCTCTTCGCATGATGCGGCAAACCGGTTGCGATGGCGTCATCGTTGGCCGCGGCTGTTTGGGACGGCCGTGGTTGTTCCGCGATCTTGCCGATGTATTCAACGGACGTGTTCCTTCGGACCCGCCGAACTTTGCCGAGATCCTTGAAATCATGTTCGCGCACGCGCGCAAGCTCTCCGATTGGTTCGGCGAACGCTTTGCCATGCGTTCATTCCGCCGTCATGCCTCCTGGTACACCAAAGGATTCCGCTTGAGTTCGGATATTCGTGCGGGCTTGATGCGCATTGAGACACTCGCGCAATTGGAAGAACTCTTTCGCGGTGTGGAACGCGATCAGGCGTTTCCGCCTTCCGCAATGCGGGTCGTTCGTGGAAAAGCGACGGGAACGCAACGGGTGGCGCTTCCGTCGGGATATCTGAACAATCTGGACGACGATGTTCCGCTGGATGGCGCGGATGAGGATATGGGCGATGGCGGATAGCCGGTGTTTTCATTTGGAAGCCGCCTCATCCACTATCGCGATCACGTCCTTATGCAGTTGCAGTGCTGATGCCGGCATCGCTTCGGAAACCGGTCCCTTCAAGGCGCGCTTCACCGCCTCCGCTTTCCCGTTGCCTGATGCCAGAAGTACGATTCGCCGCGCTTCAAGAATTGTTCCGATACCCATCGTGATGGCGTACTGCGGTACATCTTCCACCCTGGCGAAATACTTCCGCGCATTCGCTATGGTCTCAGGCGCGAGTGTCACAACACGTGTGCGTGATATAAAGCTTGACCCGGGTTCATTGAACGCAATGTGACCGTTTGCTGCAATACCCACGATCAGCAAATCGATTCCACCGCATCGCCGAATGGCCTCTTCGTAACGCGCGCATTCCGCCCCGGCGTTCGTGCCGGCCAGGCCGTCGGGAATGTCCGTTCGATCGAGCGAAAGTCCCGCCGGTCCGAAGAAGTGAGTACGCATGTAAGAGTGATAGCTGTCCGGGTGGCCAGCCGGGAGACCGATATATTCATCCAGGTTGAACGTATGCACTCGCGAGAAGTCAAGGCCATCTGCTCGATGCATGTTCACGAGCTCGGCGTACATACCCAGTGGTGTGCTTCCCGTCGGCAATCCGAGAACCGCCTCGGCTGTTGACTTCACGGCTCCGGCAACCAGATGAGCTGCCTCGTGGCTCAGGCTTTGATAATCGGCGGTGATGACGACTCGCAACTAGCGTCTGCTTTCGATGTGAACTTCCCATTCGTCGAGGCTGCGCGGCCAGTCCTCTTTTAAGAGCCGCGACATGGCGCGATCCGCAAGGAGCCGGCCCTCGGTCTGGCATGTTGCGCAGTAGTTGCATTCGTTTTCGGCGTACACGATGCGCTGAACGGGGGAACCGCAAACAGGGCAGGGTTCCCCAAACCGTCCGTGAACAGCCATCTCGGGACGGAATGCCGTCACTTTCGATGGAAACGCGGAGCCGGTTTCCTTGCGCAAGCGTTCGATCCAGTCGCGGAGAGTGGTCTGAGTTGCGGAGTGC
Organism: uncultured Solibacteraceae bacterium; assembly: GCA_964633285.1. Lineage (GTDB taxonomy): Bacteria > Acidobacteriota > Terriglobia > 20CM-2-55-15 > 20CM-2-55-15 > 20CM-2-55-15. The sequence continues at coordinate 22,706 of CAZWGA010000050.1, read as the reverse complement.
AGCCGCGCAATTTCTTCATCGTTGAGCCGTGAAGTGAGCTTCATCGGCGAAAGACGGGCGCGATGCAGGATTTCATCCGAGTAAGCGTTTCCGATTCCACTGAACAAACGTGGATCCGTCAGGGCGCGTTTCAATGTGTGGTTTTCCCTGGTGAGCACAGCGCGAAAATCCTCCACTCTCGATTCCAGCACTTCAAGCGCGTTCCGGTTGAATGAATCGAGTGCGGCTTCACCCTGCGCAAGATTGAGCGATGCGCGCTTCTTCGATCCGGCTTCGGTCAGGAGCAGCGTACCGGATGGAAAGTCGAAAGCGGCGAGCCCGAGCCTGGCGGGAATCTTCGCTCCGGGTTCTTTCCATTGAAGCCGTCCGGCAACCATCAAATGGATGATGAGAAAGAATTCCTGCTCGAATTCGATGACGATTTGTTTTCCAAGCCGCCTTACGTTTTGCACCGTCCGTCCATGAATCGATGTTATCGGCGGGGCGACGGACCGAAGGACGAACGGGCTTGCAACCCGCACACGATCGAGAGACTGATTCCGAATTCGCGGTTGAAGTGATTCGATGTAAAGAAGAACGTCGGGTAGTTCAGGCACAGGAAGAGTCTACAATGAAAAAGTCATGCCCGATTCGAGACTCAAGGCAAGCATGCGAGCCTTCCGGCACCGGAATTACCGGCTGTTTTTCATCGGCCAATTGACGTCGCTGGTCGGCACGTGGATGCAGACTGTGGCGCAGGCGTGGCTCGTTTATCGGTTAACAGGATCCGCGACACTGCTCGGTCTGGTTGGATTTGCATCGCAGTTTCCTATTCTTGTTCTCTCTCCCGTAGCCGGCGCAGTCGCAGACACTCTTCCGCGACGCCGTTCGATGATCGTGATACAAACCGCCGCCATGGTGCTTGCGTTTCCACTGGCCGCGCTGACGCTCGCGAATCGAATTCAGGTGTGGCACATCATGGTTCTGGCCGTTCTGCTCGGCTTTGTCAATGCCTTCGACATTCCTGTCCGCCAGTCTTTTGTCGCGGAAATGGTCGGGCACGAAGATCTCATCAATGCCATTGCTTTGAATTCGTCCATGATGAACGGCGCCCGGATCATCGGGCCCGCGATTGCGGGTATTGTTGTTTCATGGGTTGGTGAGGGTTGGTGTTTTCTGTTGAACGCGATCAGTTACGTTGCCGTGATCATCGTGTTATTGCTGATCACCGCCGGAAATCAGGCGCCATCCGAAGGTCATGCGTCGCAAATGGAAGCTGTGAAGGAAGGGCTGCGATTCGTGATTCACACGCGTCCCGTGCGTTCTCTGTTGACGCTGCTCGGGCTCGTCAGTTTGATGGGGATGCCTTACTCCGTTTTGATGCCGATTTTTGCCGAACATATTCTGAATGGCGGCCCGAGGGCCCTCGGAATCCTGATGGGTTCCTCGGGCATCGGCGCCTTGATCGGCGCGCTGACGCTTGCCGGGCGTCAGGGAGTACGCGGGCTCGGGCGATGGATCATGCTCGGGTGCGCCGGCTTCGGAACAAGCCTCATTCTCTTTTCATCGTCGCGTCATTTTGTGTTGTCGGTAATTCTGCTCGTGCCCGTCGGTTTTTGCCTGATGGTTCAGATCGCGTCATCGAATACGCTGATTCAAAGCATGGTTTCAAATCGATTACGCGGCCGCGTCATGGCGGTCTATTCGATGATGTTTCTGGGTATGGCGCCCTTCGGAGCTCTATTCGCAGGTTTGTTGGCGAATCAATTTGGTGCTCCATTGACCGTTGCCATCGGTGGATTCGTTTGTATCATCGGCGCGATTGTCTTCCGATCTCACCTGCCCAGCATTCGTTCGGAGGGCCGTGAACTGGTGCTTGCGCAAATGATGGCCGCCGGTGAACCTGCGGACAATGAAGCTCCGAATATTAGTTCATAACGCGCGCGAAACCGTTGTAAGCTGCTCCTCACGGGTGAATCTATGAAGCGATTGGCAATCGTGTTGTCGGCGCTGGTTCTGGGAGTGGTTGCGATGCTCCCCGCCGTCGCATCACTGGATACCCCCGGCCTCAAAGACCCTGAATTTACGTACGCGCGCATCCGGTTTCACATGACGCCCGATGCCATCTATAACCGCGAGACTCCCTGGCACCACGATTATCCGTACGGCGACGAAGCATTTCCGTCATTCCTGAAGGAAGTGAGCCGTGTGCACACGGACGGCAAGTCGTATCAGATTGTCGATATCGACAGTCCCGAACTGTTCAAGTATCCATTCGCTTACCTCTGCGAGCCGGGATACCTGGATTTGCGCGACAAAGACGTCAAGAACCTTCACGAATATCTCGAACGCGGCGGTTTCATATTTGTGGATGATTTTCGCGGCCCGAGGGCGCTGAACAACCTCGCGTATCAGATGAAGAGGGTGTTTCCCAACCGGAATATCGTTCCATTGACTCTCGATCATCCCGTTTTTCACACGCTGTACACGATGGAGCAGAAGGATTTGAATATGGCGCCGCCGTATGGCCGCGATCCGGTCGAGTTTCTCGGAATCGAAGATGAGCACGGCCGGCTCATGATGGTCATTAATTACAACAATGACCTGAGTGAATTCTGGGAATGGCTCGATAAGGGCGAACTGCCTTTGCACGATGCCGCGACGTCGCTTGAATTCGGCGTCAACTACGCGCTTTATGCAATGACGCACTAACTTCGCATTACCCATGCCGAGAGTTGAAGTCCGGACAATACTCTTCGCGTGCGCCACCTTCCTGTTGATTGCGCTTCTTGCCTGGGTCTCCCGGACGCCTCCCGCAGTTGCCGATTCGCTTCCATCTCGTCTGACAGACCAGGAATTCTGGCGCCTGGTTACCGATTTTTCAGAGCCCGGCGGATATTTCCGGTCGGACAACTTTCTTTCCAACGAAGCCGGTTATCAATATGTGATTCCAGCGTTACGGCGCGCGATTCAGCCCGGAGGCGCATACCTTGGCGTTGGACCGGAGCAGAACTTCACGTATGTGGTCGCGCTCGAGCCGAAGATCGCGTTCATTGTGGATATCCGCCGGCAGAACATGCTCGAACATCTCCTGTACAAGGCTCTGATCGAAATGGCGCATGACCGCGCGGAGTTTCTCTCGCTGCTCTTCGCTCGTCCACAGCCTGCGGTTGTAAGGCCTGATGCGAATCCGGAAGTTCTCGGCCGGGCGTACGAAGGAGTGATGGCCAACCCAGGCTTGTTCAGCGCGAACCTGCGGGCCGTGCTGGATCGACTCGAAAAGGTTCACGGGTTTCGATTGTCTCCAGAAGATGAAGCCAGCATTCGCTACGTGTATCACGCATTTTTTGAGTCGGGTCCGGATTTGAGTTACACGTTTTTCGGCGGTTTTCGTGGCTACATGGGAATGCCGACATACGCCGAACTCATCACCGAGACCGACGGCCGCTCGCGCAATTGGAATTTTCTGGCAAGCGAAACCCAATTTCGAATGTTGCAACGGCTCCAGGAAAACAATCTGATTGTTCCGCTCGTGGGCGATTTTGCGGGCCCGAAAACGATTCGGTCGGTCGGACAATATCTCAAGAAACATAACGCCGTCCTGAATGTGTTCTACACATCGAACGTCGAGCAGTACCTGTTTCAGGATGAAGACAATTGGAAACAGTTTTATACGAATGTTTCCACGCTGCCGCTGGATTCCAACAGCACCTTTGTTCGATACGTTTTGAATAGCTGGGGATTCACGCGCCGTTCAAGAACGTTGCTGTCGCCAATGAACGATCTGGTATCCGCCTATCAGTCGGGCCACATTCACCATTACTACGAAGTCGTCCAGATGTCGCAGTGAGTTCGTTCACTTAAGAACGATTCCAAATCCGGCGCGGCCGATACCATTAAGCCAGGCGCCTTCAAAACGTGTCGGAACCCAATCGAGTTGCAAAACTCGAACTGCAACTTTCTTAGTGATGCCGATGTCTACTCCGCCGCCCAAACCCATCGCAAAGCCGTTTGCAGTATCGCCTCCACTTCTTGCTGTCGCGCCACCAAGGAGCCCATGAACAAAAAGAGTAGTTCGTCCTGTTTGAGCCCGGAACCGCGGCCCGAACAGATATTGATAAACCTGGACTCCTTGTTTGTATTGGCCGCCAAAATCAGCCACGACGCCGAAATGCTTATGAACGTTTCCCGCCACGCTGGCCTGCCATCCGGGCGCCTGCACTCCGTAAGCGCTCAGAACGGAAAAACCGCCGAACACTTCTGCCTTTGGATACTCCTGAGCGTAAGCAGAAATGCTCGAGCATGCGGCGGTCATCATGAAAATACCTATCCATCGTTTCATCCGGATCTCTCCTGAAGATAGTTAGTGTCCAAACCGGCTCGGCAATACCGTGCTTAGAGCCGGTACGTATGTGATCAGCAGCACCGTGATCAGCAGCACCGCCGCTATGGGAAGCGCCGCGCGTGTGACCTCGGGCAGTGGCTTTTGAAAACGGAATGACGAAATAAACAAGTTGAGGCCAACAGGCGGCGTCAAATATCCGATTTCCAGATTCGCGAGAAAAATGATTCCAAGGTGAATGGGATCGATGTTGTATCGCTGGGCGAGGGGCACGAGGAGCGGCACTTGAATGACAGTTGCCGAATAAATATCCATGAGGCAGCCCACAATCAGGAGCCAGAGATTCAGGATGAGCAGGAACGCCAGCGGTGACTGGATGGTTGCGGCAATCCAGTCCACGGCGCGCAAAGTCAGATCCACGGTGACGAGATAGTTCGTGAACGCGAGTGCCACGCCGAGGATCAGCAGGATTCCGCCGACGAGGAGGCCGCACTCGGTGAGCACCCTGGGAAGATCCTTCCACAAGCGCAGATCACGATAGATGAACACTTCAATCACGATCGCATACAGCGCGGTCAACGCTGCCGACTCGACCGGAGTTGCGACGCCGCTGAAAAGAGACACAAGCGCGACGATGGGAACGAGCAGTTCCCATTTCGCTGCCGCAAGCGCGGCCATGGCTTCATTCCACTGAAACTGTTTTTGGGAGGCGGACATCGCCGGGCGTTGTTTCAAACCCCAGCCCATCGTTGCGATAACCATGGCGGCTCCCGGAATGATTCCTCCGAGGAACATATTTTCCAGAGGGACTTTTGCGACGATGGCATAGAGGATCAACGGAAGGCATGGCGGGAAGAGAAGTCCGAGTGATCCCGCGCTGGTTACGAGACCCAGCGAACGTTGCTCCGCGTAACCTTCGGAGCGAAGCACGGGCAACAGCAATCCGCCGATCGCAAGAATCGTCACACCGGATGCGCCGGTGAACGTGGTGAAGAAGGCGCACAACAAAACAGTCACAATTACCGAACTGCCGGTGAATTGCCCAAAAAGACTGCTGAATACGCGAACCAGGCGCTTTGGGGTTCCGCTTTCCGCCAGAACATAACCTGTGAGGGTGAAGAGCGGGATCGTGGGCAACGAAGGATCGGTCACAAGCGAGTAATGATCGATCGCGATCGACGCAATAGGACGCCCGAGGTCCCAGAAAAGAACGAGAGCGAGCCCGCCCAGCGATACGAAAACGGGCGTTCCCACAATTGTCGCCACGAGAAGAATGAGCAAAGCAAGTCCGAGAAAATCATGAGGCGCCGCCGGTGGAAATACTCCGATAGCGATAATGGCGGCAGCAATCGCGACCGTTGCGATCCATTGGACTCGATTGGTTCCTGAATTTCTGACCAGGTACAACGCGATGAGCGCAAAGCCGGCCGGCATGGCCAGTTCAAAGGCCCAGACGGGAACGTTGTACGCCAGAATCGTTCCGGCTCGCCGCTCCGTCAGCATGAATACGGCGCTTCCGGCCGCCAGCAGAGCCGCAATTGCCGCTGCGGCGCCGCCGGCAAAAGCAGTCGTGATGGAATGCCATCGTCCCTTCAGGGATGCTCCGATGTTCGAAAGCATCAGCAGCCGGTTTTGGCGCGCAGAGATAACGCCGCCCGCCATCCCTACAACGAGACACAAATGTTGAACGATTGCCGTAGATCCTTTGATGCCGAACCCGAACATCCGCCGCAAAACGATTTCGGCGAGCGGCAATAGTGTCATGGCCAGCAGCGATGCGGACACGACCGAGTTCTCGACGGCCGCAATGCTTTTCGGAATCGAGAGTGTCTTTGTCATCGGCGCCGGTCTGTGTTGGATGCCCTCAGGTCGCGCAACAGATGCTGCACTTCATCGAACATGGCTTCGGGAACAATCTTCCCGCGGATCTTCGAATAGAAACCCTCGCTGAAACTTCGCCACGCGGCATCGAGCTCCGGAGTAACAGGTGTGACTTTCAATCCGCGTTTTTTCATGGCTTCGACGGCATCATCACTCTCCGCCCGGGTTCTTGCCGTGAGATCGGCGCTCGCTTCCTCGGCGGCCTTCAGCAAACTGGATCGAGTCGCGGCATCCAATGAATCCCACACGTCGGCTTTGACAACCACCCCGCCAACCATGGGAGCCCAGTTAAGTTCGAGCATGTACGGGCAAGGTCCGGAGAATTGACCGGCGTTTGCGGCGAGAGGGATCGTCGGAACGGCGTCAATTTTTCCGGTCTTCAACGATGAGTAGATGAGGCTGGTTTCGAGCGGTACCGGATTCCATCCTGCCGATTTCATGATTTCTTCCTGTTCGACGCTTCCCGCCCATGTAAACAGTTTCATTTTTTTGAGGTCCGCGGGATGAACAACCGGCTGACTGCTGAAAAAGCGAACCCACCCGGCGTCACCCCAGAACAAGAGAACGAATCCTTTGTCGCGGAATTGTTTTTCGATGTTTGCGCGCATTTTCTTTCGGACGTACTCCGCTTCATCCAGCGAGCGATAGACCATGGGCATATTCTGTAGAGCGCTGACGGAAGGATCTATTTCCGCGAGTCCCTGCGCGGTGAGCAGCGCCGCATGAATGGCGCCGACCCGCATGCGCCGAACCATCGCCGCTTCGCCTCCTTGAACTCCATCCGGAAATATGTTCAGCGTGACCGCGCCGTTTGTTCCCTTGCGCCATTTCTCTCCCATGTTTTGCACGACCTGATACGGCGAACTTCCTCGCGGAGCCAGGGTCGCCAGATCGATGCGTGTTGCGCCTGCTCCAGGCAGGACACCGATCGACGCAAAGTTCACGATCAGGCTGATCACGATGTTCTGAGTTAATTTTGAACGCATGCGCGGGTTCCTTTCATTGGGTTTGGAGTATCAATTGATCCGCTCGGGACAAAAGCCATCGGGCACGGCGCTGCATGACGAGATTCTCCAATCGCCATTCCGGCCTGAGGTCCGGATCGATGGCCAGAGCACGGCGTAGCAGGCTTTCGAATTCCGGACGATTCTGATTCTGGATGCAGACGGTTTCCGCCAGCGAGACCAGAGGCGAAGCAAGCTTTCCATCGGAAAGCGCTACAGCCCGTTCGAAATGCTGCCGCGATCGTTCCAGCGGATCGCCGGTTCCTGCAAGGCGGCTGGGTTCGTAGCTGATAAGAAAACTGTGAATCGCGCCCGACTCGAACGTGTCGTCGAGTGCGAGAGCACGGTCGATCATGGCTTCCACCAGGGGTTGATCTGCGATCAGTTCGGGTTTGTCTTTCGAAACCGAAATGGCGGCAGCCCAACTGGCGGCAGTCCAGTAGAGAAGAGCAACGTCGTTTTTCGTGGCCGCGGAAACAGCCCCGGGATTTTCGCGGACGGATTTGCTGAAGCCCGCGTGCCGCGATTCGAGTCCACGCAAACCGTAGTCGCGCCCCCGAAGGTACAGTCCGCGAGCGCGCGCTTTCAGAGCCGCAGCGCGGGCGAGATCCTGGTCTTCGAGTTCGTCGGCATCTTCCTGAACGAACGCATAGGCATATTGAGTGAAGCCGCGTGAGCCGGCCAGAAGCAGACCCGAATGCCGCGGACTCTCCGCCAGCAGACTCTCAATCAGCTTCAGGCTGAACGGCGCGGCAGACTGAATCAGGTCGGGATCGCCGTCGCTCGAGAAAACCGTGCCGCTGCCCGCAAGCGCATCGCCGAGCTTGTTGATGGCGAACCGGCGTACGCAGCCGGTAGTGAACGGCGAAATCATCAACATCAGAACCAGACCGATTTTTGTTTTCACGCGCATCACGGTACATCGATGCTTTGCGCCCAACCATAAACGAGCCCTGAGTTGTCGATGAGTTTTGGATAAATTCGGAACGGGAATTGCAGGGACGCACCCTCGAATTCTGAACTACGAATTCGAGGGTGCGTCCCTGTAATTCCCGTTCCCTGCCGCGGAATTTCGGATGACGCGGTTCCACCACATGAGGATGCCGGTAATCAGGAGGACAACGGGAGCAAAGCCGATGAGGAACCAAAGCGTCTTCACCGGCCAGCCGGCGAAGCGGCCGAAGTGAAGTCGAGCGACCCATTGCAGCACGACATCGCCGGATCGTTCGGCGCTTGCCGATGGATCCTGCGGCTGCAGTCGATCGACGAGACTTGCGAAGGGTTGGGGAAATACCAGGTAGATGCCGGAAACGGCCCATACAAAAACAAAAAGGAAGGACCAGAGACCGATCGCGCTATGCAAATTCCAATTGAAGCTTTTCCAGTTTCCGGTCCAGGGAGCGCTTAGACTGCGCCGCCATCGCGCAATGCCGGGCCACCAGATGACGATGCCGGTGAAACAGAGCGCGGTCAGCAGGATCGCTCCGGCTCCATTTACTTTCCGGCCTGCGTCCTGATACAGCAGATTATCGTGAAAATCCGCGAGCCAGAGTACGAAGCGGACTCCCGCGGGATCCGCATTACCGAGATCCGCTCCGGTATACGGATTGAAGATCCGTTGTTTATGTTTCTTGTTTCGATCAAACCAGATTTCTGCGGCCTGATTCTCTTTCTTCGCCTTCCAGAAATTGGAAATCGTCCATCCGGGGTAAGCGCGCAGGGCGGCGGCCTTCAATGCATCGTCGCTGAGAACATTGCCCGCAGTTTCGACCATCACCGGTGGACGCACGAACGAACGGTGCAGTTCGTTTCGAAAAACAAGGGCGCTCCCGCTGACGCAAATAAGAAGGATGTAGATAGCGGCCCCGATGCCGGCCCAGAGATGAATCTGAAACAGCGCCCGGCGAATCCATATCTTCTGGGGACTTCGCCACCAGTCTTCCAGAAACTGAAGTCCGGGAATCACGTGAGGTTCTGCGCGGCTTTCGGTTTGAGAAGGATTTCCCGGCCGACGAGATACAAGCCCACCGTCAGGATCGCGAGAGGAACCATCCCGAGCCAGTTGGAATACGGTCCCTCAAAGAAGGGATTATTCTGCGTGGCCCATTGTTCATATCCATTCAGCCGTGCGGTGATATTGCCGCTGAGATTAAGAAAACTGTAGATCACGCCGGCAAGCGTGGCTCCCGCAATATATCCCGACGACAGCAGCACGCCCGGGCTTTGATCGGTCTTGGCTGCCATTTCGTCTTCCGTCAACGCCTTGTTCTCCGGTTTCGCGCGAAGGTAGCGGTCCACGCCCCAGCGCACGAGGCCGCCCAGGAAGATGGGTGAAGTGGACGACAACGGCAAATACATTCCCACTGCGAATGCCAGCGACGATACACCGCTCAATTCCAGAACGATCGATGTCATGACGCCAAGAAGGACCAGACCCCACGGCAGTTGTCCGTTCAGAATGCCTTTGATGATGTACGACATCAGCGTCGCTTTGGGCGCGGTAAATTTCGCGACGCTTTGAGTGCTGTTGGGAAGCTTGTCGTAGATTCCGTTGATACCGGGATCGGCAAGATACATCGGCACGCCCTGATCGTTCGCGAGGTATCTTCCCGCCGGTCCGTAATCGGTCGTCGTCTTGTGAACGACGTAATACGAATTGCTGTCGGAGCCTGCCTGAGCTCCTTGCAATCGGTCACGCTTGGGCTGATCGCCGTCCTTCAGGTACTGATCCTGGGTGAAGTGAAAACCCGCAGGGAAGCTGAAATCCTTATTGGCTGTGACGGGAACGTAAACAGTGCCCGACTGATTCATGGCAAGCAGAATGGGCCCGAGAACCAGAGCGGAAGCCAGCGCTCCAACGAGGATGGCGATCTGTTGATACCTGGGCGTAGATCCGATGAGGAATCCGGTTTTCAAGTCCTGCGATGTAGTGCCGCCATTCGACGCTGCAATGCACACGATGCCGCCGATGGAAAGCGCGGTGACAAAATAAGGCGGCGCGGTCCAGCCGATGATCAGAAACATAAGGCACGTCAGCAGCAACGTGGCGACCGTCATGCCCGAAATGGGATTGGACGACGATCCGATTTCACCAGTCAGCCGCGACGACACCGTCACAAACAGAAATCCGAAAGCGACAATGAGAATCGCTCCGAGCAGATTGCCTCGAAGATTCAATTGCGGCGCAATCATGATGGCCAGCAGCAACACGATGATTCCGCCCAGAACGAATTTCATCGAAAGATCCTGATCCGTGCGCGGAGCATTGGCTGCCGCCGATCGTGTCGCGCGCAGGTCCGCGAGGCCGCCTTTCAATCCGCTCCAGATGACCGGAAGCGATTTGAACAGGCTGATGATTCCACCGGCCGCCACCGCTCCGGCTCCGATATACAGGACATAGGCTTTCTGAATTTGAGGGACCGTCATGTCCTTGATGAGATGCGCGGTCTCCGGCGCAAGCGGAGTCAGCCACCCGCCGCCGAAATACTTGATCGCCGGAATCAAAACGAGGTACGAGAGCACACCGCCGGCAACCATGATTGATGCAATACGCGGCCCGATGATGTAGCCCACACCGAGCAGCGCAGGATTGTTTTCGATCGAGATCGATCCCGCTTCAAACGGCTGGCCGAAAATCTTCGTTGGATATTCCTTCCACGTTTTCCAGATTTCCTGAATGCCGTAATAGAAGAAGCCGATCCCGAATCCTGTGATGATGGTTCTGCCGCCGGCCATGGCTTCATCGGCGGTACTGGTTTTCTCAGCGCCTGTCGTCGCGGCAGCGCGCGACTCTTCGGATGCGCCGGCCTTCAACACTTCAGCGCATGCTGTTCCTTCGGGATACTTCAGCACGCCATGCTGCGCCACAATCAACGCACGGCGCAGCGGGATCATCATCAGAATTCCAAGAAGTCCGCCCATCACGGAGACCAGCACAACCCGCGTCAGTTCGAGATCGAAGCCGAGAATCAGGATGGCCGGCATGGTCACGCCGATACCGAATGCGATCGATTCGCCGGCGGATCCCGCTGTTTGCACCACGTTGTTTTCCAGCACCGTCGCGTCTTTCAAACCCAGCTTCGATAACACGCGAAACAGCGTGATGGAAATGACGGCCACAGGAATCGATGCGCTTACCGTGAGTCCGACTTTCAGCACCAGATACAGCGACGAAGCTCCGAAAACGATTCCCAGCAGCGTTCCGATGATCAACGGCAGCACCGTCATTTCCCGGAGATGTGCTTCCGCGGGAATAAACGGCCGGAACATTGCGGCATGACTGATCTCCGCCGCCCCGCCGATTCGATCGGCGTTTTCCTTGCTGGCGGGAGTGCCATGGATTCCAAAAGTCTCTGATGACATGAATCAATCCTTTGCGGGGAATTTAACGTCTGTTTTTTCAGTATCTATGCGGGTTTCCTGACAGTCAATGCCAACCCATTTTGGCCTTTCTTAGTCCCGCGCAGTATGTCAGATTGTACGGCCATATGAAATATTTCCGTGCCCACCCCAGGGTGATCGGCGGCCTGTGCTTTCTCGCAATCGCGCTGTCGCTCGCCGTGATCTCTGCGGCTATGGACGGGCCATCAACGGATCAACCCGAGTTCTATTTCACGAGGCTGGTTTACCGGCAGAATCCCTACACGTATTTCAGGCCATTTACCATGGCGAAGCCCGCGCCCTACCGGTGTCCGGAATTCGGCGGACGGAACTTCTTTCCACCACAAGGCTGGGGTTGGGCAACCGATACCCCCGGCGCCGACTGCAAATTAATGGGCGCCATTCATCGTTTGACGAACCAGCATGTTTATCCGAATCCGAACTACATCGAAATCATGGATCCGGACCTTTTCAAGTATCCCTACGCTTACATCGTCGAACCTGGACAAATGATTTTCAGCCGTCAGGAAGCCGAGCGCCTTCGGGAATATTTGATGCGCGGCGGATTTTTGCACCTCGATGATTTCTGGGGACTCGAACAGAAAGCAAATCTGGAAAACGAACTCCGCAAGGTTTTTCCCGAATACCGGATTCAGCCGATACCGCTGAATCATGAAATCTTTCACACATTCTTCGATATCAACGAAATCATCCAGACTCCCAATCAGGGCCAGGGCTGCCGCGGCGGTAGAACCTGGGAACAACCCGATGACATCGAGCCGCGCGTTTACGGAATTACCAACGACAAGGGCCGGTTGATGGTGGTGATCACGTACAACACCGACCTCGGTGATGCATGGGAATTCATGGATCTCGATTGCTATCCCGTCAAATATTCCGGCTATGCGATCCGCATGGCGCTGAATTTCATGATCTACGCGACGTCACACTGACGCTGTCTGTTCTATATCTCCGGTTCCAATACTTCCGTAATGACGCGGACCTGTTGTTTCTGGACGTCTGTGGATGAGTTCGAGATGCGTTCGAGCAGGTGCCGGGTAACTTCGTAGCCGCGGGGAGCAAGCAACACGCCGGTGGACGCGCGCCAGTCGTCGGCGAGAACCATTCCCACGAGCAATTCACTCAGAGGCAGTTCCCTGATTTCGTATTTCTTTTCGCGGCTCCCGCGCAATTCGGAGAACTTCGCCAGGATTTCCGGATCATACCAGCCGATGCGGCTGCGCATGGTGTCGAGAGCGATCGTGGGCGAAAGGCCCGCGGCCTCGAGTTGATCGTAGTCAATGACGACCTTCAGGATTCGCGCCCCGAGCGGGATCTTCTCGCGCCTGGGTCCGTCAGGCGGGCCATTGGCGCCATTGAAACGCCTATCCTGATGAAGAACGATGTCCCGGACATCCTCGAGCCGCGGAATATTCGCCAGCAGTCCTTCAGCGATGACCGGCAGACGCTCCGTCATGGCTTGCTCGTCAGCCGAGAGCGGCCTGCCGTAATAGAGCTTTTCATTCGTTGAGGCCGGCAGGTTAAGGCAGCCGATCTGCGACATCATCGTAGCGACCTCGAGCTGCCATGACGGCGGCAATTTCATTGCAGAGACCAGCGCCTTCGCGGATTGTTTGATCCGCGATACTCTGCCGAACGTCAAAGGATGCGCCAATGCCAGAACGTCCATGAGCGTTTTGATGCAACCCTTCAGTGTTTGTTCGAGGAGAATGCGTTCGCTGGTTATCAGCCGATACTGCTCGGCTGCGGCTTGTACGGCATCAAGAAGAACGTCCGGCGGACAAGGCTTGGTGAGGAAACGGAAGATTTGACCTTCATTAATAGCCGCGATCGCCGAATTCATGTCCGTCTGTCCGGTCAGAAGTATACGAACGGAATCCGGCCTCAATTGACGCACATGACCGAGAAAAGTGGCGCCGTCCATCTCCGGCATGCGCATATCGGAAATCACAATTGCAATGGACGGGTTGTCCTCGAGATTTTTCAAACCGTCGGCGCCGCTTGTTGCGGTGGCGATGTCGTAGCGGCGCTCCAGGTGCAATGCAAGTCCGGCGAGGATATTCGGCTCATCATCGACGCACAGGATCTTCAGGCGCTCGGCCGCCGGCATTTTATTTCCTCGCTTTCCATGCCGTCACTTCTTCGGCAGCGAAGGCTTTCCACCGTGTGAATTCCGAAGCCAGGCCCAGCGTGGTCAGATACGCATCGACACCGCAGTGTCCATTACCGTTTTCGCTCATCGCTTCATCAACCAGCGTGTCCGCGGCGTAAAGCGCGGATGTTATTTCAAAAGAATCCGGCGCAATGACTTCCGGTTGGTGATGGAACGCCACGGCTTCGACAACCGGATACGGCAGCCCCCACAGCGCCAGCAGATACGCTCCAACCTCAGCATGAGTCACGCCCAGGGTTTCTTTTTCGATTTCAGGAAGGGGCCTGCCCTCGCTGTTTGCAGCTTCAATCATGCCGGTAAAGCGTTCCGGAATGCACGATGCAAAGATGATGTATCCAATATCGTGAAGCAATGCAGCCGACGAAGCCTCCTGGGCCTGCTGCGAAGAGTTGAATATCCGGCTCACGACTTTTGCCGTCAGAAGCGAGTGCTCCTGCAGAGCCGCAAATGAAAAAGGCAGGGATTGCAGCGCCGGGGCACGATCGAAAATATTCACGGTCAATGCAAGACTCTTGACGAGGTCCATGCCGAGCCAGGCGACGGCCTGGTCGATGCTCATGATGGTTCTCATCGGCCCGAAGCAGGCGGAGTTCACCAGTTGCAGGATCTTGGCCGCCATTGCGGAATCCTGTTCGATGATTCGCGCGATGGATCGCGCGGAAGCGTTCGGCATCGCCATGGCTTCCATGAGCGCCTGATAAGTTGCCGGCAGCGACGGAAGCCTTTCGATATTACCCACCGCCAGGCGAAGCGTTTCATCACTCAGAAGGGCCTGGAGGCGGCAGGCTCTTTCGACCACGGCGCACATGCGTTCGGGTTCGCACGGCTTGGCAAGGAATTGGTGCGCGACCGGCAGCGCGCGGAAGATAGCCGTCTGTTCGGCGTGTCCTGACAGAACGATGCGCACAATATTCGGATAATCCCGCTTGACCGTGGATAGCAACGTGGGTCCATCCATTCCGGGCATGCGCATATCCGAGACGATGACGTCAAACGGCGCTTTGCGCAGTTCATCCAGCGCAGCCTCGCCGCCAAGCGCGAAAACGGGTTGCATCTGGCGCCTGTATTTCCAGAGCAAAGCCTGGAGGCCGTCCAATACGTTCTGTTCATCATCAACGAAGAGGATCCGCTTCATCCGGCCTCCGGCAAATTCTTCGGATTGATGGGAAGACGTATATAAAAGGTGGTGCCCTCGCCCTCTTCTGTTTCGAGATCGATGCGTCCGCCGTGTTTATCGACGATGATGGAGCGTGCGATGGCCAGCCCCTGCCCGGTTCCTCTTCCAACTTCCTTGGTCGTGAAAAACGGATCGAAGATCTTGTGACGAATACCTTCCGGAATGCCGCCGCCCGTATCTGAGACGGCAACGACGGCGTCGCCGCTTTCATCCCACGTTCGGACTTGAATGCGGCCTTTCGGTCCTGCTCCTTTTGTCTTGTCGGCGATCGCGTGTGCCGCGTTCACGATGATGTTGAGAATCACCTGATTGATCTCACCGGCGTGACAAATAACCGGCGGAAGTTCGCCAAAATTCGTTTCCAGATCCGCCACGTATTTGTATTCATTGCGCGCGATCGTGAGGGTGCTCTGGATCGATTGATTGAGGTTGACCGTTGTTTTTTCTTTCTGATCGGGATGCGCAAATTCTTTCATCGATCGCACGATTAACGTGACGCGATTCAGGCCGTCCAGAGCCCGTTCCAGCGCTTTCGGCACTTGAGCCAGGACATACGGCAGGTCCAGTTCTTCTTCCGCGCCCGCAATTTCTTCTGCCATCGATGGCGTGGCGGTACTCGAAGCAACAGCTCGAGTGAGAACCTGGTATTTTCCGATCAGCTCGGTCACATCCTTCATCGCGTCGCGAATAAAGTGAACGCTGTCGCCGACGAACTGAAGCGGCGTGTTGATTTCGTGAGCAATTCCAGCCGCAAGCCTTCCCACCGATTCCAGTTTTTGAGCTTGCGCCAATTCGGATTCGAGTCTTCGCAGTTCCGTAATGTCCACGGCCGCGCAAACGACACGGCCCGGCTGCCCGTCATTTCCCGCAATGACCGTCGCGGAGAACAATACGGGCACGATGCGGCCGTCCTTGCGGCGGAACCGTTTTTCGGCCTTGAGAATCTTTTGCGTGCTTGCCAGTTCTTTCAATTCACTGATGACGGGAGCTTCGCCGCTCTCGAAAATGGTCGATGCTTCCGTGCCGATCAGGTCTGTCTGGCTGTATCCAAGAAGATCCGGCAGTTCCTCGTTGATTGCTTCAATCCGGCCATGCTGATCGAAAACCATCAGCGCGCATGGCATCGTCTTGTAAATCTCCCGAAGGAAATCGAAGGCCGTGCGAAGTTCTTCATTCGAGTAATAAAGTTCCCGCGTACGGTCTTCGACCATGGCTTCGAGAATCTCGATCTTCCTCCGCTCCATGTCGATCTTGCCCTTTAGAAGTTCCCGCTGCATTTGCACTAACTCGCGTCGAAAATGCGCAAATCGAATTCACAACACTCTGCGCCGTTCAGCATGCAGCGTGTCTGTGTGTGTTCGAGGTGTGCATGAAAATAGTCGGCCGTCCCGTCGAGGAAACCCGCCAGCAGTGCGCAGAGACGGCGCTGTGATGAATAGCGGAGAATCAGCCGTTCGGGTGAAGTCTCCACATATTCGATATGAGGTGGTTGTGCGTTCCTGAACGTCTTCCTCATTTCCGGATGAATCACGCTATCGATAGCTTTCAGAAAGGCCCTGGGATCGGTGTAATCGGAAAAGAACGCGGGATAGCGTCCGGCAAGCTTCGGTATTGAGAATCTTCCCAATGCCCGCAGCAGTTCGGTTGATGACATTCCCAAAGCGGCGGCGCCAGTTTCGATGAGAGCCGAGAAATCGGAGTCGGGATAAGTACCGGGGCCGACATATGGATCTTTCGAAGTGTCCGAGCTGAGCGCGAAGATGTCGCGTTGTTTATCTTCGTTCCAGTTTTCTCTGATGAAATCCTCCAGCAGGTTAAACATGATTCCTTTCATGCCGGAACTCCCTCCAGACCCTGGGCCCGTTCCACCAGCTTTCGCTGCAAGTCGACGATTCGTAATCCCACTTTGAGCCTTGCATGCAGTTCCTGATGATTGAACGGCTTGGTCATGTAGTCGTCCGCGCCTGCTCCAAGTCCGGCGACCAGGTCTTCGCACTGCGCTTTCGCGGTAAGAAGAATGATGTAGACCGGCACGGCCGCGGGTTTCCGGCGGATGCTGCGGCACACCTCGGGACCATCAAGTTCAGGCATCATCCAATCCAGGATGGCGATTTCAGGCGGCGACTCCTGCTCAAGAATCGCCAGAGCTTCACGCCCGTCGCACGAGACGATGGGCTCATGTCCCCATTTCATCAGCGTGGTTTTGAGCATGACTCGCGTTACGGGATCGTCTTCGGCGATCAGGACACGCATGACGCCTCCCGAGCTACAGCTCCCAATTGCTCGCATACATGCCGGGTATGGCGGTCCAGTTGTTCGATGCGGGCCCCGGCTTCCGACAAGTCCCTGGCTGCGGCTCGCTGCTCCAGTTCGGCAGCGAGGTCCGCTGTGCCCTTTACTCCGAAGATAGAGACCGAACCCTTGTAGGTGTGTGCCATGCGATGCAAAGCGACGGCATCTCCAGCCCGGAATGCTTCACGCATGTGATCGATGAGGAGCGGTCCTTCCGTCATGAATGCTGCGGCGATTTCTTTCAACAAATCCAGATCGCCATCGATTCGGCGGAGCGTTTCGGCGCGGTCCACTTTTATTGCCGCGAGATCTTCTTTATTGCCGGATGGCTTTCCAGCTTGTGTGTAAGAGCTCAAGGCAGCCATGAGGTCTTTGGCGGAGATGGGTTTGGAGATGTATCCGTCCATCCCGGCTTCGAGACATTTTTCACGGTCGCCGGTCATTGCGTGGGCGGTCATGGCGATGATCGGCGTGTGCCGCCCGGTCTCGCGCTCCCGTTCGCGGATGATCGATGTGGCCTCGAGTCCTCCCATTTCAGGCATCTGAAGATCCATCAGGATGACGTCGAAGGGCTTTGTGGCCCATGCTTCCACTGCAATCTTCCCGTTATCCGCGACATGAATCGCATGGCCCCATTTTTCGAGTAAACGCACGGCCAGGCGCTGATTCACCGCATTGTCTTCCGCAAGCAAAACTCGAAGGAATCCGCTCGAGTTCGCCAGGGTTTCCTTTTCACTGTGCGCATGCGGTGCCGGCCGCGGATTGCCGAGCGCGCGTATCACGGCTTCGAAAAGATCATCTTGTTTGATCGGCTTGGTCAGTTGGATCGAGATTCCGGCTTCGCGGCATCGGTCTTTATAACCGCGTTGAACGGCCGAGGTGAGCATCATAATGATCGGTTGAGCCGCACCGGTTGCTTTCCGCGTTTGTTCGGCGACCGTGAAGCCGTCCATTTCGGGCATATGGCAATCGAGCACCATGAGTTCGAACGGCCGCATTTCTGCGGATGCCGATTTCAATGCATCGATGGCTTTCGTTCCACTTTCAACAACAGCAGCATCCATTCCCCAATTCGAAAGAACTTGCAGAAGGATGCGGCGATTCGTGGAATTGTCATCGACGACGAGAACGCGGCGGCCTCTTAGATTGATGGAGTCGGGAACAGTGCGAGGGGACTGGTTCTTTGCCGCTTCGAATCTGGCGGTGAAGTGGAAATCGCTTCCTCGCCCGGGTTCGCTTTCGACCCAGATGTGGCCGTTCATCATGGATGCGAGCCGGGCCGAAATCGTCAGTCCGAGGCCCGTGCCGCCGTAGCGGCGAGTCGTGGAACCGTCGGCCTGCGTGAAGGATTCAAAAATCAATTGTTGTTTCTCTGCGGGAATTCCAATGCCCGTATCACTGACCGTAAAACGCAACACCACGGAATTTTTCTCACGCGATTCTTCGCCGACACGAAGGAGGACCTCACCGCGCTCGGTGAATTTGATGGCATTGGCCACAAGATTCACGAGGACCTGCCGAACGCGTCCGGCATCTCCGATCAGTGCGGATGGAACTCCGGGCTGTATATCGGTGAGCAGTTCGAGACCTTTCTGATGCGCGCGCAATGCAACCGGACGAATGGCCGAATCGATACACTCGTGCAGGTCGAATTCCGCCGGATCCAGTTCCATCTTGCCCGCTTCCACTTTCGAGAAATCCAGCACGTCGTTGATGACGGTTAACAACGAATCCGCGGATGTTTTGACGAGTTCGAGATACTCGCGCTGCTCGGCGTTCAGCGGCGTGTCCAGGGCCAATTCGGTCATTCCGATAATTCCATTCATCGGAGTTCGAATCTCGTGGCTCATGTTTGCCAGAAACTCGCTCTTGGCACGGCTTGCCTGCTCGGCCTTTTCCTTGGCAGCAATGAGTTCGATCGTTCGCGCTTCAACCTCTTCTTCGAGGTGCTCGCGGTGCCGGCTCAACTCCCGGTCGCGTTCTTCCAGGTATCCAAGCATTTCGTTAAAGCCATCGATCAGCGTTCCCACTTCGTCTGTGCTGTTCTTCTCAGCTCGAATTCCGAAATCCTTTTTTACCGAGACTGTTTTTACGGTGCCGGCGAGTGTGAGCAGAGGAGCGGAGATGAGAGACTGTATCCTCGATGACACAAAAAAGGCGACGAGGAGCGCTACAGCGACGACAGCAGCCGTCGTCCGAAGACGCGTTTGCCATATTTCCGTCAGGGCTTCCAGGTCGCTTTCGACATAGACGCTGCCGAGCACCTCGCCACTGAGGACAACGGGTTGATGCACGATGAGGCGGTCCGGCTCAAAGCGGGCAGTTGGCGTTGCCGGTGGTTCAATGGAAGGGGCAACGCCGCTGCGTGCATTGGAATTCACATGTCTGGCGAACAGTTCTCCGGAGGCATCGTATAGCGCTGCTTTTTTTACATGAGCATTACCTTTGAAAACCGCCAGCGCTTCATCCGCAAATTTCGGATCCTTGAAACTGAGCGCAGCGGCGCTGTTGCCGGCGACTATTTCAGCGATCATGGAAAGATCACGCGACATTTCTTCGCGTGTGTTGATCACATCGTAAATGACCAGAATGGCAAACGAGAGGACCAGGGCGACGCTGGTAGTCAGCATGATGACCGCATTCAGTTTTTGCTTGATCGAGAGGTCACGTAATCGCCGCATCGTCTATTTCTCCGCGTTTTGTTCGCTTTTAACGATGGTTGCCAGACTCAATAACTTTGCGCTGACCCGAAGCCCCGCTCTTTCCGCTATTGCCGGATTGATGTGAATAAGAACCCGCGAGTCCCGCATCAGGAGAACAACGATGCCGCCCTGTGTCCCGAACTCAGACTCTTCTCCCACAGTCAGGACGGGGGCTCCGCGCACAGCATTGAGGTATTTGCCGGCTTTGGCGTTTTCCGAGCGCTGGATAAACATGACGCGGCATTGCCTGCCTTCCGCGGGATCTTTAAGTTTGTGCACGTCGATCGGTTCCCCACGCACCGTTCGTCCTTTTGAGGCTTGAATCACCGAAAACCCAAAGGGATTACCGCCGACAATGCATACCGTGAATCTGGCGGAGTTTGCGCTCTGCGGCCAGTCCACGAATTTGATGAGGCTGACGACGGCGTCGGCCTTGAGTGTGTTTTCATCCGCAACCGAGGCAGAGAAACAAGCGGAAGCCGCAACCGTAACAACGATTATCCAGGCTGCTCTCGAAAACGTCCTTGCGTACAACTCCGAGTCCTCCAGGGCCTTTGCCAAACCCGCCTTGAATCGCATCCTTGATGCCAAACGATCGGCGTTGCAAAACCACTGAGTAAGCACAAACTAACCGGAATTAAGACAAATCCATGACTGACACCACTGACAAAATTGACAGTGCGCCGCGCCACTGATGGCAGTGTCCCACCGAAGATTTCCTCAGAGCCTGTTGAAACCGAAAGGGCGCGGAGTTTCTAAACTCGGGTTTGTAACTTGGGCAGGTAACTTGCTTTTGTGCGGTTGCGAACGACGCAGGCAGGAGCGCTGATGAATCCTCTGAGAATACTGATTATTGAAGATGACGAGCAGGTTGGGCTGGTCCTGCAGGAACATCTCTCGCGTGAAGGTTACGACTTGATGATCGCGCGAGATGGGCGCGCCGCTTTGAATCTTCTCGAGACCTACATTTTTGATGCGGCCATGATCGATATCAATCTGCCGGACATGACCGGTATTGCGGTCCTCGAAGCCGCAAAGCGGCGCGATGCCGGCCTGGATGCGGTGATGATGACGGGATATCCGCAGGTTGAAACCGCAGTTCAGGCCCTCCGGCTGGGCGCCTATGACTATTTGATCAAGCCCATCGAGTTTGTTTCGCTGAAGCACATGCTCAAGCGAATCGTGGAGCGCCGCTATCTGCGATCGGAAGTAACCACGCTGCGGACCCGTCTGGCGGAAACCGCGCCGCTCGGCGATCTTGTCGGTTCTTCGGAACCCATGAGCACTCTCAAGGGAACGATCGCAACAGTTGCCGCAACCGACAGCACGGTGCTGCTGGAAGGCGAGAGCGGAACGGGAAAAGAGCTGATTGCCGGCGCCATCCACCGATTGTCGCCGCGGCGTAACGGTCCGTTTGTCGCTGTCAATTGTTCCGCGATTCCCGGTGAACTCATCGAGAGCGAATTGTTCGGTCATCAGAAGGGATCGTTCTCCGGAGCATCCGGAGATTATCGCGGATTGTTCCGGTCGGCAGAGAAGGGCACGCTGCTTCTGGATGAAATCGGCGAGCTCCCCGTGCAGATGCAGCCCAAGCTTCTGCGAGTTTTGCAGGAACGTGAAGTGAGGCCTGTCGGCAGCGCGCAGATTCACAAACTCGATGTTCGAGTCATCGCGTCAACAAATCAGAATCTGGAATCGCTGATGAATGCCGGACGATTTCGTCAGGATCTCTTTTTCCGGTTGAACGTCGTGCGGCTCGAGCCGCCGGTCTTGCGCGGCATGAAGGAGGATATTCATCCGCTCGTGATGCATTTCGTGCGCAAGCTGAATCGGCAGTTCGGAAGGCAAGTCGGATCCGTAGCACCTGCTGCCATGGCTGCGCTTCTGGATTACGACTTTCCCGGAAATATCCGGGAACTTCAAAACATCATCGAACGTGCTTACGCTCTTGGCGCGAACAACCAGATCACTCTGTCGGATCTGCCCTCGTTGCCCGCGGCCCGGAGCCGGACGGCGGTAGCGGCAGCCGCCGCCCCCGCGGCGACTCTCAATGATCTCGAACGGGATTTGATCGCGTCCACGCTGCGAGCCAACGGCAATGACAAAAAGAGAGCGGCCGAAGCTCTCTCCCTGTCGGAGCGTACTCTTTACCGGCGGCTGAAAAAGCTAGGGCTGAATTGACCGGGGTGTCAGCTTTGACGATGAACCCTGACAAACATGACAAAGACGTCACGAGTTCCAGCCGGAAATTCGCCGATGCCGTTCTGTTTTCAGGCTGTTTCACGCAGCCGCCTCTTTTGGAGATCGCCTTGCACGTGAGGCGCGCATGAAGTCCGAAATCGAAACCGAAAGCCGCACTGGAAGAAAAGCGCTCGTCCTCCTGGTCGAGGACAATCCCCTCGAAGAACGACTCATTCGGGCCAACTTCAAGAAATTAGGTTCGACCGAATTCGACTTAAGAACCGCGACGTACCTGAGTGACGCACTTTCCGTTCTGGCGGAATCTGAGATCGATATTGTGCTTCTCGATTTGATTCTTCCCGATTCTGCCGGGCTCAAGACGCTTCAACGCATCCGGGAGTCGGCGCCCGAAGTTCCCGTGGTTGTTCTGACGGGACTCGATGATGAGGGCCAGGCGCTTCAGGCGCTCAAAGCCGGAGCCCAGGACTATCTGATCAAGGGACATATCGGGAGCGCGGGGCTGTTTCGGGTCATCCGTTATGCCATCGAAAGAAAACAGGCCGAAACCGAACGG
>CAZWGA010000049.1:0-45647 GCA_964633285.1 uncultured Solibacteraceae bacterium | reverse complement strand
TCTGGGTCGACGATCGAAACGGCCGCGCGCCGCGGCTCGCGCCGAATCTTTATCGCGCGATCATCGACGAGGGCCACAAGCATGGCCTTACGGTAAACGCGCACGTGTTCTACCATACCGATGCCGTTGGCCTGGTAGACGCAGGAATCGATGGCCTGGCGCATCTTGTCCGCGATAAAGAAATGGACGATGCGCTCGTAGCGTCCATCGTGCGCCGCAACGTTTACGTGATGCCCAACCTCAGCCCGGAGTGGAACACGTATACCGAACTTCCGCATTGGTTGAAGGACCGCGATCCCCTATTCATGCTGCTCCGGGAATCCCTCACGGCTCCGGTGATCGCGCGAATGAGGCAATCCTACGAGAAGCGGGATCCCGCTGTCGTCGAGCGGGCGAGAACGCAATACGCCATCCTTCAGCACAGCCTGGCAAAACTCGCGCGGGCCAACGCGAGAATCATTCTGGGCTCCGATACGGGTCTCGAGGATCACCCCTTCGGAATGTCCGAGCAACATGAATTGGAAAGTATGGTCAACGCCGGAATGACACCCATGCAGACGATCGTTGCGGCAACCAGCCGTGCTGCCGAGTACCTGAAGCTCGACAAGATGGGTCTTCTCGCGCCGGGCAAAGAAGCAGACCTTCTGGTGCTCGACGCCAATCCTCTCGACAACATCGCGAACACTCAGCGAATTTACCGAATCTACATCAAAGGGAAACTCATCGATCGCGCTGCGCTTCAACTTGCCCACACGGGCCCATCCGGAAATTGATGAGCCGCGCGTGACTCCGGCTTGATTTCGATGCTGTAGCCGGGACGGCGCGGCGGCATGTAGCGCGCATTTCGAATGACGACGGGATCCACAAAGTGCTCGTGAAGGTGATCGACATATTCGGTAACACGATTCTCCGTTGAAGCGGAAACCGCGATGTAGTCGAACATCGAAAGATGCTGCACGTATTCGCAAAGACCTACGCCGCCGGCATGCGGACACACGGGCAGGCCGAACTTTGCAGCCATCAGGATCACCGCGAGATTTTCATTCACTCCGCCAAGGCGGCAGCTATCGATTTGAACGAAATGGATCCCACCGGCCTGCATGAGCTGCTTGAACAGAATTCGATTGGCGCAGTTCTCGCCGGTCGCGACGCGGACGGGTTGAATGGCTTTCGCGATCGTGGCGTGACCCAGTACGTCATCCGGGTTTGTCGGTTCTTCGATCCACCAGGGATCGAATTCCGACAAAGCCTTCATCGCGGTGATGGCTTCGCCCACATCCCATCGCTGGTTGGCATCCATCATTAATTTATGCTGCGGCCCGATTTCATGGCGCACGAGAGCGGCGCGCCGTAAATCGTCACGAAGATCGCCGCCCACTTTCATTTTGAAATTCGTCCAGCCTGAGGCGAGCGCATCGCGGCACAAGCCACGAACCTTCTCATCGGAATATCCGAGCCATCCGATGGAAGTCGTGTATGCGGGATAACCGTCACGCAGAAGTTCGGCCTCGCGGACGGCTTTCGTGGCTTCGCTCTTTTCGAGAATGGCGATCGCTTCGTCCGGCGTCAGCGCGTCGGTGATGTAACGAAAGTCAATTGCCGATACGATCTCGCGGGGTGTCATATCCGCGAGCAGTTTCCACAACGGTTTCTTTTCCGATTTCGCATAAAGGTCCCAGACAGCGTTGACGATCGCCGCCATCGCCATGTGCGTCACGCCCTTCTCCGGGCCGAGCCACCGGATTTGCGTTTCACAGGCAAGCTCTTTCCAGAATCCGGCGAAATCGGATGTGATCCCGTCCAGCGGCCGCCCGATCACCAGCGGGGCGAACGCCCGCACCGCAGCGACGCAAATTTCGTTGCCGCGGCCGTTGGTGAAAGCGAGTCCGTGGCCCTCGATGCTCGTGCCGGTTTGGAGGATCACATATGTGGCGGAGTAATCGGGATCCTTGTTCATCGCATCGGATCCATCCAATGTGCGCGATGTCGGAAAGCGCAGATCGAGAACTTCAATGTCGCGAATCGTTATGGGCATGTTGTCTCCAGTGATCGAGAGCCACTGCAAGAATGATGATGACTCCCGTGACGATCTGCTGAACCCAGTTCGGCAGTCCCCGCTGAGATGAACCGAGTTGAATCACGGACATGATGATTGCGCCGACCAGCGTCCCGAAGATGGAACCTCTTCCACCCAGCAGACTGCCTCCACCGATAATGACTGCCGCAATCACGTCGAGCTCGAGTCCGACGGCAACGGTCGGATCGCCGACCGACAGTTTTGAAAACTGCATCACTCCCGCAAGACCCGCAAAACCGGCGCCGATCGAATAGACCGCCAGTTTGCATGCATCGATGCGCACGCCGCAAAGCCGCGCCGTGCGCTCGTTCGAGCCGATCGCGAAAATGTGGCGGCCGAATCGAGTGTATTCGAGCATGAGTCCGGTCATCACCGACAGCAGGATGATGACCCATACTCCGGCGGGCAACAGCAGCCAGCTTTGAGTTCCCGCGGGAGAGCGAAGCAGATCGTTGATCCACGTGACCGGCGCTTCCACACGCTGCTCGTCCGCGAGGCCCTTGGCGGCGCCGCGAACCACGAGCATCATGGCAAGCGTCACGATGAACGGCAACAGGCGCAGGCGCGTCACCAGCAAACCGGTAATGGCGCCGCACAAAACGCCGAAAGCCACCGTGGCGAGAACAGCGGCAAAAGGAGGAACGCCCGATCGAAGAAGCAGCGCGATGATCACGGTGCTCAACGACACAACCGAACCCACGGAGAGATCGATGCCCGCGGAGGCAATCACCACCGTCATGCCCAGCGCCGCCACCGCCACTATCGACGTTTGCCGGGCTATCAATTCGAGATTCCCGGTTCGGAAGAACTGCGGTCCGACGAGAAAGCCGAAGACGATACAAACGAGAAACAGTCCAAGCACAGGACCCGAACGGCCCAGCAATTTGCCCGGCGTTTGTCTCGTTTCGATTAACGTCATCGCTCGAAAACCATCATTCCGGATGGCTGCTACAGGCCGCCATCATCAGTTCATGTTCATCCACTTCAGACACCGGACGCGGCACGCCAAGCTTTCCGCGATGCATCACCGCGATGCGGTCGCAAATTCCGATGAGCTCGGGAAAATAACTGCTGACGATCAGGACGGCTTTCCCGCCGGCAACAAGGTTATCGATCAATTCATAAATCTGCGCCTTGCTGCCGACATCGATGCCGCGAGTCGGTTCGTCGAGAAGAAGCACATCCACATCGCAATGAAGCAGGCGGGCGATCGCAACTTTTTGCTGATTCCCTCCCGACAATTCGGAAGTCTCCTGCCGCGGATCGCGGCACCGGATGTCCAGATCCTCGATCCACCGCTGTGCGGCGGCGCTCTGCTTCGAAGGACTCAACCACCTGGTCAATCGCGGAAGCGTCAAATTGTCCGCCACCGTCATGCCCAGCGCGAGGCCTTCGCCTTTTCGATCTTCACTGACGATTCCGGCGCCGCAACTCCACGACGGATCCCGTCCAAACAGCTTTCGCAACAATCGCGTTCGCCCCGAGCCGACAAGACCGGCAATTCCGAGGACCTCGCCGCGGTGCAGCGCAACACCTGGAGCAATTTCAAGAATCGCGTCTCCACGGTTTCGGTGTGTTCTCGGATAGACCTCTTCCAAAGGCCTTCCGACCATCAACTCCACCATTTCTTTCCGCGTTGCCGATCGAACCTCGCCTTCTCCGGCATTCCGCCCGTCGCGAAGAACCACGAAGCGGTCTGCGACTTCTCTCACTTCATCGATGAAATGGGAGATATACACGACGGCATGCCCCTGCGCCCTGAGCCTGCCGATAATTTCAAACAACCTCGCGACGTCGTCGCGCGCGATGCTGCTCGTGGGTTCATCCAGAACCAGAACACGGCAGCCGACCGCAAGCGCCCGCGCAATTTCGACGAGTTGCTGCTCGGCCACGGACAGCCGGCCCGCGGGTGTTGCCGGCGAGATCTCGGAATGATGAAGCTGCCGCAGCGCATCCAGCGCCCTCGATCGCATTTCTTCACGGCGCACGAGGCCGTAGCGAACGGGCTCCATTCCCAGAACAATGTTTTCTTCGACGGAAAGATCGGGCGCGAGAGACAGTTCCTGATAAATCATCGCCACGCCGGATCGCCGCGCCTCCAGCGGATTGCGCGGGCGGTACGGCATGCCATCGAGCATCATCGAGCCGGCATCCGGTTGAGCCGCACCCGACAGGATGCTCATCAACGTGCTTTTTCCCGCGCCGTTCTGGCCGACGAGAGCGCACACTTCGCCCGCCGCCACTTCAAGATTCACGCCGTTCAACGCGATGGTTGCGCCAAACGATTTCAAGATACCGGTCATGGCGAACCGGACAGCGCCGGCTACTGCTTCAGCCATTTCGATAAGTCCGGCTCGACCAGATCCTTCATTGCGGGTTGATCGAGGTTTTCGCGAGTGACGAGAGTGACTCCGGTATCGATTCGCCTGTCCACTTTCTCACCGTGGATGTGGGCGGCGATCGTTTTCACGCCGAGATAACCCATCTTCATCGGATCCTGCAAGACCAGGCCATCGATGTGACCATCGCGCAAGCCCTTCACCAGAACACCCGATGAATCAAAGCCGATGAAACGCACCTTCCCCGCGCCTCCATTGGATTCCAGAGCGCGCAGCATTCCGATCGTGGTGGATTCATTCGGACAGAACACGCCGTCGAGATCCTTGAAACGGCTCAACAAGCCTTCGCTCTTCTTGTAAGCGCCTTCGACATCCGCGCCGCCATACTGATTCGAGCTCACGACTTCAATGCCGGAATTCTCTTTCATCGCATCGAGAAATCCCTGTTCACGCAGACTCGTGCTGTTGCTGCCTTCGGCGTAGCGCAGGATCGCCACCTTGCCTTTGCCGTTAAGCAATTTTGCAAGTTGTTCTCCGGCGAGACGTCCGCCCTTGAGATTATCGGTCGCGACAAAGCTGACGTAGTCTTCGCCCTTGAGGCCCGAATCGAAAATCACAACCGGAATCTTGTTGTGCGACGCGTTGGCAACGGATGTCACAAGCGCGGATTCATCGAGGGGCGCCAGCACGATTCCGGAAATTCCGCGGCTGATGAAGCCTTCGACTTCCGAAACCTGAGAATCGCGATCGTCCTCGCGCAGCGGGCCGCGCCACACAATGTCGATGCCGAGTTCGGTTGCAGCCTTCTGCGCTCCGGCATGAACGCTTTGCCAGAAGACGTGGGAAGTGCCCTTGGGAATGACGGCAATTGTAAGCTTGCCGGGACCGGTGTCTTTCGGGGCACAGGCGAAGAGGAGGAGGAGCGGGAGCAGAATTATGCAGAACCCGGCAAGTGCTTTCTTGAACAACACCACCCGGTTTCCAAGCTCGCTCATAGCCGGTAAACCTCCTTCGCAGTGTTCCCGAGCACGGCTTCTCTGCCCTCTTCTGAAAGTCTCGCCACGTAGTTCTTCACCACATCCACAACGCGCGAATAGCTGCCGGCCACCGTGCAGACGGGCCAGTCGGAACCTATCATCAACCTCGCGGGACCGAAACATTCGAACGCCAAATCCAGATACGGCCTGAAATATTCTTCGGTCCAGTTGTTCCAGTCGGCTTCAGTCACCATTCCCGAAAGTTTGCAATACACGTTGGAGAATTTCCCGAGAGCCTGAATTCCCCGCGACCACATCGCCAGTTCCCGCCCGCGGATATCCGGCTTCGCAAGGTGATCCAGAACGAATCGCTGTTGCTCGAACCGGGCCACAAACTCCGCGGCGACAGGAAGGTGTCGGGTATATATAAGGATGTCGTACGCGAGACCGAATTCTTCGAGCGTCGCGATTCCGCGCATGAAATCCGGCCGGCTCAGAAACCGGTCATCGGGTTCGTTCTGCACAATATGCCGGATTCCAACCAGCTTCGAGCTTTCGCGAAGCGACTCCAGTTGAAGGCGAACCTCGGACGATCGCAGGTCCACCCATCCAACGACGCCTTTAATAAAAGGATGCCGGGCGGCCAGGTCCAGCAGCCAACGCGTCTCTTCCAGGCTTTGCCGGGCCTGCACCGCGATGCAGCCGCCGAAATTATTTCGTTCGAGCTCGGGCTCGAGATCACCGGGCAGGAAATCGCGCCGCAGAGATTTCATCGAGTCGTCAATCCAGCCGTATTCCCGCGCATCGTATTTCCAGAAGTGCTGATGCGAATCGATCCGCATCATGCTTCGATGCCCGGAACCGGCGTTGATGGAAGTCGGCTGGAATCGTAACAGGCTTCGACAAGCGCCATGGTACGGATCGCATCGTCCACGCGCGTGATCAG
The DNA here is from genome assembly GCA_964633285.1 of uncultured Solibacteraceae bacterium. Classification (GTDB taxonomy): domain Bacteria; phylum Acidobacteriota; class Terriglobia; order 20CM-2-55-15; family 20CM-2-55-15; genus 20CM-2-55-15. The sequence goes on along the minus strand of CAZWGA010000049.1, from coordinate 39,308 downwards.
AACATCATCCTCGCCGGCAACGAATCGCTGCAGGTTCGACATCGGTCCTTCAAATGCATCGACAAACCACGAGCCGCGAAGCGGCACTGATTCCCAATCCTTCTCACCAAGCGCTATGTCCATTGCATCGGGCTTTCCGTGCGGGTAATCCAGGTTGACACCCATCGTGAGAACAGCCGCTCCTTCGGTTCCCTCGACCTTGAATTGCGAAGCGCGATGCTTGCCGCCCTGCCGGTGCGCATGATTCAACACGAGGCTGCACCGGATCGCGTCGCCGTAATCCAGGATGATCGTGCTTCGCGTATCGCTAAACTCGGTCATCGCGGGATGCGCGAGAGCTTTGCAGTGAACTCCACGCGGCTCACCAAACAAAAAGCGGATCTCATCGAGATAATGAATCGAGTGATAGAGAACCTCGAGGCGCGGGGCGCTTTTCAGGAACGGCCAGAGCTGCCACGGTTGCTTGTCGACAAGGCGCACTTCGATGTCTGTCACCGTCCCCAGGGCGTTCTGCTGAAGCATGTCCCGCAATGCGAGCATGTTCGGACTGAAGCGCAGTTGAAAATTGACGGCCGCCTTGAGCTTCTTCGTTCGGCACACCGCCAGAATCTTTCGCGCTTCGGCGAGATTCTCACCCATCGGTTTTTGAATCAGAGCGGCGGCGCCATCCGGCAGACATTCGAGAACGCCTGGAATCTGATTCCCCGGCACGGCGATATCGAACACAACCTCCGGCAGATTCGCAGCCTTCTCGATACTGGAGAAGGCCATTTCGATTGCGAACATTTGGGCCGTATCGATAGCGGCTTCCCTTCGGATGTCATAGACACCGGCGATCGGATATTCCAGCTTGCGATAGGCGGGAATGTGCGCGGTCCGCACGATGCCGCCCGCGCCAATGATGACAATGGGACGAGGATTCGCGGCGCGCTTCCACGCCTGATTCCACTTCACGTGACCAATACTCCGCCGTCGATGGGATAGGCCTGCCCGGTTACGAATGACGATTCGTCCGAGCAAAGATACAAAGCAAGCGCCGCCACTTCATCCGGCGTGCCCATGCGGCCCATGGGCTGATATTCCGCGAGCTGCTTCAGCACCTCCTGTTCGCGGCCCGGATAATTCTTTGCAACATAGCCATCGACAAAAGCCGTATGCACTCGCGCCGGACAGATGCAGTTGCAGCGAATGTTGTTCTTCATGAAATCGACGGCGATCGATCTCGTCATCGTCAAAACGGCGCCTTTGCTCATCGTGTAAGCGAAACGATCCTCGAGGCCGATCCACGAAACAATCGACGCCATGTTGAGGATCACTCCCTTATTCTGGCGGACCATGATTGGGATTGCGGCGTGTGCGCACAGGAACACGCCCTTCACGTTGACGTTGTAAATGCGGTCGAAGTCTTCTTCAGATGTGCTGGCAGCGGTGCCGACATGAGCGATGCCGGCATTGTTGACGAGAATGTCGATGTGCTGAAACTCTGAATCGATGGCGCGGAATACCTTGCTCACGGAGTCGCTGCCGGCAACATCGCAGGAAAACGAAACTGCATGGCCGCCATCGCTGTGGATCGAATTCACGGTTGCCGCTGCGGCATCCGCATCCACATCGAGAACGACGGCCTGTGCGCCCTGCTTCGCAAACAATTTCGCGATGGACCGGCCGATGCCTGAGCCGGCGCCCGTGATCACCGCCACTTTGTTCGTCAGCTCAAACATCTGAAAACTTAAACGCTGCCGCGTTCTCTTCGGCGAACGAAGATCTCATCCTGCTTCGGCTCACCGTCCAGTTCCATCGCAATCGTCGTGATTGGAGTAGACGGCGGGTTCTCAGGGAGACCGGTGAAGGACAGCGAATAGGTGTCCTGCCTGAACGTAACCTTCTGGCCTGTTGCCAGAAGGCTTGCCGACTGGACTTTGTTCATCAACCCCGCAATCGAAACCGTGCTGCCCGGCCAGTACGCGACGTGAAGGAAAAGTGTATTTCCCTTTCGGCTGAAACTTCCGAATCGGCAACGCCGCGGGTTGCAGTTCTGCGTCTCGTAAATCGAAGCGCCGTTCTTGTCGAGCCATTGGCCTACCGTGGTGAGAATGCGCGTCGATTCTTCCGGAATCGATCCATCCGGCTTGGGACCGATATTCAAAAGGTAATTGCCGCCATCGTGCGAGCACGTGATGAGATTGCGAATGATCGTTCGCGGTGTTTTCCAGTTGTCGTCGGCTTTGTGATAACCCCAACTGTCGTTCATCGTCATGCAGGATTCCCAGGCGCGGCCGTTGGCGGCTGCGGTGATCTGCTGCTCCGGCGTGCTGAAATCGCCGTCGAGCTTGTTGCGATTGTTGACGATGATGTCGGGCTGAAGCTTGAACACCATCTCGTTCATCTTCTCGGACTCCCAACCCTTGGTGTCGAGCGGCCAGGCCACGTCGTACCACAGAATGTCGATTTTGCCGTAGTTCGTCATCAACTCACGGATATGCGTGTGAATGTAATCCACGAAACGCCGCCGCGCCGCTTCGTTCTCGGAGGATCGGGCGCCGTCCGGATGATGCCAGTCCATCAATGAATAGTAGAAACCAACGCGCAAGCCTTCAGCGCGAGCGGCATCGACGTATTCCTTCACGAGATCACGGCCCGGTCCCTGTTTGGGAGCGCAATAGCTGGTCGTCTTCGTATCGAACAGGCAAAAGCCTTCATGATGCTTCGTCGTCATGACCATGTACTTCATGCCCGCGCGCTTCGCGAGCCGCGCCCAGTCGCGCGCGGCGTTCGGTTTGGGATTGAAGAGTCTGGCCGTCTTTTCGTATTCGGTGGCGGGAATGCCTTCCATTTCCATCACCCATTCATGACGCCCGTACACGCTGTACACGCCCCAGTGAATAAACATTCCGAATTTGGCGGAATGCCACCACTTCATCCGGCGCGCCCGGCTCGCTTCCATTTCAGACGATGATGAAGAAGTCTGAAGCGCCGGCAGCGCCGCCGCTGCGCCAAACAACTTGAGCGCTTCGCGTCTCGAGATTTCGTAGTTATTCATGGAATCACGCCTCCTGAACAACGATTTCACATAATGAAACAATGGTTCATTTTGTGGAGTTAACTATTCCCGAGGTTCAAGACAGGGTCAAGGGAAATTCGGACAAATCAAGTCCTCATGTCAAACTCCGCAGAGTCGTTGCGAGGGACCTTTGATATGGAGGCTTCAAGAATCTGGTCATGGCATTGAGGAGTTACGAATCGATCCGGCGCGCAACCCTAAGCTACCTTCGAAAAAACTTCTCTGAAATATCGCTTACTTCTTCGCTCCGCTCCAGTTCAGGATCACGGTAATCGGTGTGGCCGATGCGCCTTCGGTGAGCGTATCGACGAGGAAGCGCTTGCCGTCGCGGGAGACTTCGAATTCGGATCCGGGACGAACAGAAAACAACGGTACGGGTGTGCCGGCGTCGGCTTGTCCATTCGGACGGAGCGTCATGGGAACGGCCATGAGACGGTTATCCGTGCCAATGTAATAAATCTCTTTTCCGTCGCTGCGCCACTGCGGACCAAAACCTCCATTGATGGAGATCGGCGACGATTTTCCTCCGGGTCCGGGAAACGGCTGAACGTAAATCTCGTCTCGTCCTGTTTCATTCGATTGAAATGCCACCCAACGTCCGTCCGGTGAAAATCGGCCCACTATTTCGTCCGCATTCGTCTGAATGACTGGAATCGATTTCTTTTGATCGAATGAGAATGCCCAAAGATCCGTGCCTGTCTTTGGGCTATCGGTGGAATAAAGAAGGAAGTGTCCATCCGCCGACCAGTCCAGTGGAAACTTATTCTCCGGGGAATCCACGAGCAATTCGTCACCGCCGTTTCCGTTCACCGGCTTGCGATAAAGGTTAAGATTTCCTTTCTTTTGCCGTGAGGTGTAAACAAGCACATTGCTGTCGGGCGACCAGACGGCGCCGTTGTCATCCGCGGGATCGGAAGTGAACCGCCGCAAGACGCCACGGGCGGCGTCCATTAGCCAGACATCATTGTTACCGTTAACGCTTCGCAACATGGCAACCGTGCGGCCATCCGGCGAAAGCCGGATGCTCTGCGGTTGAGCATCATCGCGGGTTCCAATGGCGCCGACCGGGGTCCCGGATCGATCCAGCCAAATGAATTCCTTTTCTCTTTTTCCGGATCGATACGCCAGCGTGCCGGTTTGAGAGACGGAAAAGTTTTTGTCCAACAACCACTCGGTGTTGAAAGAAACAGAAGTCGCAACCGCCACGGGTTCCTGAACAGTTTCCAGTTTTCGCAAATCGAAGCGCTGTGCGAATAACGTGCCCTGACGGACAAACAGGAGTTGATCCGGAGGAGCAAACACGGCGGCGGAGTCGGCATCGAATAATCGCCTGGGCTGATTGTCGTCGAGCGACGCAACGTACACACCGCGGCCTTCAGGCGTGCCTGCAACTCCGAACAGGAAGTGCCGCCCATCAGGCAGGAAACTGGGAAACCGGTGACTCACCTGCCGCGGCGGATCAACTTTCGTGAACGGCGCCGCGGCGCCGCCGCTCGCTGCAACACGCTGAAGAGGGCCGGTACTGGTCAACGCAAAGAGAATGGTGCCGTCGGAATTCCATGCGCCATTCGGACCATTCGGTGAATCGGTCACAATTTGGGGAGTTCCACCGGCAATGTCGATGCGCTTTAATTTTCCATCCGCGAAAAACGCGACCGAGCGGCTATCCGGCGACCAGAACGGTTGAGTCGGGCCATCCGTTCCGGGAAGCGCCTCCGCGTTCGGAGATTCGAGGCGTCGCAGCCAAAGCAAATGTTTTCCGTTGTCCAGGCCTTCATAAACAACCTTCCGCCCATCGGGAGAGATCGCGAACGAGCTCATACTTGCGGCGGGTGGAGTCACAATCTGAAGGCGTGTTTCCAGCGGCGCATTCGGAGCGCTTGCAAAATGCCACACTGTAACACTCGCGGCGGCGATTACTGCCACCAGCGCCACTCCGATCCAAATACGTTCCCTGCTCTTTTGTGCGGGAGGCGCCGAAGCCGGCGCCGATGCAGGTTCGTGAATTGCCTGTTCGATTTGAAATCGCGCATCGGCGATGCTGCGCAGCCGGCGGTTTCGATCCTTTTGCAAACAGTGGCGCAGCAGGGAGAGAACACTCGGCGGAATTGTAGAAGGCAGCAACCGCCAGTCCGCATCGCTCTTCAGCACGCCACCGAGAACTTCCACAACCGTTTCACCCGGGAAGGCGGGTTTTCCGGACAGCATTTCGTAAAGCATCACACCGAACGACCAGATGTCCGATCGCGCGTCCGCCGTTTTTCCCCTGGCTTGTTCGGGCGACATATATCCGGATGTTCCGAGAATGACGCCGGTGCCGGTTGCGCTGCCGGCCAGTGTTGGAGAATGCGAAAGCGCTTCGGGAGGCATCGTGTCGATGGTCTTCGCGAGACCAAAATCCAGGACCTTCACTTGTCCGGCAGGTGTGATCTTTACATTCGCAGGCTTCAGGTCGCGATGAACAATGCCGCGTTCATGAGCCGCATCGAGAGCATCCGCAATTTGTCTCGCAAGGTCGAGCGCCTCGGCTACCGGCAGCGGACCCTGTTTGAGACGCTGTTCAACAGTCTGACCATCGACGAACTCAAGAACGAGACACGGCGTGCCGCTGGCGTCTTCCTGACCGTAAATCTGCGCAATGTTCGGATGATTGAGCGAAGCCAGCACTTCCGCCTCGCGTTGTGCGCGCGCAAGCCGTTCGGCATCGCGCGCGAATTCCGCCGGCAGGACCTTGATGGCAACGTCGCGTTTCAGTTTTGTGTCGCGCGCGCGATACACCTCACCCATGCCGCCGGCTCCGATTGCAGCCAGGATTTCATACGAACCTACTTGAGAGCCCGACTTGAAGGAATGCATTCGCCGGCGTTACTTCGGAACAGCTACAGGTTTTAGATTTCCTGAGAACTCATTGAAAGGCACACGGCTTGTTGTGGAAAGAGTTTCCAGCGATCCTTGAATCGAGCCGCCGTTCGAAATACTGCCTTTAATCGCAAATGGTCCCGGACCGCTGCCCAGCCGAAGCATCGTCGAAAACTGAAATGCGTTGCCGTTCCATGCTGCATCTTTGATCGGCGAAACATTGATGATGTTGAGAGCCGGAATGTACCAGGCGCCTTCGCCCGACTTCGGAAGGTACAGTACCGAGGGAAGCGTCTGACCGGGCCGCGGCACATCAATGAAATATGCTGACCCTGCAGGAAAAGAACTCAGCAGCAACTCCATCCTCTCGCGAAGCGCGATCGGCCTGGGGCTCACTCCGTCGGCTGCGGTGAACTCGAACATGCCGAACATCATCTCGGCCGTTGAAGCCTCGCCGAATGTCACAGTCTTGCCGGGATCCGGATTGCGTTTGTTTGCGGATGAATTGTCGTAATGAGCTGTGACATCGATCCGTGTGCCCTTTGGCAACGTCAGGCGTGTCTTCGGATAGTAAAAAAGCTGCCAGTCGAAGTTGTACGAAGGCACGTTCAGAAGTGTTTCGCGGCGGCCTCCCGGATATGTGGCGGTCATATTCATATCCTTTCCACGCAGGTGCATGTGGGGAAAAAGAGAAACCATGTTGATGTCCTGATCGACAATGTATGCGGACTGTATTTCGTAATTCGATTCCTGCGGAGGAATCGAAAGGTTATAAGTTCCGGCGAGTGCGGCGACGACTTCCTTCTTCATCTCGCCTTTTCCGAAGTAGAAACCCACTCGAGTCCGGTCGACCTGAGCCTTTCCGTTGGGGTGATAGTGCAGATTCGTACGAAGCGTCTGCCCCTTGCGAAGCCAGCGCCCCGTGCCTTCCGGATAGACTGTCGGCGGCGTTCCCACGGCCCAAACCGCGAGAACATCAAAGAGACCATTCGCACCGGCGCCTGCGCCCGCCGACGTCGAGAAGAGCGCCGTGTGATGTGTGACCTCACGATTGCCGGGCCGGATCTCGACAGCGCGGATCCAGTGATCCTCACTGATATTCAGAGGCAGCGATGGAGTGGGAAAATAATCGGAACCGCCGGCTGGGATTTGTATTTCGGGAAGCTCCACGATTAGATCCGGCTCGCCGAGCTGCCAACCGTCCGTGAACTGCGGCGCCTTCGGCATGTCTTTCGCTTCGCCCCGCTGAGCGCCGGTATCGACCCATTTGGTGATCGTCTCGATCTCTTTGTCCGTCAAACGCGGATCGTTCGCGAAAGCTCCGTACTTCGGATCGGCGAACCATGGAGGCATTTGGCGCAACAGAACTTTTTCCCTGATGGCTCGCGCCCATGGACGCACTTCGTCGTACGTCAGAAGTTGCATCGGTGCGACTTCTCCTGCACGATGGCATGCGACACACTTGTCATAGAGGATCGGCGCGACGTCATGCGTAAACGTGATATCGGTTTCAGCAGTTACCGCCGGCGATGACCGCAGAAGACAAACTGCAGCGACGATCAACAGGAGAGCGATTTTCAGAGTTTGCATGCGACGAGAATAGTCGAATGAATGCGGCTGCGCAAATTCCGTTTGAACAGCCAATCGCGGGAATTGTGTGAACGCGCGAAACTAAAACGTAATCTTGAGCGCCATCTGCACGAGGCGCGCGTTATTCTGCTGCGTCTTGTCCACGCGGCCGAAACTTCCACTGGTGGGATTCGCGTTGGGCGCGGCGAAGCGCGGGTGATTGAACGTGTTGAATGTTTCGAACCGGTATTGAATCTTGACCGTTTCGCGAATCTTGAAGTTCTTATAGATGCCGGCATCGAGATTATTCACGCGGCTCGCGCGCACATTGGCCCAGCGCGTGGGAATTGTCCTCACGTAGTTGCCGAAATCCTGGTAGACGCCGTTGCGCGTAGCGTCTGTAGTGGACGACGGCTGCCAGTTGTACCCAGGAAGATTCTGAACGCCGGTCCACGCCGGATACGCCGCAAGACACGCGGCATCGCAACTGCGGTCCGGAAAGCGATAGAAGTGCGACGTGTCGAACCACCGATCGAGGTTCTGTTCACCGCCCGGCAGCGCGATATTCTTTCCATCATAGAAAAACGAATCCGTCGCGTTGAAGGCCACGGGCACGCCGGACTGGCTGTTGTATTGTCCTGAGATTTCCCATCCGCCGGCCACCGCATCCAGTAACTTCGGCATGGAATTTCCCAGCTTGCGCCCACGTCCAACGGGAATCTCCCAGACCGGAGCGATCGACAAATGCAACGGACGATCTTCGCCGCCCAGCTTGTGCTCCACGTGTCCGGCGATCTCGGGACCGATGAAGGAAGTGTCCTCGAAAAGCTTCGACCACGTAAACGCTGCGATAAGGCTGAAGCCTTTCTTGAAACGATGTTCGGCCTTCATCAGCAACGCGTCGTACTGATTTCTTCCTTCAGGATTCAAATTGCGCGTGATGTCTCCAAGGATCGTGACCGGACGAACGAATTGATTAAACGAAATGGTGGAGTTCGTGGCCAGAGAACCGGTCACGTTCGGTAACCCTTGAAATGGATTGGGAATCAATTCATCCCACAGCAGGCGATCCATGGGACGCCCCGTGGAGTCGAACCGCGGGGCGCGCAATTGCCTCCAGAGATCGAGGCTCGGCAGGTTGGCGTTGCGATCCTGGTAAATGCCATACGTCTTGTTGTGTGTATAGCCGGCCTCGAACAGCCAGTCCTTATATTGATGCTGGAGATGCAGGCTGTACTCAAACGAATGCATGCGTCCCGGATTCTGGTTCTGCCAGTTCACACCCTGTCCCAGATTTGTGAGCGGCCCGAGCGAGGAACCGGTCGGATCAAAAATGCCGCCGCGAAACGGATTATCGAGTGTGTCGAATGGCGTAATGAAATTGTCGTTCGTTGTGATCAGCGTGGTGCTGCGGCTGAAGCCGTTCTGCCCTCCGTTCTCGAAGGAAGCCGCAGCGAAGCGGCCAATACCGCCGCGGATGACGGTGTGCGCGCGAATCCGATAGGCGAAACCAAAACGCGGTTGGAATTCATCCCAGTCGGAGTTGAACTGCCCGCGCGGCTGGCCATTAACGCCGGCGAACTGCTGCGCTCCGTAAACTTTGAACGCGCCGGCCGGAACGAGCGCCGCAAGTTGTTGCACAAGTGGATTTGTGGCGTTGTTCGCCAGAACCTTTGCATACGCGGCCTGGGCGATATCACTAACCGGGTTGAGCACAGTAGGATCGAAAACCGTCGTGGAGCGGTTGAATCGCTCGACCAGCGGCGTTTCATAATCCCAACGCAGTCCCAGGTTCAGCGTCAGCCGTGGAGTGAAGCGCCAGTCGTCCTGAATGTAGAACGCGTAAAAATGCTGCGAACGGAATGAATTCGCGTTACGCGGGAAACTTCCGCTGTTCGGCAGTCCCAGCATCAGCGCCGCCATTCGCGATCCATCCCCCGTGCCTCCGCCCACAGTGGCCTGCGGCCGAGTCCAGTTACTGTTGTCAAAAGTAAAAGTACCCTGGGTTCCGATGTTCTTCGCGGCGCGCTGCAAGACCCAGAATTCGGCGCCGTATTTGAAAATCATGTTGCCCGCGGAGTGATTCACTATCGCTGACGCGGTGGAGTTGGTCGTCGCGGTGAAGTTTCCGGCGCTGCTGGCGCCGAAGTCGCCGGCGATCCCTGTGATTCGAGGAAAAGACGGATTCTCCATTTGCGAAATGAATCTCGCAGGCAAACCCAGCTTCGAAGCATCGAATCCTGCTCCGTGGTCGCGGTTATCGTCGACAAAACGAGTCACGTTCCAACGCAGATCAAGGACACGCTGGGCATTCATGGTCCACACGTGATCCAGCCCCAGGCCTGACGGGATGCGCGTCTGATAAGCGCCGGTTGCCGGATTGTGAAAGTCGTCGCCGGTCAGTTCGTCTTCGTGATACCAGCGCAACGTGGCGAAACTCTTGTGCGAGTTGTTCCAGGTCTGATCGAAGCGCATCGATACCAGCGCCATCTTGTTCTGCCGCGCAGAATCCGGCACAAAATTATTCGTTGCGTTACCGGTGTCGTCGCTGGGCTTGTTGGGCAGGGGCACGTACGCCAGAATCTTCAACGCCACCGGACTCAGGCGGTCCGGAGGAATAATGTTGTTCGGAAACTGCTGGCGCTGCCCGGTCGCACCGGTCGCTGTGAGCGGATCATAAATTTTGATCGGGAATTTTGTCAGCACGCCGCCCACGTTCTGTGTCGTGAAGGATTGACTGAAGTCGCCTTTACGTTCCAATTCCGTTGGCACCGAGCGGATGCTGAATCGAGGATCGGCATTGCGTGTGCCGTCGAAATTGATAAAGAAGAAAGTCTTGTCTTTCCCGTTGTACAACCCGGGAATCCGCACCGGTCCTCCGAAAGTTCCTCCGTACTCGTTGAAGTGCACGGGCGGTTTGCTGCCGCCGGCCAGATTGGTATGGAAAAGATTCGCATTCAGAACGTTGTTCTGATTGAACTCATAAAGACTGCCATGATAGTTGGCCGTTCCGTTCTTCATCGCCATCTGAATCGTGGATCCGGTCTGCCGGCCTATCGACGCATCGTACGCGTTCATCTGAACACGGAATTCCTGCAATGAATCCGGCGGCGGGATGAATGCCACGTTGCCTCCGTCGCGTGTGTTGGGCATTCCGTCCAGTTCAAAATCATTCGAGCGGATATTGTTGCGGCCGCCATCAACGGTGAACTGCGACGCGGCATTGTAGGACCAGAGATGCGCGATGTTCTGGTTCTGATCCTGCGCAATAACGCCCGGAGACAAAGTCGCAAGCAGCGTGGTGACGCGGGACATCGAGGGCATTTCCGTGATCTGTTCCTGAGTGATGACGGTGCCCGATGTCGCTGAAGTGGTATCGATCAACGGCGCCTCCGCGTTTACGGAGACCGTTTGATCCACTCCTCCGACTTCCAGCACGATGTCGATCAACTTGGCATCGGCCGTCTGCAGCACGATCCCGCGCTGTTCAGTTCGTTTGAATCCGGCAAGCGCCACGGACACGGTGTAGCGCCCGGGAATCAAGAACTGCACGATCCAGTTTCCATGTTCATTCGTGCGCGCAGGCTGCCTGACGCCGGTGTCCTCCGACGTCACCACAACTTCGGCTCCGGGAATAACCGCGCCCTGTGTATCAATCACACGGCCGCCGAGAGACGCGCGGCTGTCCTGTGCGGAGTTCAGGGACGCGAAGAACAAGACGGCCGCAAACACACCGATCGCGCTTCTCATGGCTCGACTCCTTGGGACGTGTTTACCCGCACGCCATCAGGCTGCAGGGGGTTTCACATCATGACACTATGGTTCATTGTTGGTGGTGTTAACTATTCCCGACCTTTGAAACAGCGTCAAGCGGGATTTAACAGCGCGCTGCATCACCGCGGTGTTATTTCAGTTTCTCGCCTGTGCGTTTTGGGAATGCTTTCAGAACTTCGCGCGTGAGATCCCAGTTGTCGAAAGTATCGCGCGACAACCAGTCTTCCCCGCGGCGCACGATGACGAGGTCATATGAAGGAATGATGATGGTGTATTGCCCGCGGCTGCCGGCCGTGCTGTATGCATCCTGGGGAAGGCCGGTGAGTTCGTCCGGGACGAGCCAGAATTGTCCGCCGTAGAAACGGCCTCGATCGCGCGTCGCGGGCGCCGGGGTGCGCGCAAACCGGATCCAGCTCTCGGGCACAATGCGCTTGCCGCGCCACGTGCCTCCGTTCAGATACAACAGGCCGAATCTCGCGAGGTCTCGCGCATTGGTGTAGACCTGACTGCTCAGCACGTAATCGCCGAATCGGTCGACGCCGGGAATGGTGTTGCGCATTCCGATTCGATCGAACAACGCGCGGCGTGGAAACTCCAGGTACTTCTGATAATCGCCGATCGCGTTTTTGAGCGCATAGACACCCAGCAGCGAATCGTAGTTTTCGTAATCCCACGTGGTGCCCTGCTCGCGAATGATGCCGCGGTCGAGAGCGCCGCGCACCGTGCTGACGCCGCCGAAATAGCCGAGCGGCGAACCGGACACGTAAGCGTTCACGGTATTGTCGACCGGATAAAGCCCGCTCGACATATTCAGGATGCTTCTCAGTGTGATTCTGGTCCGCGGGTCGGAGTCCGGCACGGGACCTCTTCCCGGTCCCCAGTCCCTGAAAGGCAGGGGCGCATCGAGCGAGAGTTTGCCTTCACCTGTTGCGATACCGATCAACGTGGCCGCGATGCTCTTCGCCGTGGACCACGTTCGCGTCTTTGTAGTCAGATCCACACCCGGCGCATACCGCTCGAGAACGATGCCGCCCTTATGAACGACAAGAAGACTCAGGGTGATCTGCGTTGCATGGCCGTGCTCGGCGCGGTCAAACGCGAATGCCGCGGCAGCGTCCAAAGCCTTCCGGTCGATGTCATGCGGAAGAGGTTTCGTTTCGACGAGGTCACCGTCGGGCCAGGAAAGTTTCGCGGGATCTCCCGGCAGCGCAGGAATGTTCAGGAAAGGCAGGCTGTCGATGTCCGCGAATGTCTGCTCCGGCCCCATTACGATGCAGCCCAATCCTTGTCTGTATGCCGCGCGCATGACGGGAGCCTCTCGGTTCGCGCCATCCCTGACGGCGACCGTCCTGCGTTCACGATCGATTTTGATTTCGTCCGGAGGCGCGAGCAGCAGCAGATCCATCTTCAATTCGGCGGCGCGGAGCTGATCCATCGTTCGATTGGATACAAACAATCCGTTGCAGATGAACAGCGCCTGCATTCCGTTGCTGATGAGCGTCTCGTTGGATGCGTGGTAGTCATATCGCGTTGCCGTCTGCTGTCCGGCGCCGAGAACGGCGAAAAGAACAACAGCGGCAATCCCGGCAAGACCGATCGTGAAAATCCCGCGGTTCATGAGAGTGTGCCTCTTTTATTTGGCAGAGCTTATCGAAAGCGCCCGTCGAAGCGCTACATTTCCGTGGTAGCCAGGTCTAAGATGGGCGCGGAGGGCTCCATGAATCCATTTTTCAGAACGCATCGCTGGTTCGTTGCCGTTGTGTTTCTCGTTCTCGCTTCGTCTGTGCATGCCGACACGCTGATACTGCGAGACGGACGCCGCATTCAGGGCCAGTTGATTTCGTTTCAAAACGGCATCGTCGAATTCCAGGAATCCGGCTTCGGGGCCCGGCCGGGACGCGTCAGCCGCGATGACGTTATTGGAATCGAGTTTGGCCGCGACGAACGAAACGAGCCGCCCCGTTCTTCCCAGCAGGGCCGGCCGCGCGGCTTGCGCGAGAAGCAGACGATGGCGGTCGCCAACATGGCGTGGACCGATACCGGAATCGACGTCAATGCCGGCCAGAATATCTATTTCGAAGCCGGCGGCGAGATTCATTGGGGAGCAAATCGGCGTGCCGGTCCGGGCGGCGAACAAAACTCGCCCAACAATCCACAGCGTCCCATGCCGAATCGCCCGGGCGCCGCGCTGATCGGACGTATCGGAGACTCCAAAGACTACTTCTTCATCGGCGACGAAACCGGCGCCTTCCGCACTCGCAGTTCAGGCCGCCTGTTTCTCGGCATCAACGACGATTACCTGCAGGACAATTCCGGTTACTTCCGCGTCGTCGTGTACTACTAAGCAATTCTCAGAACAAAGTCTTACGTGCCGGCGCACCACCAGCAGTCGAAAGGCAGAGAGACACATGGAGGAGGCGGAGGCACCGGACAGTCCACGCATGGCGGGAGTGTCAGATGGTAAGGATCGATTCCGAAAAGAACCCCTCCCGGTGGAACGATATATTCGGCGCCGTCGCGGTGCAAACAATCGGTACTGGTTCCGTGATCGCCCTGCCAATACCCCAGAAGAATCGGAGCAAGCCATACGCGGCCTGCAGAAACGGTCGTCGCCGCATCGGATGTGACGAGATCCACAGTTTCCGCACTGGCCAGCGTGGCCGCCGTGAGTTGCAACGTAGAACCGATGTTGACGGCGTTGAAGCCGGCGAACATACCGATGGCGGATGTACGCGAGACCTCGGAGTATCGCTGATAAATTGTGGCGCCGCCACGGACGTACAGACCGGTGAACTGATTTCGATCGATGGTCGTAAACTCGGAGAGGACGTAGGCATGGTCATCGGCGACCACGCCGGAGCCGATGGTCAGTGGAGCCGTCGAGGCATCGACAGTGAAGGAATGATTGACTTCGTTCAGAGTTACCGACGAACTCGACAGATAAACCAATGTTCCATCGCCTTCCGCAATCAGGCCGGCTGCGCCATTCTGCGTCAGAACCAGGCTTCCCAGCACCGCATGGACTCCACCTGACAGACGAACGCCAACGCCGCTCTTGCGATCGTCGGGTGTTGCATTCGTCGCGCGGACAGTAAGTCCTGCGGCGCTGATCGCACCACCCCGCTGAAAAACACCGTTTCGTGTAGCATCGACAATCTGGACATTCGTAATCTGTGTCGTGGACGGGCATCCATCCACAACAATCGCACCGGGCGACGCACTGTTTTGTATTCGCAGGTCGGACAAGCCGAGACTGTAGCCGGCATAATCGAGGATCGATCCTTGAATGACCGTCGATCGCGACGTGCCTCGAATATACAGAGGCATGGAGACCGTAATACTTTCAATGTAGAGTCCCGATCCGACATGAATCACCAGTCCGCAGTCGCCATCCGCCTTGGCTTTCGCAATCGCGTCCGAAATGCGCGGGAATGGCGCGCCGAAGCTGCCGTCCGGTTTTCCAGACGGCACGGGGCCGAACAGCGACGGCGCGGCCACGTACAAGTGGCTGTACACGCACTTTGAACTGTCCGCGCAAACTTGCGGAGGAGGGATGACGGCAATCGGCAGCGTGAGGATATGCTCGATGCCTTGCTGCGCGGCCGCCGCCGTGGCCAGCATGCCCGCCGCAGTTTGAGGGTCGATCAGCGGGCCGTGGCTGAGCCCCCTCAGCTCTGATTGAAAAACCGCGAGACGCTGCATCGCGCCATCGCCGTTGCCCTCTCTCAAATACTTCGCGGCATCTTCAACCTTCGATTGCAGACTCTTGAATGAAGACTCGGACTTTCCTTTCACCAGCGCTGACACTTGTTCGCTCAGCGAAGCAATCAGCACATGCGGAGCCGGTGATGACACCTTTGTTGAGGTCTGAACGAAACCGAATTTGGGAGAAGCCGGAATCATCAATAACAGGAATACCGCGGAGAGCATTACTGCCGATTTGCGCATGCGAGCCTCCATCTGTGGCAATCGCATCCTGCGTTGGTTTTTCCGGATGCTATCACGCGGACGCAATAAACAGGCTACTCGAAGCGGATGCGATGGGTTTGGCCGGCCATAAGCTGCATTGTCGAAGGGCCAACGATCTTTTGACCACGCGGCGGGCGCAGCGTGAATTGCGCAGTGACATCGGGATGCAATACGGCCTGAGTTGCTTTTCCATTCGACCACTCGATATCCACGCCAAGCGCGCCGCGCGCGCGAAGTCCGGTGATCGAACCACCCGGCCAGGCTTTCGGCAACGCGGGTAGAAACGCAATTTCACCGTTCTGGCTTTGAAGGAGCATTTCAGCGATGCCGGCGGCGCCGCCGAAATTCCCATCGATCTGGAACGGTGGATGAGTATCGAGCAGATTCGGCAGCGTCGATTTTCCGAGAAGCGCGACGATGTGATCGTGAGCGAGATCGCCTTCTTCCAGCCGCGCCCAGAAATTGATGATCCAGGCGCGGCTCCATCCCGTATAACCGCTTCCGGCCTGCAGGCGGCGTTCGAGAGAGATTCGGGCGGCCCGAGCCAACTCGGGAGTGCCGCGCAGGGTGATTTGATTTCCGGGATGCAGGGAGAACAAATGCGAGATGTGGCGATGACCCGGATCGGGCTCGTCGTAATCGGCGAGCCATTCCTGCAACTGCCCGTGCTTTCCGATCTGCAATGAGGGAAGCCGGTCGCGCGCGGCGGCGATTCTGCGGGCAAGCTCCGGGTCGATTCCGAGAATGCGGCCCGATTCAATCGTGCGATCGAAAAGTGCGCGCGTAATTTCAAGATCCATCGTCGGACCCATCGTCAGCTTGGCGCGCGTGCCGTCCGGCAATTGATATTGATTCTCGGGTGAAATGGATGGGCCCGTCACCAGGTGGCCTTTTCCATCATCGACGAGATAGTCGAGAAGAAATTCGGCCGCCTCCTTCATGATCGGATACGCGCGCTTCGCAAGAAAGTCACGATTGCGCGTGAAGTCGTAGTGATCCCACAAATGCAGGCTCAACCACGCGCCGCCCATGGGCCAGAGCCCGGACCCGACTCCATCGATGGGAACCGCATGGCCCCAGATATCCGTGTTGTGATGGATCACAAATCCCCGCGCTCCATAAAGATTCTTCGCAACGCGCCGGCCGTCATCGAGCGCATTCTCGATCAGATCGAACAACGGCTCGTGAAGTTCCGATAGATTCGTCACCTCCGCCGGCCAGTAATTCATTTCCGTATTGATGTTGATCGTGTACTTGCTGTCCCACGATGGTTCGAGCTGCTCGTTCCAGATCCCTTGAAGATTCGCAGCCATCGAACCGGGCCGGCTGCTGGAAATCAGCAGGTATCTGCCGAACTGGAAATACAAAGCCTCGAGCGCCGGATCGGCTGTGCCCTGCTGCACACGCTTCAGACGCTCGTCCGTTGGAAGATCCGGCGGCGGGCTCGCATCAAGCTGGAATTTGACGCGCTGATAGAACTTTTCATAATCGGCCATGTGCGCCGAGCGCAGTTGAGCGTACGGTTTGCGGACGGCGGTCAGATACTGATCCGTCGCGGCTTTGAGGTCCTTGTTCTTGAAATTCGTTGCCGCAGCGAAAACAAGAAGAACGGAGTTGGCTTTGTCGATCTCGATCGCAGTCCCTTCCGCCCGCATGTTTCCGCCTTGCGGAACGGCCTGCAGGACACCGCGAAACTTCACGCCGGTCTTGCGTTCGAGCTGCTGGCGATCGCTGTAGGTAATCGCCTGACCTTCGATCGCGACGCGGTTCGTCTCCTCGACGCGAGTTAGGCTGTCTTTTTCCCGCGTCAGCGTTGCTGAAAAGGAGATGCGTCCGGGTTTATCGCAGGTGAGGCGAATCACGATCACCTGATCCGCGGCGGACGAGAATATCTCGCGCGTGTAGTGCGCGTCGCCGATGCGATACGTCACTCGCGCGATTGCATATTCGATGTTGAGTTCGCGGCGGTAATCCTGCCAGTTTTCGTGATCGCTGAACGTCAGCCGCAAATCCCCAAGCGGCTGATATGGAGGCAGACGTTTCGGAATCGAGATAATCGCGCGTTCCGCGAGTGCTTCAGCTTCCTTGACTTTGCCGGCAAACAGAAGGCGCCGCACTTCCGCAAGATTCTTCGCGCCTTCCGGATTGTTGCGGTCGCGTTTCTCGCCCGCCCATACCGTGTCTTCGTTGAGTTGAATTCGTTCGGACCGGACACCGCCGAAGATCATGGCGCCCAGACGGCCGTTACCAATCGGGAGCGCTTCGTTCCAGGATGCGGCGGGCTGGCGGTACCAGAGGATGTCGGCTGCGTCTAGAGTTGAGGCCGCCGCGAAAAGAGACCAAAGACACAAGAATGATTTTGTGGCCGTTTTCATAGCGTCTCCAGTCCAAGTCTTTGCGCGCACTCGCACATCATCTCTCTTTCCCACTCCGGACGAACAGGATTCATTGGATGCGTTCGAGGCGAAGGAATACGGCGCGTCAAGTGAAGGAAGATGGCCGCCGAATGTTTGTAGGCGGGCACAGGCGGGCGGAACGCGATATTCCCGAGATGTTGCAGCGCATCCGACAGCGCGTAATAAGCCGGATCGCCGGCAGCCCACAACCGGTCGCGTTCGGCGAATTTTTCCGGCGCGAACGTGGCGAGACCCAGAAGATAGTCCGATCCATATTCAATCATGTCGATTGCGAGATCGTTACCCGTGTAAATGCGGAATTCCGGACGATGCCTGTCCCGAAGCTCGAGACGGCGCAATTCCTGAAGCCGGTCGAGCGAGGAGTGTTTCGCGCCCTTCAGCTCCGGAATGTCCATGAGTCCGCGGAACGTGTCCTCATCAAAGATCTCTCCGTTCGGCGCGAACACGGGACCGAGTTCGAAGCCGAGGACGGCTGGAAAACCTTTGCAGATATCCTTGTAGACGGCGATCTTCTCACGCGGCTCGCGGCCATGCAGCCGCGAAGTCTGGAACACGATCGGCGTACCGCCCCAGCCTGCAATGCGATCCATTTCGCGGCGATAGAGCGACACCACGTCGCCGGCTTCTCCTTCTATATATGCGCCGGCAATAAAAGGAACGCCTGGTCCGAGCGCTGCTCGCGTCCATTGCAGGACATCCCCCTTTTCGCTGCTGCTGAGATAATTCACGTAACCGGTGTCCATATTCACCGCGTTCATCAGACCCGCGCGATGTGTGGCGAGGATGTGAGCCTGCAACGGCTCGACCGCGACACGCCCGTCTTCTTCAAAAGGCAACAACGCCGCCGCGGCGCCGTGGATAATGCGGCGTGGCTGAATGCGGGTGATGAGATCGTTGACAGTCATGGCTGTATACCGACGAAATCGGTCAAGAAAAACACTCTCCCTCTGGGAGAGTCGGCCGCGAAGCGCGAGCCCGATAGGGCGAGCATCAAGAAAATGTCGCGGCCGGTGAGGGTCCAATGTTTGCCATCACTTCGACCCTCACCCGGCGCGCTTTGCGCGCCGACCTCTCCCAAAGGGAGAGGGGTTTTAGCTCACAAATTGCGACTTTATGTGCAAAGCCATTCGATTTCATGCTTTGAGTTCCTTCAGTTTCTTCCCCGGTTCCGAGTTCTTATAAAACTCATCCAGTGGATAGCAACCCGAAGGCAGACCTTTGCGCGGACCGGTTGTGCAATCGCTGAAGGTCCGGCAAAAACGTTTGCGATCGAGCGGACGGCCTTGCAGCACATCGAACGGCAACTCGGGATACGACAACACCAGGCGCCCAAGCCCTACCGAATCCACCCAGCCGTCGCGCACCGCGGCCTGCGCGACGTAGGGAATAAATTCCTGCAAATAGGAATACGCTGTCCCGACAAAGTAAAGGTTGGGAAAGGCGCTCTTCAAGGCCTGAGTGAATTTCATCTGTCTCGCAACGCCTGCGAGCGGATCTTCAGGAGGCGCGTAACCATCCGAAGGCGGAAACATCGCCGGACGCTGAATGTGCGGATTGTAATAAGGTGATCCTGCCGTCACATTCACCAGTCTGATATTCAATCGCTCGAGCAGCGCGAGAAATTTCATCGGCTCATCCAGGTTCGGAGCCGCCGGATCCGAAGGGTGCACACCAAATCCCCAACGATACGGCACGACCCCGTCCATCAACTCGGGCTCGCCCGACCGGTTGAACGGCACCGTATCGAATGCGGAAAACCGGACTGCGATTCGCAGGCCCGGCGCGTCGCGCCGGATACCTTCGACAATCTCACGAAGAAACCGCGTGCGGTTTTCGAAGCTGCCGCCGTAATCGCCTTCACGCGTGTGAGCGCTGAGAAACTCATGGCCGAGATAACCGTGGCAGTGCTTCACATCGACAAAATCAAAGCCCGCGGACTGGGCCATCCGCGCGGCTCGATGGAAATATTCGATGAGTTCGCGAATGTCGCCGTCCGTCAACACCGGATAGTCTTCCGGAAGCCGCAGCCGCTTGTCGAGCAATGGATGCCGGTAAAGGATTCGCGGCCCGCGAAAGCTGTATCGTCCCGAATGAGTGAGCTGAAGTCCGATGAGGAGGCCTTCATCGCTTCCGCATTTTCTTCGATGTTCCGCTACCAGCGTCTTGCGAAGATTCTCGATATCGCCCAGGGTCTGTTCGCTGATCAGAAGCTGATTGGGATTCGCGCGGCCGTCTTCGCGCACCGCAACGGCTTCACCTCCCCAGATCAGTTTTGCGCCGCTCGCTCCGAAATGCTGCCAGCGCCGGACAGTGAGAGGACTGGGCCGCCCGCCGGGCGTTCCGTCCCAGCCTTCCATCGGATGGATTGTGAATCGATTCCCGATACGCACGCCGTCAAATTCGATCGGCTGCGCCAGTGGAGATTGCCGGCCTTCGATGAGAACCGAATCGCACGGAATCGTGATGCGATTCGCCCGGAGGTATTCCTGAAACACCTCGACGTCTTTGAGACTCGCGATCCGCGACATACCGCTGCTCATACAACGGCCGGCTCTTTAATGAGCGCCGGTTCTTTTCTGGGAAGAAAGGCAATCGCCAGCGCCCCGGCGAGCGCAAGAACAACGAGAAGAACGAAACCCATCGTGTAGACGCCGCTCCGGTCGCGGATATATCCGATCAACATTGGAAAGACCGCTTCCGCAACGCCGTCCGCAGTGAGGATCACACCCATGACCCGGCCCAGGACGCGCAGTCCGAACAATTCGGCGGCGATCAGTGGAATGATCATGTATTCACCGCCCAGGCCGATGCCGAACACCCCCGCAAACAGAAACATCGTTTCGTGGCGGGCTGCAAAAAACAAAAGAGGGATCGAACTTCCCACCAGGATGTAGATCAGCAACATCACATGCTTTCGCGGAATGCGATCGGAAAGCCAACCCATCAGAAGCCTTCCAAAGATGCTGAATCCCAGCACGAGCGAAATGACCCGCGCCGCCTCGTCTGCTGCGTAGTGCTGATCCAGGCTGAGAAACAACTTCAAGTGCTGATTCGCGCCGCCCACCGCGCCAATCGAGCACATGCTACCGATCGCAAGCAGATAGAACGCCGGATTTCGGAAGACATCGCCGGCAGGCTCGAGCGGGCGTGTACTGCTCTCGCGGAAAGTCTTCGGGCTTCTTTCTTTGATGAGCAGGACGAGCGGCAGCGAAAAAACAATGATCACGATGCCGAGAACTTCAAGCGCGGTCCGCCATCCGAACATCTGAGTCAGCCGGTAAGAAATCAATGGCACCGCGGCGCCGCCGACCCCGATACCGAGATACGCAAACCCCATCGCCTTGCCTCGCCCGCGATCGAACCATTGCGATAACAGAATCTGGTTCGGCAACGGGCCGCCGCAAACATAACCGAGAGCATTAATAAGGTAGAACGCGTAGAACATCCACAGCGCGCCCATCGATCCAAGGCCGAT
Source organism: uncultured Solibacteraceae bacterium (assembly GCA_964633285.1). Lineage (GTDB taxonomy): Bacteria > Acidobacteriota > Terriglobia > 20CM-2-55-15 > 20CM-2-55-15 > 20CM-2-55-15. The sequence continues at coordinate 18,184 of CAZWGA010000049.1, read as the reverse complement.
CAATGCAATGCCGGCCATCAGAACGCCTGCCAGCATCAATCGCCGGGGTCCGAATCGATCGACGATCCAGCCGGCAAAAAAACCGAAAATCGGCCCGACCACAAGTTTGCTCAATGCATTGCCGGATGTGACCTGAGTGCGCGACCAGCCGAAGTCGCGAACCATGTAATCGTAATAAAACGGGAGTCCGTACAGCGCGAGCCCCACAATGGAAAACAAAACGGTGAAGGAAGTTGCGGCAATGAAGATGCGATCGGCTGTTCGAGGTTCGGACATGAAGTTGTTAACTCACCGATACTCGCGGCGGATTCGCATAATCGTTCCACAGCCGGTCGAGTTCTGCGGCATCCGCGGGACCGTCGAAAGCAACGAAGCGATAGCGGGAAACATACGGCTTGCCCGGATCGATTTGCCAGTCCCCCATCTTCGATGGTGAGAAATTGAAATACGGATCGTCGGGATGAATGCGCACAGGCTGCGGCGCTCGAAAATTATCCGGATGTCCGAATGCCGCAATTCCAGCTACAACGCCATCCACGTTGCCGAAGATGGCGCACCATCGCGCCCGGGTGTTATCACCGGCAATGCGGTCCTTGCCTTCGGACGTGAGGAACATGACCTTCTCTTTCATTCTCCAATTCCGATGCCCGCGAACGGCGATGCCGCCGTACCGGTAATCCGGGAGCAGCAGCGGACTGTTGCTCGCGGTTTGCTGCGTTGAAACGATGTCGAACATTGTGTGCGGCTTCGGACCGGATCGAAGCTCATACGCGCGAACGGCCCATACCTCATTCAACGCATTCACCGGCTTCGGTGCGCTGAGATCGACATATCGAAAGCGCGCAGTGAAACCCGCGTGGACCGGCCCGCTCCACGAATCGCCGATTCCATCGAACTCGACGGAAGCGCTCCCCGTTCCCATGTTCCAGAAATCGGGATGCCGTCCTTCGAATTCCGTCTTCGTCCACGCGAACATGATGCCGTGCTGATGGTAGTGATCGCTGGGATAGTCGTCGGTCACAACATGCCCGGCCGGCGAATACACCGGATGCATGTAGCCCGCGCGCTTGAACGCTTCTTTGATGCCGGGCTCGGGCAATTCTTTCTTCAGTCGAAAATCAAAGATGCTGTGGGAACCCGATGTGACGCGCAGCAATCGCTCATCCGGCGCGGCTTTCACGTGAGTCTCTGCCGCGGTCTTCGACGTCTCGATCCGATATTTCTTCGTTTTTCCGGCTTTCAGGTCGGACAGAATAAAACTGCCCTGACCGCCGGCGACTTGAAGGGGAATTGTTTTTCCCGAACCGTCACGCAGTACTAACGGCTTTGCGCCAAAGCCGGTCAATGGAAATGAGACGACGAGTTCGCTTCGATCGAAACGTCCTGCTTCAACAGCCAGATTTACGGGAGCCGCCGGCCGCCGCACCGACTGCAGCGAGACTGCGGCAGCGGCCGCCACAAATTCCCTGCGATTCATTTTTCTGTGTGTCCGTTTGTCCATTATGCCCTTGTGTTCTTGTATCGAGACGTATACCACATCATGCAATCGAGTTTCATGGAAACATCCCGGCTTATCCGGCCAGGTGCAGAAGTCTTGCCGAGCGCGCAGGCATCTCTCGAATCGTAAACATCCCGGCCTGACGTCCCAGGGCTTCACCTGTCCAGTAATCGGTAATCACGGACGGCTGCGGCAATCGGAACGAAATCGTTTGGGGTTTATCCTCCCAGTTAAAAACGCTCACCATCCGCGCGTCCGGCAGCTTCACAATCCCGACCCGCAATGAATCATCTTCGAATTCCGCCGCGACACCGGTGGACGGCAGAAGTTTTTTCAACATGGCGAGCCGGGGCGCGGAGATCTTCGTGAGATCGTCGCCTGAAAGCAGCATGCCTCCGGATGCGTAAATCGCGGTGGCGTGAAATTGAAATTCGTTGTCCGGCAGATCACCGGTAAGAACCACGGCATCGGGATCGTTCCACCAGAGCCGGCCGTTCTGCCAGTTGCGCAGGAGATTCTGCCGCGCCGTGGTCATGACGCGATCCCAGGTTCTTTTGATGTCGTTCGAACTGCGGGAACCATGAATCAATCCGAGCGACGGCCAGATTGGATGATTGCATCCAAGAATGAAGCTGTCGCCGGCGCCGCGCAGGATGGCCTGCATGCCGCGGCGGTAGGCTTCGATGCGCGTCGCCTTCGCATCGTGAAAGCGGCCGCCGTGAATCGCGCCCCAGAAATTCGCGTCGAGTTTGAAATAGGTGCAGCCCCATTCCCGCCGCATCGTTCCAAAGAAATCGGCGAAGTGTTTCTGAACCTCGGGGTGAGTTCCATCAAGCACGTACCAGGGGCCGTGCCTCCAGCCGCCAAACGTTACCTTATCCGAACGCAGCGGCCTGGAATCATCGCCTTTCACGAACCATTCCGAATGCTGCTGGAAGACATGCGAGTTCTCTTCTGCGATGAATGGCGCAACCCAGATCGCCGGCTCGAAGCCGCGCTCACGAATCTGTTTCAGGACAACCTGAACATTTCCACCGAAAGCCGTCCCGGTTTCCAGCCAATCGCCCATCGCCGGTTGATAGCCATCGTCGATCTGAATATATTTGAGACCCGGCGCATTCTTCGCGATGAAGTCGAGATTATCGAGAACCTGACGGGCGGTGACGTTGGGGCCGAAGCAATACCAGGAACACCAGCCGGCCGGCGGCGTCTTCGGCCGCAATGGCGGATGATTTTGAACAAGCCGCGCCGCGAGTTCCTCCAGCAATTGTTCTCGAGAGGGCCCGGTCCTGAATGTGAATTCCTCCAGCTCCCACGCTTCGCCCGGCGCGAGCTCGAGGCCTTCCGTGTCGATGACGGCCTGCAGCGATCGTCCACGCAAATAAAACTCGCCGTTGAAACGCCGGCATGACGTGAACGCCAACAACTGCGGCGGACCTTGCGAAGGAGCCAGCGTGACCACACCGTAGAACGCCCGGCCTCCTTCCGGCGCAGGCATCTTGTAATGCTTCGCGTCCGTGTATGAGCCGAGATCCGCGGGTTCGCCGAGCGTTCCGCCGTTCTGACTGAGCATCTGGAATGCTTCTGCGTACAGCCGTGTCGAAGGAGGCAGCGTCATGTTGATGTCGAACAACACCACTTCCTTGAGACGCACAGGATCGCGGCCTTCGTTCACCACTCGTGAACGGCAGAGCGGTCCGCTCCAGTCGCGAATCAGGCGCGCGCCTTGCACCGGTGATTTATCAGCGGGCACAATCCTGCCCGGCACGTTGATGAGCGACTGCATGTAGAGCGGCGCAGCAATCGCGAGTTGGATGGCTTCACGGCGCGTGATGTGATTCATCTTACCTCCACAAATCTCCAATGCTCAATTTAGTGTCCTGAGTCAGAAATAACGTGGCTATCTCTGACTCAGGACACCAGGTGAAACACCTCATCCATCTCCGCCCACCACTCTCCCGGTTTTCTCGTGTCCAGCGGGCGCTGCATCGGCATCATGATCGACCACCACTCCTTTGTCTTCGGATCCGCGGCGATTCTTTCCATATCCGCGGCATGATCGGCGCCATGGTATTCGTAATACCCAAACAGGTAATCATCCTTGAGAAAAATGGAGTAGTTGCGAATGTTCGCGCGCCGGATCACATCCAGAACTTCAGGCCAGACGGCGCGATGGTATTCCTTGTAACGTTCGATTTCGCGCTTCTCGATTTGAATCACGAATCCAAAGCGCTTCATGCGCTCGTGTCTCCTCCGGACGCCGTTTCACGCAACATGGATGCCGCCGCTTCCGGAGTGATATCGCGTTGCGGCATGCCCAGCATTTCAAATCCAACCATGAATTTTCGTATGCTCGCCGAACGTAGCAGCGGTGGATAGAAATGCGCGTGAAGATGCGATTCGTCGTGGGCTTTTCCGTCGGCTGGACGCTGATGGAATCCCATCGAGTAAGGAAACGGACAATTGAAAAGGTTGTCATAGCGGCTCGTGATGTTTTTCAGCGCCGATGCAAGTTCGTTTCGTCCGCATTCTTCGAGCGCAGCCATGCTTGAGATATGCGACTTGCTGATGACCATCGTTTCAAACGGCCATACGGCCCAGAATGGAACGATGACGGCGAATTCCTCATTCTCGAAAACCACTCGCTCCTTCAACCGGCTTTCCGTTTTCAAATAGGAGCAAAGGAGGCATTCCCCATATTCCTCGCGATAGGCCTTGAGCGATGCCGCTTCTTTCGCGGGTTCGTTGGGAATGGTCGCCGTCGCCCAGATCTGACAGTGCGGATGCGGATTGCTGGCTCCCATCATTGCCCCGCGGTTTTCAAAAATCGTGACATAGCGGATGCCGGCTTGGCGCGCCAGCGATGCGTATTCGTTGATCCATGCGTCCACTACGAGACGAATCTCATCGACGCTCATTTGCGAAAGCGTCCGATCGTGTCGCGGTGAAAAACAAAGAACGCGGCAAATCCCGCTCTCGGTTCGGGCGACGAGCAGTCCATCTTCGTCATAGTTCGCGTCCGGCCCTGAGGGCAAGAGCGCCGGAAAATCATTGTCGAAGACAAAGGTCGATTCGTACTGCGGATTCGTCATGCCGCCCGTTCGCGTATTACCCGGACAGAGGTAGCACTCGGGATCATATTGCGGCGCCGGCGCCGCCGCGCTCGGCTCGACCTGGCCCTGCCACGGCCGGTTCGTACGCTTCGGCGACACCTGCACCCATTCTCGAAGAAGAGGGTTGAAGCGAATATGAGGATGCTCGTTCAGATTGGTCATAGGGATCACGCGAAGCGCGAATATACCTCACCGTCCCCTGGTTCACAATGTGAACAACTGTCTCAAATTGTGGCCGCCTTCGGTTCGTGAGGGCACGCTTCACTTCCGCCATTCGCGGACGACGGCGATCGAGAAATCAGCGGCATTGCGAGAGGCGGTATCGACAAAACGGTCATAGCTGTGTTCGGCCTCGCCGTCGGCGTGATCGGTAATGCTTCGGATCACGATGAGAGGAACAGCGGACCGCGCGCAAACCTGGGCGACGGCGGCTCCTTCCATTTCGACGGCGCTGGCCTTCAGATCGCGCCGGAGTTCGATGCGGCGCGCGGGATTCGCGATGAAAGCGTCGCCGGTGACGATCACCCCTTCGCGAATTCGTGGCTGCGGATCCGCCTCCCCGCCAGGTCTCCGTGACGGCTTGACGGCCGGCGCGGCGCGCCGGGCCGCCGCCAGGAGTCCGGGCGCGGCGGGAAACAAAAGCGGATCGAGGGCGCCTGAAACCATATTTCGCGTCGCTTCCCTGTTCAAACCTCCCGCGGACAAAGTGCCGAAGTCGTGATATCCCACAGAGGCGCCGATCAGGACATCGGCAGGATTCAGTTCAGGATCGATCGCGCCGGCTGTGCCCGTCCACACCAAAGCGGCCGGCGAAAAATGATCGACAAGAATCGTCGCCGCCATTGCCGCATTCACCTTTCCGGCGCCGCTGCGAACCGCGACGATCCGCGCTCCGTCGATGGTGCCGAACGTAAAGGTGACTCCCTGAATCCGCTCCGTCCTGCCGCCTTGAATACGGGCTTCAACGGGAGCGATCTCACGCGCAATTCCCATCACGGCGACCAGCCCGTCGTTCTTTTGCCCGGCTGCCGCCGCGCACACCGCCAGCGCCAATGCCAGTACGAGAGAGCGAAGAACCGGTTTACGCGCGAGTACTTGATTCATGCCGGCAGGCCGTTCTTCAAAACGTTCTGCATCGCCTGAATGAACGTGTCGATTTCCTCGAGAGGCGTGTAGATGTTGGGAGTCACACGCAGACCGCGGTACGTCAGCTTCGGGTCCTTCGTATTCACGTGTCCGACAGCCGTGATGATGATGCGGTATTTGTCCCAGAGGTATGGCACGAGTTTATCCGTGTCGATACCGTCAATCGACACGACAGCGAGTCCCCACGTCTGTCCGGCTTCGAGACTCGAATGCAGCCGGACGCGCGGATTTTTCTTTAATTCATTTGCCCATCGGAGCGTCAGGTAACGCAGCCTCGCTGCTTTCCGTTCGATACCGATGGCCTGCTGAAACGCGATGGCCTCGTTGATCGCCGCCTTGGTTGCGGCCGGACTTGTGCCGATTTCCTCGAACTTGCGGATGTCTTTTTCGCTTCTCTCGGGAGCCGCCTGCAGCGGCCATGTCGACGCGATACGATCTTTGCGCACATAAAGCAGACCGGTTCCAAGCGGCGCCAGCAGCCATTTGTGCAGGCTGACGCCGTAATAATCCATTTCGAGATCGCTCAGTTTGTACGGGAAATGTCCCATGGCATGCGCGCCATCGACGATCGATATAAGGCCGCGCCGGCGTGCCAGCCGGGCCAGATCGCGCACCGGAAAAAGTTGTCCCGATTGATTGGTGATGTGACAGAAATGCAGCACGCGAGTTTGCGGTGTGATCGCCGATTCGAATCGTTGCAGGAGATCGGCCTGCGTCGTGGGACAGGGAAAATCAAGCCGCGTCACTTTGATTTTGTCGCGCCGCGCTCGCTGGTCCCATGTCGTCAGCATGCGGCCGTAATCCTGTTCGGTCGTGATGACTTCATCGTCGGGTTTCAGGTCGATGCCGTTCTGAGCAATCTGCAGCGACTCGCTGGCATTGCGCGTGATCGCGATCTCTTCCGGGTCCGCGCCGAATTCGGCTCCGAGGCGGCGGCGCGCTGTTTCAATGTTCTTCTCGATCAGGCCCCGGTGATACACGGGCGCCTGATTCGACGAATCCATGTATCGCTTGCAGGCTTCGTGCACGACCGCCGGCGAAGGGCACTGATTGCCGTTGTTCAGATTGATGAGCGTGCGATCCAACGTAAAAGCGAACTGGATCTCCCGCCAATACGTTTCGTCGGACGCCACTTCCTGCGGAGTCCGCCCGGCCACCGCGGCCGTGGCCGTTAACACTTCAGGAATTCCCGCCGGCCGGGGCGCCAATGCCGCGCCCGCCGCACCACCGGCAATTCGGAGAAAAGATCGTCGGCTCCACATAATCATGCCTCCCCGTTTTTTCTGCGAAATATAGCAAGCATCTTCGGCGATGTCTCGCTTCATTATTGGCTGCTGCTCACGTCCACACCCGGCCCAGCGGTACAAACATAAATGTCGGGATGAAATCCTGTGGCCTTTTCATACTGCTTGATGAGAGACGCTCGAAAATGTTCGACGGAGCCGCTGTCCACGAGGCTTACCGTGCAACCGCCGAATCCGCCACCCGTCATTCGGGAACCGTAAACTCCATCGATGCCGGATGCGATGCCGGACATGATGTCGAGTTCGCGGCAACTCACCTCGTAATCATCGCGAAGACTGGCATGGGATTCGCGCATCAGCCGGCCGAACTCGCGAAGATTCCTGTTCTTCAACGCTGCGGCTGCAGATTGAACTCGGGCATTCTCCGTGATCACATGGCGGGCGCGCCGATAGATCGTTTCGCCGAGGTCTATTTTGCGCTTCTCGATGTCGGATAGTGTCACGTCGCGTAGGGAGCGTCCGAATACACGCGCGGCTGTTTCGCATTCGGCGCGGCGAGCGTTGTATTCAGTGGAAGCGAGATTGTGCTTCACCATCGTGTTCGCGACGACGATGCGGACGTCATTCGGCAGCGGCAGCAGTTCGAATTCGAGGCTGCGCGCGTCCATCATCAACGCATGCTCCGCGCGGCCGTGGCACGCGATCATTTGATCCATGATGCCGCAGCGAACACCTGCGAACTCGTGCTCCGCTTGCTGGCACGCGCGCGCGAGCTCGGTGCGGTCGATATCGATTCCGGCAACGCTCAACAACGCATATCCCACGGCGACTTCGAGCGCGGCTGATGAACTAAGCCCTGCGCCGATCGGAATATCGGTCCGAATCCGGAGATCGGCCCCATCCAGCGAATACCCTTTTCTTTCGAGTATCCGCGCGACACCCAGAACGTACCGGCTCCATCCGGTTCCGGCGCCCTCTTCTAATTCGACTGTCTCCGAAAAGCTCTCCGAATGAACGACGCGCTTGCGGTCCGGCCGCGGCGTGATCGTCACATAAGTGGAAAGATGGATAGCCGCCGGCATGACGAATCCATCGTTATAGTCGGTGTGTTCCCCGATAAGATTCACGCGGCCCGGCGCTCGAAAAGTTTGAGACTTCGACATCTGCCCCAATCTATTCGTCACGCCGGGATCCTTTTCCTCGAGAACCCAGCCAGAGAAAGATCGTCGAGAAGACAATCAGGACAACTCCCCAGATCAGGTTGATGTTGATCCCGAGGGAGCGCTCGTAAATCGATTTATCGCCAAAGAGTCCGTAGCCCGCCAGCAGCACTCCGAGAATGGCAAACATCAATCCGATGGGAAGGCGTATATCGAGACCCATGACTCACCCTTTAATAAAAGATGATATTGAGCAGCAGCGTCGCGCCGAGGACGAAGCCGGCAAGCGTTGCAGGCCGCGCGTACCACGCGAGCGATTCATCCTTTGGACGATCGGTCAACGAATACACCAGGCCGGCAAGTTCGCGATCCGGCCGGGGCTTCGTCAGAGCGCTGACAATGATCGTTACAACGAAGCAGGTCGTCCACGCGTAAATCGCGGTCCAGAAATTCTGAGCCATCTCGCTCGGATACGTGTGCATCACACCGAGCCAGCCGCCCTTCACGCCAACACCGCTGCCCACGGGGAGCGTCAGTCCGTGATGCAGCGCCGCGCCGAGTGTGCCCGAGACCAGTCCCGCGAACGCGCCGTGTCCTGTGGCGCGTTTCCAGAACATTCCCAGCAGAAAAGTAGCGAACAGCGGCGCGTTGACGAATGCGAATACCAGTTGCAGCACATCCATGATGTTGTTGAATTGCGTCGCAATGTATGCGGCAAACACCGAAGCGGCAATCCCAAAGATCGTGGCCATGCGGCCCATCCATAGATAATGCGCGTCGCCGGCATCCTTTCGGATGTAGGCCTGATAAATGTCGTAAGTCCAGACGGTGTTGAACGCCGTCACATTTCCCGCCATGCCCGACATGAAACTGGCGATCAGCGCCGTCAGGCCAAGGCCCAGAATGCCCGTTGGAAAGTAATTCAAGAGCAGCACCGGCACGGTCAGATCGTAGTCAAGCTCCGGCTTGCCGGTTTGATCATGCCGGATCTCGCCGCTCGTCTCGACAACCTTGTAAGGAATCAGACCGGCGTGCTGTGGATTCGCTGCATCCCGTGAAGGCACAGCCAGGGCAATCAATCCCGGCAGCACAACAAGAACAGGAAACACCATCTTCGGAATTGCCGCAATCAGCGGCGTGCGCCTTGCGGCGCTCATCGAGTTTGCCGCCATCGCGCGCTGCACAACGAGAAAATCCGTGCACCAGTAGCCGAACGAAAGAACGAAACCAAGTCCCATGACGAGACCGAACGCCTCGATGCCCATCAGGTTGGTGCTCGCGTTTCCCATTCCCTGCCAGGAATGGGTCAGTGCCGGGGGAAGTGTCTGACGAATTCCGCTCCACCCACCGGCATGTTTCAGACCGAGGAAGACGAGCGGAGTGAATCCCGCCACGATCAGAAAGAACTGCAGGACCTCGTTGTAAATCGCGCTCGTGAGGCCTCCCAAAAAAATGTATGCGAGAACGATCAACGCAGAGATGACGACGCAGATGTGAAAAACATATTCGGGACCGAGTCCCATCGATTGGAACGGCGCATCGAAGATATGCAGGATCTGGATGAGTTTCGCCATCGCATACATCGAAATGCCGGATGAGAACACCGTCATCAGCGCGAACGAGATGGCGTTGAAGCCGCGCGTCTTCTCGTCGAATCGAAGGCGCAGGTATTCGGGAACCGAGCGGGCTCGCGAACCATAGTAGAACGGCATCATGAACAGTCCGACGAACACCATCGCCGGTATCGCGCCGATCCAGTAAAAATGGCTTGTGGCGATACCGTACTTCGCGCCCGATGCGCCCATGCCGATGATTTCCTGCGCGCCGAGATTGGCGGAGATAAATGCGAGCCCGCAAATCCACGCCGGCATCGAGCGGCCCGCCTGAAAAAAATCCTTGCTGGTTCTGGTGTGCCGTTTGAGGACAAACCCGACGCCGAGAACAAACGCGAAGTAGACGAAGATGATGATCCCGTCGATTACCGTGAGGTTCATGCCCAGAGTACCGGCTGGCGGATGAAGAAATTGCGAATGACTTCATCGACTGCGGAATCCGCAGGCAGCGTCTTCCAGAGATCCACAAGATCCGATCGATCGTATGCGAGGCCGCCGAACAACAAAGCGCAGTGACGCATGGGCCACTCCTTCGCGTACATCACATCCGGCGGATGCGGCCAGCTCGACTTATCTCGAATGTAAGGCGCCATGAATTCGAGTGCCTTTCGTACTCCCCGGCCGCCGGGAGCCTCGAACTTCCAGAGATTGTCCTGAGGAGTCGAGAGGAGCTCGCAGATTGTGGCCATCGCATCGAGATTGAACAGCGAATAACCATAGGGCTTCGTGCGCCTCAACTCTTCCGGAAAACTGCCGTCGGCGGCAACCTGGCCGGGAACCAGGACGGTCTTGAATCGCTCGCGGACAAACTGCATGAGCGCGGCGTTCTGGGTCAACCGCGCAAACGAAGCAGCCTGCATGGCCCAGCAGGTTGCGTGATTGTTTTTCGTGTCGCGTTCATCGGTGCCGTATTGGTGGGTTGTCATCCACCCGAGATAATCGGCGAACCAGGCCCTCACATCGTCCATTCGCGGCAACAGTTCAGCAGCCCGCGCGACCTCGACAAGATGAATCGTGTCGATAATGCCGGTGCCGCGGCCGGTAAAGCGCCCATGAATGGCCTGCGAGTAGAGAAGATTGGGATTCATGCGCGTGTCTTTGTTTACAAACCACGCGTTCAAATGGCGCGTTGCATGATCGGAGAAACGCCGGTCTTTCGTTATCGTCCAGGCAGCGGCGAGAGCCGGCACCTGGACGCTCAGACGCATCAGATACTGCCGGTGAGCCACGAAGTTTCCGGGGTTCGACATGCCGTCGCGCTGAATGTACGGCCCGCCGGGATTCTGCGGATCCGGCCACCAATAATCACCCTCGGAAAAAAAATCGTGTCTGCCGCCGGCGCTCCGGTCACTCGATGAAGCGGTGATGGTCACCGGCTGCTCTCGAAGATATTTTCCCGCTGCATCGAGAACGCGCTTTCGATCGAATGCAGCAACATTGAAGCGCGCCGGTCGAACCGTGGCGGGCGTAGCGGGCGCGGCAGCCGCGATAAGTCCCAAAGCTGATCGAAAGAAATCTCTCCGGCCGAGCATTTTGCCTTAACGATTTACCTCGCTTGACAGGGTTCGTCAAGTGCAATACGGTTTCACTGCACGAAACGAGGTCACCGATGAAGAAAATCGCGATTACTGGATTACTTGCTGCTGCGGTCATCCTGTTTCTTCGTCTCAATCCGACTCGCGCTCAGGAAACATCGATGGTGCGCGCGAATGAAGCGCCGGCGGGCGGCGTGTGGGTGGACAGCCTCGACCTCACTAAAATCGGCGCGAGCTGGATGCGCGCCGTGGCCGGGAAATCGGTTCGGAATAATCCGCTGAGTCTTGACGATGTGGTTTATCCGCACGGCATCGGCACCGTCGCAATGTCTGAACTGACCATCGATTTGAAAGGCGAAGCCGCGCGATTCATTTCCATGGTGGGCATCGACGACCGGCGGCGCAACGGCCAGGGATCGGTGGATTTTGAAATATGGCTCGACGACAAAAAAGTCGCCGAGTCGGGAATGATTCGAAGCGGCCAGCCGGCGAAGCTCATGTCGGTGGATCTCAAAGGCGCGCGGACGATGAGTCTTTTCGTGGACAACACCGGCGACGGCAGCCGTGATGACGATGCCAATTGGGGCGGCGCGCTGATCCTCATGTCCCCCGGCTCGAAATCCAGGCCGGAAACTTTCAAAATGGATGTCGAACCTGCGCCGGCGATCGCTTCGAGTATTTCGGCCAGGACCGCGATTCACGGACCTCGCATCACCGGCGCAACACCCGGCCGTCCTTTTCTTTTCCTCATTCCCGCTACCGGCACGGGACCGCTGACATTCTCGGCGAAGAATCTTCCCCCGGGCCTTCAGCTCGACAAGGACACCGGTATTATTTCGGGTTCTTTGAAACAAGCAGGCAGCACAACGGTCGAGTTGTCCGTGCGCGGTTCGCAAGGCACTGCCACTCGTGAGCTCACGATTGTGAGCGGCGAACACAAACTCGCCTTGACTCCGCCGATGGGCTGGAATTCCTGGAACGTCTGGGCGACATCGGTCGACGCCGAAAAAGTTCGAAAGGCCGCCGATGCCATGGTTCGATCCGGACTCGCGTCACATGGATTTCAATACATCAATATCGACGATACGTGGGAAGCGAAGCGCGATGGGAACGGCGAAATCCTGACGAACGAAAAGTTCGGCGACATGAAAGCGCTTGCCGATTACGTGCACAGCAAGGGACTGAAGCTCGGAATTTATTCGTCGCCGGGCCCCCAGACCTGCGCGCGCTTCGAAGGAAGCTATCAGCACGAAGAACAGGACGCGCGAACGTACGCGAAGTGGGGCGTCGATTATCTGAAATACGACTGGTGTTCCTATTCACAGATCGCGAAAGATACGAGTCTCCCGGAACTGCAGAAACCGTACAACGTGATGCGCGCAGCCCTCGACATGATCGATCGCGATATTTGTTTCAGCCTGTGCCAGTACGGCAACGGCAAAGTCTGGGAATGGGGCGCAAACACCGGCGGAAACGCATGGCGCACGACCGGTGACATCACCGACACATGGATCAGCCTTTCCGGCATCGGCTTCAGCGAAAGCGGCCATGAAAAATACGCCGGGCCCGGGCACTGGAATGATCCCGATATGCTCGTTGTCGGCCGCGTGGGCTGGGGCCCGAACGTGCATCCCAGCCGGCTCACGCCGAACGAGCAGATCACACACATCACGCTATGGAGCCTGGTCTCTTCACCGTTGCTGATCGGCTGCGATATGTCGGAGATGGATCCGTTCACGATCGACGTGCTGAGTAACGACGAAGTGCTTGCCGTGAATCAGGATTCGCTGGGAAAGACGGCATCGCGCCGGTCGCAGGATGGACGTATCGAAGTATGGTCTCGTCCCTTGTGGGATGGAACGGTCGCGGTTGGCCTGTTCAATCGCGGTCTTCACGCGGCGAAGGTAACGGCAAAATGGACCGATCTGGGATTGCAGGGCGCCCAGCCGGTGCGCGACTTGTGGCAGCAGAAGGATCTGGGCGCGTTCAAGGATTCGTTCGCGGCAACCGTGCCGCAGCATGGGGCCGTGCTGGTGAAAGTTGGACGCGGCAAGCTCTAGCATTAACAATGAAGATTACTTCCGCAAAAGTTCACGTCTGTTGTCCGGGCCGGAATTTTGTGACGCTGAAGATTCAGACTGACGAGGGAATCTTCGGGTTGGGTGACGCCACGCTCAACGGCCGCGAACTCGCGGTTGCCTCCTATCTTGAAGATCATGTCATCCCGTGTCTCATCGGACGCGATCCGTCTCAAACCGAAGACATCTGGCAATACCTCTATCGCGGCGCGTATTGGCGCGGCGGGCCGGTCACGATGACGGCCATAGCGGCTGTGGACATGGCGCTCTGGGATATCAAAGGCAAAGCGCTGGACACTCCGGTCTATAACCTTCTGGGTGGAAAAAGCAGAGATGGCGTGATGGTGTACGGCCACGCGAACGGCCGCGACATCGAGGAAACGGTTGCGGAAGCCGGCCGCTATATTGAAATGGGATATCTCGCGGTGCGGGCGCAATCGGGCATTCCCGGCCTCGCTTCAACATACGGCGTCGGACGCGGACAACTGCACTACGAACCTGCGGAGAAGGGCCTTCCTCCCGAAAACATCTGGTCCACGGAAAAGTATCTTCTTCACGTTCCGAAACTGTTCGAAGCGCTTCGCGTGAAACATGGCGATGACGTTCATCTTCTTCACGACTCCCATCACCGCCTCACGCCGATCGAATCCGCGCGGCTCGGCAAGAGCCTCGAACCGTATCACCTGTTCTGGCTGGAAGACACCGTGACCGGAGAACTTCAGGAAGGTTACCGCATCGTGCGGCAACACACGACCACACCGCTCGCCATCGGCGAAGTTCTGAGCACGATCTGGGAAGCGCGGACGCTCATTTCCGAGCAGCTCATCGATTACCTTCGCATGACGGTCGTGCACGGCGGCGGAATCACGCCTTTGAAAAAGATTGCATCGCTTGCCGAGATCTATCACGTTCGCACAGGCTGTCACGGCGCGACGGATTTGTCTCCGGTTACAATGGCTGCGGCGCTGCACTTCGACATCGCGGTAAACAATTTCGGCATTCAGGAATACATGCGCCACACTTCCGAGACCGATGAAGTATTTCCGCACGGCTATTACTTCAAGGATGGATATCTTCATCCCGGAGATGCTCCGGGTCTTGGTGTGGATTTCAATGAAGAACTGGCGAAGCGCTTCCCATACGAACGCGCTTATTTGCCGGTAAACCGCAAACTCGATGGAACTATATTCAACTGGTAAATGGGATATCCGGGACTCGAACTGAAAAACAAGGTAGCCGTGGTTATCGGCGGGACGTCCGGTCTGGGACGGGCGATCATGCTTGCGCTGGCGGAAGCGGGCGCGGACATGGTTCCGACATCGCGGCGCGCAGAACAGGTCGACACGGCTGCGCGAGAAGCCGAAGCCCGAGGACGGCGCGCGCTGCGATTAACCTCCGATGTCGTGGATCGCGGATCACTCGAAGCATTGCTCGACTCGACTGTCCGTGAATTCGGGAGAGTGGATATCCTCGTGAATGCCGCCGGACGGACGAAGCGGACGCCCACGATCGATCTGAGCGAGAAAGAGTGGAACGAAATCATCGAAACGAATTTGACCGGTACGCTTCGCGCCTGCCAGATCTTCGGCCGGCACATGATCGAGAGGCGTTACGGACGCATCATCAATGTCGGATCGCTGACGTCGCTGATCTCGATGCACGAAGTCGCGGCTTATGCGGCCAGCAAGTCCGCGGTTGCATCGCTCACCAAAACGCTCGCCATTGAATGGGCTCCGCACGGGGTGTGCGTCAACGCGCTGGTGCCCGGCGTCTTCCGCACCGCGCTCAACGAAAAACTTCTAGATGGAACAGGCCGCGGCCAGGAATTCCTCATGCGCACGCCCATGAAACGTTTCGGCAAACCCGAAGAACTTGGAGGCGCCGCCGTATTCCTTGCTTCCGATTCGGCCGGCTTTGTCACCGGTATTACCCTCCCGGTGGATGGTGGATTCCTGGCCAGCGGCGTGAATCAGTAAACACCCGGCACATGTGCGCCATTTTGCGTCCATTTCACGGGTGGTCCTTGACAGGCATGATCCCTTTTCATAATGTGCCCATCTATGCCGAATCGTAAGACGGACTCATCACCCTACAAAGTGCAGGTCCTGGACCGCTCGCTGGCGATCATCGATGCCCTTGCGAATGCCCGCGAAGATGCGAGCCTCGCAGAGCTCGCGGAAAAGGTAAAGCTTCACAAAAGTACGGTGCATCGGCTGACTTCGATTCTTGAAAGCCATCGCATTATCGAGCGCGATCGGCAGACGGGAAGGTATCGCCTCGGGTTGCGGCTGTTTGAATTGGGCAGCATTGCCATCAGCCGGTTCAATATCCGCGATCGCGCGCACGCGCACCTTGAAAAGCTTCTCTATGAAGTGGACGAAACGGTCCACCTGTGCGCTCTCGATGCCGGCGAGGTTCTGTATCTCGACAAGATGGAGCCCGCCCGGAGTGTGCGCATGGCGTCGCGTATCGGCCGCAGGAATCCGGCTCACTGCACATCCGTCGGCAAGGTCATCATGGCATTTCTGCCCGAAGCTGAAACGGACGAGATTCTGCGCCAGCATGGATTGAAACGCCTCACTTCAAAAACCATCACGACTCCCGCCGAACTCAAGGCGGAGCTGAAACACATTCGCGATCGGGGGTACTCGATCGACAACGAAGAGAACGAGGAAGGCGTTCGCTGTATCGGTGCCGCAGTACTCGATCATGGCGGGCGTCCGATCGCCGCCATCAGCATCTCCGCTCCGTCATTCCGCCTTCCTATGGATAAAGTGCCGGCTGTGGCAGCGCCGGTTTGCCGTGCAGCCTCCGCGCTATCGGAAGAATCCGGCTATCAACCGCCTGTCAAAACGATCGCCGCCGTTTCCGATCGCCGCCGCCGCTCGTAGGGTCCCCGTTTTCCATATGAAATGAAGTCTCATATTGTGATATAAGACGCGCATCACAAAGGAGACCAATTCTGAACGTCAAGCCTAAAGAAGGATGCAAGTGGGACCTCGTCGCTCTCGGTGAAGTGATGCTGCGGTTCGATCCCGGCGACAAACGAATCTCGACAACCCGCCGGTTCGACGTATACGAAGGCGGCGGCGAATACAACGTGGCGCGCGCGTTGAAACGGTGCTTCGGAATGGATTCGGCCATCGTAACGGCGTTTGCGGATAACGCGGTCGGGCGCCTCGTTCAGGACCTGATTTATCAGGGCGGCGTCGATCAGTCCCTGATCCGGTGGGTCGCCGACGACGGTGTGGGACGCACCGTCCGCAATGGCCTGAACTTCGTCGATCGCGGATTTGGAGTGCGAGCGGCTGCGGGATGTTCCGATCGCGGAAATACGGCGGTCTCACAGCTCCGGCGCGGCGATATCGATTGGGACGCCATCTTCGGCAAACAGGGGGCGCGGTGGTTTCACACGGGCGGCATCTTCTGCGCGTTATCCGAAACAACAGCGGATGTCGCCGAAGATGCGATGAAGGCCGCGAAACGTCACGGCGTCGTGGTCTCCTATGACTTGAATTATCGCGAGTCCTTGTGGAAAGCCATCGGCGGGAAGCAGCGGGCGCAGAAAGTGAATCAGCGTCTGGCGCCGCTGGTCGATGTGTTGTTCGGCAATGAAGAAGATTTCACAGTTGCCCTGGGTTTCGATGTCCCCGGGATGGACAACAACATCACGCAATTCGAAGTGGACGGTTTCAAACAGATGATTCTGACTGCAACGAAGGCGTTCCCTTTCCAGGTTGTTGCGGCTACTCTCCGCAAAGCGAAAACCGCGACAAAAAACGATTGGGGAGCGC
Organism: uncultured Solibacteraceae bacterium; assembly: GCA_964633285.1. Taxonomy (GTDB): domain Bacteria; phylum Acidobacteriota; class Terriglobia; order 20CM-2-55-15; family 20CM-2-55-15; genus 20CM-2-55-15. The sequence continues at coordinate 1,003 of CAZWGA010000049.1, read as the reverse complement.
TTTGTTATACGTGCGGCAATTTCCACGAAGCGCGAAATCACGAAAACCTTGAAATCTACGATCGAGTCGGCGGCGGCGATTCGTTCGCTTCCGGACTCATCTACGGCTTGCTTTCAGGCCAGTCTCCGCAGTGGGCCGTCGAGTGCGGCGCCGCGCACGGTGCGCTCGCCATGACGACGCCTGGAGATACTTCAATGGCGACGCTCAAGGAAGTCCTTCAGGTGATGAACGGCGCCGGCGCGCGCATCACGCGATGAGGAGTTTCCCGTTGAACATAACGATATCTTCGGTACGACATACAAAACTGGAAGTATCGAAAGGAAAAAAGACACTATGACACGACAAATCCTGGTTGCACTGGTATTGACTCTGTTATCTGCCGCGCTGTTCGCTCAGGTCACTTCTTCTTCAATCTTCGGAACAGTCACGGATGCGTCCGGCGCTGTTGTGCCAGGTGTCGAAATCAAGGTGACGCAGCAGGAAACGAATTTCAGCCGAACGGCGATGGCGGACGAAGCGGGCAAGTATGTTTTTAACGCGCTTCCCATCGGAACGTACCGCGTTGAAGTCAGCGCGCCCGGTTTTAAGAAATTCAGTCAAACGGGAATCGTGCTCGACGTCAACCGTAATGCCCGCGTGGATCCCGTTGTGGAAGTCGGCGGAGTTACCGAAACGGTTTCGATCAGCGCCGATGCGCCTCTGGTAAACACGACGGACGCCAGCATGGGCCGCACGGTCGACAACAAGGAGATTCTCAACCTGCCGCTGGTGAACCGCGATCTTTACACTCTCCTGACTCTCACGCCAGGCGTGGATTCCGCAACTGCCTCAAATCCTCTCGGCAGTCCCGCGGAGATCAGCGTCGTGAACGGCTCATCGAGTGGAACCGGATCGATCAGCTATTACCTCGATGGCGGCAATAACACTGCCGGACTGCGCAACACGGGGAACGCGCTTCCCAATCCCGATGCCGTTCAGGAATTCCGCGTCATCACCAACAGCT
>CAZWGA010000048.1:44533-46974 GCA_964633285.1 uncultured Solibacteraceae bacterium | reverse complement strand
TTCCTCTTCAATGGTCCAAATCGGAACGCACGCCGCCTCAGAGAGCCTCGCCGCGACTGTCGATTTGGACAAGATTGTGACCCGACATGCCGCTATCGTGGGTTCTACCGGAAGCGGTAAGTCAAACACGGTTGCGGCGTTTCTGAAGGGGTTGACGAGTGGTTCCTTTCCAAGTGCCCGCATTGTTGTCATTGATCCCCACGGCGAGTATGGAGCCGCATTGAAGGACCGGGCGCGGGTCTTTTCGATCGGTGACAAGACATTTCCTTTGATTGTCCCATACTGGGCGCTTTCCTTCGACGAGCTAGGCTGGTTCCTGGTGGATCGTCGTACCGCTTCCGAATCGCTACAGGATGCGACGTTGCGAGATTATATCTTCGAACAACGAGGCAAAAACTGTGAGACTCTCAGAGCAGGACAAATAGAGCCCGACGAAGTAACAGTGGATTCTCCGATTCCGTTTTCCGCGCGAAAACTCTGGTATTACTTTGATCGCAAAGAGAAAGTCACGTACGAGGATATGGCAAGAACGAAGGAGGCTTTGGAAAAAGAAGGTGACCCAGAAAAGTTAGTTTCAGCCCGCTTCAAGGCGCCTGGTGCAGGAAGTAGTGCGCCGTTTAAGCCAACGACTGGTCTCGGAATGGGAGGTTATGTAAACAAAATTCTTACGCGATTGAAGGATAGAAGGTTTGACTTCCTTTTGAACCCTGCCGGCTATGACGGGCCGACGAAAGATCTTCACAATCTCCTTATGGAATGGATTGAACATGATCATGAAATTACAGTGTTGGATCTTGGCGGTGTTCCATTTGAGGTGATTGATTTGGTCGTTGGTGTTGTGACGAGGATTCTTTTTGAAGGTATGTTTTGGGGCCGTGATCTTCCAGGCATTGGCCGTCAACGACCTCTGCTGATTGTCTATGAGGAGGCACATGCATATCTGCCCAAAGGCGATGGAGGACAGTTCATTGCAGGGTATGCCCGGCGCGCCGTTCGTCGAGTATTCAAAGAGGGTCGCAAATATGGTGTTGGGGCGGTAATCATAAGTCAGCGTCCTTCTGAACTCGATGAAACGATCCTTTCCCAATGTGGAACTTTCTTCGCTCTTCGGCTCTCAAATGGGGATGACCAAGGACGCGTCAAAGCGACAGTGCCTGATGCGCTTTCGGGCCTAATAGACCTCTTGCCGGCGCTGCGCACGGGCGAAGCACTTGTTATGGGCGAAGGGGTGCAGATTCCGAGTCGCGTCCGATTACCGTTAATCGATCCGCGGCCTCGAAGCGACGATCCGGAACCTGCAAAACGTTGGAAAGAAGCGAGGGTGGCTGATCCGCCGTATGCAAAAGCAGTAACGGCTTGGAGGCGGCAGCGAACAGAAGATCACTAACGGGGGATGATCAGAATGGAAAGGGTTCACGTATCGTCCACGAGCATCGCATCAGTTGGCTACGAAGCAGAGACGTCCACCTTGGAGATCGAATTTCGGGAAAGCGGCGACATTTACCAATATTTTGGCGTTCCACAACATATCCATGAGAGTCTGATGCAATCAGGATCAAAGGGTTCGTATTTCCAAGCACAAATTAGGAATGCTGGCTATTCGTATGTGAAGGTTCGCTGATCGTGAGTGCGGGCGCTTTCTACCTCGGAAGTTTTTCTTCCACCGCTGCGGTTCAGACACTGGAGGGCTCCTCAATCATCGTGGCCTCCTTGCAAATGCTGGATGACCGCTGAAGCTTCCGTCTTGTCGAGGAAGTCCGGTAGCTTTCCAAACATTTCTTGCGCGAAGTCGCGGATCTGCTTGTTGGACCATCCTCTCGCCTTCGCCAGTGAGCAAATCGCCGACAGTTGTCTTGCTGTGATGCGGCCGCTATCGGACGCGTTTGCGTCGGGGTTTCCGGAATGTTGCTGTCCATTGTCGTGGGGGAATCCGTTTCCATTGCTCTGACCGTTTCCATTCCCGGCCGGCGGAACGTCGAAGTACAGGTGCAGACCGACTCCGAACAGGGTCGCGCACTTCTTTAGACAGTCGGTCGCTGCTGCCTTGAGGTCATCTCCTAACGAAATGATCGACTTGTCTTTCTTGGATCTGGTAATTCTCGACTTTCCAAACTGACTTTTCGACACAGCTTGCGCAGTCAGTCTGCCGAGAACGACGACCTCGTCATCGAACACGCGGTGTTCTTGGATCTCGAAGATCCATTCCGCATCGAAGCACTCGTTGAGTCGTTGGATAACGGCGCAACCTTCGATGTAATCCAGTTCGTCTCCATTTGTGCCGTGCCGCCGCTTGATTTGCTCGGGCGCGAACGGTCTTTCGAGTATCTCTCGGTTCATACAGGGACTCCTTTCAAGTTCTAGTGTGTTCGTGATCGGTTGGTACACAGGGAGATCTTTCTGCCGTGGTCTGCGTTTTTCGCTTTGACTCTAGGGAAAGATCT
>CAZWGA010000048.1:0-44523 GCA_964633285.1 uncultured Solibacteraceae bacterium | reverse complement strand
TTCCCACCGGGTCGAGTTCTTTTTGCAGGTGAAAAAGGTGGGGATGGTCGGAAAGAAAGTTGTATGATCCAGCCCACTTCTGCACCACGGAAATTGGCAAAGGGAAGTACCGGTTGAGTCAAAGAATAGCCGCGACTGTTTTGACAACGGCACAGCTCGCGTCGGTTACTCTCATGTTCAGGAAGGAATCGGTGAAATCGCCGGCAAGGCTTACATGAACCGGCGCGCTCGTTTCCCAGAACGCACGTATAAGAACGCGTAGCAGTTCGAAGTCGGGAACGACATAGAGAATCGGCTCCAATGTCGTTTCCTGCTCGAGCAACTCTCGGATCTCGCGATAGTCTCTGTACCGCTTGGCTGTCCTTTCATACTCGAGATTGAACACGGACTCTCGATGATCGATTCGAACGGTCACGATCGCGTCGTAATCCTTCGCGTGGGGATTGGCCAGATAATCGTTCTCAAACCGAATCATGGGTTCCGGCTTCCAGCTTTCAAGGATGCCTTCACGAACCAGACTCAGCTGCAGATCGTTTAGACGAAGAGTGTGCGCCACGCTGAGTCGTTGCTTGCGACCGTTGTCGCCCGACAACATCGGGAACCATTCGCCTCTATTGATCAAAACTTCCGCGCCGGCGTTCGTCATCGAATACACATAGCTTTCCGTATAGGGGAGTTTGGAATGGCGGGCCAATAGGCCACTCTCCACCAAACGGCGGACACGCCAGTTGAATGACGGACGGTTCAGTTCGTACAGCTGCAGATACATGAACGACCAGAGCTGTTCATGAGTGATGAGCTGCGAATGCAGAACCTGGCGAAGCAACGGGACATCTTTGACATCGCTTATTCCAATGCAACCTTTCTGAATTCTCATTTTTGACACCTCCTAAATAAGAATGAGGTGTTTTTCGGGCTTTTTCTGTCACTGCCAGCAGCGCTTTCTTCCACAGGAATGACATTTTTTTCTTCTGAAATCCCTCAATCCTATTAGGGGGTGTTCGCGCACACGGCCGAACAAACCAGCATGAGCATGCCTGAAGACGACAAACGATTCATTGGAGTACATGAACTCGCGCGGATCCTCGATGTTTCGCCAGAGTCGATTTACGCCAAGACCTCCAAGAAGAACCGGGGAAACCTTAGCCTCGAAATTCCCCATCCTGTTGACCTGGGCGCCCGGTTGAAGAAGTGGTGGTTGCCGGACGTTTATCTATGGATTGAGGAGCGCACGCGCAGAGGGACCAGCAAGAATGGTCGGTGATCTGCCCGCGGATGTGCTTCAATAGCCGCAAAACATGGCGCAGTCCCGCGAACAACCGCGGGGTTTGAGAATCGAAAGGAGGACAGTGAAAACACGGTACGACGACTGGCCTCGCAAGGAGAAGGCGGACAACGGATATTGGTACGCATTCTACCGCGATGCGCACGGCCAGCCGCATAGGGTTTCCCTGAAGACCAAGAACGAGAATCAGGCGAATTCCCGGTATCAGGATTTGATGGAACAGGTCGATCGCGGAGTCTTGCATTATTCTCCGCGGCCGAAGGCGATGCCTTTTTCAGAAATGGTGGAACGCTATCTGAATGAGGGCGCCGGAAACCTGAAGCCGAAGAGCAGGGAACGCCACGAGGGTTGTTTCAAGCTGCATTTGGTTCCTCACTTCAAAACACAATCCATCAAGGCAATCGGCGTAAAGGATGTTGCAGCGTACATTCGTCTTCGTCAGAAGAAGGGAGCCGCCCCGAGCACAATCTTCAAAGAGCTTGCTGCGTTGTCGGCGGTTTTCACGTTTCTCATTCGCGAGGAAGAGTTGCTGCAGAATCCTGTTCTCGCAGTCCAGAAACCCAAACTTCGAATTGTTCGGCCGAATTATGCGCCGACGTTGGATGAGGTTAATCGGATTTTCGAGAAACTTCACAAGTGGGCGCGAAGATTCTTTCTCGCTCTCTGCACGACCGGTTGCCGGTTAGGAGAAATTCAGAAGGCAAACCTTGGAGACGTCGATTTTGATCGTGGCACGCTTCGAGTGATCAGGAAGGGCGGAAAAGCTCAGCTCATTCCGTTGAACCGGGAAGCTCTGGCTTGCATCAAAGACGAAGTGAAGTTTCGAACGGAGAAGTTCGGAACAAAACCGGCTGCCGAAGAACCGTTATTCACGAATCGGTACGGCCGGCGATACAAAAAGATTCGAGGATCGTTGAGGACTGCTTGCGCGGACGCGGGAGTTCCATACATCACGCATCATTGCTGCGGCATTTCTTCGCGAACATGCTCAAGGATCAGAAGCTCGACATTGGAGTATTTCGCGATTCCTCGGGCATGCCAATCCGACCGTCACTCAGAACATTTATCTCGATTGGAGAGATGAAACTCTGCATGGCCGGGCTCAGGAAGTGCGGATCCTGAAGCCTCGAATTCAAGAGTGGCAAAAAAATGCAAAATCCTCAAAGTGACCGTTTCGGTCATGGGTGGTGTAGGCTTAAGCCCCTGATTCTATTTCAGCCTGGGTGGCGGAACTGGCAGACGCACCGGACTTAAAATCCGGAGCCCCGCAAGGGGCGTACGGGTTCGACCCCCGTCCCGGGCATTTTCCCAGCAGGATCTACAAGCCGGTCTGTACCGGCAGGGGTGATCAACTTTCTAAAAAACGCGCGGCCACAGTTCGCGTCTGAAGAATTCCCGATATAATCCCTGCGCCATGCCCCTCACCGGTGGAACACGTTTAGGTCACTACGAAGTTTTGGCGCCTATTGGCGCAGGCGGAATGGGAGAGGTGTACAAGGCAAGGGACACGCGATTGAACCGTCAGGTCGCGGTCAAAGTCCTTCCGGAGCATGTCTCGCACGATGCGGAGCGAAAACAGCGATTTGAACGCGAGGCGCAGACCATCGCATCGCTGGATCATCCGAATATTTGTGTTCTCTATGATGTCGGGCACGAGGCCGGTATCGATTTCCTCGTTATGGAGTACCTCGAGGGCCAAACCCTCGGCGACAAGCTTCAAAAAGGACCGCTCCCGCTGGACGAAGCGCTCGAGTACGCTATTCAAATCACCAGCGCGCTGGAAAAAGCGCACCGCAAGGGCGTCATTCATCGCGACATCAAACCCGCAAACATTATGATTACGGCCGCCGGAGCTAAAGTCCTCGACTTCGGATTGGCCAAGCTGCGTGCGGCAGAGTCATCAGGCGGTGAACTGCTTTCTGGAATGCCGACGGGGCGTTCGGTTACCGTCAGCGGGAGCATTCTCGGAACGATTCAATACATGGCGCCGGAGCAAATCGAAGGCGAGGAGATCACGCCCCGTACCGACATCTTTGCGTTTGGCGCTGTTCTTTATGAAATGATCACCGGCCGAAAGGCTTTCAAGGGGAAGAGCCAGGCCAGCCTCATGGCATCGATCCTCGAGCATCAGCCGCTGCCGATTGCGGACACCCAACCGGCCATGCCACGGTCGCTCGATCACTTGATCCGCACGTGCATGGCAAAGGAGTCCGATCAACGCTGGCAAACATGCGCCGATCTCGGAATTCAATTACGATGGATTGCCGAACGGGCCGAAGACGATGCAAGCAGCGGCCGTCCCGCAGTTCGCAGCCGCCTCCTGGTTTCAATAATTGCGGTTCTCGCCGCATTGGCCGTCACGGCTTCCGGCCTGCTCATTTTTCGGCCAAAACCATCGCCGCCCCAACCCGTGCGTTTCGAACTGCCCTTGAACTCAGGGTCCCCCAATCAGATTGCCATATCGCCAGACGGACGCACTCTCGCGGCGATCGCACAGAATGGCGGTGAAACTTCTATATGGATCCGCCGTCTGGATCAGACCGAACCGCAGTTGCTCAAAAACACGAATGGCGTCTCATTTCCGTTCTGGTCCCCTGATGGGCGAAACCTCGGTTTTTTTGCAGATGGAAAGCTGAAACGGATTGATGTTTCAGGAGGTCCGCCTCAAGCCTTGAGTGACGCTCCCAACGGCCGCGGAGGAACCTGGAACCGCGATGGCGTCATTTTGTTTTCACCTACGGCGAACGGTCCGCTGCTCCGGGTGCCGGCATCCGGCGGACAAGCGGCGCCTGTATCCGCGCTCGAGAAGTCCCGCCAGGAGACGGCTCATTTGTTTCCGCAATTCCTGCCGGACGGAAAACACTTTATCTTTCTCGCAAACGCCCAGAAACCCGAAGACAAAGCAATCTACGCCGGATCGCTCGACAGCAAAGAAACGAAGCGCACTGTCGCAACCGGTTTCAAGGCAATGTATGTAGAGCCCGGGTATTTGTTGTTTGTTCGTGAAGACAGCTTGATGGCCCAGCCGTTCAATGCCGCATCACTGGAACTGAAAGGTGATCCCTTTCCCGTTGCCGAAAAAATCGGCAGATATGGCGGAAATCTGGTTGCAGGTTTTTCGGTGTCCGACAGCGGCACGCTCATGTATCGATCCGGCGATGCGTCCACACGGCAAATGTCATTCGTCGATCGATCCGGCGGCAAGACGCAACCACTGGCGATGCCGGGAACCTACTGGAATCCTGTCCTGTCGCCTGATGGAAAGCGCATCGCGTTTGAAGAAAGCCCCGGTTCCGGGACCGAGGACATCTGGGTGCTCGATTTGATACGCCAAACCAAATCGCGATTGACCTTCGATGCGGCCGCGGATTCGCATCCTGTCTGGTCGCCGGACGGTTCTCAGATTGTCTTTGATTCCAACCGAAACGGCGGTGTCTGGAACCTGTATCAAAAAAGCTCAGGAGGCGCGGGGGACGACAAACTTCTGCTGAGGACCGTAAAGAACAAGGTCGCCGAGAGTTGGTCGATGGATGGAAAGTACATCGTTTACAACGAAACGGATCCGGGCACCCTCGACGATATCTGGGTACTGCCGTTGACGGGTGATCAAAAACCGTTTCCGGTAATCAAGACTCCCGTTGACGAATACGGCGGACAACTCTCTCCGGACTCAAAATGGATCGCCTACACCGGGCTCGACACCGGACGTCCGGAAATCTACATTCAGGATTTCCCGCCTTCAGGCGCCAAGTATCAAATTTCCAATATGGGAGCCGTACAGCCTCGATGGAGCCGCAACGGTAAGGAGCTCTTCTTTCTTGCGGGCGGAGCCAATGGCGAGCTGATGAGCGTCGATGTCGAAGTGGGGTTGGGCGCCGACAAGAAACCTGTGTTGAAAGCGGGCTTGCCGAAGAAGATTCTGACCTTTAATCTCCTCCTTGACCGCACGAACTACGACCCATCCCCCGACAGCCAGCATTTTTTGATCAGCTCGACTGTCGAGACCGCCTTGTCGCCTCTAAACATAGTTTTGAACTGGGTTAATGCGATCAAACATTGAACGCTTTTGATGGCTCTGGAGTGGTAGACTCCGTGGCCACTGATGAACATTCTTCTATACAGTCCCGACAACGGCGTTACCCGGAATTTCATGCCTCACTTGTGGATGTTTCTCCTGAAAGCGCTCACACCGCCCGGACATGAAGTTTTCCTGATCGACGGCAACGCCCAACCGATGACCGAAGCCGAACTCGCGGCCTTTGTACGGACTCATAACATCCAGCTTGCCGGAATCAGCGCGATGACCCGCATGGCCGCGCGCGCATACCGGATGGCCGACGCGATCCGTGCGGCTGGTGCGAAAGTCGTTTTCGGCGGTCCCCATGTGACTGAAGTTCCCGACGAACCACTCGGCCGATCGGACGAGCCGCGCCACGCCGATGCGATTGCTTTGGGAGAAGCGGACTACACGTGGCCCCAAATTGTTGCCGATGCCGCAGCCGGAAAGTTGCGCGAAGTCTATCTGCCTGTGGATGACGCCGGGCGCGAGGTGAAACCTTCGCTGGATTCGTATCCGGCGATTCCATGGGAAAGCCTGGACCTGAGCCAATTCGATCTCATTCAAAAAGTACCCGGTCCGATTCGATCGTTACTCAAACGTTCGAAGGGCAAATGGAAAAGTTTGTACATCGTGCCGATTGAATCGGGGCGAGGCTGTCCGTATGGCTGCGATTTTTGCACCGTAACCGGCTTCTTCGGCGATTCGATTCGATTCCGTTCCAATCAAAGTGTGGTCGACGAATTATTGCGCGCGAAAAAGCGGGCTCGCGACGAAGGTGGAACGATTGCCGTGTTTTTCATAGATGATAATTTCGCAATCAACGTCAAGCGTACGAAATCGCTGCTTCGCGAGATCATCGCCCAGGACGCTATCCTGCCGTGGGTCGCGCAGATCAGCATCAATCTCCTGCACGATAAAGAACTGCTCGATCTCATTGCTGCCAGCGGCGGCCGGTGGATTTTTGTCGGTCTTGAATCCGTCGATGCCGAAAGTCTTAAGGGCGTCAACAAAGGTTTCAACAAACCCGCAACGTACAAGGCTGCCCTCGATGGACTCGCCGACCGCGGAATCTACGCGATCACATCGTTTATATTCGGTATGGATGGCGAGACTCCCGGAATCGCCAAACGTACCTACGACGTCATGAAGACCTGGCCGCCGGGTTTGCCGGTGTTCGGCTTGATGACACCCTATCCCGCGACGCCGCTTTACGATCGCTTGCTTGCGGCCGGACGTCTGACGCGTCCTAAACACTGGCTCGATTTCCGTCCGTTCCGAATGGCGTACACGCCGGATCAGATTTCCATCGAGCAGGCTGAAGAGGAAGTTCGAGAGGCATGGGTGCGATCCTACGCCCCGGAAGAGATGGCGCAGGCGCTTCAAAGAATCGCGCATCGGCCTTTTCGCGAACGCAGTGTCATGTTCTTCGCACGTTTGGCGTTTCGTGGAATATACTTTCCTCAAATGCGGGCGCGGCACTGGCTCGCGCTGCTGTGGCGAAATCGCCGCAGTTTCCTGACTCTCTGCTGTCAGGCGTGGATTAAGTGCAAAACGGAGCGTGCTGATGCCGAAAAATTCGAACCCGTCGGGTCGCAAACGAGCTCGTGAAAAAGCTCAGGCCGAACGAAACATCGAAAAGCAAAAACTTCGCATGGAAAAGCGTGAGCGCAAAGCAAACGCAGCCCCACGCCAGCCTGGAGAAGATCCGGATCTTGCCGGAATGGTGGCGGGGCCTCAGCCGAGAGACCCTGAGGAGTTTGATGATCTTGATTCCGAATCACAGGAGATGGCGGAGGGCCCAGAACAATGAAGCGGAAAGAACCATTGCGGTCGGTAAGGTAAGGACCCACGCCAGCAGAAGATTCCGGACAGTCAACCACTGCAGACCCGACCGATTCGCCAACATCGTTCCTGCCACACCTGAGGACAGTACGTGTGTTGTGCTGACCGGAAGCCCAAACCCATCCGCCGCGCCAATCGTCGCCATGGCTGTAATTTCGGCGGCCGCCCCCTGCGCGTAGGTGAGGTGATGCTTACCGATCTTCTCGCCGACGGTAATCACGATCCTTTTCCATCCGACCATGGTGCCTAGTCCCAGAGCCAGCGCCACGGCGACTTTAACCCATATCGGAATAAATCGAGTTGCCCGGTCGATGTGCTGTTTGTAGTTCTCAAGGATGTTCACATCGGCGAGCGCCAGTTCCGGCTTTCCCGCCCGGCGTATCATTCTCAGCGCCTCGCTGACGAGATACATGTCGTTTCGAAAGTTACGCACACGATCCTGCGGAACATTCTTCAATTCCTTGAACATTGCGATTTCCGTGCCGATGCCATTGATCAAAGATCGGAGGGCAGGCATCGTTTCCGGCTTGAATGCGCGCGTCCGGACGTATTCCATGACGTCGTCTCGCGGGTCGGCAGTGACAGATCCAGTGGGAATATATTTTGCCAGGACTGTTGAGGTCTGTTCCGAGACAGCAATGAAATCCTGAGATTCTTTTGCAGTAACGGTGTGATTCAAAGCGTAGGTTGTGGGGACAATTCCGATCAGGATCAGCATGATCAGTCCCATGCCTTTTTGCCCGTCATTCGATCCATGAAAAAAACTCACGCCTGTGCAAGTAATGATCAGCAATCCACGAATCCAAAACGGTGGTGGCGCGTCGCCTCTCGGAGCGCTGTAGAGCCGCGGGTCATTGACGAGCGCCTTCATGGTCAGAAAAAGCAGGGAAGCGATGAGAAAACCAAACAGGGGAGAAAGGAGCAGCGACTGTCCGATATTCGCCGCCTGATTCCAGTCGACGCCGCTCGTGCCGGTTAGCGGGGACATCAATTGATTGGCGATTCCCACTCCGATGACCGATCCGATGAGAGTATGCGAACTCGATGCCGGCAGGCCGAACCACCACGTTCCGATATTCCACATGATCGCTGCGAGCAATAATGCAAACACCATCGCGAAACCCGAACTGCTGCCAATCTGCAGGATCAACTCTACCGGCAGGAGAGAGACGATGCTGAACGCAACAATACCCGTTGACGTAACGACACCGAGGAAATTGCAGCAACCCGACCAGATCACTGCAACATTGGGATCGAGGGAGTGGGTATAAATGACCGTTGCCACCGCGTTCGCGGTGTCGTGGAATCCGTTTACAAACTCAAAGCCAAGGGCTACGAGGAGGGCAATTCCCAGCAATACGTACGGCCATGCGGATTCCATTCGGACCTGACTCAGGTCGTAACCGATCTGCACACCGATGTAAATCAGTCCCGTCAGCAGAACGATCGCAAAACCAATTACGCCTCGTCTTCCGGTAGTCTGTTTAAGCTTTTCATGGACAGAATAGGAGCCCGGCAATCGTTTTGCTTTTACGTGACTCATATAGATTTATGCAGGCGAGTGTTACAGCGTCAGCGGGTCAAAATATCAGAAAGGGGCGCACAATCAAAATGATCTGGTGGAATGGTGAAAAATTCTTCCACGATATAGCTCAAGTATCTTTCGTGTATCGCCGTTCGTTTTACAGGTATGAAACGATCAGCCAATCCATTCCACGTTCAACATAACGTCAGGAGACCCTGGCGGCGTTATATCGACGAAGTGGCTGAGCATCGCCCTGCGCTTCACGCATATTGCCGGAGACTTACAGGCAACGTCTGGGATAGCGAAGATCTAGTCCAGGACACGCTCGTCCGAGTTTTCAGCATGCTTGGAAAGACCGATGGCCGGTTGGAGAATCCAAAGGCATATCTAATCCGCACGGCTGCCAATCTCTGGATCGACCGGATTCGAAAGTCCGCACGCGAGCAAGCGGCAATGGTGCTGGAACAGGCCGTTCCTGCATTCAGCGAGCCGGCCGAGTTCACAGATGCTACATCGGCCGCAGAACAACTTTTCCAGGTTCTGCATCCTCAGGAGCGGGCAGCAATCCTGATGAAAGAGGTGTTCGACCTTTCCCTCGAGGAAACGGCCGCAATTCTTTCCACAACTGTTGGAGCCGTAAAGTCTGCCCTCAGCCGTGCCCGTGGACGGCTCGATGGACGAAAGGCTCCGGCGAGCCTGGATGCGCCGCCGCTCGCCATCGTCGAACAATTCATGCGCGCTCTTCGCGACAGAGACATGTACGCGATGAAGGCACTGTGCGCCGGCAATATGTCCGGGGAACTTGTCGGTGGCGTCGAACTGAACTCGTTCGCCAGCGCCCGGAAAGTTTTTGAGCACGCGCACATGGTCATGCCGAAGTTGGGATTTGGAGAACGGCCATGGTGGAAGGTCGCGGAATATGAAGGTGAAGCGGTCGTGCTCGGATTCCGTACGCTCGACGGCGTCGAGGGTCTTAATGAGGTACATCGTCTTGAGGTCTCCGATGGGCTCATTACCCGCGTGAGAACTTATTGCTTCTGCCCTGAAACTCTGAGCGTTGTCGCTGAAGCGCTGGGCTACGTCTCGCTGCCGGGCCGCTATCGTAGTCCATCTATTGCCGACTTCATCCTGGCGATGGTGGGTCTGCGGCGTTTTCGTTAACATGTGCAGGTTCGGTCATGAATAGCGGGGAGGGAAACATGACGGATTCGAATGTCGCCGCGCAGGAGTGCTCGACGTCAGGCGCCGGCGGACACGCGTTCGAAAAATTTCAAGCGCGCGAGGTGCTGCTCGGCGGGTTAAGAATCATGCGGGCTCTGCCGATTCGTCAGAAGCGGCTTGTCGGTCCGTGGTGTTTTCTCGATCGGTTTGGTCCCCAATCCTTCACCGAGTCCAAGCCGCTGGATGTTGCTGCTCACCCGCATATTGGATTGCAGACCTTCACATGGCTGCTCGAAGGCGAGATTCTTCACAAGGACAGCCTTGGCAATGAAGGATTGCTGCAACCCGGCGGAGTCAACGTGATGACTTCAGGCGGTGGCATCGCTCACGCGGAAGAGAGTCCGATGCAAAACAGCGGCCTGTTAAACGGCGTTCAGTTGTGGGTTGCGCTTCCGGATGCCTGGCGAAACGGCGCCGCGTCATTCCAGCATCTTGGCGAAGTTCCGCGGATTGAGCAAAGAGACGGGACTGTGAATCTCTTCGCCGGATCTCTTCTGGGCAACACATCTTCAGCGCGGCACTTTTCGCCGCTTCTCGGCGCGGACCTTGAAGTACGCGCCGGCGGCAGCATGGAACTTCCGTTAGATCCTTCCTTCGAGCACGCGGTCCTGTTGCTGTCGGGAGATGCGAAAGTAAATCGAGGATTCATCGAACAGGGAAGTCTCTACTACCTCGGAATAAATCGTTCGCGACTCGAAATCACAAGCGGGAACTCATGCCGAATGCTTTTGCTTGGCGGACCGCCTTTTCCCGAGACGATCCTGATGTGGTGGAATTTTGTCGCGCGATCGCCGCAGGAAATCGAGCGGGCGAGATCGGATTGGCAGAACCACGAGAGATTCGGCGAAGTCCCGGCTTATCGAGGTCCTCGGCTGGATGCGCCGCCGCTCACGCGATTTGCAGCGGCGAATCCAGCGAGCTAGGGCTGTGCCCGGTCAATTCTCCGTCGGCTTCTGGACTGAATCGACGACGAGCACTTCAACAGGTCCCTTCGAGGATTCCAGCCTCAAGCCCAACTCCTGAATGGCGGTAAACAGGGACGGCACAGGATCACTTGCGGCAGTTGTTGCAGGGCCCGCGCCTCCAGCGCCGCCCGGTCCGGGTCCCAGAGGTCCGAACGGAGTTCCGCCGTTAGGCAGGTTCAAGCCTTCGGGACTGAACTGCAATTTGAAATCGAATAATCCCTTGAGATCGGTTTTGTCGATGATGGGACGTCCAACCTGGTTCTGCAGCATGTTGATCAGATTTCCCAACGGTACGCCGGTCGCCTGCAAGGTCAAGCCGGTTGGATTCATCATTATCATCATGGCGCCGCGGGGCAAAACGAAATTCGGATCACCGGGACCACCGCGCTGGCCTGGAGGCGGTAACGGCAGAGGAGGGGGCGCATTCGTCGCCGGACTGCAGGGCTGCGGCGGGCCCGCGGGTCCTCCCAGGGCAGGCGGAGTCTGGTCTTCGGATGCCTTGAGCTTCGGTCCATCTTTGCCGGGGATGAGGTTGTAGATCGGGAGATCGCGCGTTTCCGTATGCGCCTTCAACTGGAAACGGTCTTCCAGCATCGATTGGATCATCCACTGAACCTGCTGACGGCTGAGAACTCCGCCGCTGCAGTCGGCTGTCGCCTGGATATCGTAACGGTCGGAATCGATCCAGGCCGGACCACCTATGATTTGCAGCGCTCCGCCGATCGGCGCGTTATTGCTCATCCGCTGATAACCCTGCTGCAGAAGCATTCTGAGATTCGCTCCGGTCATTGTGTATCTGTCGCCGCGAGGTCCGCCGCCGCGTATCCCAAGATTAGGCGCGCTCGGTTTGATGGAAACCACTTCGAACGACGGTTTCTTTGCAGGAGTGGTCTGAGACAACAATGGAATTGCCGCGAAGACAAATGCGCCCGCAAACAAGGCGAGTTTTCCGGTTTTGTGCATCTGAGTCGATTTCCTCCCGAACATTGGACACCAGAATGCCGTATTTGGTTGCAATTGTCCTTCAGGAAAATCACGAATATGATGACCGGATGAGTACAAATCCCCTGGCCGCAATCATGCCCTCCGAGATGACAAAGCTGCGTCTCGAGCCTCTATTTATTTTTCAAATCGAAGTCAAACCACCGAGCATCATCGGTGCGACCCCAGGTCACGACCGGCGGATCGGAGAGATTTCCGGAGGTACGTTCGAAGGAGAGCGTTTGCGAGGAAAAATCCTTTCCGGAGGAAGCGACTGGCAATCGTTGCGAGCCGACGGCACCACGACACTGAACGTGCGGCTCGTGATGCAAACCGATGACGGCGATCTGATCGGCATGACTTATCTCGGTATGCGTCACGGACCGAAGGAAGTGCTCGATCGCATTGGACGCGGCGAGAAGGTCAGCCCAACCGAATACTACATGCGCGCTACTCCTTACTATGAGACGGCTTCGCAAAGATACGGCTGGCTGAATCGAATTGTGTCCGTTGCCTACGGACACAGAATGGCCGGAGGGGCCATTTATCAGGTATTCGAAGTTCTTTGAGGAGGTGAGATTTTGACCGGCAGTGTTCTGCGACCTTTACTCACCGGCGGCGATCGCCGGTCGATTGCGTTGTCGGATCGGGCGCGTCCCCTTATCGAAAAAAAACCGTGGCTCGTCGATGAGCTTGCGGAACTCACGAATGACGGGGATTGGCTCGTTTGCCAGCGCTCACTCGATCTGCTCGAAAAGATCGCTCACGATCACCCCGATTGGATCGAGCCGCACAAGCACATTTTCATCGGCCCGCTCGCCGGCAGTGATAAATGGGAAATACGGCTCCAGATCGTTCGAGCCCTGCCGCTCTTTCATTGGGCCGCTGAAGATCTCCGTCGAGTGAAGAGCATTCTTCAGGAAAACGTCAAGTATCCTCAGACGTTTGTCAAAGCGTGGGCACTCGATAGTCTTGCCACATTCGCCCAAAGAGACTCCCGCCTCATGCGTACCGTTCGAACTTATCTATCCGAATTCGAACGTTCGGATAAGAAAGCCCTTCAGGCCCGTGCCCGGAAAATCCGGGAACGGCTGGTTTCTTAAGATATTTCCCGATTCGCTCTACCGATGAACGTGGATTGTGCCGATTCAGTACTTCAAGCGTTTCAACGGGAGGAGAAGAGTTGAACGGGAATATGCCGCAGTCCGATCGGCTGCTGGCGGTCATTCGGTTTCAAAGCGAGGTCGCGTCTACCCGGCTGGCAAAGGACAGCATCATGAAAGCCGTCGTGGATCGCGCGGCGGCCCTGACGAGAGGAACGGGGGCCGTGCTCGAGTTGGCTGAGGGCGACGAGATGGTTTACCGGGCGGCCTCGCGAGCAGCCGCAGGCAACGCCGGATTGCGCATCAAAAAAGACGGCAGTTTGTCGGGTTTGTGCGTAACGCTTGGAGAGCCGCTTTATTCCGAAGACACTGCAGCCGATCCTCGGGTCGATCACGCTGCTTGTGGACGTGTCGGCGTGGCTTCGATGATTTGCGTCCCTTTATTCCACTTGAATCAAACGGTCGGTGTATTGAAGGTGCTTTCCGACCGGCCGAAAGCCTTTACCCCGGAAGATATTCTCGTCCTGCAAATGCTGGCTGAGATTATCGCGGCGTCGCTCAGCCACGCTTCAGAGCTTGAATCGGTGGGATACGCCATCACGCACGACAACCTCACCACCCTTCAAAACCGGCAGGCTTTCGACTCCAGACTCTCAGAGGAGCTTGCACGGCGCGATCGTTATGGACGGCCTCTGAGTCTGGCGTTTTTTGATTTGGATCATTTTAAGGACGTCAATGACCGATTCGGGCATATTCGCGGCGACGCTGTTTTGAGGGAATTCGCCGAGACAGTGACAAAAGTCAGGCGGAAACCCGATGCATGGTTCCGCCTTGGCGGTGACGAGTTCGCACTCCTGCTGCCCGAAACCAACGGCGAGCAAGCCGCGCGCGCCGTACATCGCTATTTGCTGATTCTGAAATCCATGAATCTTGGTGAGGGCCTGATCGGCTACAGCGTCGGAGTTGTTGAAGCAACAGGAACGGAATCGCCGGTTGATCTGGTAGGAAGGGCGGATGCGCTTATGTACGAACAGAAGCGCGCGAAGAAGGTTCTTGCCGCGCCGCTTCCATAAAAAAACACCGGGCTTGACTTCGCGCCCGGTGTTTTTCCTTTTGAGACTTACCGCTGAGAGTTACCGCGCCTTCTTGCGATGTGCTGCCAGGCCGGCTCCCAGACCTGTAAGCAACAACGCCAGCGTTGCAGGCTCGGGAGTACTCACTTCATTGCCGGTGATGTCGATGTGGTTCAATCCCCATGCTTCATCACCCAGACCTTGATACTCTCCCGTGTACTCGAAATCGACAGTGTTCAAGCCATTCACGAATGTAACGGGTGCGCTAATATCCACGCCTTGACCCGAGTGGTTGATTGTGGCGCCATCGGCGTTCAGGTACACCACATCTTGGCCACCGCCACCCAGATCCCACGTACCCGTAATCAACTCCGTGCCATTGACGTACAGGTGAAAGGTGTCGGTGCAGCAATTGAGGCCGTCGAGTGTTCGATAACCCTGGATCTGGAAATTAACGTTACCAGGCCCGGAACCGGCTGAGAAAGTAGCGATCACACCGGACGGGCTGGGCAGCTCCCCGGTGCTTCCGTAGGTGAACAGCGAAGCTGCTTGTGCAACCGCAGTCATGGAAGCCACAAGGATCGCGATAAGGAGAATGTAACGAGCAGTCTTCATTGAGAGATCCCTCCAGTGAAATGTCGTGCGAGACTTCCAGTCTCGTGCTGGCTCTAGCAAGCGGACCGCCAAAATGTTTAGCAAATCAATCCAACAGGTTAGCTAACGCCTGGGGATTATTTCCGCCTGCGTCGTAAAGTTGTCCGACAGTTTTCGATTATTCCACTTGAGGCTGAAAGCGGGCCAGGAGCCGCATCTCACGGTCGATCAGTTCGAGTTTCCCCGCATTGATCCGGTACTCGGTTGTTTGCGAAAGGGAGTTCAGAAAGCTGCCTTCCAGTTGAACACGGTCCAGGCAGGCCATGGTAGTGGTTGCGGCAATCTTCAGGCGAAGCGTTGATTTCTGAGTGGTGTATTCACCACTGAATCGATTGCAAACGCCAAATCCTTCCACATGCTTCGACCTGGCGTCGAGGCGGAAATACAACTCGCGCGCGCCGGGCTGAGACTTGATGTCGGCGCCTGACAGATTTGTCAATTTCCATGTGGTGTTTTCGAGAGGAGCTTGTTGCGGAGAGCCCAATGCCGCGATCAGGCCCAAGAGCAAAGCGTGAACTGTAAGGATGCCAGGCATAAGCAAAAAGGACGTTCGCGATTTGTGCGAACGTCCTTTTAGACTATCAAAGCTGTTTAAGGTTAACGGCCAAATCTCTTCCGGATCGCGACCGCAGCCAGGCCCAGGCCAAGAAGAAGCGCGGAAGCCGGTTCCGGCGTCGGAGTCGTTGGCGTCACGTTGGCGTCAACCCACTGGGTAAACTGGGAAACCATAACGTCGCCGCCGTATTCACCCCATGAACCGTTGATGGTTCCATTAGGTCCGCTCCAGTTGTCTCCACAGTCTGGGCCTTCTGAGCCAATCCAGGAATGAACGCCGGCAATTCTTCCGCTGAGGAGCGAAGGGCCGCCCGAATCACCGAAAATAAACATGCCTTCGTTCGGCACGCCTGTCTGGGGAGTACCAAAACAGCGACCGAAAACATCATTTGCAGCTAAACCGGAATCAAAATCCATTGCCAGTTCGTTGAAACCGCCCGGCAATCCGCCCCAGAAACCATCGACGCGGTTATCCTGCGTACGACGATTGCCGAAACCCTCGCTGCCGTTCCAGCCAGTACCATCTCCAGCTACTCCGTATCCAACCAGATTGATGGTTTGCTGGTACTCACCACCGAAGGTTCGGTAAATGTCGTATGCGGCCACGCCATTAACAGTGGAACCCAAATGGACGATAGCCAAGTCACGCGAATCCTGGACAGCGCCGGAATACCCGGCGAAAACCACGGCAGATGAACTCGTAAAGCTCTGGGTCACGCCATTTAGAAAATCTGCTCGGAGCGATCCGCCGGAACTCAGCATGGCGCTCACGCAATGCGCTGCCGTCAGGACGTCCCTGCGGGTCCACAACAGGGAACCCGAACAGCCGGAGTCGTAAACATGGTCATTGTTGGTGTCAATGAACAAGCGGGCTGTACCGTCGTACGTGGTCGTGTTGTTCAGTGAAGGTCCACCACCGGTGCCCGAAGGCGTGTTGCGCGTAATGGCACTTTCGGCTGTACCCGTAAAATCAAAAACCGACACGGTGTCCGCATACGCCACAGACATCGTCAATAAAAGAAATGAGATCGTTAACAGAGCCCGTCCGACCATCTTTGAACTTTTCCGGTTCAAGGTACCCTCCTAGAATTCGAGCATTACCGCAACTTGGCGATTCAGCAATACGTGGACCTTTGTCGGGGCTTTTGATGAAGCCCGCGCTCGACAGCTAAACTCATTGTTTCCAAATATGTTTACACTTCGTCTGATGCATTCCTGTGTGAGAAGCCGGAGGGCCGAAAATCGGCCCATTTGTAAAACCTACCGACGCCTCGTTTGATTTTGTGCGATGGTGCAGGGCTCAACTGAATACAAACAATGGAATTTCAGCCCAGGAAGACAGTAACTTCAAGATTCGTAAAGTAATCCGACGCTTCAAGACTCAATCAGAAGGTCCATCGGGCCGCCTCCGCCAAAACCATTTCCCGATACACCGGCAAAGCCCAGCCAAGCTTCACGAGTTCGTCAAAGCGGCGGGCAACTTTGGTCTGGTAATCGCGAGGATCCTTATAGAGTTTCTTCAACTGCTCTTTGCTCAGAGCGATTTCGTAATTACTGAGTCCGCACAACTGATTCACCCCCTGGACGCCGCGGTTGGCGATCCAGGGATTGGCATTGGCGACCGGCGGATCGGCGCCTTCATTCGGAGCATGGAAGCTCCTGGTGGGAACATCGACGTAGGTATTGCGGATCCCGCCCTTCACATTTCCAAATTCATCCAGAGCGAGCAGAGTGCCGTGGGCGCGGTCGAGTTCGGATTTGTTGTTGGGATTGAAATCGACATAGAACCGGTCGGCATGGGGCGGCGCTATGCCTTTGTCGACCCAGGCAAAAAGTTTATCGAGAGCGACGGACATCTCCGCACCCATCGGATATCGGCTGATCGGATACTTACAGGGATCCGGGTAATAGGCGCCGGCAATGCGCGAATCAATGTGAGCCATTCCGGCAAACTCATAAACGCGAAGCCGGTCGTTGTCCGGTTGAACGGTGCCGCGGCCCTGAAAGGTTTCGCGCATGGTCGGAACGAGAACTATGGGAACGTCGAGGTCGGGCATCTGACCGTTGGCGCTGGTCGGCATGAATCCATCGTAAATCGGCTTCAACCCTTCGAGACGCATGGCCATGTGCGCATTCGTGAGGTATTGGGTGGCAACTCCGGCGGAGGCCGATGAGCCGGTCAGAATCATTTTTCGAACGGGCAAGCCGATTAACGGATTGTCTTTGTGGTTCGACTTTATCAACGCTCCGACCTGCGCGATGATGTCGTTGGCCGCTCCGTTGGGAATGTTGAGATCTTTGTATCGTGATTCGTTATTCGCAACGAGTCCGGGAGAAGCAGCGGTAAGAATCTCCAGGCCGATGATTCCGCTGTTCATCGCATAGACCTGAACAAAGTGAAACACCCAGGGATTGCCGCTCGGGTGCATCGACTCCGCCAGAATCAGACCGTTGAATTTGCTGTTGTCCTTCGATTTGCGGATGACGATTCGCGTTTTGTACGGCTGGCCGCTGGATGCCGTCCCTGAAACGAAGTATTCCTTCGCCTCGTAATTGAACTTCGCGTAGATGTCCTTTGCGGGAACCTGAACATTTCTGGCGTCATCGTGCGAATCCATGAATGTTTCAAAGAATGCGCCGGGACCCGTGACTTCAACGGCCGTCGCGATTGGAGACACGACCTGCTTCACCGGCTGAGCCGGAACTTCTGCGCCACGCTGTCCGCCACGCCCGCCACGCTGGCCCTGTCCGCCCGGGGCAGGTTGTGAGGGGTTTTGTCCGGGTATCGGAATAGCGGTTTGTCCAAGAAATGTTATCGCGCCGATCAGAAAAGTCACCGCGACCAGAGCCAGCGAATGCATCAGCTTCATTGAAGTCTCCGAAACGAATGAGTGAAAGTTCCGAAGGCTATAGCATCGCGCAATCTGCGATGTCAATTCGCATGATTCCTGTTCGTCAGTCCACGACTCCGTCTTGTTTTGCGGCTTCCTGAGCCCTCTTGTCGTTGGGATACCAGTAATGCAGGTGACAGTTCTCGCAGGCTTTGTCAATGGCATCAATCGCGCGAAACAGCGCGTCTTTGTCTTTGGCGTCCGCGGCTTTCATCGCCAGGGCCGCGGCGTCCTGAAGCTTTCGCGCGCGGCGGAAGAAACTCGGACGGTCTCCGTCCACGAGCTTTTGAATCTCTTCGGGTTGAAGTTCAACCTGAGGGTTTTTCGATTTCTCATCAGGCTGTGCGACCTTGCGGCCTTCCATCGTTAAAAGATTCGGTGCTTCGAGCAGAACGAAAAGATGATGCCGGACTTCTTCCCATTCCTCGTCGGTCTTCGGCGCCTTTTCGTGCACGCCGGTTTCATCCGCAATTTGTGCGACGGACTCGAACATAAAATCGCCGCTGGGATCGACCATCGAGTCCATGATGTCTTTGATCGTGGCGGTCTGAAGGAGAGCCGCTCTGGGTGCTTCCGCCTTGCGGCATCCCGCACACAGGACCGTGAGACCCACGATCAACATCATCTTGAACCTCATACCATCTCCTTTTTATTAGCGTCGGGCCCACCGTCCAGTTCCGTTCGGTACACCGCTTCGCGGCCTCATTACTGCTGGCCGGTCCCCCCACACCAGCGAGATGGATTTCATACCATCTCCGCTGGCGTCCCTCATGGTACTGCAATGCAAGCGGAAATGCGTTGAGGCAATTGCCACAACGGACCGCTCAAGGTATGATCCGCGAAAACATATGGTTGGGCATTAGTAATGACTGTGGAGAATGAACCCGAATGAGAGCCAGACTATTCATTTTTTCGGTCGCATTTACCGCTCTGATGGCGGTAGTCCTGTTATCGGCGCTGTCGCCAAAGACGACATTGGCGCAGCAACGCGGAGCACCACCTCCCGGAGCCCAGCAGGGAGCCGGCGGAGCTGGAGCCGGCGGCGGCTTCCGCCGCGGAAACACGCCGACCTTTCCCGGTCCCCCTGCGGGAATGCAGGCATTGCCGGTCGATTTATTTTCGTCGAAGAATTTCTATAAAGACAAAGCGCTTTGGGCGGACAAACGTTACTTCCGCTGCAACACCCCTCGGCAGATCACGGATATCTGGACGTCTCGCCGCATCGGTAACAATCCGCCGGCATCCGCTTCCTGGGGCGATTGCAACGACGACTATCCGCGCGAAAAAATCGTCAGCCCTTATCCATACAAGACGGCGAAGGAACACTACGAAGCTCTACTGGCGCAGGCCAAAACCCGGGGCGGCCCGACGGTTTATACCAAGGCTACTATTCCGGACTGGGACGGCTGGTACTCCCGGGATAATTCGTACTCGAATTCGCAGTGGATCTGGGGGACGGTCAATCAGGTTCCGACGATCCTTTCGCTGCTCACTCCGGAATATCAAAAGCGCATGGTCCAGATGAACTACCACGAAGGCGTGGACAACGCGCCGCAATGGGAAGCGTCATTCTGTTATCCGGAAGGATTCATGCGGTGGTGGGCGCAGGCCTCGCAAGGCGGAAACTTCCAGCTCACTATGAATCCGTACCAGATTCAATTTCTCTCCGGTATCGCAGCGAACTTTCTGCGACAGGTCCTGATCGGAAAGCAGCACGTGCAGAACGTGCCGCAGTGGTATGGAGAAACAGTCGGATTCTGGGATGGGACGACCCTCGTCACGTGGACCGCTCACGTTCAAGGCTGGACGCTCTCTCACTCGATGAACGAATTCAGCGACAAGATCGAAACAATCGAGACCTATGCGCCGATCATCGAGAACGGCGCTTTTGCAGGGCTGGCGCACGAAGCGATTTTTTACGATCCCGATGCTTTCGTTCAGCCCCTGCACACAACAATGCGCTTCAATCGAGTGGCAGGCCTGGATAATGCCGCCCGCCGGTATACATACATCGAGTGCCTGAGCAATCTGCGAAACGTTGACGGCAGACCTAGTCAACTCACTGCTGCCAGCGATCGCTACATCGATTACTATGGGCGGCCGTGGGCGCAGAACTGGGAAAAATATTTTGAAAAAGGCTGGGAAAAGCCCGAAGAAGATCTGATTCCGGCGGGCATACTCGACATTTTTAAATAAGATTTGAAGGAGAACAGAATGAAGCCATCAACAAAACATTGGACTGTGGCGGGATTCCTTGCGGCCGCGTGTTTGACCGCCTTCGTCCTGCCGGTCTTATCGCATCACTCATTTGCCATGTACGATCAGACCAAAACCATAACGTTGACAGGAGTCGCCACGCGTTTTGTCGCACAGGCAAACCACGCCGAATTGCACTTCTATGCAGTTGGACCGGATGGCAAGCTGATCAAGGACGCCGAAGGCAAGTACGTCAGTTGGGGCGTCGAGATGGCCGGCGCCGCCGCCGTTGCGCAGCAGGGAATTACGGCAGCGAGCTTCGGAGCCGGAACCGTGTTCAGCGTCAAACTGAATCCCCTGCGTGATGGCAGCAACTATGGTTCCCGCATCGGCGCTATTGCGAAGTGTCCCACTGATGAGACAACAGGAAAGCCGAAACCGCCTGCCGTCGGCAAGCACTGTGATTCTGTGCCCGGCAGCACGCTTCTCGGCGGCACGGCGTTCTAAGCCGCATGAATCAGTTTGCCGAGTGGTTGTCTCAAACGTATTTGAGCGTCCTCATTCAAAACCATAACAGTTGGGCGATCCCGACGATTCAATCCATTCACATCGTCGGAATCGGAATTGTGCTCGGGTCCGTATTCATGGTCGATCTTCGAATCCTGGGCTGGGCCGGGATGGACCAAACGCTGCGGGAAACAACCAGCCGTTTTGGGCCCTGGCTGACCGGGGCCTTGTTTGGGCTTCTCGCGACGGGCCTCCTGATGGTGATCGGCGAGCCCGTGCGTGAACTCGTGACGGTTTCATTCTGGTTGAAGATGTTCCTGGTCGCTGTCGGAACTCTTGTTGCGGCCATGTTCCAGATCGCGCTTCGAAAAAACGAAGAAGCCACTTTCGTTCGGCCGTCGATCAAATTTCTTGCGGTGGCGACATTCCTGATCTGGGTTGCCGTCATCATTCTGGGCCGTCTCATCGCCTACGATCATGTCTGGGGATCGTGGTCTCCGGCAAAGAAAGCCTGAAGCGGGAACGAGCCCATGAATATCGCGTCGTTTCTTTCTTCACTCGAATCCTCAGGTATAGCTGCAGGGATTCGCAATTCTCTTTATTTGTTTCCTCTGCTCGAATCCACTCACGTCTTCGGCCTGGCGCTGGTCTTCGGCACTATTGCCGTCATTGATCTGCGCTTGCTCGGACTCGCGTCGACTCGCCGGTCGTTCCGGCGAATGTCATCCGATATTCTGAAATGGACGTGGGGGGCTTTCGCCATAACGGCGGTGACCGGTTCGCTGATGTTCATCACGAATGCCGGCGTCTACTATCACAATTTCTTTTTCAGGACGAAGATGGTGATGCTCGCGCTTGCAGGCATCAATATGCTTTTTTTTGAACTGACAGCCGGCCGGACGATTCACCGCTGGGACAGGGATCCTTCAGCGCCCCTGACGGGCAAGGCCGTCGCGGTACTGTCGCTTGCCATTTGGATTACCGTCATTTTTCTGGGCCGCTGGATCGGCTTCACAACAACGCGAGCGACCGTCGGCCCGGAACCCGAAATCAACTTCGACAATCTTTTCCCCGGCACTCCATCTGAAAGCAATCCGCCTCCAAAGAAATGAATTTATTCGTACCGGAGCGCATCAATCGGGTTGATGCGGGAAGCTTTTAAGGCGGGATAAGCGCCGAACAAAACGCCGACAGCGACTGAGACACCAAAGGCCACCATCACCGAGAGCGTGGTCACAATCGTCTTCCAGTCGGCTGTGCGGGCGATCAGCCAGGCCAGGAAGAATCCGAAGGCGACTCCGAGGACGCCGCCGCCGACGGAGATCAGCACGGACTCTGTAAGGAACTGCCGCATGATGTCGAATCGGCGCGCGCCGACGGAGCGGCGTATTCCGATCTCGCGTGTGCGCTCGAGCACGGTCGCGAGGACAATATTCATGATCCCGATTCCTCCGACCAGAAGCGAAATCGCGGCAATGGCGACCATCACGTAAGTAAAGATCTGCTGGGTGCGTTGTTGCTGCGCCAGCAGAGCAGCCGGAATCGTTACGGTGAAATCCTGTGTCTCGTGATGCGTGGAATTCAGCACTGCCGTCACGATCCTGGCCACTTCGATACTGTCGGCCGCGGGTTTCAGGCGTAACTCAACTCCGTCGAGATCATCGCGAAAGCTTCCGCTGCGATCCCAGAATCGGTACTGAAACGAGTTCAGCGGTATGTAAATAATGTTGTTCACGTCCTGCATCGTTCCACCGCTGTTCTGCGACCCGGCCATGAGTTGTTCTCGAAGCACGCCGACGACCTGCAACCACGTATCGTTGACTTTGACGAACTTTCCGATGGCGGGATCGTAGCCCAGCAGGTTGACCTTTGCGGATTCTCCGAGCACGCAGACAAGCGCGCTTGTGTCATCGTCGTTGTCATCGAAGAACCGGCCCTCCGTGAACTGGAGGCTGTGAATGACCGCATACGATGGTTGAACGCCGAACAGTTCGGGCATGTCGTGAGCGGGTTTCGGAAGAACCGAATTCGGGTGAAGCGTTCGCCGCGCCGAGAGCGTTTCGATCGTTTCGATATTGGACTGCAGAATCCGGACATCTCGTTCCGTCAATCCGGGAGATGAGCGCCGACGCTGCTGATATTCTTCCTGGCTCATGGCTGTCCGGGAATCCACGAGAATGTTCCGGACGCCAAGCTGTTCAATGAATCGCAGTGATTCTTCGCGCGCTCCTGCGCCGATCGACATCATGCCGATCACCGATCCAACGCCAAACACAATGCCGAGCGCCGTCAACAGTGTTCGCGTTTTCTGGGCGCGGAGATTTCCGAATGCCTGGCCGAGGTCGGATAGAACGATCACTTCTGCAACGCCTTCATAACTCCGGCGGGTTGTGCTGAATTGCCGGACCTGCTCTGCTGATCGGGATTCGACAGGGCAACGATCTCGCCTTCGCTGATTCCCGTAATAACGGCTTGGCTCTCGCTGCGGCGGACAAGCCGGACGTCGTGTGGGCTGAAGCCCTGCGCGGTTCTGGCATAAACAAAGGACCGGCCATCGATCTCATAGAGCGCCTGCGACGGGACCCACAGGACGTCATCAAGAGACTCGACCGTGATCAAAATATTCGATGTCATGCCCGGCCGGAGCTCAGGAGTCATGTCATCCAGCGCGATGCGGCACTCGAAAGTGCGTTCCCATGCGGATCCGGTACTCGCGCCGACGCTCTTGATGTGACCTTTGAATTCGCGGCCCGGAATTGCCGCGGCGCGTATGGAAACTTTCAGGCCGGGCGCCAGGTGGCCTCGATCCGCTTCGGGAATTCTGGCGTTCACTTCCCAATTGCTCATGTCGGGTATCTGCGCTACGGCCTGGCCGGCTCGCGCAGTATCGCCGATCTGAAACTGCGGCAGTTGCTGGCCGTAATAGAGCATGTTTTGATTGCTGTTCGTCTGCACGTTGACGTACCCGCCGGTTTTCGCTTTCAAGACCATGCTGTCGATCGTGCGCCGCGCATTTTCCGCCGTCACTTTTGCCCGCTCGACTGCCGCTTTTTGAATCGCGATGCCGGCCGTGGCTGTCGCTTTCTTGTTTTCGAAATCGTGCGCCGCCTGCTGTTGGCGATTCTGTGCTGCCTGGAGACCGACGTTGTTCTGCTGACCGATAACTCCGGACAGAACCGAGTTCTTGTGGGTTTCAAGCTCCGCTTGTTTTGCCTCGGATGTTGTCGCCAATACCTGATATCGCGCTTCTTCAAGCGATGATTCGGCATCCGCCTCGGCCTTTTTCACTTGTTGCTCCGCTTCGGCGAGGTCGGCTTCGGCTTCACGAAGATTGAAGTCCTGTTGGGTTGTATCGAACTGCGCAATGACGTCGTCCTTGTGGACTGGTTCGCCGGGCTCTCGAAGAAAGGTGATGGCCATGTCGCCGCCGCCCGACATGGGCGCCGTCAGGACTTCCGAGTTGCCGCCCTGAAGTTCGCCGCGGGCCGCCACCGTAATCGTCACACGGCCCTTCTTGACGTGTGTTGTCGGAATTTGGACCGGCTTGTCGCGCGCGATGAGTTGAACGATGTGTATTCCGCCCCACACCAGCGCAGCGAGTATCGGAAGCGTGACGAGCAGAATGTAGACGCGCGCCTTGAATTTCACTGCGGCTTCTTCTCTTTCTTTTCCGGATCGGCAAGCGCAACGAGCGTTCCGGCGGAGATTCCGGAAACCGCGACTTCATCCGGATTGCGAGCAAGCAGTTGAATGTCGGCCGCGGTATACCGGCCGTCTTTTGCCAGATAGACGATCGGTTTGCCCGCGCGAGTGAAGACGGCCTTGGCGGGAATGCTGATCGCGTCGGGAATGCGATTGATGATGATATCCATTCCCCCGTTCATACCAGGACGAAGCCGTTCGTCCGGGTGTTGAAGGGCTGCATAGGCGCGGAAGCTTCGCGTCGGCGGCCACTCCGTTCCAAGTTCGGCAAGCGGCGAGATTGTGGTGATCTTCGCTTCGATTGAAAGTTCCGGCAGGGCATCGATGTGAACGCGCGCATCGTTTCCGGCGGCGATTCTGCCGCGGTCGATCTCTTCGGCCTTGGCATCCATCACAAGCGATGTCATGTCGGGCATCTCGGCGAGATTCATTCCCGAGAAAACGTTGTCGCCCACCTTGAATGGCTTGGCATTCACCGGCCCCTGATTGTAGTTCGACACGAACACGACGAAACCCGTGAGGGGCGCTTTGATTTCCATTTGCCCGATGCGCGACTTCGTGAGGTCGACATCCGCCTGCGCCTGATCGCGCTGCCGTGTAAGCGAAGCAACTCTGGATTTGTCGGAAGCTGCATGCAGCGCGATGTTGGCTTCCTGAACACGCAATTTCTGTTCGGCGACGGAGAGATCGACCTTCGACTGTTCCGCCTGAATGCGTCCGACGAATTCATTGCCGAGCGTCTGCAGGCGAGCTTTTTCGACGGTGTATTTTGCGTCCATCAGATCGCTTTTATCGTGTTCGGAGGTGAGCTGCGATTGGCCAATGGCCTGATCGAGTGTGGCCTGGGCCTGTTTGAGGGCGGCTTCCTTCTGGATGAGTTGCTGCTGCGCGCTGCTCGAATCGAAGCGAATGATCGGACTGCCTTCCTTCACTTCCTCGCCTGCGGGAGCCATCCATGCAATCGTGAGGTTGGGCACGATCGGCGCATAGATAGGAACCGAACGTCCGGCCTTGATATCGCCGCGGCATCGAATGATTGCAACGAATTCACCTTTACGCGCGGTCGCCACGGGCAAGTCACCGGCCGTCTGGGATTGCCTGAATCGATTTGCAGCAGCCCACGCGCCGCCCACAATCGCAGCAACGACGATGAACGTGAACGCAAGGCGCGCCCATCGGCCGAAAGCAATCATTTACCGCCGCCTCCCGCAGGGCGCTCAATGACGATAGCCGCCGAGAGGTCGGGCATCAGGCGCGGGTCTGTCTTGTCCAGTTTGAAAACTGCTGTAAATGTCTTGATGGGACTGCCCAGGGCGGAAGCAGCCATCGGACTGGCGAACTCGAAGTGGCCCGGAAGCGATAGATCCGGGTACGCATCGAAATACACTTTCACGTGAGCGCCGGATGCAAGCGCGGCGCCGTCAGGCTCTCCGACAAGACAACGCACCTGCATTTCTTTCGGATCGAAAATATTCACGAGGGCCTGGCCATTCCATAACTGATCGCCTTCCTGTGCATGGCCCTGACTATTGCCCCGGTAAACATTCTGAAGAGCGACCATGCCTGCCAGGGGCGCGTGAATTTGCAGCCGGCTCATGTTGATTTGAGCTCGTTCGAGCGCCACTCTCTGCCGATCGCGCTGAAGTTCCAGTATCCGCAGAGCGGCGGCGTCGGATTGATCATGAAGGGCATTCGATTTCTTGAGGCTCTCCACATGCTGGCGCGCCGCCTCCGCTTTGACGTCATTCTTCTGGCGATCGATTTCACCCAGGATCGGCGCTTTTTCAACTTCCAGTTGGGCCTTTCGAAAATCCGCCTCAGCCTGCGTGAGATCGCCGCGGCGTTTTTCCGAGTCCGCCCGATTTTGCGATATCTTCTGATCGACTTGATGGCCCAGATCCTCGAACTTTGCGCGCGCCGTAAATGCCGCGTCGAGTTGTTGTGTGGGATCAAACTCGGCGATCATATCGCCCTCTTTGACCTGCGATCCATTTTGAATGAGTCGCGTCAGAGTGAGCCGGCCGTTCTGTCCGACGATCTGCGGAACCATGACTTTCGAGCTGTGGATCGCTTCGACGATTCCCGTAAGCCGGAGTTCACGCTGCGTTCGGGAGTTTTCTGCGGGAACTGTGGATGCTGGAACTTCTGTCGCCGTACTCGTGCGCCCGCATGCTGAAAAAAGAAGCAACGCCAAAAGGAGAGACAGTTGCCGCAAAACCTTCCTCCCGTTTGATGCCGGAACTTAGACGAATAGAGTATACATAGACACCGTTTAACTGAATTTGGTTTCAGGCTTTTGTGAACTTTTGGTTCGGGACCCGAACCACCGATATGAGGGACCTCTTCAACACCAGTCCGGGGCAGCAGGAGCGCGAGGACCTGCAGGAAGGCGCCGTGTTGTTGCGTGGCTTCGTCGTGGAAGAGGCGCCTTTGCTGCTGGAAGAAGTCGCGCGGATCGAAAGAGAAGCGGCGTTCCGGCATCTCGTCACGCCGGGCGGTTACTCCATGTCTGTCGCCATGACGAACTGCGGGCGCGTCGGATGGTTGTCGGCTCGAACCGGCTATCGTTACGACCGCATTGATCCCCAATCAGGAGTTGCGTGGCCTCCAATGCCCGCCGCCTTCCTCGACGTTGCGGCACGTGCGGCTGCTGAGGCCGGGTTCGCGAACTACGATCCGGACGCGTGCCTGATCAATCGATATGCCGCCGGATCGAAACTCAGCTTGCATCAGGATCGCGACGAAAAAGATACCTGGTCTCCGATCGTTTCCGTTTCGCTGGGACTGCCTGCCGTTTTCCTGTGGGGCGGCAAGCGCCGTGCGGATTCCGTACGGCGCCTGCGTCTTGAACATGGCGACGTCGCAGTCTGGGGCGGTCCGGCGCGCTTCGTCTATCACGGCGTCTCGCCCCTCAAGGACGGACTGCATCCGCTGACAGGCGGCGTTCGAATCAATCTGACGTTTCGAAAGGTCTTTTGAAATGCAGCTCGATGGCCGCTAATCAAAATTGATCCGGCCACTTCCGGGCGCCGTGAAGGACGGCTAGTATTTCGATGGATTCTTTGCGCAGCCGATAAGCCACAATAAATGGACTTCCAGTAATGACAAGTTCGTGAGTTTCCGGCACCCGCCCCTTCCTTCCCATTTCCGGATGTCTCTTCAGCCCTTCGACACATGAAAGGATTCGTTCAACGATCTTGTCCGCGGCTTCGCGATTGTCCTCCGAGAGATATTGATAGGCTGATTCCAGATGACTCGCG
The DNA here is from genome assembly GCA_964633285.1 of uncultured Solibacteraceae bacterium. Lineage (GTDB taxonomy): Bacteria > Acidobacteriota > Terriglobia > 20CM-2-55-15 > 20CM-2-55-15 > 20CM-2-55-15. The sequence continues at coordinate 16,703 of CAZWGA010000048.1, read as the reverse complement.
GCCAACGGTGTCCAGCGAAGTTTCACTTGTGGCGTCGTTTTCCGAACATCTTCCGTACGCGCTCGTGATCGATCAATTTGCCGGCATCGGCTTGACGGATCCCGGCCTCGATTTGTTCGATGTGCCACTGTTGCGCTTCGAGGTATGCCGTGACGGCCTCGTTCAGCAGGTAGGTGCGGTCGCGCGCTCTGGCGGCAGCGAGAGCATCGAGAGAACTGATCTTATCGGAATCGATTCTGAAGCTGATGGTCCGTTTGTCCATATATGACGAAAAGATATCGTATATTATGCTGTCATACAAGAGCGCCTATCCTCGTTAGCGGACACTTTTCGATTGAATGGGGTTCAGGGTTTCGAGTTTATCGTTTTGATTTCTTCTTAGCGGAACCTAGCTGTTCCGAACGGTCGAAGGCTTCCTTCAGCCAATCGGTGAGCGGCGCTTCAACTTGATCGCGGTGAGTGATGTGAACCAGGTGTGCCACTTTGACTTTGGATGCCTTGACTGTTTTGCGCACAAGAGGATTCCTGATGGTTCGACCGAGGAAAATGCAGATTTCCAGTACCTTCTTTTTGGGGCGGACAAAGAAGTAGCACGCCTTGCGCGAGAACATGATCGAATGGTGCGAAGCGTAGATGCGTTGTTGGCCGAATTCCGTTGCGGTTTCGCGCAACCGCTCCCATGCGTCCATGAGGTCTTCCGTCAAATCCGCGGTTAACGCCTGTTCGGTCGTCGTCGAGCAATCGTGCTCCTGATTCTCTTCAACCCACTCGTGGCAGTGATAACACTCTCGACCCGGCATGATCCTATTTTTTCACGTGGCGTTCGAGCATCTGTCTCCGGACGACGGCGCCGTACACGTTTCCCCTGGCATCCACTCCGACACCTTCGGCGCCGGAATGATCCGCCGCAGTTGATTCGGAATCTTCGATGAAAGCCGTGACGCGGCCGTCTTTCGCGCTGCCGATGCGAATGCCTTTCTTGATTCCCATCCGTTCGTGCGCGCCGGTGTCGGGTCCTGATTCAGAATCGGTCACATAGATGGTGTCGTCTTTCGTAATGTAGATGCCGCTGGGCCGGCCGAACTGATGCCACTGACCGAGAAGTTTTCCATCCTGATCGAAAATCTGAATGCGATTATTCTCGCGGTCTCCAACAAACAGACGTCCCTGCGAGTCCATGGCGATCGTGTGAGGTTCGCTGATCTCTCCGGGACCTGAACCCTTCCTGCCCCATTCCTTGATGAATTTCCCGTTCCGGTCGAATTTAACAACGCGATTGTTTTTGCCGTTGCGATGACTGTCGGTGACGAAGATGTCGCCGTTGGGCGCGATCACAACGTCGGTTGGTTGATCGAACAGATCGGGCCCGGAACCGGATACGCCGGCCTTGCCCAGAGTCATAAGCACTTTGCCGTCGGGACTGAACTTGAAAACCTGATGTCCTTTTCCATTTTCACCGCGCGCGTCCGTGACCCAGAGGCTGCCGTCGCGATCCACAGTAGCGCCGTGGGGAAAAACAAACATCCCCTGGCCCCAGCTCTTCAGGAGTTTGCCCTCTGCGTTGTATTTCAGGATGGGCGCTTCGGAACGGCCCGAGCATGAGTTTTCGAAACAGCGGTGAACGACGTAGATGCTTCCGTCCGGCGCAGCCTCGACCGCGGTGACGGCGGCCCACTTCACGCCGGCCGGCAGTTCGCCCCAGTCGCGCGTGGTTCGATAGGGCTGCGGCAGGTCATTTCGTGGAGACGTATCATTTTGTTGTGCGGGCGGCGCTGCTGCCAGATATCCCGCAACGGCAACCGCCGCGATTCGGATGATGGTTTTCATAGTCACCTCAAATTGGTATATTGCCCGGCGATCCAACCTCAAAAGGAGATGGTATGAAATCCATCTCCCCTGGCGTGGGGGGACCGGCCAGCAGTAATGAGGCCCGCGAAGCGGTGTACCTAACTGAACTGGACGGTGGGCCCGACGCTAATAAATAAGGAGTACCGATGAGTTCTGCGGGTCCATCCTACTTTCTTGTGTGTTCCAAATGTGCCAGAAAATTTTCGGCAGACGAAGGCCTCGATGTGGACTACCAGTGTCCCGATGACGGAACGAAGCTCGTTCGAGAAACGATCCCGGCACGAACTGTTGTGTCGACGGTGCAGGCGACCCAAGTGGAGACTCCCACAGCGGACAAGACGCTGAAGCTCTCGGCCGAAGATCCGGCGAAGACCATGGTCGTATCGTCTCAGGCGATGGGATCGGAGCCGCCGACTCTTATTTCACCCACCATCGGTTCAGATCGCCGCTCCATCGTCGATATGCTCCAGACGGGGCAGCCGGGCGTTCACGCGGGTCCAGGTCTGCTCAAGGACAAGTACGAGGTCGTCGGTCAACTCGGTGAAGGGGGCGTGGGCCAGGTTCTGAAAGTGATGGACCGCGATCTCATGCGCGAAGTGGCGATGAAGATGCTGCTTCCGGATGCGCTTCGCGGCTCCGCCGCTCAAACACAAAATGCCTTGATTCGTTTTGTGGAAGAAGCTCAGGCAACGGGACAGCTCGAGCATCCGAACATCGTGCCGGTTCACGACCTCGGCGTTGATGGTGAAGGCCGAATTTATTTCACGCTCAAGTATGTCCAGGGGCATTCGCTCAAGCAGGTCATTCGCGGCAGGACCGAAGGCGCCGTCATCGAAGACCGTTCCATGCCGTATCGCGATGTGTACTCGCCGCTGCGTATGGTCGAGATACTGATATCGATCTGTCAGGCGGTGGCATTCGCGCATTCCAAAGGGATCATTCACCGTGATCTCAAACCCGACAACGTGATGCTTGGGAAGTTCGGCGAAGTGCTGGTCATGGATTGGGGGCTTGCCAAAGTGCTCGGGGGGCCAGACAGGCAGGCAGACGCAGGAAAGACGGCGCGCGTCTCGACGAGCCGCGCCGATGACATGTCTCAGGCCACGATGGAAGGTTCGGTGGCCGGCACGCCGGCCTACATGTCGCCGGAACAGGCAGCGGGCAAAATCAGTGAGCTTGACGCACGCACCGACATCTATGCTCTCGGCGCAATTCTTTATGAGATTCTCACCGGCGTTCCGCCGTACAGAGGCGCGGGTGCACTCGAACTCGTTAAGCAAGTAGTCGCCGGGCCTCCGCCTTCCATCAGGAAACAGAAGCCGGCGTTCGGATTCGCGCCGATTCCGCGAGAGCTTGCGGGAATCTGCGAGCGCGCAATGGCCCGCAAGCCGGAAGATCGTTATTCAAGCGCGGAAGCATTGCGCGACGATCTGCAGGCGTATCTGGAAAATCGTCCGGTTACGGCTGCGCCCGACACGCGCATCCAGCAGCTCGGAAAATGGATCAGGCGAAACCGCAGGCAGGTGCAATCGGGTACGTTGAGCGCAGCGGCAGTTCTGCTTCTCATGTTTGCGGGTTGGTATGGCCTGCACGAATACCGCATGCATCAACTAATCGCGCAAGGCCGGAACCGGCTGACGGCTGCGCAGACTGATTTTCATTACAAGGCTCCAAAGATTCAAGTGAACGCCGCAATGCCATACTCCGGGCAGATGCAGCGTTCCATGTGGACGCAGCAGGCCGCGGTCTTTCGCGGCGGCATCCAGCAGGCAATGGATCCGTTGCGCAAAGCGCTGGATCTGGAACCCGGCAACAGCGAGGTCCGCCTGTTGCTGGCGGAAGCCAACATGGATTTGTGGCGGCTTGCGGTCTACGAGCAGAACACCGAACTGGAGAAGGTGACGCGGCGGGAAGTTGAAAACATCGCTCCCGATCCGGCGAAATTTGCCGCGGAGCTGAATGGGTTTGGATCGCTTGCCGCGTCGTTTGATGCGCCCGATGCCGAAGCATTTTTGTTCAGCTTCGAAACTCTCAACGTCACCGGAAAGGATGGACCGTTGCCCACTCGTCTCATTCCGGTCCCGTACGATGTCCAACAACGCCGTCCGGATGAAGCCTTCCTCGAGCAGGAACGCTCGCGCATCGCAGCAGGCAAACCGCTTCCCGTCGATCGCCATTCGATTTTTAATCTCGAACCAACGCCCGCAAGCAAAGCCGGTTCGAACGGCAAGGTGAACATTCCGGAATTGGCGCCGGGGAATTACATGATGCTCGTCCGCGCACCGGGAAGGATCGATGTTCGAATTTCGCTGCGCATGGATCGTCTCGCGAAAGTGAAGCAGGACTATCTGCTGCCGAAGGCAGAAGACAATCCTCCGGGCTTCTTTTACATGGCCGGAGGAGAAGTCACTGTTGGCGGCGAGACAGCGGGGGCGCCTGCTCCTCACACCACGAAGATTGAACCTGCGTGGATTTATCACGATGAAATTTCGATGGGCGAATATGGCGCGTTCCTGCAGTCTTTGGTGAAGAACGGCAAAGCCGCGGAAGCCCGTCAGCGTCTTCCGAAAGATTTCGGCAAGAACCTCGCGACGCTCGATACGGACGGCCATTTGCAGCCTTTCGACAAAAGCGATCCTGAAGCGTTCGCGAAATCGCCGGTGCGCGGGGTGTCGTTCAACGATGCTCAGGCTTACGTCGATTGGCGGGGAAAAGAAGAAGGACTGCCTTTCCGTTTGCCCAAAGACTGGGAATGGGAAGGCGCATGCCGCGGCGCCGACGGCCGCAAATACAGTTGGGGCGAGACTCCCGGCCAGGGTCTCGCGGTGGTCACGCAGGGTTACGGCGACATGGGAAGCAAGATGAGCTGGAAATGGGAAGACTACAAAGATGAGTCCCCGTGGGGCATTCACAATCTCGGTGGCGGCGTCGCCGAATGGACGGCGTCGCTCTACGATCCGAATGCCAAACCTGAAGATCCCGTCTTCGGCCAGCATGCCATTCGCGGCAACGCCTGGGCCCTGCCTCCAGTCGGACTCGAATGTGCGTTCCGGACGTCAGGCCAGCCCGACTACTTTCATCCAACGATCGGTTTCCGAATGGCGCTGGATCATCCCTACACCCGGACCGGTCCGCCGCCGGCGGCGGCAGCCGATCCACATGCAGGCCATCAACACTGATCGGCTGCAGTGACCGCGTGAGTATTCGCCGATCGGGTTGAGCGCAGCCAGAGCTGCAGTTGCTCGAGGTAGAGATAGATCACCGGTGTGATGTACAGCGTCAGGAATTGCGATACGAGTAAACCGCCTACAACCGCGAGGCCGAGCGGTTGGCGCGCATCGCCGCCTTCACCATATCCAATCGCAACAGGAAGAGTTCCGAGGAGCGCGGCCATTGTGGTCATCATGATCGGACGGAAACGAAGCACGCATCCCTGATAAATGGCTTCCGCAGGGCTTTTCTTTTCGACGCGCTGCGCTTCGATGGCGAAGTCGATCATCATGATGGCGTTTTTCTTTACAACTCCGAAGAGCATGATCAATCCCACGAACGCGTAGAGATCGAGTTCCTTGTGGAAGAGAACCAGCGTGAGCAGTGCTCCGAAAACGGCGGATGGAAGACCCGAAAGAATCGTGATCGGATGAATAAAGCTCTCGTACAGAATTCCGAGAACGATATAGATCACAAGAATGGCGACAACGAGAAGAATCGTCAAACCCTGAAACGATTCCTGGAATTCTTTAACGGTCCCCTGAAAATTCACCGTCAGGCTGGCGGGGATGCGCAGTTCGCGAAGCGCTTCCTGAACCCGCGCCGCCGCATCGCCCAGAGAGAAGCCGGGCTTGAGATTGAATGAAACGGTCGAAGCCGGAATCTGCCCGAAATGATTCACGCTGAGCGGGCCTACCGTTCTCGTGACGCTTGCGACTTCGTCGAGCGGAATCAACTGCCCTTTGATTGAGCGCACGTACAGCTTTTGAAGCGCGTCGGGATTGCGCTGAAACTCCGGCTCGACTTCGAGAATCACTGCATATTGATTTGCGGGAGCGTAAATGTTCGATACCTGCCGGTCGCCATAGGAACTGTAAAGCGCGTTTTGGATCTGTTCAGGTGTGACGCCGAGCGAGAGCGCGCGATCGCGATCGATATCGACACGAACCTGCGGGCTGGCGATGAGCAGGTCGCTGTTCACATCGACGAATCCGGGCAGAGTGCGGATTTTGTCCGTCAGTTTCGGAGTCCATTCATAAATCTCTTTGAGATTCACGCTCTGCACCGTCATCTGGAAAATGCTGGTCGCAAATTGTCCGTTGATCGTGATCGGCGGCGGATTCTGCAGAAACGTCATGATGCCGGGAACCTGGCCGATCTTCGGCCGCAGTTGGTCGATGGTCTGATCGATTGAAAGCTTCCTCTGGTCCCGCGGCTTCATCATCGAGAAAACGTAGCCGACGTTGCTTTCCTGCGAGAACGAAACCGCTCCTTCGACGTTCGGATCGACCTGCATGACCGCGGCAACAGCTTTGATGCGTTGCGCCATCGATTCGTAGGAGATGTCCTGGCCCGCCATCGCCACGCCGAAGATGTATCCGCTGTCCTGGCTGGGAATGAAACCTGTAGGCATGGTCATGAAGAGATAGGCCGTCCCGCCAAGCGTTGCCAGTGCGACGATCAGCGTTGCGAATCTGTGACGGAGAACGAAGCGCAGTGTGCGGTCGTAACCCCGCGCGATCCCTTCAAAAGATCGTTCGAGACCGCGATAGACCAATCCGTGTTTTCTGTTGTGCGGCGGCAGATAACGGCTGCCGAGCATCGGTGTGAATGTCAGCGAAACAAATCCGGAGATCAGAATCGCAACGATGATCGTTACGGAGAATTCGTGCAGGAGCCGTCCGACCATTCCGCCCAGGAACAGAACAGGTATGAAAACCGCGACGAGAGAAATGGTCATCGACACGATCGTGAAACCGATTTCCTTCGAGGCCAGCATTGCGGCTTCATAACGGCCCTTGCCCATTTCCATGTAACGGACAATGTTCTCGAGCATGACAATCGCGTCGTCCACGACAAATCCCACGCACAATGTAAGCGCCATCAGCGAAAGAGTGTTCAGGCTGTAGCCGAGCAGATACATTGCCGCGAAGGTGCCGACGATCGATAGGACCACAGCGGAACCCGGGATCAAAGTGGAAGACAGGTTTCTGAGAAAAAGGAAAATCACCATCACGACCAGAACGATCGTGAGCATGAGCGTGAACTCGACATCGCGGATCGAGTTGCGAACCGAATAGGACGCATCATAGAGCACAAGCAGTTCAACCGAGGGTGGAAGCGATGTACGAAGTTCGGGCAGAAGCTTGTTGATGTTATCGACGATTTGGACCGTATTGGTTCCCGGCTGGCGCGAGACCGCGAGAAACATGCCGCGGGTTCCATTGTTCCACGCAACGGTTTTGTTATCTTCGACGCTGTCGATGATATTCGCGAGTTCCTCGAGCCGCAGCGGGACGCCGTTCCGCCATTCCACGATAAGCGGCCGGTAAGCCGCGGCCTCCATCAACTGGCCGCTGGACTGCACTGTGAAGGATTGCCGGGGTCCGCGCAGTCTGCCTGTGGGAAGGTTGACGTTGCTCTGCTGCACCGCACTCTGCACTTCGTCGATTCCCACCTGATGCGCGGCGAGCCGGTCGGGATCGACCTGCACGCGGACCGCGTACTTCTGGGCGCCGTAAATCTGCACGCGTGAAACGCCGCTCACCGAAGAAATTCGCTGTGCGAGCATCGTCTCGGCGTACTCGTTCACTTTGTAGAGCGGCAACGTACTCGAGTTCAGCGAAAGAAACAGAATCGGCTGCTCGGATGGATTCTGCTTCGCGTACGAAGGTGGCCGTGGCATGGGCGGAAGGATGGCCTGAGCGATCGCGGCCTGAACATCCTGCGCGGCAGCGTCGATACTCCGATTGAGATCGAACTGAATGGTGATTGCCGTAACGCCCTGAGTATTTGAAGAACTGATCGAGCGAACACCGGAGATCGTCGAGAACTCGCGTTCGAGCGGCGTCGCGATTGAAGACGCCATGGTTTCGGGATTCGCTCCGGGCTGCGCGGCAGTGACCTGAATCGTTGGATAGTCCACGCTCGGCAAGGCTGCAATCGGAAGCGCCCGGAATCCGACGATTCCAAACAGCAGGATGGCGAACGTCACGAGAGTCGTCATGATCGGCCGTTCAATGAAGATGCGGGAGAAATGCATGGCTACTTCGTTTTGGAATCAGCGGAATTGGCTGCAGCGATCGTTGCGCCGGGAAATAATCGCGACTGGCCGTCCGTCACGACAGTCTCGCCCGCAGTCAGACCCTTTTCGATAATCACTTTACCGGCCACCGTCTGTCCCGGCACGACGGGCCGCGGTTCGACTTTCTGATCGTTCTTCACCGCGTAAACGAACGAACCCTGCTGACCCACCTGCACAGCTTCCGCCGGAACGACGACCATCCTTTGAGTGTCGAGAGTGAGAACCACGTTCACGAACTGGCCCGGCCAGAATCTGGCGTCTTTGTTGTCGAGGACGCCTTTCAAGCGAATCGTTCCCGTGTTGGCATCGACAGTGTTGTCGATGACGGCGAGCGTGCCGCGCGCCGATTCGGTGTTGTCCTTGCCGGGCGATACTTCAACGCTGAGTTTTCGCCGCGAGTGTTGCCGCGACACTTCATTGAGATAACGTTCAGGAATTCCGAACATCACGAAAATCGGCTCGATTTGATTGATGACAACGAGGGCGGTGTCTCCGTTGGCTTTCACAAGATTTCCGGGATGAAGCAGGAGATTTCCAACCCTTCCTGAAATCGGGGCGTGGATTTCGCAATAGGTGAGATTCAATTTTGCCTGCTCGACCGCTGCTCGATCGCTTTCGAGAGTGGCGCGCGCGCTTTCAATTGCTGCCTCGTCGGCGCGCACGGAGTGCTCGGCGACTTCTGCCGCCGTACGAATCTGATCTTCCTGCTGCCGCGTCGAGATGCCTTCTTTCGACAACTGCTGAAACCGGGCCGCCTCGGCCTGCGCATTCTTTAATTGAGCGCGGCTGCGGTTCAGATTGGCTTCGCTCACCCGCAATTGGGCTTCATCCTTCGCGACGGCCGCTTCGGCCTGCCGGAGCGCTTCACGGAACGGCCGCGGATCAATCTCGAAGAGAACATCATCCTTTCTGACGTTGGCTCCCTCGCGGAATCGAACATTCAACAAGGGCCCGGGAACCTGCGCTTTCACTTCGACGATCGAAGAAGATTCGATGGTGCCGACGGTTCGGATCTGTATCGGCACCGATTCCTCAACCGCCTGATCCACGCTGACCGGAACCGGAGGTAAGGCCGGCGGCCCCGACTGCGCCTGAGGGGACGAACTGCACCCCGAAAGGAAAAAGAATACGGACAGAGCTATACCCCTGCTTGCAGATTCCATTTTCATAGTTGTTGATGCGCAGGTCTTACTGCTTGATGAATTTCACGCTGCCATTCGAAGGCGGCTTTGAAACTCCCCAAAGAAGAGATCGACTTCCTTTTCCGCTCGACGTTCGGCGTAACCGTAGCGAGCCTGAAGGAGTTCGATCAGTTTAAGGCGATCGGCGCCACTTTCGGCGATCTCGTCGGCCGATAGTTGATCCCATCGGCTCTGGATTTCGCCTTCAAGACGTTTCGGATTTCTGTTTGCGAGCGTCATCGCAACACACTCCTTCTCAAAAAACAAATTCAGAAGTCGGACGGCTCCGCTGGCAAGAGAAGTTTAGTATGGTCCCCGGAATGACGCGGAAGCAACTGCTTTTTCGGTACAGGGTCTTCATTATTTTCGGAATCATTTTTACGAATTTTGGAATTCACTCGAAGAAGAGGTTTTCCAAGCTGTTGACTGCACTGCGAAGTTTGTTTGGCTACACGCTTGCACTGAAGCAGGTGTTCTCTTTTAGGGATTCCTACAAAACCACCGCAGAGAGAATAGAAGCCGGTGGAAGGTAGGGTGGTGGATCACAAACCGCCGGGAGGATCGGTTCCAAAGGAACTTTCTTCCGGCGGTTTTGTATTTTGGCCGGCTCCTTCGGCGCTGATGTCATCGAACTAACAAACGCGGTTGGTGAGCTGGTTAGTGAACGGTCACGACTTCCAGCAACAAATTGACGAAAAGCGCGATATCAAACGCGATAAGAAACAGGGTTGCAATTCCGAATTCGTTGCCGCTGCGGGAAAAAATGTTTGCCGTTTTCCAATAGATGTCCTCTGCATTCCTGATCAGAAGATACTCGGCAACCATGCGGTCGTATGTGGGAGCGGGGATCGAAAGCTGAAGGCAGGCGTAGGCGACGCAACGGCCGGAGGATGAGTCTCGGATTTCAGTCTGCGAATACGGCGAGATGACGTATTTACCGCGTTTCCCCTGGAGTTGAATTGCGCCGTTGTTCTCAAGTTCCGACCATTCGTTTTCGGGCAGAATCGAACGCAGGAGCTGGCGGGCTTTGTCCTTGGCGCGTTCGTAGTCGTCCTGAGTTGGATGAGAGAGAACATCGAACTGCTGCGCCGGAAGATCTTCCTGAATGCGCGTAGACATAAAAGGATCTCTTGGAATGGACGTGTTTACCGGCCGCCCTGGACTCTGGGGATCAGTAGAATCTCGGCATCGGGGTTGAATTCACGAATGAGAACGTCACGTTTTTCGGAAATATCGGCGGCAAACCAGCCCTGCGCCACCTTCTCGTTGAATTCTTTTTCAATCTCCGCGATGCGCCACGCGCTGACGGTCTCGGTGTCCCATTCCGCAAGGGTTTTGTCGCCACCAGCACAAATCATGCGAAGTTTCTTTAAAGCCATGGTTTATCCCTTCTCTGAATGCACATTTTTCGAAACGTTCTGATGGATGCAGTTGCAATTCGCTTGCCGGAGTGAGTTTCAGCGGCTCAAGACAAAGATGCAGTGGTTTGCCGCAGAGTGCGGCTCTCGAAAGCCGGGAGAAATGGGGTAAATCAGCGCTTAACAGGTTCCTTGAAAGAGCCTGCAAGGAACTCCACTACCACGCGTGCGGATCTCGACCCGCGTTTCAAGTAAGGCGGCTGCGGGAATCGGGGGCAACGTTCGAGGGCTTTGTGATAGCAATCATCTTCCGCTTCGCGAATCGTTTTACCCTGCGCGCGGACGACGACAACGGATTTTGCGGGATTCGCGTCCGTTGACATCTTCAACACACAGTCATATCGATTGTGCCTTCGCGACAATTCGATGTAGAAGTAATCGCCATTCGGAAAAGTGCGGACCGGTTTCGAAACCACAATGACGTCTTGAGCGAGGCGGGGCATTGATTACCTCCGTGCGAAAGTGTGGCATTGGAACACAATCGTTACAGCTTTGTAAATAGCGCGCAAACCCGCTTGGGCCGTGGGTTTGCGCGGACCACGGCCTTCAAACTGCCTCTGCTTGTGGCTTGAAGCTTTACGGTTCTGTTACGATAGCCCTGGCATTAGTTTTCAGCGCGCCACTGTCATGAAACACCCGTCTCAATTGCGTTTGGCGATGGCACAAATAAATGTTGTCGTCGGTGACGTCGAAGGTAACTCACAGAAAATTCTGGAGTGGATGGATCGTGCGCGTGAAGCCGAGGCCGACATTGTCACATTTCCCGAACTGGCGCTCACCGGTTATCCGCCTGAAGATCTTTTTTTGAAGCCGCAGTTCATTGATGAGAATCTTGCCGCACTCGAAAAAATTGTCGCCCGCACGCGAGACATTGTTGCCGTGATTGGTTTCGCCGATCGTCAGGACGACATCTTTAATGCGGCCGCGATCGCGCAAAACGGAAAGCTGATTACGACCTATCACAAGATTTACCTCCCGAACTACGGTGTATTCGACGAGTTCCGGTATTTTCAGCCGGGCCAACGGTGTCCCGTTTTAAAGATGAACGATGCGACGATCGGCGTCAGCATCTGCGAAGACATCTGGTATCCGGATGGGCCCGTTTTCGAGCAGGCTCTTTCCGGAGGCGCGGAAGTCATCATTAATATTTCATCTTCGCCTTACCACGCAGGCAAGCGCCGGTGGCGCGAGCGCATGCTCGCAACGCGCGCCGCGGATAATACCGTGATCGTCGCGTACAACAATCTCGTCGGCGGCCAGGATGAACTTGTATTCGATGGCGACAGCCTTGTCTTCGATGAAAATGGGGAACTCATCGCCCGCGGCAAGCAGTTCGAGGAGGATTTGATCGTTGTCGATCTTGATGTGAGATCCGTCTTCCGGCAACGTCTTCATGATCCACGCCGCCGGCAGCAGTCCAGAGCCAATGCATTTCCAGTATCCGACATCATGCGAGGCTTCGGAAACGACGTCTTCCCGCTTGAGGCGCGCACGCGGCGCCCCGAAGTGCTTCCGGAGCGAGCGCAAGCGGAGCTGCTTTCCGACGAAGCTGAGATCTATCAGGCGCTCGTTGCCGGTACGCGTGATTACGTCGTCAAGAATGGTTTCAAGAAAGTCGTGCTCGGCCTAAGTGGAGGAATCGATTCCGCGCTCACGGCCTGCGTTGCCGTGGATGCCCTCGGTAGCGAGAACGTCGTTGGCGTGCTGATGCCTTCGGAATTCTCTTCCCGCGGAAGCGTCGAAGATTCGCAGCAGCTTGGAAAGAATCTTGGAATCGAGATGCTGTCGATTCCCATCACCGATGTTTTCCATGCCTTCACATCCGCGCTGGCTGCGGGTTTCAAAGGGGCAAAGCCGGATGTGACCGAAGAAAACCTGCAGGCGAGAATTCGCGGAACGTATCTGATGTCGCTCTCGAATAAATTCGGATGGCTTGTGCTCAGCACCGGAAACAAAAGCGAAATCAGCACGGGATATTGCACGCTCTACGGCGACATGGCCGGAGGATTTGCCCTGTTGAAAGACGTGATGAAGACCACGGTGTTCCGGCTTGCCGAACATTGCAATCGTCTTGCAAATCAGGATCGCATTCCGCGCGTCATTATCGAGAAGCCGCCTTCCGCAGAGTTGCGGCCGAATCAACTCGACACCGACAGTCTGCCCGCATACGAAGTCCTCGATCCTGTTTTGAAAGCGTACGTCGAAGAAGATCGCAGCTTTTCAGAAATGGTCGAAATGGGCTTCGACGAACAACTGGTCCGGCGCGTTATTCATATGGTGGATACGAACGAATACAAGCGGCGGCAGGCCGCGCCCGGCGTCAAGATCACTCCGCGAGCTTTCGGTAGAGACCGGAGAATGCCAATCACGAATCGGTTCCGGCAGGACCATCATGAATAAACCATTCGCAATATTGGAGCAGTGGGTTAAGGAAGGACGCATTCATCTTTCTTCGGAAGGGGGAACGGCTGTCGAAGAGAAGCGGCATGAGTTTCCGGCGGAACATTTTCCAAAGGGACTCTCCGACGACGCATTGTTCGAGCTTGCGATGAAAGATGTGAAATCGCTCGGATGGAGCGCTGTTCCAATTCACAATCGTCCTCCTGTCGAAATTCAGCCTCAGGACGAAGAGCAGGATGCGCTGCGCGCCCTCGAACAGTTTGTGAGGGACGGCGATGTTGAAATCGAGCAGACGGCCGAGTACATCGAAGGTTCGGTTCATCCCAAAGGGCGGCTGTATCTGGACGACCTGAGATCGGGACGTTTCTCCGTTCAGGCGCATATCGATCTTCATGGATTGAATCTCCAGGAAGCGCGATTCATTCTCGAAGAATTCCTCTTCGAGTCCGTGCGTGTCGGCCTGACCTGCGTTCGCGTCATTCATGGACGGGGCAAGCATTCGCACAAACACCATCCGATTTTGAAAGAGAACGTTCAGCGATGGCTTTGCACCCGGCGAATGAGCCGTCATGTCATCGCTTACACTTCCGCGCGCCGATGCGATGGCGGCGGTGGCGCTGTTTATGTGCTTTTGAGGAAGTGAACCGTGCCGGCAGACGCGCAGAGCGATGCCATGAAATGAGTCCGCGTTCCCAGATCTTCGCTGTGCCGCCGGCAGATCACAATAACCTGCGCGCCCTGCTCGACCAGCGATTCCAGTTCAGACTTCATCCGGCCCAACGCCTGCGAGGCTTCACGCGTGGGAATGTTTGTTGCGTAGAGCGGTTCCAGGACGTCGGTAAAAATCATGGCGCCGGGCACGGCATTCTTCACCGTGGCGATTGTGACTTCGTCGATGGGATCATCACTGATGTAAACACTCAATTGGCCTGGTGCAGTTGCAATCATTTCTTCATGACGCGAAGGACACCCATCACCTTTCCAACGATTTTGAAAGATGCCGCCTCGCTCCTCTCGATTTCAATAGGTTTGTATTTCGGGTTTTCCGCTTTGAGGGTCACGCGTGTTTCAGAGCGATAGAAACGTTTAACCGTCGCTTCATCGCCGATCAGCGCAACCACAATTTCACCATTCACAGCGTTCTCCCGCGGATGGACGAGAACGTAATCGCCATCCAAAATATGGGCGCCCTCCATGCTGTTGCCCTGAACTTTCAGCAGGAAGGCGCCTGCAGGAGCCCAGTCCTTTGGAAGCTGAATCATGTCTTCGACATTTTCCTGCGCCAGCAGAGGCAGACCGGCAGCGACTCTTCCGACGATCGGAATACCGGGCCTCTCCGCAGAGCGGCGCGAAGACGCTGGAACGGAGAGCGTTCTCGATTGGAAGCGCTTCTTTTGCAGATAGCCTTTCCGTTCCAGCGCTGAGATGTGATCCTGAACGGTCGCGGGATAGATTCCGAAGTGTCCGCCGATCTCCCGAACCGAAGGAGGAAATCCGTTTTCTTCAACGTATGAATTAATGAAGTCCAGAATGGATTGCTGTCGCTCGGTAAGCATGGAGGAGAGTGTATACCGAACAAATGTTCGGTCGTCAAGCAGGAAGTTTTCGATTGTTCGGGACGCGTCCCGAAAATAGTCTCTGCAACAAGTAAGGAGAGGCGCCATGAAATCGAATCGCGGCGTCGCCTTGATCCTCGCACTCCTGGTGCTTTCATTCCTCACCATTTTGGGCGGTGCGCTTCTAGCCACGTCAATAATCGACGTATGGATCAGCGACAACTACAAATCGGCAACACAGAATCTCTATCTCACCGAAGCCGGCATCGATCAGGCGCGTGAACTACTGCGCACAACCCCGGCGTCGCCTGCGCAGTTACTCGCCTCGGCGGCAGGATCGGACGGACGGCTTTCCACTTCAACGGATCTTGCGGCATTGCTTGCGGGCGACGATCAGCCGCTGATTCCTTCCGACGCTGCGCTACGCGCTGCCGGCCAGCCGTTGATCGACAGCGGCGGCCGCATTGCAGGCCGCTACTATGTGTGGCTGCGCAACGACAATGAGGACGGACCCGCTTCCACGTTCGACAGCAACGACACTCTGACGCTCCTGAGCGTTGGCCAGATCGGAACGACGAGAAAAACGATCGAGACAACCGTTCGGCGAGGAGGTTTCCCAGGCCTCCCGAATCCCGTCACGGTCATCGATGCCGCTTCATCCGGAGTGGAAATGGATCCCCGAATGAAGACGGTCCATGGCCTTGAGAGCTTCGTTCGCAGCATTACGCGCAATGCTGCCGACATCTACACCCCCGCAGATCCGGCCGGGCAACCCATCGGCAACTATGGAGCCGCTTCGAACTACGGAGTTGCCGTCATTAACGGCAACGTCAGACTGGGGCCGGGAACCGGATATGGACTGTTGCTTGTTCGAGGAGAACTCGATATTGCCGACAGCTTCACCTGGAACGGATTGATCCTTGTTATCGGAAAAGGAGCCGTGCATTGGAACCGGACCATCCCGGGATCCGTTCACGGCGGCTTGTTCATCGCGCGAACGCGCGCCGATGACGGAATGCTGCTGAGCGTACCGGGCGCGGCCACCGCAGACTTCGACGCAGGCAACGTTCATTCCGACGCAGCGGCGGTTCAGGCGTCGAACCACACGTTTCCCTACGATCCAATTGCTATTCGGGAACGATAATGATCAGGCGCGCGCTTCTCGCGATCTGTTGTTGGCTGCGGGATCTTCGTAGAGATACTTCACGCGGCTTTTATAAATAAAAAGATTCGGTTGGGTGTCGCGTGTGATTCGAATGATTTCCTTATCGTAGTACTCGATCCAGCCCCGGACTTCTTCGCCGTCGATGAGCTTGACGACGACCGGCGTCCGGCTCTTCGAGAGGCGGTCGATGTATTCGGCCTCGCGGAACGTCGTTTCCGGTGCGGCCTGCCGCCGATCACGCCTGCTGGTGTATTCATTGGGTGTTCGTGCCATGTCCCGCAGTATTCAGTTTTCAATGTTAAGATTCAAGCGTGAAGATTGAAGCTCTTCTGTTCGATCTCGGTAAAGTCCTGATCGACTTCAATTTTGAAACCGGCGTTCAGGCGCTGCACTCTTCCTGTTCCATTTCGCGTCAACAATTAGAAGAAGTTCTCTGGGATGAAAGCTGGATCCGCAGGTACGAATGCGGCGAGATTTCCACGCTCGCATTCCATCAATACCTTTGCGATACCGCGGATCTCACAATGACGCTTGGGCAGTTTTGCCAAACGTGGTCATCGGTGTTTTTGCCGGATCTGATCATCCCGGAAGAATTGATTCTTGCGCTGAAACAAAAATATCCGCTGATTCTCGTTTCCAACACGAACGAAGCGCATTTTGAATTCATCCGCTCGAACTATCGCATCGTGGATCACTTTGACCGGCTCGTTCTCTCCTATGAAGTCGGATCCCTGAAGCCCGGCAAAAAGATTTTTCTCGAAGCGATCGCGGCTTCAGGCCTGCCGCCAGCCGTTTCGGAACTGAGTAAATGAACTTGAGCTGAAGCGGCCTACCAGCGCG
>CAZWGA010000047.1:0-47282 GCA_964633285.1 uncultured Solibacteraceae bacterium | reverse complement strand
CATTGAGAAAACGATTATGACAACCGAGGAAAAGACTGCGGCCCTGAAGTCTGGCCGACCACTTATCTTTCCAACTCGGACGCCTACTGAACCACCCGCACTGCGCATTGCCCGAACGATTGAAGGCTCTTGGATCATGGACCTCATTGCAGAGGGGGAAGTTCGCGTTCCCATTGCGATCGAGGGCGGTATCATTCGCGGCGCATTGAAGCTTACGGCAATTACTTTTCGCTTTGACCTTTCGATTACTGCGACAGAGTTTGAGGATGAAGTACACCTCAATTTCGCGAAATTTGCCGCCGGTCTCGACTTGTCAGGGTCAGTTCTCAATAAAGGCATGACGTTGCGCGGCGCCCGAATCGCGAACGACGTAATGATCGAGGCATGCCGTTTTGACGCCCCGACTCTACTGCAGGACGTCGAAATTGGTCAGGCACTCAATGCAAAGGGAGCATTCTTTCAGCGCGTAAACTTCGAACGCACCGAGATTCGCAAGAATGCCTTTTTCAATTACTCAGGAACAAATCAGACCCCGGCTGTCTTTCGCGGCACCGCGGATTTCAAACAGGTTGTGATACGCGGATCGGCGGAATTCGATGGCACCCAGTTCTATGGAGACGTTAAGTTCGATGGAGCGCATCTGGGGCGTCTCTTTCTGAGACCTGACACAAACGATCCGAAAAGGCGTCCAGCGCGATTCGCAAAGGATGTCTCGTTCATAAGTGCGCTGTTTGATGACACGACACTGATCGCAGGAACACTTTTTGCAGGCGAAGCCATCTTCGACAATGCTCACTTTCAAGGCCTCTATTTTGAACCGGCCGTGACTCCGCGAGGAACGATTAGGCGCGTTCGGTTTCGCCGGAAGGCGGACTTTTTAGGTGCACGAGTCGAAGGACGAGCCCAATTTGAGGGCGTGCTTTTTTGCAGGCACGCAAATTTTGATCAGTTCGCGGTGCTTGGCCTCGCGTATTTTCGCTCGTGGCCGTACCGGAGAGGCACCGAAGAGAACATCGCACCGATCACGTTTCATTCGGTAACATTTACTGCCGCTCATTTCTACAGCCTGGTCCAATTCTGGGGAGCGCAATTCAAAAGAGACGCCCACTTTCGTGACGTTAAGTTTGACGGACGCGTTCTATTCGGCAGCGATACCCGCAAATTCGTCCCTCCTGCTTCATTTGAAGGCGCCACGGACTTCTCAAACTCACAATTCGGAAGCACTGCCGACTTCGTTGGCGTGAAATGCGCCAAAGCCCTTCGGTTCGAGCGGGTACTTTGCGCGAGAGACGCTTCATTCGATACCGCCACGTTTAACGAGGAACTGATACTGCGCGACTCACGATTCGAAATTCTTTCGTTTGGAATCGGGGATCAAGAGGCACATTTCCATCGCACGAAATCCCTCGATATGCGAGGAGTACATTATGAGCGCCTCAATGCATCGTGGGAAACGATACATCACTATATGTGGCCATACCACCGGCAACAGTACGACCTGATGCAAAAAATAGCGCGAGATGCAGGAGAGGATACACAAGCCGATCATATTTACTATGCCCGCCGCAAATACGAGTTAAACCTGCTGTGGGGACAGCGTCGGCTCGCCACGACTCTTCACGCGTTTCACTGGCTCTTATCAGGCTTCGGCGTTCGGTTGCGACGACTTGCGTTTGTCACTGTTTCTATCATCGTCATCGGTACTCTTGTTTTTCATCAGCCGGGAGCAACTCGCCCTGCAATGTCTCCTGTAGCGTCACCATCGGAGCCCCTCAACTACGCCTCCGCGATGGGCGTGAGTTTTCGGCAATTCATTCCGATTGATGTTTCGAGTGGCAAAACGGTAGAACCGACCACGAACCGCATGCCAGTCCTCGGAATTTCGTTTTCGGCATATGCCACTCTCCAGCGCCTCGCCGGCTTGATTCTTGTGCCGCTGTGGGTTGCGGCAGTGACAACTCAACTACGAAGAAAGAGCACGATCTGAATCTTCGAGGGAAGGTGCAATCCCACGCGAGCGGTACAATCAAGACGATGAAGAAAGACCAACTCAAGAATCTGGTCGGCCATCGAATGCGCATACGTCCCATCGCCAGAAGACCCAACGCAGCCGCCGAGTTGCCGCAAATCGATGATGATTGGACAGTCGAAACCGTCGAAGAGAATCGAATTGCATTGAAGAACATCCGAACACATCACGTCGCCACTCTCGGCCTCGATCACGTCCACAGTTATCTGTCAGATCCGGCGCGTGATTACAACGGAATGAAATACGGGTTCCTCCAACTGCGAGTTCAGATCTCAATTCCACCGAGCATCGAACTGATTATTGAGCCGCTTACTCCAGGAAAATGGGATTCTCTTTGAGGAATAATGAAAACGTGGCCGTATGTACTTCCGATCCAACAATGAAATCTTTGATGATTTGACTAAAGCGATCGCGTGGTTCCAGCACATTGGTGTTGCCACAGAAGGAACGCGTCTCCAAGCGATTCATCATTACCTTTTTGACCTGCTGAATTTTCCGGCCGATCCGGAAGCGGCAATACCCGATATCGATCACTACTCGATCATTAGCGACGCGTCTGGATTCGCGATGATCGCGAATGAATTCACCAAGCTGCCCTCAAACGTGCTGCCTCGCCGTGCATTGAAAGAAGCGCTGTACGGGCCGCTTTGCCCATCGAACGAAGACACCCAAAGCAGTGATGCGAGAAACAAGTTCTTTGAACTGGAACTCGCCGCCCAGTTCGCCACTGCCGGACTAGCCATCACTGGATTTGATGACGTTAAGATCGAATTCGAGCAGCACCGGTACATCATCGAATGCAAACGTCCGTTCGTCGGCCATCGGTTTGAAACGAATCTGAACAAGGCTTATGCGCAGATGCAAAAGCGTCTAAGACACAGGAATGACCGCGCCTTCGTTGCCATAGCCATTGAAAAGATGTTTGCGCTTGATGGTTCAGTGCACGAGATTGATTCTGCCGCTCAAGCGCGCGCATTTATGGAGTCACAGATCGACCTGTTACAGCCGCGACTTATAGCTAATGGAACAACGCCAGATGCCCGGATAGTCGGAGCAGTGTTTATCTCGCGGTTCTTCATGCAAACGAAAACTGAAGGCTTAAAAGCGAACAATTATCTCGTCGGAGCTTTGCCATTTCGTTATGCGGGTTTGGATACAGAGGAACCTTCGCGATTAATTCGACTGACTGAAACGCTTCAGCAAAAGTTCCGGGCAATGGATACTGGAATCCAATAGCCGCCATCGCGTCGCGGTCGAATCAATGTTCTTGGCGGCCAAACGGTGGTGAGTCCAACCATTTGACGATCTGCGAGCTGGTAGCGCATGGATCGCACTGGGCGACAAGTTTCGGCCCATGTCTGACGGCTATAGCGATCCCATTAAGAGATTCTCATATTACTTAACTGAATTATAATACTAATGCGTATGCGGTATATTATTGATATATAAATATGTATATTCAAGTTGGACAGGGGATTAGGGATTTTTATTGACAAGTATGTTAAGCAATATACAATTTACTTATGCCACCAGTGAACCCTGATCTTGCAATCATCGGTGGCGGTATTCTCGGCGCCGTGCTTGCTCACGAGGCCGTCGATCTTGGCTATAGGCCGGTGGTTTTTCGTATGAGCGACCAACAAGTTCCATTCGGAGACTCATTTCGGAATCAGGCTTGGCTGCAGAGCGGATTGCGCTATGTGCGGCATAATCCACAACTCGCAGCGCATATGTGGACTTACGGGCGTCGCTTGCATGAAGCAATTGGACTGCCCGTTCCGGATGGCAGAGGAGTATTCCAGCTTGAACCGGCCGACGAACAGAGCTTCCTTGAAGATGCGCGGGCTCTCGGGATTAACAATGATATCGAAAGTTTAAGTCCCGAGCGGGCACGGCAGCTGCTCGGTGACCATTACGAGAGCACCTTGCTCCATTACTCAACGCCTGAATCGCCTTTCGACGAAGCGAAGGTAATTCGGCGGGCTCGCGAACGTGCGGAGAGGTATCGTGCCGTTTTCTGCGACCTCACGAAACCAGTTGAGATCGTCTCTCGAAAGGGCAAATCACCCTCTCACCGGCTTCAGGTGAATGGTAAGGAGATGGAGTTCGCGGCAACGGTTCTCGCCGCTGGAGCTGGCAATATTCCATTGCTTGAGTCTCTAAAGAATCAGGTTCAGATCAAGATCGAGCAGACCCCGCTATTGGTCATGCCTGGACCTCCCACGATCGAAGCGCCGATTCTGGTTAAGAGGACAAAAGGCGGGTTTAGTCTTGTCGCACATACACCGGGCCCAACTAGGACCAACGGCTGCATGGTCTTTGCAGCTGACGTGACCGAAGAGATCGACGCCTACCACCTTCCCTCAAAACGGCGAGTTAGTCCTCATAAGAAACAAGAACTTCTCGCGGCCGTGCCTACGACGCTGAAAAGCCGACTCTCACAGTCGAGAGTTACCGCGGGTTGGGAGCTGTCGGTAGTTCGAGACGCGGTGAAGCAGCACACAACAAAACCCTTTGTGGAATTCGCCCGAGAGCACGGGGACATTGTAATTGCCATGCCGGGCCGAGCAACGCTCTCGCTTTATGCAGTCGAGCTCGTAGTCGAGCATCTGAGACGTACCAAAAGTTCCAAGCATCGCTCGCCCGTTCCACCCAATGCACCATGGAACGCTTCCAACATCCGAATGCATCACGAGGAATATTATGACCAACGCCTCAACGACGCATAAACCGAATCGCCCTGTTGCCGAAAGCCTGTTTGCTACGGTTCTCGGAAATCTGATTAATCAGACGGCCATTTTTTCACGTTCTGAATGGGCCACAGCTCTAGGTGTGACCACTGCGGCCATTTCTCAATGGCTCAACGACAAAACTGTACCTCGTGCACGTACCCTTAGGAGTCTCATCGATATTGTTCGGAGGTATCGCGGGGCGGATGATTTTCATCTCCAAGCATTCTTCAACATCGTAGATCATCCGGCGCATACTGTATCTCCTCACGGAGACCGACTCGGAGCCTCTGTTGGCCGCTATTTGCTTTCTCCGGTCCTGGAAGGTTTCCTTAGACAGCTCGATACTCTGTCGCACTCGATTTCGGAAACTATCCTTCTCAATGCTCTTACTGAATGCGAGCGGCTTAGAGAGCAAACGGAGCGATCAGCAAAAGACGACAATGTGCCTAGTGAGACATCTCCGACTTCTGTCCAGTCATCTTCCTGGCCTCTCAAGAATGAGCCTTTCATTGGCCGAGACACGGAACTCATGCAGGTGTGCAATTCCTTATCGGAAGGAACTCTTGTGGCCGTTCTTGGCGCTACCGGCGCGGGGAAGACTGCATTGGCTGCGGAGGTCATTCGACGCTCATTTGGATCCGCCCCCTGTGAAGCGATAAAGAGATTTGAATTTAAGAAATCCTACGAGCTTCCCTGGGACGAACTGCGGCGGTATGTCCGAAAATCGGATAGCGAACGGCGTGACGAACTGCGCACGGACAGAACTGCACCGATTTGGCATGAGAACGTACTATTTGTTTTCGATGACGTTGATATGGCACAACGTCACCAGCAAGATGAGCTCGCACTTTTTTTAAAGGAATGTTCGAATGTCGGACCACGATTGAGAATCATACTCACGTATGGTTCTGAACGAAGCGGAGACATCCAATCCCTCTTGAGTGGTATGGGAGACGAACGGCAACTTGCGGCAGTCTATCTTGCTCGACTCAGCAATACTGCGATTTCTCAACTTTGGATATCATTCCTGACCGGTCTTGCAAGGGCGTGGAGTCCTGACAGCGTGCGTTTCGCAACGTGGTTTGCTGCTGGGTCTCCGGGCTACTGTCGACACTTGGCAGAATGCGCCACAGGTTTTGTGGCGAAGGGCTTGCCCGTAACGGAATATGGTGTCGTTGAAGCGTCAAGGATTCTTCTTAACGACACGCACTCCGGAGTTGCCGCTAGACAAGCCCTTAACGAAATCTCCCACGGCGCCCAATCCGTGGCCCTTTGGAGTGCGATGCAAGACCTACCAGTCGGCATTGAAGAGGCCGGTCTGCCTAAGTTCTATCAGGAAGTCCGCGAATCTTCCACGAACGTACCGGATGAATTAAATCTAGCTATTGCTGAGGCGAGCGACAAAGGGCTCATTGAGCGAGTCAATATCGGAGAGAGGCTCGCCATAAGACTGCGAAATGAGTCGCATCGACCACATTTCCGCGCCGTTGCATTGAATAGATTCAGGCAAGTTCAGCCAGTTCGCGAAAGTACTCAGGACCCTGCATCTTCAAAGATCTTCGAGACCGCATCGACCGGATAGATTACATTCGGAGGCTTATCGACAGGATCGAGGCAAAAAAGCCGATTAGATGATCCGGAATTTGTAATAGGCCCAGGAATAATCGGCGTGACGAATGGCCATCAGATACAGACCTGGCGCGATGCTTGATAGGTCCGCATTGACTCGCAATACGGTGGCACCCTTGTCCATATCCGCAACACTAGTGAAAGTTCCCAACGCGGTCGAATCGGATTCTGACGTGAGCAGCCGTAGCGTGTATTCGCCGGGTGCAGACCCAATGGGTAGATTGATTGTTAATGCAACTCGTCCGTGCGGCACACTCGGCAATTGACCATCGGATACTGGCGCCGTGTTTGGGCTGCGCGTCAAAGATTGATTCTGGAAATCCACGAAGGCGATCGGGGTGGCTTGCTGCGAACCGATAGTTGCATTTTGAGCGACCGTTGTACCGCTCGACACGGGCGAGTCATTGCCAAAACGTTCTCTGGCAACCCAAATC
The DNA here is from genome assembly GCA_964633285.1 of uncultured Solibacteraceae bacterium. Lineage (GTDB taxonomy): Bacteria > Acidobacteriota > Terriglobia > 20CM-2-55-15 > 20CM-2-55-15 > 20CM-2-55-15. The sequence continues at coordinate 40,458 of CAZWGA010000047.1, read as the reverse complement.
GAGACGATGGCAACAATCGCGAGGGCCGCGGTCGCGGCCATTGCCTTAGTGCGTGTTTTCGAACTCTGTTGCTTCTTCTTGAATTGCTCACGAAAGTCGAGAAACTCCCGATAACACGGCGAACAACGCTCAACATGGGCCCATCGCGCATCTTCGAACGGCAATCGTTGCTCCGCAATCTCGTGCAAAGCCGCGGTACCGGGACACCCCTTGCGTTCGGGATTTGGATAATGCCGGAGAATCGACTGCTTAAGAAGTTCTGTGATCTCTTCCGGCGACGGGCCGCTTTGATCGTCTTCCTGCATCTTTTTAAGCTGCTCGTTTGTCATTTGAGTTTCTCAATAGTTCTGCGACCGCGCGCAACGTGCGATGGAATTGCTTCGAGAGCGTGTTTCTCGCTTGCCTTGTCTCGATTCCAAAGACTGAACGAATCTGATCCTCTGCTCCCGACCGATAGATTCTCAGCATTTTCAAAACATCGGTCTCTCCACGTTCTTGAAGCCGCTGTTCCAGTCTGTCAATGAATTCGCCGTCTGCGACGGCCTTGTCAAAATTATAAGGCTCGGTAAGAGAAGCGAGCACGTGATCCCGAAGTTCAACGTCTAATCCGACTCGCGTACGGTATCCGCCGGCGCGCATATCCCGCGCCCGCCATTTCGCATCGGTATAGATTCGACCGGTAGGGCACTTCCCGAGTTCTTCTCCATGTTTCGCGTTCAAAGAATGAACGGAGCCTTCGGCAAGTTCCGATACTCGCCAAGCCTCACCGATCACGATTTTTGCGAGATTGCGGAGTTGGCGGGCAATGGGGCGGGCAGCGTCGATCCAACCGCGATGAACCAGCCTGCCTTCATCGTCCGCCGTCCGAATGCAGATAGGCGACTCGTCAATGGTAGTCGCAGGGATTACCACGAGCTTTTCGTCGTCGCTTTCCGGCGGTAACAAAGTTTTTTTGACCTCTTCTGTCATCAGGGGCTCCTGTCGGCACCTTTACAGTAGAGGAGACGCAATTCAACGAATCCTCAAGCACGACAGGTTCCGATTCCAATGACGACTTTTCAGACTACTCAACATGAAGAACAGCGAGAACGTTACGAGACGAAGCTACGGAGAGAACTCGGCGACCACATCCTTTCCTGTCTCACCGATCCCCGGACGGAAGACATCGTCTTGAATCCCGATTCACGTTTATGGATCAAGCGCCTGGGAGAAGGCTTCTCTCCGATCGGCGAAATATCGCCTCCGCAAGCGGCGAGTGCCTTGAATACCATCGCGGCATGGAGAGGCACGAACATCAATCATCAGCAGCCGATTATTGAAACCGAATTGCCTCTGGATGGAAGCCGGTTCGAGGGGCTTGTCGCACCCATCGTGCGGAATCCCACGTTCGCCATCCGCCTCCGGCCGCGCAGGATCTTCTCGCTTGAAGACTATGAATCGGCGGGAATCCTCACCCACAAAGAGGACCCGCTAAACCGATGCCGAACTCAAGACAGCTTTCTGGAATCGATCCGCGGCCTATCTCATGCCGAAATCCTTCGTCACGCCATTGCGGCAAAAAGAAACATTCTCGTCGCAGGAGCAACAGGCTCGGGAAAAACAACTTTTCTGAACGCGTGCTTCGAAGCAATGGCGCGCCTTGCGCCGAGTGATCGCGTTGTCTCAATTGAAGATACAACGGAATTGCAATGCAGCGTGAAGAACTACGTCGATCTGCACACGGCAGGCGAGATCACCATGCTGACCTGCTTACGCGCATGCATGCGCCTGAAGCCAACACGTATTGTTGTCGGCGAAGTTCGCGGTGCAGAAGCACACACGTTACTGAAGTCGTGGAACACGGGACACCCCGGCGGAATCGCAACGATACATGCCAACGACGCGCTCAGTGCGCTGGTCCGTCTCGAAACTTTGATAGCGGAGGCGACCTCCGCACCGCAACAGTCCCTGATCGCCGAAGCGGTCGATCTGGTTGTATTCGTCGATGAAGAAGGCAGCCTTAGCGCAGGCCGCAAAGTCCGCGAAATCGTTTTCGTCATAGGCCATGAGAATGGCCGCTATGTCATCGAGCATTTATAGAAAGAGCATTCATAGGAGGCGTTTGGAAATTTTATGAGAGTACGAAGATTGTTTGTGGCAGCGCTTGTATTTCTCGTTCGTGTGTCCGTTGCAGAAGCCGGCACCACCGGCACTCTCCCATGGGAAGGCCCGCTGCACACGATCGCAACATCGCTTACAGGACCAGTTGCATTTTCCGTCGCGCTGATCGGTATTTTCGCAACGGGTGCAACACTCGTGTGGGGCGGCGAGATGAATGAATTCGCAAGACGTGCGTCCTTGCTGGGACTCATTGTCGCCGTGCTCGTCTTCGCTACCAACATCCTCAGCAGCGCGTTCGGCGTTACAGGAGCAGTCATCTAATGGAACGCCACGACACGCCACGAGAAACTTCAATTCACCAGTCGGCGAATCGGCCGCACCTCATTCTGGGCGGCGACCGCGAACTCGTTCTCTTCTCCGGGTTGACGGCGGCATGCGTTGCCTTCACGGTGGCCACTTGGTGGGGAGCGGCCTTTGCGATCACCTTCTGGATTGTCGCTGTTGCCGTTCTCGCTCGCATGGCAAAAGCCGATCCGCTGTTGCGGCACGTTTATTTGAGACACATCCGTTACAAGCCGTTCTATCCCGCGAAAAGTGGTCGCAATGCGGAAGTGCTGCCATGCAAACGGAGTTGGAGGTGATGCATGAGAGTTTATGAATATCGGCACGAAGCGCATGGACTTCCGGACCTGCTCCTCTATGACGCATTAATAAATGACGGTGTACTTCTTCAGCAGGACGGTTCGCTGCTGGCGGCGTGGTCATTCCGTGGACCGGACATGGCGTCAGCAACCCACGCCGAGATGGCGGCGTTGAGCGCACGGCTTAACGGCCTGCTGCGACTCGGAAGCGGATGGATGGTGCAGTGTGACGCGATCCGCTCCCTCGCACCGGATTACCCAGACCAAGCGGCCTTTCCGAATACGGCGACACGCATTATCGACGATGAACGGCGTCAGCAGTTCATGGCAGAAGGTTCCCATTACGAGAGCGAATACTTTCTTACGCTGACGTACCTCCCGCCTCAAGAAAATGAAGAAAGGATCGCAGGATGGGTGTTCGGAGAAAACGATGCGCACGGATCAGCGAAACGTGCATTGTCACGATTCACAGCGAAGGTCGCAGCATTTGAAGATTCGTTCAAAACGCTTTTCCCGGTAGAACGGCTGCGGCGCATCAAAAGGGACACTGACCGTCATAGTCACGACGGACTGTTGCGGTATCTCCGACGCTGTGTCACTGGCGAGGACCATCCATTCGTATTGCCGGAAATTCCGGTCTTTCTTCATGACACGATCGGAAACCAGGACTTCCGCGGCGGCATCGAGCCTTCGATCGGAGCCTGTCATCTGCGAGTGATCGCGATCGACGGGTTTCCTAGAACGAGTTATCCCGGCCTTCTCAGCGCGCTCGATACCCTCCCCGTGCAGTATCGATGGAATACACGCGCCATCTTGATGGATGCCGAAGAAGCTCGGTCTTATCTGGATAAAACGCGCAAGAAATGGCGCTCACGAATTCGTGGCTGGAAGGACCAGATCCTGCGAACTCAGGATGGGCCCGTCAATCTGTTCGCTCAGGAGATGGCGATCGACGCGGAGCAGGCCATGGGGGTTGCCAGTTCGGGCGATGTTCAGTTCGCGTTCTATTCCAGTGTAATCATCTGCCTCGATGAAGATCGCGAGCGTCTCGACGAAACCGCATCGCTAATTGTAAAGACCATCCAGAATCTCGGCTTCGCTTGCCGAATCGAAACTGTCAATGCGATCGAAGCCTGGCGCGGAAGTCTTCCTGGCGACGGCTACAGGAACGTCCGCCGCGTTGTTCTGCACACGCTCAATCTTGCGGATCTTCTGCCGCTCAGCTCGGTATGGGCTGGCCTGCGCGAAAATCCCTCGAAGCTGATGCCGCCAAACAGTCCGGCGCTTCTCTATGCGGCGACGTCAGGCGCCACGCCATTCCGTTTCAATCTTCACGTCAATGACCTCGGCCATACGCTGATCGCCGGTCCGCCGGGCGCCGGCAAATCGACATTCCTCGGCTTGGCGGCAGCTTCTTGGTTCCGCTATCCCAATGCTCAGGTCTTTGCGTTCGACAAAGGATATTCACTCTACGTTCTCACGCGCGCTGCGGATGGCGAGTTCTACGACATCGGCGGCGAAAAGACAGCGCTTGCGTTTTGCCCGCTTAGACAAATCGATACGGAGCAAGACATTGCATGGGCCGTCGATTGGATCGAAGGCTTGTGCATTGCACAGGGAGCGGACATCGGACCGAAGGAACGCAATGCGATCTCAGAGGCCGTCCTGCAGCTTCGTTTATCGCCAACACGAACGCTGACGGAATTCTGTGCAGAGGTTCAGGAGAGCAGCATCCGCGAAGCGCTCCAGTATTACACCCTCGCCGGTCCGTTGGGTCACTTGTTGGATGCGGAGACGGACTCGCTCGGTTCTGGCCGATTCATCACGTTCGAGACGGAAAGTTTGATGAACATGGGTGACAAAGGCGTCATCGCCGTACTGACGTATCTCTTCCGTCGAATCGAACGACGAATGGACGGATCGCCGACTCTCATCCCGCTCGACGAAGCATGGGTGTACCTCAAGCATCCGTTGTTCCGTGCGCGTTTGCGAGATTGGTTGAAGACGATTCGCAAACTAAACGGCGCGGTGGTGCTCTCGACACAAAACCTCAGCGATGTCTTCAACTCCGAGATTGGCGACGTCATTCTCGAAACTTGTCCGACGAAAATCCTTCTGCCGAACGCTGAGGCTGCGAATCCTCTTTCGCGGGTTTTCTACGAACGACTCGGATTGAATGATCGCGAGATCCAGCTCATTCAATCGAGCGTTCCAAAACGCGACTACTACGCGGTGTCGCCGATCGGACGAAGAATGATTGCGCTTGGTCTGGGCAAGGTCGGCCTGTCGTTTGTCGGAATTAATGGCAAGCAGGAACGCGAAGCGGCAGAGGAGTTCATGAACGATGCCGGCGAAGGTTGGCAAAGCGCATGGCTGAAATCACGCGGCCTGATGGACTGGGCGGACTACTACGAAGGACTCGATCAGACATACAGGAGAGTGGCATGAAATACGTAACGGTCTTCATAGGAATAACGATTCTGATTCTGTCTTCCGGATTGGCTGCACACGCTCAGCTTCCTTTCGGGTTGGGCTCAACGGAGGCCACGCAGTGGCTCAATCACGGACAGTTGGTTAGTCAATATCTACGGCAAGGCCAGCAGCTCGCCGAAGAGCTGAAACAAACAGCGGACATGATCCGGAACACTCGTCAACTAACAGCGCAGGCTTTCGGACCGGTCGCGAGAGACATCGACCAATTGGCGGAAATCGTACAAGGCGGGCAGGCCCTGGCGTATTCACTCGCGAATCTCGACGCGACGTTTCGTGATCGGTTTCGAGGATACGCGTACAACGCGAAAGCCTATTACACCGACTATCGCGATTGGTCGCAGACGTCGCTGGATACCGCACGCAGCACGATGCGCGCCGCTGGCTTGCAAAGCGAACAGCTACAGAGCGAACAAAACATTTTGACGGCGCTTCGCGGCATGAGCGTCAGCGCCGACGGACGGATGCAGGCAATCCAGGTCGCAAACCAGATCGCAGAGCAACAAGTCGAGCAACTCATGAAACTCCGCGCGCTGATGCTTGTGGATCTGCAAAGCAAGCAGGCGTTCCAGGCTCTGCAGGTGCAGCGAGACGCAGCAACGGCGGCAGCGGCAGAACAGTTCTTCAAATATTCGCGTCAATCGTCGTCGGGAAATACGTTTCAGGCAGGTTGGAAGTAAATGAGAACGCAACTATTCCGGTTCATCGTGTTGGCGAGCATCGCTCTTGCATTAACGGCGGGAACAGCCATCGCCCAAACGCAAGATCCACCGAGCGAGATGCTGAATGCTTATCGCGCCGAACGCACGCAATGGTTCACGAACGTCGCACCGGCAGCGAACAGACTATTCGCGCTTCTGGCTCTCATTGACTTCGCGTGGTCGGCGGCGTTGATGGTTCTTGAAAAACACGACTTCCAATCATGGACGGCGGCCCTCATTCGCAAAATGATGACGATCGGCGCCTTCTATGCGCTTCTCATCTATGGCCGATTCTGGATTCCAGCGATCATCGATAGCTTCGAAGTGCTGGGGCAAAACGCGGCTGGAACTGGCCCGCTCGACCCTGGGGATGTATTCGCCCGCGGTCTGAACTTGGCGGGCGCTTTGATGGACGGAGCGAGCACGTCGGGAATCTTCACGAATTTTGGAGGCGCGCTCGCCCTGGTGTTTGCAGCCGCAATGTGTCTGCTTGGCTTTTGCATGGTCACGATTCAATTCGTCATCGCAATGGTTGAAAGCTACATCCTCGTAGCGGCAGCTTTTGTCTTCCTCGGGTTCGGCGGCTCGCATTGGTCGTCTTCATACGTGGAGCGCTATATCGCGTTGGCGGTTTCGATCGGCGTGAAAATCATGCTGCTCTATCTCCTTATCAGTACCGGCATGAATGTCTCGCTTGGTTGGATATCGCAAGCCGAAGCTGTTGCGGTGGCGACTAACCCTGCGAAAGACGCATTTTCGATTATGGGTGCGTCATTGATCTTCGCCGCCATCTGCTGGCATATCCCGAAGCTCGTCGCAGGAGTTCTCGGAGGCTCTCCGTCACTGAGCGGTGGCGATGTCATTTCGACTGCCGGAACGATCGCGACCGGCGTGGGCCTTCTGGGCACGGGTGTTTTGGGAGTGGCCGGCTGGGCATCTGGTGCAGCTCGCGGCGTCATGTCTGCGGCTCAGGCCGCTTCATTGGGAAGTTCCGCTTCAAGTTCGACGCTATCGGCCGGGCACGCATTGCCCGCAGTTGCAGGGGCAGGACAGTCAATGAGTACGTCTGCTGGTAATACTCAACAACCATCGCCTCCACCGAGCGCGTCACCGCCGGCCAACACCTCGGCGAACATTCCACCGCCGAAGGCCTAACAAAGTTACCAGTCTGAAGAGTTGAGAATTCATTAGGAGGTGTGTGTCTTCATGGAAGCCGCAGTGGAACTCAAACCGATGCCTCGACCGGTTCCCGAAGAAAAGTCCCTTTCCAGAAATCGGGACGTGCGAGAGCGCGAGACCACAATGAGTCCATATCTCGCTGCGCGGCGAGAATGGGACGAACGATACGGTGATTTGCTGACGCGAGCCCAGAACTGGCGGATCGTCGCTCTAATTTGCGCCGTCGCCGTGGTGATCCAGACTGCGGGCCTGATCGCTCTTTCGATGCGCTCGAAGGTTGTTCCGTATGTGATAGCCGTCGATTCACTCGGTCACCAGGTTGCGGCAGGTCCCGCAGACGAAAGCTCACCCGCAGACGATCGACTCAAACGGGCAACGCTGTTCGATTGGATCGAAAACCTGCGCACAGTCACCGCCGATGGGATCGCCCAGCGGAAGTCGATCGATCGCGTTTACGCGCGGCTGGCAAATGGCAGCCCTGCTCTCTCGGTGATCAACGAATTCTATCGAAGCAATCCGCCCCAGAATCGTGCGCAATCCGAGTCGGTCAGCGTGGATGTGCAATCCGTCCTCGCGACGAGCGATAAGACATTCCAGATCGAATGGACCGAAACAACGCGCGACCAGCAGGGCACCGTCAAATCTCAGGATCGGTGGAAAGGCGCCTTCACAATCGCGATCAATCCGCCAACGGACGAACGTCAGATCCGCGCGAATCCGCTCGGGATCTATATTACCAACGCCAGTTGGACCAGAATTCTATAAGTATTGGAGGTTCGTATATGAAGCATTTCGTTTTGTTAATCGTTTTATTGTCGCTGGCGGCAGGTGCATTCGCACAGACCGCAAAACCTTCTGACGTTCAACAACCGTCACCCGTAGTTGTGAAACGTACACCACCGGCAGAGCAACAGCCGGCGGCGAACACGGCCGATGAAGCAATGCGAAAACGGATCATGGATGATTTGAACGCGTTGCAGCCACAGCCGAAAGTCCAATCTCCGACGCCTGCGAACCTTCCTGCAAAAGACACGAAGGTCCCTCTCGATTTCCGCCCGAAACCGGATCTTCCGTTACCGGCAACCGCGATGGCAGCCGTGCGGCTGAGCGAGAAATGGCTGACCGAGACAAGTAGCCCGACTCCTGGCCCGGATGGTCGAGTCGTGTATTCGTACGGGGCGGGACTCCCGACTGTCGTGTGCGCGCCATTAAGAGTTTGCATGGTCGAACTTCAGGCCGGCGAACGGCTGGTGGGAGAGCCTCACATCGGCGATTCAGTTCGGTGGAATATCGCGCCGGCCTTGTTCGGCAAAGGCGAGACATCAACGACTGTCATTGTGATCAAGCCGCAGGAAACTGGTCTCGACACGAATCTCCTTCTGACAACTGATCGCCGTGCTTACTACATGCGGTTGGTTTCGAAGGCCGAGGATTACATCGCACGCGTCGCCTTCGCATATCCCGATGACGAAGCCTCAGACCAAAGGTGGAAAGAACACCTGGCAAAGCAGGAACAGGTACGTGTTGAGGCGAGTCGAATTGCGGAGTTGGCGCCCAACGCAGTCGAGTCGATGAATTTTGATTACTCAATCAAAGGAGACAATGACGTCATCCGCCCGATGCAAGTCTTCGACGACGGCCAAAAGACATACATCCGAATGAATCCCAACACGCAGCATCGCGAAGCCCCTGTTCTCGTTGTGATTGGGTCCGACGGGAAGGCGGAGATGATCAATTACCGCGTCAAAGGCGACATGTATATCGCGGACCGCCTTTTTGATCACGCGCGGCTCGTCCTCGGTTCCGACAAGAAAGCAAAGAAAGTGGAGATTATCCGTGGCACAAAAAAATCCTAAAACAGACATCGTGCAGGAAATGGAAGCGCCGACCGGAATCGATTTAAATCCGAAACCACCTCGTGTGAAACGAGTCAGCAGGCGGGGCCTGATGATCGGCTTGAGTATTTCCTGTGTTCTCGGCCTCTTGCTCGTCTGGGGAATCTACGGGCGCCGCGCCATGGCCGACGGAACTCTATTTAAGAGTGAAAAAGAAAAGAACGTCGTGCCGGCGACCAAAGCTGCGGCAGAAATCACGAAGGACATTCCCGCGGGCATCGTGAATCTCACGGCAGAGAACGACAAGAAACCTGTTACCGATCCAACGCAGCCGGCGCAATCGACATCTCAAAACGGGCCGACACCTCCGCCAGCCGTCCAAGTGGTTCGCCCTGCGTATCCCCAATACCAAGCGCAACTGCAACGCGAACCAACAGCAGAAGAGAGCCGTCTTATTGCCGCATACGAACGCGAATTGCGCGCAATCGCAGCTCCGACAGGAATTCAATCAGCGAATCCACAGGGTTCATTTCCAGCGGTGCTCTCGAACGGCCCCAGCGCTCCGACTTTGCCGTACACGCAAGTATTGCCGGCGCGAACGGGAGAACCGCAGTTGCCGCCGAGTCCTGCGCCCGACGATCAAAGCATGCAAGGACGCAAAGAAGCATTTCTCGCAAAATACCGTGCGGTTGTTCCGGATGATTACCTGAAATCCATGCGAACAATGCCTCTGTCGCAATATGAAATTAAAGCAGGCTGGGAAATTCCCGCTGTTCTCGAACAGGACCTAAATTCCGATCTCCCGGGCGATTTGAAAGCCCTCGTCACCGCCAACGTCTACGACACGGCAACCGGGCGCTATTTGCTAATTCCCCAAGGTTCACGGTTGATCGGAACGTACGATTCGTCAATTGTCTATGGCCAGGATGGCCTGCAAGCAGTTTGGAATCGCATCATCTTCCCCGACGCATCTTCAATTGATCTGGGCGGAATGATCGGGCAAGACGCACACGGTGCGTCCGGCCTCCGTCAAGACGTCGATAACCACTACAAGCGCCTCGTCGGGTTTAGCGTTTTGTCGAGCGTATTCAGCGCCGCCTTCCAACTCTCCCAAAGCCGGCGCGGCTCGATTCTGCAAAATCCAAGCGTCGCGGAAGTCGCAGCAAGCTCTGTCGGTCAATCCGTCAGTCAAGTCGGCGCAGAAATCACACGAAAGAATCTGAACATCCAACCAACGATAAAAGTCCCGGTCGGCTACAAATTCAACGTCAGAGTGAATCGGGACATTCTCTTCGACTCGCCATATCAATCCGCACTAAGTGCGGTGACGAGGAAGTAACTATGCAGTCAACGATAAGAGAAGCAGAGACGGCTGTTTCGCCGGATACTCATACCTCAGTCGAAATAATGACTGCGAAGGAGGTCGCGTCGTTTCTAAAGATTTCTGTGAAGACTGTATATAGCTACGCCAGCCGACGAATGATGCCGATCTATTGGAAGTTCCAGAACAATGTTCGATTCGAAAGACAGCAAATCCTGGAATGGATGAGGGAAAACAACCAAGCGGTTCCTATTAGGAAAACACGACGGGCCGCCTGAACCTGGAGACCTGAGTAACTCAATGTGACCGCGACGACCGGTCGGGTATGACGGCAGGGCGAGCTTAGTTCCGTCGTACCGACCGGCGTGCGATTTTAGCTAATAGACGATCAATGTAGCAGTCGCATCAGCAAACAATCCGTTGCGGTCCATCACTCTTAAGAGAATGTTGTGAGTGCCGCGCAAAAAGAAGCGGTCGCTAAAACTAGATTGCGTGCTGACCAATGTTCCATTTCGGAACCACTGGAAAGAGGTGATTGGTGCAGAACCTTGCAGTGATCCGGCGGACGAGAACGAAACCATAGTTCCGAAGACTGATGCCGGAATTCGGACCGTCCCTCCTTTTGTGACGGTCGTATTGCCTGCTGTAACTGTCAAAGTGGCGAAGGGAGCCTCTTGAACATCAATAACCATTGATCCAATCGCCTTCAATCCACTGCCCGAGCTTGTCACTTCTAATCTCGCTGAGTGTGTACCTCCGCGGAGTGTGGTTGAAAGAGCGAACTGATTCGAAGTTGGAGCGCCATCAACGAACCACTGGATCTGAGGTGTGCGCCCAAGCCCGTCCGTACTGCCTGTTGCCGAAAGGTTAACGAAGGCCGTTCCCCCACGGACCACGGCACTGCGTACGGACGCGACATTACGTACGGTACCGAAAGAACCGGTTGCCGTGAGCATGACCGCTGGTGATGTCGGCCGTTGAATATAAAATTGAAAATTGTTAAGGTTCCACACCTTTCCGTATCGGGTTTTACCAACCTTGTCGAAACAGTCTTGATCATTAACAAACACCTTCTTGTTAACAAAGTCGCATGCGAGTGTCCATGCAACATGGCCTGCATCCGACAGCGTTGTGCTGACGGCGATTGCTCCGGGAACGCAAGTTGAAGTGACGTTATATCCGGCGGCAATGGCCGCGGCTCCCCAATACCGGGCATTGCCCCAGGCCGGAAACTTCACGCCGCCCCAATTGTTGTAAGCCTGCTGCCACGCATATGCCGTGCAGTTGCCACCCAGACAGGGCGTCCCGCAGCTGTACGGATTTTCGGAAGAAAGTTGTGTATCCCCGCCGCAAATCCGAGTTGTGGAAGTAACTGCGAATGCGTGTTTGACATCGTCGTTGAATGCGGATATCGCATTCGAATTCGCCCTACCATCCACTAGAAACACTGCACCAAATGGTGACAATGCGTGTAATTCGACCGATTGAGGCTCATTGCCCTCCACGAGATTCACAGTTGCGTTAGGGAGCAGTGTGACTACGTCGTCCACTACATTGCCCACCTTGTCGACGTGATAACGGATCTGGATTGTCTGATCTGATGAATTGTGGACGAGCGCCTCTGTGACATCCGAAAGGCTGTATGAGGTTGACTTTTCACTGAACGCACCAACGGCATGCAGCAGCCTGCCGTGTTCGAATGCAAGATCGATGCCCGTAATCGTGGCTGGTTCAAACTGAACCGTTGCTGAGATATCAAGGATGGACTCGGGAACCAGCTCGTTCAAATCGATCATTCGCGACTCAGATGGCAAGAGCGTGGCGACAACCAAATCCGACACGACATTACCCGCGCCATCGTGCAAGGTCAGCTTTGGCGCAACAATTTCTCGTCCCGAATTTGTAATCGCAATCTCTGTCGTACGATTGCCGTGTCTTACCGGAGCGGCGAAAAGTGTTTCGCTCGCAGGAGGAATTGACCGGACTACCTCCCATTTCGTCCCGAAGACACTCCGCGTCCTAAACCCTACGCCAATCAGACAGAGTGATTCCGCGCCCGGACTCCAATCGCTCGGATCGAACACCTGTCTTTCATTGGAATCAAAATGTCCGATCGTGGCCGCAATCTGAAAACCCAAACGGTCAAGGCTTTCGATTACGATTTCATTCGGCGCACTGCGATCGTTTTGCACTTCTAACGAGACTCGCGTCGCCGCGAGCCCAGTGACAGTTGTTCCGGAACACCCCTGAGAATACCCGAAAATGGGTGAAGCGACCTGAACTAGCAGAAAGCCGACCGAAACGGTCAGCAGCCGACGGCTGATGCTAAACATTTCTATTTCCTTCTGCGGGTCCATTAATATGGTGATCGCAAGCGGCTATAACTGGACACGCTGATGTTTGGCCGCTTGAAGGTGGACGATCCCACCACAAAGAAGAGGGCGAGGTAACGACTCGCCCTTTTCTTCCATCAAAGCCTGAATGCTCGATCAACGCCTCCTTTCTCCTCATTCTTCCGGGTCCGCTTTATTTATTGGTTGTAATCTCTACCATTTTTCAACCAGAATAGTCAAAGTCGAGCTGTAGAAATATTGAATTGCGTCGTCTGATTTACCTACCATCAATGGTTGTGGAAAGGAGGATGAAGCTTGATTCAACAATTGGAAGCTGATAGCTTCCTCGTTTCAAATTGCGGGGCAGGAAGTAATGTTCTGATGAGTAAATCTCTTCATGCAGAGTGGTTAAAGTCTCTCCGATCCAAGCTCAAACTCAGCCAAAAAGATGTCGCCAACGTGCTCAATGTTACGGGAACGGTGGTCAGTAATATCGAAATCGGGCAACGGGAGCTGAAAGAAACAGAAATTCAAACACTCGAAAAACAATACGGAATTCGTTTTTCGGGCGAAGGCGAGTCTCCGAAGCCTGGCTCATACCGTGAAGAAGCATTCTTTGTATTACAACAAAACTTCTTGAATAAGGCTCGTGGGCCATACGAACTGTGGTTTCTGAATCCGGCCGCCTTGCCAATGCTCCATTCGGAAAGGGCGAAGGATACATGGGTCGACAACCTTGCATCCGGTCAGGATTACAAGACGCTTTGGCTGTTTGATCACCCAAACACGCGTCAGGATTTTGCCGCTTTTTATTCAAGCGCTTTGGAAGTCGCAAACAGAGTTGTCCCGCGGAAGGATAAAGAGCCGGGCCGAATCCATATCTATCCTTTCCATTTTCCCGACGCCGCGTCGACTGATAAAGACGTCATTGAGTCCTACGACGATCTCATTAAAGAGAGAAAGACTCTTTCGTCGGATCAAGAAAAGCAGAATGAATATCAGCTTATCCAGCTCGCCGAAAGGGTCCAACTTGATGGCGATCCGAAGGTCAGACAGATTTTCATCGACTTCTATATTCGATGCGCGTCGTTGGTTGTGTACATACCAACGAACCGTATCAAGGATGATTCTCTTGTCGCGGTGGAATTCAGGCAGCTGGGTATTTATGTAATCCTCGAACCGGACGAAAGCAAAGCCGCAGTTCGGGAGTTCGAAATGGCAAAGTCCGCAGTTGAAAAGCGCAGGATGACAAGCCTCGTCGACAAAACGGAGCAACGCAAACGTAAAAGGGGTAAGTAACGGTATGAAATCCGCGGCAAGATTCGCAAGTCTTTGGTTCCTAGTTCTGAGCGCTGCTCTGCTATTAGCGAGTTGTAGGGCGGCCGATTCAGGAGGTGCCGGTGAATACAAGGGGACGATTAAAGTCGGACACCTTGTGGGAACGTGTATGTCCCCATTGTTTTTGGCGGACGCGAAAGGCTATTTCAAGGACGAAGGACTCTCGATGCAGTTGGTGTGGACGCAAAACCCGGGCGATGCGATTTCTGGAATCAACAGCGGAGCGTTGCAAATCATACATAGTCCATTTACTGCGACGTATGTGGCAAACGACGGCGGTGCCCATTTGAAGATAATTGCCGGCAGCGGAAATGGAGGCCTTGTTTGTCTCGCGCAGCCGAACAGCAACATCAAAAGGATTGAGGATCTCAAAACGGAATCTGGTAAAAAGAAGCTCAAAGTTGGCAGTCAGCGAATCAACACGCTGGAAATGACCTTCTACCGAACGATCAAGAATCTTGGCCTGCGGTACGACGACTTCGAAATGGTCTACTTCACAGATCATTTCTCCATGTATTCCGCTTTCGAAACCGGTCAACTCGACATCGTGACGCACGTAGAACCGTACGTCACGCAGTTAATTGCGAAGGACCACGCTACAGCGTTGTCATCGAGTAACGATGTATGGGGCGAGGGATCACCGGATTGCGTCACGAGCACGACTGAAGAATTCCTCACGAAATATCCAGTAACCGTTCACAAGTACCTGCGAGCGCTCTTAAGAGCAGATCGATTTATTAAAGAACATTTAGAGGAAGCGGTCACCGTATTGGACCAAGGGAAATACTTCAAGGTCGACCGAGAAACATTGCACGACGCAATTCCGCGACAACCGCCGGGTGTAGATTTGCGAAAGGGCCAAAAAGGCATGGAAATCGCGGTGAGTGACATGATGGACCTCGGTTACCTGAAGAAGAAGCCAAGCGATGTTGTGGATTTAACCATACTTGCCCAAGTCGCCAGCGAAATTTCACAATCGCAAAAATGAAGTCGACCAAGGCGGGACATAGTTCCGCGCTGCTTTCATGGCTTTCCATTGCAGGTTTATGGGGCCTCTGGGAAGCAGCAACCCGGATCGGTTGGGTTCCAATAACGGTTTTTCCGCCTCCTTCGGTGTTTGTGCGATACGTGATCGCGGAAGATTTTTCAATTGGTTTTGGCGGTACCAGAACGACGCTGGCAGAGGCCGTCGCGGCCAGTTTTCTGAGGATACTTTTCGGACTAACGGCCAGTTTCGGCGCTGCATTACTTCTGGGGTCGTTAATAGCAGCTTCGCGCATCTGTCGCGGACTAGCTTTGCCAATCGTTCGACTCTTCTCACCTATCGCGCCAATTGGGTGGATACCATTGGCGCTAGCCTTATTTGGTATCGGTAATGTCTCCGCCGTCTTTATTGTCTTTATGGGTGTCGCACCAATTCTGACGATCGCGACTCTCGCAGCGATCGGGGACGTGCCATCGGAGTATTTGAAGGTTGCTGCCACATTGGGCGCTAACGGTAAACAGGCGTGGGTGTCTGTAATTCTTCCGGCCATCATCCCACAAGTTTTCAACCTCCTTCGTCTGAACTTCTTTGTCGCATGGATGGCTGTATTGGCAGCAGAAATGGTTGGGCTACGCAGCGGAATTGGTGCGGTCGTGTTAATCGGCAGAGAATCCGCAAATGCAAATCTGGTTTTAGCCGGAATGTCCTTGATTGGAATAACGGGCTACATCATCGATCAACTTTTGGTGTTCTTGCAGAAAAGAATCCTGTGGTGGAACGGCGGTATTCGATGATGCCTTTGATCGAGTGCCGAAAGTTGAGTTTTACTTGGAACACAGAAGGCCCTAAGCCGACAAGAGCGTTGGAAGATGTCACGTTTTCCGTCGGTCAAGGACAAATTGTTGCGATCATTGGCCCCACAGGATGCGGAAAAAGCACGCTGCTGCAACTCATCGGCGGATTTGAATTTCCAACGAACGGCGAGATTCTGTTCTCGGGCTCTTTGATCGAAGGGCCCTCTGCGGAACGCGGCATCATCTTTCAGAATCCGTGCCTTTATCCATGGCTGACCATTCGAGGAAATGTCGAGTTTGGTCCCAGAATGAACGGGATAGAATCTAAAGTTCGCCGGCAGTTAGCCGATAAGATCATTGCAAGGGTTGGGTTGGCCGGAGCCGAGGGAAAATTCCCAAACGAGTTGTCAGGCGGAATGAGGCAACGGGTTGCGATCGCGAGAGCCCTAGTTACCGACCCCTCGGTCATTTTAATGGATGAACCCTTTAGCGCCCTTGATTTCCAAACAAGGCTGTTAATGGGGCAGTTCCTATTGGAGCTTTGGGCGAAGTTCAAGATAACAATTCTGTTTGTCTCCCACTCGATTGATGAGGTTCTGCTAATAGCAGATAAAGTCATCGTCATGAGCAATGGTCCAGGTCATATCATTGATACGATTGATGTAAATCTGGTTCGGCCGCGTGATCTAACAACACCAGATTTCAACCATTATCGGTTAATATTGACCCAGGAGATTCGGCGCGAAGCGATGAAAGCTTTTGAAGCGGATAGCGCTTTAACCGCGCCTATCGAGCGTTGAGAGGTACGATGTCTCAGTTTCACTTACATGTCGACGCAACCTCGCTTTCCGAATCCAGCGAGGCGTATTTGCTTGATCTTGGATTTGATAATCGCGATTTCTTAACGATGCGAGAGGAAACAGATTCATTTCAACCTCGGCGGCATCTAACGATGAAGTTTAGTAACGGATCGGAGTACCGCCAGTGGTTCGGAAAAGTCGCTCAACATGCTCGGCTTTCACATGGTATTGACGGTTACCTTGAAGGCGAATATGTCCCTTTCGACTTCGCTGTGAGCGAAAAGCCATTTAACCCTGACATTCCGGTCCCTTTCAAAATAAGTCGTAAGCGGCTGCCGCCTGGACAATTTCGCGAAAGTGAAATCCACGTTGCCGTGCATCGCGACTCTTCCGACCCGCGCCTCTTCGCGAAGCTTCGTGAAATGGGCTGTTTCACTGCATACACAATGAAAAGCACCGGCGTGCATCAGATTTTCACAATTCAAGGCGATCGAAACCGTATCAAGGAGCTTTCCTCACCCCTGATTCAGTTCCTGGAAGCCGCAGGTGGAGCGGTTGAAGCAACCGTTAAGGAAGAGCGGATCATCGACTGGTGGCTGAGCGACGTAAACGCGCCCCTTCCGCCAGTCTTGGATTCGATTGAATGGTTTCGATAGATTTTTTTCTGATAAGTATTCTTCGAGGTTGGGACTAGTCAGTCGTGTTGCCGACTCAATCGGAAACGACAGGTCGCATGGGACGCTCGTTCACGTGCAGCTGAAACACATCCGGCCGAGCGTAATGCCCGACGACGTCGAAGTCATATTTTCCCCGCGCGATCTCACCAAGATCGATTTCTGCGGTAAGAATCCCATTCGCATTGTAAAGAGGCCCGGCGAGAATCTGTCCCAGAGGGCTAATTATCGCGCTTCCACCTCGCATGATTGTTGTATCCGGATCATTCCCCTGAATCGCTGCATAGTCTAGCGGGCAATCCCGACGAAGCAAGTGCTGACACGCAGTTAAAACGAAACACCGTCCTTCGAGAGCGACGTGTTGCATCGACGATATCCATGTGTCCCGATCATCTGCAGTGGGCGCGCAGTAGAGTTGGATGCCTTTTGAATACATGGTCATTCGGAATAAAGGCATGTAGTTTTCCCAACAAACCACGGCTCCGAGAACACCGATTGCCGTATCAAAGACTGGCATGGTAGATCCATCACCGAATCCCCACACGATACGTTCCATCGCAGTGGGCATTAGTTTTCGGTGCTTTCCAAGAAGCGCTCCCTCGGGTGAGAAAAACAAGACGGTACAATAAAGTGTACCCAGTTCGCGCTCTATTACTCCCAGCACAAGAAAGACCCTATTCTCTTTTGCTGTTTTTGAAAGGGTCTCGGTTGCCGGACTGGGAACATCAATCGCGCTATCGAAGTACCGTTTGAAATCGTCTCGCCCATTGGCAGACCTCATTCCGATTCGGGCGCCAAAATCCAAGCCTTTGGGATACGCCGAAACGAATGCTTCCGGGAAAAGCACAAGTGTCGCTCCTGTTCTCGACGCATCCGCAGTCAACTCACGAATTCTCCCGAGCGTTTTGTCGCGATCAAAGACTATCGGACAGTTCTGCACAACGGCGGCTGTAAAAGTCGGCATGCCTGATTGTACAGTAGAGGAGTTTTTCGACAATTCGGTGGTGACCGAAGACGTTACGTTTCGCGCTTCACGAAAGGCAAGGCCGCGGCTCTCAGGCGGGGTAGAATACAAGCGCAGAGGTTGTGAGGCTTATGGTTCCTGGATTCGCTGAACACTTTGACGAGGTGCACGCGATCACATGCCGAACCGTCCGTGCATTTCCTGAAGATCGGATCTGGTATCGTCCGACCTCTGAAATGCTCTCCGTCTCCGACCTCGTGTTCAAGATGTTCTCGCAAGAAAAGGTGTTGCTCATAGGTTGCCGGACAGGACGTCTGACAGAAGAACATTTCCTACTAATTGAAAGCGACACGATCGAAATACAAAGCCTGGGAGACCTAGTAGGATACGGGGAGCGGGTACATCATGATACGAACCTGTGGGTAAAATCCGTTTCTCCCCAAGAACTGCGCAAATCTGTGGCAACGTTCTTTGGGACCAGTACGCCAGAAAAGCTATTACTCATGGCCCTCGAACATCTCGTTTATTACAGAGGGCAGCTCTGGACGTACCTTAAAATGTTGGGCATCAGGCCGGATGGCATCGTAGACGATCGGCGTCCGTTAGATGGGCAAGCTTTTACCTAATGATCATTCGTCCACGATTGCCTTGTTAAGGTACATTCCTCGGGAAAACTCTCTTAGATATTCTGAATCGCGTTTGATTAGAAGCCAGGCCGAATCAGGGTGTTCACGGCAAAACCGCCACTCGTCGATAAACAGCGCCATGATTGCGTTTTTCAAGTCACGAAGCGCGCGATTTCTCCACCTCTTATGGCAGTACATCGAAAACAGAACGTCATAGACTGTTGGATCAACCTCAATATCCCCATGCCGGCCGTACGTCGTCAACGCAGGCTCCCACAAAATCAGCGAATCACCGGGACGCAACCCATGGATTATCGCTTCAGGCGTCTCCGAAAAAGGGACGAGCTTTTCTTCGAATTGATGCGAGAGATTTCGTTTCAGCAGGAGTTGTTCATCGGCGGACGACTTCTCAAAACCTGCAACCAATGGGCGACCGAGCCGCGAAGGCCCGCCCTTTTTACGCAGAATCCGTTGCTCTACAGCGAAAATGGGAAAAAGCCTCCGATAATTGGAAATTCGACCGTCGCGCGTTAATAGGAATGGACCCTCCGGTACGATGGCGAAGTCCACCAACTCTCTGTCGTCTGCTCCAATGGTTCGCGCCTGCGAAACGCCAAAGTGGTCCGTGTACTCGATCTCGAAGTTGAGGTCATAATGCTTGATTAGACTCTTTATAGTCGCGACAGCTCCGGTTGAAATCGACAAAGCGTTTGAAAATGACTGGACGGGATTCGTGGGAGAGCGCCTGGCGAACTTTGCTCGCTAATCCAACCATTTCATCCGAACGAGAACGTGTTGCGTGTTGTCGATACGACCGGAAGCGAATTGAAACTCTCTCGTCCCCTGGAACCATGTCAAGCGATCGGATTCGGTTCAGCGCTTCAAGAACTCTGATACGACCGTTCAGTTCCGATGTCGCGCTCTCGATACAAAACTGGGCGTGAATTTTTGAATATTTGTAGTCCGCCTGTAACTTTTCGCGCGCCATTCTTCGAGGTCTAACGCCAGAATCGAGAAACGGAGTCAGAACCTTGCCAGCGATGTGGCCCACTACTAAACCACCAATGCCTCCTGGAATCCCGCCTTGAGCCGTTCCTAAGATTCCCCCAATGCTTCGACACCACGCAGGCAGTTCTTTTCTATCAAAAGTGTTCCGCAACCAATCTCGCATACATGCCAACCGGACTCATTGTCATACGCGTTCGCTTGGGACGCAACTTTCGTGACAGTCCTAATTGGGATACTCGTCATGAAGCACTTGATAAAGTGATTTCGATCACCTCGCTTCACGAAGCAACGTTCAGAACCTGCGATCTGGATCATGTTGAGCCAATCGTGAACGTCGCGCGCAAGGGACAAGTAATGCACGGTGGTTTCCTGCGACTTGTGGCACACCCAATGTTGCCGGTCCGATGATCGAACCCAGAGCGAAGCATGCACGTGGCGTACGTGGACCGGAATGTTTTCAAATCGAACTTCTCCATGTTCACTTTGCAAGGGCGATCGTTTTCGCCTGTGCAATTCGCGTTTTCCCGAGGCGATGGAAACACGAATTAGCTTGTGACATTGTGTGGATGCTCACCCAAGAAGGTTTCTTACCGGTCATGATGCGATGTTAGGATATCGCGTGCTCCAAGGTCTCCTTCCGTCATGGGTTGAACCCGATCCTCTTCGTTCCAGAGCGACGGATGCTTTGGGATTTCAAGCTGTAGCGGATCGCCTTGCCGATCGCCTGTTGCCCGGCCTCTCGGTCCTGACGACGCGTGCTCGGTATTTTACGTTCCTCGCCTGGGCACGCAATGAAACGGGACGCGAGCATGATGAGCGCACGATCCATCGTTACGAAATAGCGCTAGTCTTCGCTGAAGCTTCGTTGTCCGAGGACAATCCCGACCACTCAGAGACATGCCAATTCGTAGGATCTCGGAACATTAGAAGCATTGATCGCGTTCGAATGCCGAGGGACCCGCGTCAGGTTTACAAAGTTCCGGCATGGCGTGCATACAGAGCATCCATGATCGCGCTCGGATTAGTGGAGGGTGCGCCAAGGTTTTCGATTACGGATCTGGGGCAAGATGCAGGCAAGGCCTTTGCCAGAGCGGTGCGACATAGAAAAGGTCCGAACAAGCCCTTACCAGAAAGCGCATGCCTCACGAGGATATCGGGGATGGAAATCCGCCTGATGAAAGAGTGGCTCGGTCTCTCCCTTCGTGGACCACTAGACCTCGATTCTCTGAATCCGGCTGTACGTCGGGCCGCTTTTGTTCGCGAGGTGCGTGACAGTCTGTGGCACCCGGAGTTCGGCCCGGAGACGGTCTTGCCAAGATACGAAAATCGCAAATCTTTATCGCTGACAGAGCCCGCGCAAACCTTAAGAACCGCCGCTATTTGGGAATACCTCTCAGTCGGTCTAAATACGCTCTTCGTTCTTTGGGTCCGTGCAATAGATGCGGGCCGACGGAAATCTGTTGAGCAAAATGTCGCCCGTATCTTGCGGCGTCGAGTATTGCCAACGCCTCGGCTTGAAACGGTGGATTTGACAGACGAGGCCCCGGCAATAGAGAGAGGGATTGCTTGCATACGGTACGCGCTGCAGCTGCACAATCTTCTTTCCGAACGAGGCGTGCACTTACCGGCGGCAGATACGTTCGATCTAGCCTCCCGCTTTCTCAAAAGCAAACATGCACTGGATGGCTTACAACTATTGCTTCAAACACACAGAGCCATTAAGGGTGATGAAGCTTGGGTCGCGGAGGGCTCCCCAGGAAATTTTGAGATAGTCCGTGAAGCCGGAGCAAGCTGGAAAATTCCGGCCGCGACTCGGCCTCACGGATATCGGATGTCTGCATTCAGACAGATGGTGCGAGATTTAGGAGCCTGACGTGGCACGGACGGTGCAGGGTCTAAGCTGGCAGCGAACCTCCGATGCCGTTCGAGCATTTGTTACGCAGTGCGGATCAAACGCTCCCCGCCGGGCAATTTTTTGCACATACGACATTGATGTCGAGCGGTTCGAAGCGATTCTACTCGCAGAACTCACACGCCGCGGCCGTCAGTTCCGAACGCTGGTCGCGGCTGATGCCGGCGCACTTCAGTCGCATCTCCGCAAAATTGGGCAACGAAAATTTGGCCGATTTGAAATAGCGCCCGTCCGGAACCGCCGAAGGGGTGCTTTCCACCCGAAGATGCTCCTGATGCAGGCTGGTCCCCATTATTTGGTGGGCATCGGCTCAGCGAATCTCACTTCGGGTGGTCTCGGCGGCAATTTGGAATTGATGCTTTTTGCGACGACCGGGACCGAACATG
The DNA here is from genome assembly GCA_964633285.1 of uncultured Solibacteraceae bacterium. GTDB lineage: Bacteria > Acidobacteriota > Terriglobia > 20CM-2-55-15 > 20CM-2-55-15 > 20CM-2-55-15. The sequence goes on along the minus strand of CAZWGA010000047.1, from coordinate 18,371 downwards.
GACAGCGACTTGTAGAAGGTGCCGCATCATTCGTGCACCGGCTGTTGCAAAACGACGAGTTGCTCCTTCCCGAATCCACGCGAGAGTTTCTTCGTATCACCATAGCCGGTGTAAGCCACGACTCGAACGCATTATCCGATTCGCTAAGCGAGCCGCTTCTTGGTCAGATGGTGAACTTGCACTACGGCGTTGGCAAGCATTCCGACGCACAGACGCTCACGATTCTATCGCCATGGCACTCTGCCGTGGCGTCCCCAGAAGGGGTTGACGCCAAGGTTATCCGGATGCTGAAGGGTTCTTTCCGAGCCTCCCATGTCAATGTGTTTACTGATGGAATGGATGGACGCGGTCCGGAATTGGGCAGTGGCGCCTCCGTCTACATTAGATCGGAAAACCAGCCTCAGTTAACGAGCGTTAGTACTGAAACAGATGATGGGTCAGCATTCGAACGGCGCCCCACGCGCGTCCATGCCAAGGCTTACTTAATTGAATGTTCGTCTGGTGGTGGAACGCTGATTTTTGGCAGTGCGAATTGTACCCAGCCAGCGTTGGCACGATCCGTGGCGAAGGGCGGTAACGTCGAATTGCTCCTCGCATCGAAACTGCAAAAATCCGAAGTCGCGATCCTTCGAAAGGATCTAACCGACCTGTTCACCGCGAGCGAAGCCACCTTCACTCCGATGCCGCTTCCTTTTCCCGATCGTCCACATGGTTCTATTCTCGCCGGCAGAATCACTAGCGGTTCTTCCGGCACAACTTTGCGACTTGAAGCCCCTTCTCTCAAAGATGCCTTCGTGAAAATCGCAGGCGAAAAGGGGGGACAGGTTGTTTCAGTTCATATAAGAAAAGGACAAGGACTCATCGAAAAGCCAGCCGCTATTCGGATTCTCTTCAAAGAAACGTCGATGTCCCAGACCAGTGATTCCTGGGGAGGAATACTCTGGGAGAGGCTTGACCGTGAGTTTATACCGTTTCCAGTGTCGGTACCGTTGCTCGCCAACAACGAAGGGATACCGGACCAAACATTACTAGATCTTGTCCGTGAAGAGTTGGGCGTCTGGCCGACCCTGGGAGATGGCGCATCGACCAGTGACGACGAAATCGACTCTCAAGCCGATTATGACGACGATGTGGAACTTCTCGCCAAAGCTAGACATGAAGGCAAACTTGATCGACTCGCCGTGGCCGTTTCCGTGCTCCGCAGACGGATTCTGAGCGGTAACGTTGGACCAGACTACGCGAGGGCGCGTATCCAGATCTTTCGTTCGCAGATTGAAAAGCTTCCCCTTGGGACACACATTAAAGAAGTTCTCCTTCATTATCTCCATGCCTCAAAAGGTAACGGAAAAGCTGCGAAATGAGCCGGAATACGATCTCAACGGGTGTCGTTCATCAACGCGACGTGGCCATATGGGTTCGCCGGCGCCTTGTGGATTCCAGCGGTGGTCGGTTCGATGCTGGAAGTCACTGGGTCGAGCAGTACGGAGTGGTCTTGGCCGATGGAGTTGGTCTAGGCAAAACATGGGAAGCATTAGCAGCTAGTGCACTCGTCTTGGTCGAAAGGGGCAAACAACGATCTGGCGGTGGTCGTCGGCAAAATATTCGTAAGAAGCCGGCGCGTGTTCTTGTGCTCTGCCCGCCAGGACTTGTTTCGAAGTGGTCCCGGGAAGTTAGAGACCCGAAGGGTTTCGCTGCCTTTCTCACGCGGTGGGCAAGGCAACGGTCGCGACGTGCGTTTGTCGTCGATACATTGACGAAGCCCTATGAGATCCGGCGACGGAGTAACCTCGGTGAAATCCCCTCAGGCACAATGCGACATTCACGAGTGGAACTACCACCAGGAACGTACATCTGCAACTGGAACGTCCTTAGAAAGAAGGTGGGATCGGGACGTAGCCGCCTAGCTGCTCTCCGATCTCAGTCCTGGGATGTACTCATCGTTGACGAAGCACACCATCGAGAGGCCCGAGAGGCAATGGAGACCGTGCGGGCATGGTCACGCCATCTCCGGGCCATCTTGCTATTGACCGCAACACCCTTTCAGCTCGAACCAAGGGAATTGCACCAACTTCTTGGCACGATCCTGGATGGGCGCCACGGCGCTCATCGAGTACTCTCGCGTCCGCCGGTTCGGGAGTTCGTCGCTTCACTAGCTCGTTTTTTCGACGGCGCGGAGCCGCCGAGTTCTGCAATCAAGAGTGCTGCCGAGAACCACCTTCGCCAAGCACTGGTACGAAGCGTGGTGCGAACCCCTGGGCGCCGTTTTCACATCATCGCTGCAGATGGAAACGCGTCGCAAATTCCAGCACCAGAGCGATTGCAAGAAAACGAGCTACAAAGACTGTTTCCGAAACTCATCCAGCCTGGTCGTGATTTTGAGAGTTGGTATCTTCGTCGCCGGCTGCATCTTGCCGATCGAAATAAGACTTTCATACCAAATGATCTGCGACAGGCGCTCTCGACTCCGTCGCAAGCGGCGATCGACAACGTTAGGCCTCCCCGCTCACCACGGCTTGATGCGTTGGTCCTCTGGGCGAGATCCCAAGCTGAAATCGATCTGATGCAAATCGCGCGTGATGGATATCCGCGGAAAATGCTGGTTTTTACAAGCTTCGTATCGAAGGCGGCTGCAGACCTTGAAAGTGCACTTTCTAGAGCTATCGACGAGGCGTGGACGGCGACGCGCACCACGCCTCTTTGGCGGCGGATGGCCAGCAACGCTTCGGACGGACTTGCAATAGTACTGAAGGCAATTGAACGAGTGCTTCGGGGCGATGAGGTGCTTTCCAACGCTCAAGAGGGTCTCGCGCTTCTTGAGGTCTTTCGAGGCATGAAGAAGGAATCCGACGGAAGCCTATTTCGAGATATGTTTGGACAACCGCGCTTCCGTAAGCTCGTGATCAGCGATTTGGAGCGTCGGCTTCTCGCTCTCTCCGCCGTACTTCACACCATCAAGGAGGATCGTCGGCTGCTCAATTTACGTCGCGAGGAGTTGCGCGGTGTCCAGACGAGTATTCATTCGATCGCTCGGTCGAATGTAGTCGAAACATATACGGGACACGATGATCGCCGTGATCGCGACGCTGCCGGTGAGGCTTTCAGGAGTCCCCTGGCTCCATGGGCGCTCGTCGCTAGCAATGTCGGGTCTGAAGGTATTGATCTTCATACTTACAGCGAGCATTTAGTTCATTTTGATATCGAGTGGAATCCAGCTCGCATGGAGCAACGGGAAGGTCGAACAGATCGAATCGGGCGACTCCTGAGAGATCCGGTAAACGTGTACTTCACCCTTGTGGGCGACACCTACGATGAGCGCATGCTTCACCAACTCGTCGCTCGACAACGATGGCACTCCGTTCTTTTGGGAAGGTCTGGGGCAAAACTTGCACGTGACCGTAACGGCAGCATCGAAGCCCGGTTTCTTGAACGCCGGGATGTTCAAAGGCTTGCACTAGACTTGCGCCCTGAAACACGCACGACTCGGTAATAATGGGTTTCCAAGTTATTGAGAGACTTCAGGCTTGTCCATTTCATAGCAATTATCTGCACAGATATTCATGCGGCATTCATCACAGTAGAAATACGATTCCTGCGGATTGGCCGGAGTTACGTTATTACCGCAGCTTGGGCAACGTGGATTGTCGTCGAAGCTAGCTTCATTCTCGTCACGCATTGTTGTTTCCTCCTTCCTTTGTCACGAAGCAACGTTCAAGATTCCCGCAATCTGTACCTTATTCAGCCGGTCGTGAACGTCGCGCGCGGGCGACAGATACCGCATCGTGGTTTCAAGAGACTTGTGCCCCATCCAGTGTTGCACCGTGCGGGGATCAAAGCCGGCGCGCAGCATCCGTGTGGCGTACGTGGACCGGAATGTTTTCAGATCGAACTTCTCCACGTTCACCTTCGCGAGCCCGGCGATCGCTTTACATTTGTCGAGCATGTGCAAGTCGCGGTTTCCCGGAGGCGACGGAAACACGAATTTACTCGTGACGTGATGGGGGTGTTTTTTCAGCCGATCAATCAAATCCTGAGGCACTGGGACTTCGCGATCTTCCCAGCGTTTTGGATAAAAGCCCAAGTGCGGTTTTGCGCGAACCTTGATCGTGCCGAGATGGAACATGATGTCGTCCCACATCAGATTCACGACTTCCTGTTCACGGAAGCCGGTGAGCAGGAATGTGAGGAACATCGTATGTTCTGCCGGCGTGCATGCGCCGAAGAATGCCTTGAGTTCCGCGTCGTGGTATTCGATGGGCAGCGTCGTGATTTTCTCGGGCATGTCGATCTGCGCCGTCAACCCACCGCGTCCGTTCTTCTTTAAGAATTGCGCCACGATGATCATGTTGTGAATGACCGTGTTGTTGTCGTGGCGGAATTTCTTCTTCAGATGAACCATGTATTGGTTGAGATCATCCGGCTTGATCGACTGAGGCGTCGTCGCTGGCGTGAAGAATTCGGAGAAGCGATTGAGAACAGCACGATACTTGCGCAGGGTATTCGGCTTCTTTAAGGCCTCGACGACTTCGAGGTAGCGCTTCACCGCAATGTGGAGCGCGACGGGCTTGGTTTTGTCCTCTTCGGCGTACTCCGCGATCCCAAGAGCCTTGCCTTCCAGTTCGTGCTTCTTGCGACGCGCGGCATCAAGCGCATCGGTCGTGGTGATGCCGGCTGCGGCTCGCTTACGTTTGCCGCGCTCGTGCCACTCGATGAAATAGCGGCCTTCTGGAAGCGCTTTCCAATCGTACTTGTCGCCTTCTTTTTTGGGGATGGAAACGGTCTTCCACTCGTCTCCGACTTTGATGCGTTTGAGAATGTTGATCCGAGCCATGTTCGCCTCTCCTTAATGGACAGCACGAACGACACCATGACTCGCAAGCTATTGGAAATTAAGAAAAGTCGGTGGAAGCTGGCATTCTACCGCTGAATTACTCCCGCTTGGTTCTGAGATTCTACAACGTATAGGATCTTGCGGATATGGTGAAAGCGATCGAATACGTTGGTGCAAACAAAAGAGCATTGTGACATTCACGATTTGACGCCGGCGGTACACAGAGCAGTTCAGGCGAGTGGATTGAACGAGGGACAAGCACTGGTGTTCGTGACCGGATCGACTGCAGGAATCACGACGGTGGAGTTTGAGCCGGGACTGCTACGCGACATCAACGAATTCTTCGAGAAGTTGATTCCGGAGAACGGCGACACTTTCATCATGCGACGTGGGGAGATGACAACGGATCGAGCCAGCAGATCCGCCGTTGAACGCTGGCAACTTCCTGAGTTCCGCGAAGACGTAATCAGATTTCCAGCTTGCCGGTGCTGTCGCCGAACTTGTCCTGATGAACTCCGAATTTGTCGAGAACAGTGAGCAGCAGATTAGCCATCGGAGTATGTGCCGGATAACGAAGGTGGCGTCCGCCTTTGAGCTGACCCGATGCGCCGCCAACGAGCAGCACCGGAAGCGGATCGTGATTGTGTTCGTTGCCGTCGCTGAGAGTGCTTCCATAAAGAACGAGCGAATGATCGAACAACGTGCCGTCGCCGTCCGGCGTGGCTTTCAACTTATCGAAGAAATAAGTCAGCGTTCCGATGTGATATCGATTGAGCACTGCGAACTGATCCATGTTTTTCCGGTTGTTCGAATGGTGCGAGGCATTGTGAAAGCCTTCACGCACGCCGCTCTTCGGATAAACCGTTCCGCTTGTTTCATGCGAATAAAGGAGCGTGGAGATGCGTGTGATTTCGGCCTGATACGCCAGCGCCTGCAAATCGAACATCAGTTTGAGATGCTCTTCGAAGTCGTCGGGGATTCCAACCGGAGCCTCCGGAAGCTTCACGTCCGCCTTCGCCTGCTTCTCGGCTTTTTGAATGCGGCGTTCGATCTCGCGCACTTCATCAAGATATTGAGACAAGCGGCTGCGATCGGCCGGCGGGAGATCTTTTTGCAGAGAGCCGAGTTGGCTCGTGACCGAATCGAGCAGGCTGATGGACTGCTGCCTCCGGGACTTGCGCTGCGCGTCATCGCTGCCGTCGCCGAACAAGCGCTCGAAAACAACCTGGGGACTGTTCTCCATGGGGAGCGGCGTCGTCGGAGATTTCCATGCAATCGTGTTGCGATAGGCTCCGCTGAAACCCGCATCGCCGCCGAGCGCGGACTCTTCGATCGTCAATTCGATCGAAGGTAACGGCGTGTCCTGGCCCATCTTCTCCGCAATCAACTGATCGACCGAAATTCCAACCTGCGACTGGGCGCTTTTCTTCGGATGAGATCCCGTCAGAAAGACCGCAACCGCCCGATTGTGGTCGAGCGCGCCACCACTGTCTTCTCCATCCGTCGGGCCGGCCTGAGCGTGAGCCAGACCGCTCACGACGCAGAGACGATTGCGATACGGCTCGAGAGGCTTCAGGATTTCTGAGAACTCGAAGTTCTCTCCTTCCGTCACGGGAGTCCATTTATCCATCGTTGCGCCGTGCGGAATATAAATGCACGACAGCCGGCTCTTCGGAACCGCCGCGGTCTTGCTCAGCGGCGTTTGAGCGGGCACCATCGATTCCAGGAACGGAAGCGCCACGGTGACACCCGCGCCCCTGAGGAATGTGCGCCGGGAAAGATGTTTTTTTGTGAGAAACATAATATCGGCTCCCTTAAGAGGATTTCTTCACTTTCATTTGAAATGGCGCGCTCTTCACAATCCCTGTAACGAGCGATGAAAAACGATAGTCGTTTGGCGCAGCGCCGTGAATGATCGATCGAACCACAGGCATATCATCGTATCGCACGGCCCTGCCGAGCGCATACGTGAGAAGTTTTTGCGTGGCCGTGGTCACAAATGCATCGGAGCGGCCGACCAGCGCTTCTCGCAGGCTTGCCGGGCCGTTGAGTTTCGTTCCATCCACGAGTTCGCCTGAACCGTCGACCGGCGACTTTCCATCGACGTCGCGCCACTTACCTGCGAGGTCGAAATTCTCGAGCGCGAAGCCAAGCGGATCCATGATCCTGTGACATGCCGCACAAGCGGGATTCGCGCGATGTTCTTCCATCCGTTCGCGCATCGACAGGATTTTGCCGTCGGTACGCTCCGAGTTTTCCTTCAACGGCGGAACGCTCGCGGGAACCGCGGGCGCAGGCACGCCCAGAACATTTTCAAGAATCCACTTTCCGCGCGTTACAGGTGAAGTGCGGTTGGCGGCGGACGTCACCAGCAGAATGCTTCCTTTGCCCAACAGACCGCGGCGAGGATCATCCTTCGCGAGCGTCACGCGCCGGAACTGGCTGCCACGGATGTTGGGAATACCGTAGTGCCGCGCGAGCCGTTCATCGACAAACGTGTAATCGGCGTTCAGCAGATCAACGATGCTGCGATCCTCCCGAATGATGGAGTCAAGAATGAGTTCGGTTTCACGCTTGAAGGACTGCCGCAGGTTTTCATCGAAGTCGGCGCCTTCCGGTTTCGCGTTTTTCAAATCCCGAAGGAATAACCATTGGCCTCCGAAGTTCGCGACGAGCGCGTTCGAGCGTTGATCCGCCAGCATGCGCTTGACCTGGCGTTCGAGCGTCACCGGATCCTTGAGTTTTCCCTGAGCCGCAACATCGAGAAGTTCGTCGTCGGGAATGCTGCTCCAGAGGAAAAACGAAAGCCGCGAAGCCAGCTCGATATCGCTGATCCGATAGGCCTCGCCTGGCGGAACGTTTGCCGGTTCACGTTCAAAGCGGAACAGAAAACGCGGATCGACAAGCACGCGGGCCAGGGCGTATTGAATTCCCTTTTCAAAATCTCCGTGCGACCGGCCTTCCTGATAGAAACCCATCAATGTCTCCATCGAAACATCAGAGTCGTTCACAGGCTGGCGAAACGCACGCCGCGTGAGGGTCTTGAGAATCTGTCTTGCGCACGGAAGTTCGTCGTTCGCTCCGGATGGATGGCAAACGAAGATGCGCCGCCGTGCCGCAGTATCTCCCGGTCCCGTAACATTGATTGGTCCTGTGATGGAAACGGCGGAGACGCCCAGCGTCGCGGCGTACACGTCGTAGAGATCGTCGACGCCACGAACATTTCTTTTCTTCAATACGGCGATGCCGAGCGATTGGGGTCCTGCCTTCATCTTGAGCCGGATATCGCGCGGACTGTTTCGTCCGGCGAGCGCAACGCGCTCCCCATTGACGCTGATTTCAATTTCTTCATCGCCGCCTACGCTGGTCTGGGCCACGCCGACGCCGGTGCGGGCAACTCTGAAATCGTATTCGCCGTCAACCGGGAAGATATGCTGAATGAGCATGCCGCCGCGAGTGCCGAGAGGGAGTCCTTCGATGTGATCGTTTTGAGAGAGGCCGCGCGCGGCGCGATAGGTCACTTTCTCGCCGCTGATTTCCGGATCTCCGACAGCAAGCCGGCTGATCTTCGCGGCAGCAGACACGTACCCCTGCACCAGGAGCGGCGACATTCCAAGAACATCCGCGACATTGTCAAAGCCTTCGGCTGAGTCGTCGGCGGGAAGGAGCGTGGTGGCGTCGATCGGAAGCGCCAGCAGATCGCGAATCGCGTTCGAGTATTCCGTTCGGTTCAAGCGATGCAGCGCCGTCGTTCCCGGATTGGGTTTCGCTGCAGCCGCGCGATCGATGCTGTTTTCGAGGCCGGAGGCAAAGGCATCCACCGTGGCTCGATCCGGACGCCGTGCGCCGCTCGGCGGCATCATGCCGGTGCGAAGCTTTCGAACAACTTTTTCCCAGGTCTCCGCGTTGTCGCCGGGACGATCAAGGTTGAGCTTGTCGAGCATAAGACCGGCAATTTTCGATCGTTCATTGTGACAATTGACGCAGTACTGATCGAGAAATGCTCGATTCTGCGCCTGGCTGGTGGTTGGAATGAGCAGCACAGCCAGGAGGGCAAAGGCGACAACAGAGCCTGTGCGGGAAAAAGTTTCGACCAAACCCTTCATTGAGCCGCACCCATGAGCTTTTGAAGCAGCGCGACCGAACCTGGTTTTCGCTCGGCGCCTACTGAAGCCAGGAACACGCCTTCGGCCCAGGTCACCGGAGTTCGTCCGACAGCATCTTTAACGTTGAGCTTTGCGCCCTTGTCGACAAGGAAGCTGATGATCTCGTCCGATCCTCTGTTGGCGGCGCCCATCACCGGCGTCAGCCCCATTGAGTTTGCGGCGTTCACGTCATTTCCTTTTTCAATACAGACCCGAACCGCTTCCAGTTGAGCTTCCTTCGACCATGTGAACGTTTGAGCAACGGTCCAGTTCACGCCGGCGGCCGCCATGAGTGGAGTCGTTCCGCCTAGCGTCGATATGTTGGGATCGGCGCCGCGATCGAGCAGGATACGCATGAGAACGGTATCCGCCGCGAGCGCCGCGCGAAGAAAAGGCGTCTGACCGGTCATATCGACCCACGAAACATCGCCGAGAGAATAAAGCCAGCGGCGGCTGGGATGAACTTCCTTCGTGCGGGCATTAATGTTCGCGCCGCGCTCCAGAAGCAGTTTGATGAAATCGAGGACGGGAGCGCGGTCAACACCGGTATCGACGCCATGGTCCAGATCGAGATTGCGAAGATCGACTGCAGCCCACAACGGTGTTCGGCCCCAGAAGTCCGTTGCATTGATGTTGGCACCGTGATCGAGAAGGAACTTCGCGATATCGAGATGATCATTCAGGATGGCCATCAATAGAGGGCTGATCGCGTTGGGATCCGCCTTGTTCACCTCGGCGTCCGCGCCAACCAGCAAACGGGTCTCTTCGAGGCGGCCATCGCGCGCTGCATATAATAAGGATGTCAAACCACCCGGTGTCGCGGCCCGGATGCCGCGATCCGGCAGCCCGCCGCGATTGATGCCCACACCTTCCGAACCGCAGCCAGTGCCTTTACACGGCGGCCGGAATGCCGGCACAGCTCCGACTCTAGTGAAGGCATTGAGGTCCGCGCCGCGCTCGATCAGCAGTTTCACAGCAGCGGGATGATTTTCTCGCACAGCAATCATCAACGCGCTCTGCTGGAACTCGGGATCGACCGCATTCACCTTCGCACCGCGGTCCAGCAATGCCTGAAGAGCGTCGGGAGTGCCGGTGCGCACAGCAGTCATGAGAGCGGTTTCACCGGCGGGATCGACGGAATTTGGATCGGCGCCGGCAGCGAGCAGCCTGCGAATCATCGATGCATTGCCGTTCACGCATGCGAGAGAAAGCGGAGTCACGCCGTAGCGATCGGAGGCCTTCACGTTGGCTCCCGCTTGAATCAGCAGATCCGCTGTCTCGATATCATCGGCGCGCACGGCCCAGTGCAACGCTGTGGTTCCATCAAGGGCGGCAAGATTCACGTCTACTTTCTGCCGCAGCAATGATCGAACGGCGGCGCGATCTCCATTCCTGGCGGCGTCGGCCAGACGCACGTCGGTTTCAGCGGCAAGGATAGTACCGCCAATCAGCAGGATCGTCAGACAGACATTCGCGACACGCCTCATTGACATCTTCACTTTCTCCCACGTTTTGTTAGCATTGCGTGGGTGCCATTGTACAGCAGTCACTCACAGGAGGGAAAATGCGGATCTTGATACTGGCAGTGATCGGTTTGGCCGCGCAGATCGCCAGCGCTCAGACCATGGTGGAACACAGTTCGGAAGCGCGCTTTCAGCTCGATGTCCACGTTCCGGATGCGGCGATTGCGGCGTTCCTTCCGCAGGGCTGGTCGATGAATGTCGCGACTCAGGGCGCTGCGAAAGATTGCAACCTTCGCGTTGTTTTTATCGATCGCGTGACCATCAATGGGCCGGAAGGACGTCCGGCAGGCAAAGGATCCAACCGGCTCGTCTACCTCGTCGCTCCTGTGAAAGACGCGTCGGGCGCCAACGCGCAGCTTGTCATCGGCGGCTTGACCGAAGATCCTTCGGATGCGCCGGGACCCTTCGGCGTCTACCTCCGCGCCGCCACTCACACGATGCAACGCTCAACTTCCGGCGGAACCGGACCGGTCATGGATTCGCAGGACTGGGTATTCACCGCGGCAACAGGCGAACGCCTCGAGATGCACATCAAGTATGAGAAGGGCGTCGGTAACAAGACCAATCCGACGGACACCCGGTTCTATTCTTCGAAGACTCCCACGTTCTACCAGATTTCAAAACAGGAGCAGGTCCTGGACATCCTCAAAAACGCGACAACAAATCCGCCCGATCGCGTGAAGGAGTTTTCGTTCAAGGCCGGAGGCGGCAGTTACTCAAAGCTGTTCGACGGAACTGAGAAACTGCTGAGCTGGGACAACATCATCTGGATCAACCGAACCGTCTCCGTCCCGTAGCTGGGATCAATTCGAGGTGCGTCCCTGGAATCGGCCACGAAATACATTTATTCAGGATTTTTCAGTTGGCAGGCCTTCCGGGTTCCGACTAAGGTGCCGATGCGCGTTGAGGCGCGCATCAAAAAACCTGACGGAGGAACCGAATGCGAACCACTTTTGCAGCGCTGATCACTATTGCTTTAACCGCGGGCACCTTGTTCGGAGCGGATGCACCCAGGAATTGCATTGAAGTCAAGGCATCACATGAAGGCGAGAGGACTCTGGTTGGATCGATCGTCAACACGATCGTTACTTCGAGCGGCACGACCATTGCGTCGGGAGTCGGAACATCCGGAACGATTCGGATTCAAGCGACACTGGTTCAGCCCACCACCGGTGATGACACCGGCGGAGGAGTCTCGTCACCATCGCAATCCGCACTGGTGGAAGTGAATTCCAACGGCGTGACGCCATTCTCGATTACGTTCAGCGATCCCATGAGCGCGGGTTATATCGTCCGACTGTCCCTCGCCAAAATGGATTCGACAGACATTCTCTGTTTCGCGCAAAGCTCCGTGGATCTGGCCTCGCTCGACTGGGGTCGAACTCGAGTGTACTTCCACGGTGGTGTGCTTTATTCGAAACGCACGGACACAGCGGGCTCGGGGATGTTTCAGGATCCGGAACCGTTTCTCGCTCTATCGCTGGAAACGGCATGGCTGATGAGCGAATGTGATGACAACAAAGCAGTCGCGAAGGACAGACACGCGCCATGCAAGTATGACGATGACGCGTTCAAATTTCACTGGATGCTCATGGATTCTTTCGATATCCGTTTGACCAGCGCCGGTACAAGCGGCGTGACCACCCAATTAACCGCCGGCACGAGCAATTTCGCGACTGCAACATCCGTGATGTTTCAAAGCGCAGCGTACATGCCGACGTATTTCAAACATTGGGACCGCGAGGGCGACCGGAGAGTGGATGCAGCATTCATTGCGCCGATCGCAAAGTTCGGTTATCAGGGCATCCGGATTCTCGCTCCCGCCAGAGCCGATGCGAATAGTCCGACGAAAGAGGAACAGATCATCGAGAATCGAAGCAAGGTCGCCTCCCGGGAAATGTTTCAGTTCTTTTCATACGGAGTCCGCATTGGCCACCTGAGTCTTCCGCCCAATCGAAATCGCGCGCCCGATCTGCTCAGTTATCTCGACGTTACATGGGGTAAATGGAAAAACCTGCGAAACTTTCCGAATGCGCTTCCGGATGATACTTCCAAAGTCCCGACCCGCCTGGGCATCGAAGGCCGTTTGAAGCTGCCCAGCTTACCCTTCATCATCGGTTTCGATTCCAACACGGGACCTGGCCCCGATGAATTCCGATTTATTTTCGGTACTCGCCTGGATCTGGGAAATGTCCTGAAAAAGCTGATCCCCACGCCGGCTCTGTAACGGTATTAACGGGGACAAGGAGTCTGATCCCTCGTCCCCTCTCCTCTTACCAGCCGACGGGCTTGCCTTTCATCTGCTGATCCAGCCATGCATCGAGTGGTTTGAAGTAATCCAGAATCGCCGTGGCATCCATTTGATTGGTTCCCGAGATGGCCTGAAGGGCTTCGGGCCATGCATGAGATTGTCCCATCGCCAGCATCGTGTTGAGTTTCTTGCCGGCCTCCATGCTCTGATAAATCGAACAGCGGTGGATGGGAAGAGTGCATCCCGAAGCTTGCGAGAGCGCGCGATGAAACTGGAACTGCAGAATAAACGCCAGAAAATACCGGGTGTACGGAACATTCCCCGCAACGTGATACTTGGCGCCCGGATCGAACAATTCTTCACCGCGCTGTGTGGGTGGCGCGACACCCTGATACTTGAGACGCAGGTCCCACCATGCTTTGTTGTAATTCTCGGGTTTGACTTCGCCCGAAAACACTTTCCACCGCCACTGATCGATGAGCAGGCCGAACGGCAGGAACGCGATCTTCTCGAGAGCTTTGTCCATCAACAGTCCGATGTCGCGTGAGGAATCGGGAGCTTTATCGAGTAAACCGATTTTCACGAGATATTCGGGCGTAACGGAAAGCGCGATTGTGTCTCCGATCGCCTCGTGAAATCCGTCGTTGGCGCTGTCGCGGAACAGGAACGGGAGATCCTTGTAGGCGCGTTGATAGAAGTTGTGGCCGAGTTCATGATGGATGGTTTTGAAATCCTCGTCCGTCGGCTGAATGCACATCTTGATGCGCACGTCTTCAAGGGAATCGAGATCCCACGCGCTCGCGTGGCACACCACGTCACGATCGCGCGGCTTCACAAACATGGATCGCTCCCAGAAAGTCTGCGGCAGCGGCCCGAAACCGAGCGATGTATAAAAACGCTCGCCGATTTTGGTCATGTCGTTGGGCACGACATTACGGCGTTTCAAAATATCGGTGAGGTTGTAGCCGGGATCTGCATCGGGAGGCCGGACCATCGAATACACATTCGACCAATCCTGTGCCCAGATATTCCCGAGCAGATGAGCGGGAATGGGACCATTGGCGGGAACAACATCCCCATACTTGTCGTGAAGCTTCATGCGCACGTATGCATGAAGCTTCAGATACAGCGGCCGGACCTGATCCCACAGGCGATCGACTTCCTTCGCGAACGCATCGGGAGGCATATCGTATTTCGCGCGCCACATCGCGCCGGTATCGGGGAATCCAAGTTCCTTTGCGCCTTTATTTGAGAGTTCGACGAATCGCGTGTATTCCTTGCGCATCGGCGGCGATATGGTGTGCCAGCCTTCCCACACCTGCCGGAGTTTCTTCTCGTCGCGGGACTCGCGCATGATTTCCGTAATCTTGTTGATGTCGAGACAGGTCTTGGGATCTTTCGGATCTTCGCACCATTTGCCTTTGCCGTACGCGCCATCCATCTCCGCGGCGATTTTTGTCAATTCCTCGCCCTCTTTGGGATCGGAGGGAGTGGCCATCACGAGCGCCACTTTCAGGAGATTCAATTCACGCCGGACATCGGCGGGCACATCGATCTTATCGAAGCGAACGGCGTCCTTGGCGTATCGAGCGGCGGCATCGATCAGCCGTTGATTCGCTTTCGCGTTGAGGGCCTCCGTGTCGTCTGTAATGTAGGTCTCGGACACCCAACCGGCCTGGTTCCCCTCGGTTGTCAACTTCAGAAGAGTGCCGTTGACTTCATCAATAAACTTCTTCGCGTCGGCGGCAGTCGGCGCGGAATTGCTGCTGGTGCCGGATGCACATCCATACAGCACGACAGACAGAATCAAAGCAGGCATGATTGATCGCATATGTTTTTCCCGTTTTTTTCGAGTGTACGCCATGAGTTAAGCTCTTGTTGTTCATTTTTACATAGGAGGAAACATGAAACGAAAGGCTTCTGCCGCATGGCAGGGCGGACTGAAAGACGGCAAGGGAACGGTATCGGCCGAGAGCGGAGTGCTTTCGAATGTACCTTACTCGTTCTCGAAGCGGTTCGAAGACGAGAAAGGAACCAATCCTGAGGAATTGATAGCAGCCTCGCACGCGAGCTGTTTCGCAATGGCCACCTCGGCTCAACTGGATGGTGCCGGCATCAAGGCGCAAAATATCTCCGCTTCCGCAACCGTGACACTGGAAAAAGTCGGCGATGGTTTCGCCGTGACGAGCAGTCATCTCGATGTGACGATCAAAGCTCCGGGCGCGGATCGAGCAAAGGTTCAGACGGCGGCGGACAATGCCAAGGCGGGTTGTCCGATTTCGAAGCTGTTGAATGCGCAGATCACGATGGAGGCAAAAATCGAAGTCTAAAACAACAAAGACACGGTTTTCCCAAAGGGAAGGAAAAGGGTCAGACCCGATTTCGCTCCCTTTGGGCAAAGCCGTGTTTCACAGGAACTCCTTCATAGCCGCTTCCCACTTGCCTTGAGCTTTTATGATCAATTCCACAACTTCACGGATCGCCCCGGAACCGCCGGGGACGCGCGTCACGTAAGCGGCCGCCGCGCCCACTTCCGCTGATGCGTTGGCAACGGCAACCGGAAACCCAACGCGTTTGAAGAGTGGAACATCCTGGACATCGTCACCCACATAACAAACGCGATCTTTTGGCAATCCGGTCTTTGCGTAGATTTCTTCAAGCGCGCCCGTCTTCGTCCGGCCGAGACCGTGGTAAAAGAATTCGACTTTCAGTTCTTCAGCGCGGCGCGTGAGGGCAGGTGAACTGCGGCCGGAGATGATTCCCGTCCGGAGTCCCGCGCGCCGCGCAATCGAGAGAGCGGCTCCATCGGTCACGCTGAATGCTTTGGCTTCACCGACGCTTCCATCCGGCATCGGTATCAACAAGATCTTGCCGTCGGTGAGGACGCCGTCCACATCCATCAACAGCAGCTCAATTTTGAGGGCGAGAATCGTTACGTCTTTTTCAGGCATGTGCGAATCTTGACCAGGTCTTCGAGAAGAGCCGGCAATAAAGAAAGGTCCAGCGCGTTCGGACCATCCGATAGCGCCTTCGAAGGATTGTCGTGAACTTCCATGAAAAGGCCCTGGACTCCGGCAGCCACTCCGGCTCGCGCGAAATGGGGAATGTACTGAGGCTGTCCACCGGAACTCCGGCCCTGTCCTCCCGGAAGCTGCAGGCTGTGAGTCACGTCGAAAACAACGGGACAACCCAAACTCTGCATGATGGGAAAACTTCGAAAATCGACGACGAGATTGTTGTAGCCGAATGAAGCGCCGCGCTCCGTCAACAGCAGACGATCGCTGCCGGCTTCGCTCATTTTCTCGACGACGTTCTTCATTTCCCACGGCGCCAGAAACTGCCCTTTCTTGACATTCACGATCTTCCCCGTCTTTGCGGCGGCAACGATGAGATCCGTTTGCCGGGAAAGAAACGCAGGAATCTGAACAATGTCGAGAACCCGGCCGGCCTCTTCGCACTGCGACGGCTCGTGAACATCGGACAGAACCGCGACGCCGACTTTCTCACGCACCTCCCGCAGGAGCTTCAAACCTTCAACGGAACCCGGGCCGCGAAACGATTTCATCGAAGTGCGATTGGCTTTGTCGTAGGAAGCTTTGAAGACGAATGGAAGACCGCAAGCGGCAGTAATCGCTTTCAACTCGGTGGCCATGAAGAAGAGATGATCTCGATTCTCGATGACACAAGGCCCGGCAATGAGGAAAAGGTCGCGTGAGAGATCCAGGCCAAAATCGGGAATGGCGTAACGCAAGGACTTCACGCGGTGATTACGCGCCTGCCCTCTCCCGCAGGGAGAGGGCAGGTTTACCCAACCGGTTTTCGTACGCCGCACCAATGAAGGATGCGAACAACGGATGAGGCGACAACGGCTTCGACTTGAATTCCGGATGAAACTGACAGCCCAGGAACCACGGATGGTCTGCGATCTCGACAATCTCAACGAAGTTCTTGTCCGGGGACACGCCGGAAATAATCAACCCGTTCCCAGTCAGAGTCTGTTCAAACTGCCGGTTGAATTCGTATCGATGGCGATGCCGTTCTGAAATCACTTCCGATTCATAAACGCGGTTGGCCAGGGAGCCGGGCTTCAAATCGGCGGGATAGGCTCCGAGGCGCATCGTGCCGCCGATCGTGTCGATGCCGAGCAGGTCACGCAGTTTGTAGATCACCGGATAAGGCGTGTTGGCATCGAACTCCGTGCTGTTTGCGTTTTTCAAACCGCAAACATTCTGGGCGTACTCGATCACAGCGCACTGCATGCCAAGGCAAATGCCGAAATAAGGGACTTTCTCTTCTCTCGCATACTGAATGGCGCGGACCATTCCGGGAATGCCGCGCTTGCCGAAACCGCCCGGAACAAGGATTCCATCGAACTGACGCAGTCTCACCGGCTCGGCCTGGCCTTCGAGGCTTTCCGCTTCGATCCAGTGAATCTTCGTTCGCAGATTGTGCACGAGTCCGCCGTGAATCAGGGCTTCGCGCAGACTCTTGTACGCGTCTTCGAGCTCGACGTATTTGCCGACAACCCCGATCGAAACTTCATCAATCGGATTGTGGACCCTTTCAATCAACGCCTGCCAGTCCTGCATGCGGCGCTCGGTGTGCGGAAGATGGAGTTGCCGGACGATCTCGTCGTCGAGACCTTCAGCGGCCAGCACCAACGGGACCTCGTAAACGCTGGCGACGTCTTTCGCCGTGATGACGGCGCGTTCGGAAACATTACAGAAAAGCGCGATCTTCGCTTTCATGTCGGCGGAAAGAAAACGGTCGGTGCGGCACAAAAGAATGTCCGCCTGAATTCCGATTTCCAGAAGTTCCTTGACGCTGTGCTGCGTCGGCTTCGTTTTCAGTTCACCTGCCGTTGGAATAAAAGGAACCAGCGTCAGGTGAATGAACAAAGCATTTTCACGTCCGACTTCCTGGCGCATTTGCCGGATGGCTTCGAGAAACGGCTGCGACTCGATATCGCCGACCGTGCCGCCGATTTCAACGATCGTAACGTCCACTTTCTCGGCCACGCGATGAACCGCCGCTTTGATTTCATTCGTGACGTGGGGAATCACCTGGACGGTTTTGCCAAGGTAGTCGCCTCTCCGCTCCTTCTGGATGATCGTTTCGTAGATTCGGCCGGTGGTCAGGTTGTTTCTGCGGCTGAGTTCCGCGTGCGTATAACGCTCGTAGTGCCCGAGATCGAGATCCGTCTCGGCTCCATCATCGGTGACATAGACTTCACCGTGCTGGTACGGGCTCATGGTTCCCGGATCGACGTTGATATAGGGGTCGAACTTCTGCAGCCGGACTCGCAGTCCCCGGCGTTCAAGCAGCATACCGATCGAAGCACAGGTAAGCCCCTTGCCCAGCGAACTCACCACGCCGCCCGTCACAAAGATATGTTTGGCCATGCGAATGTTGTTCCTACAACCAGGGTCTCCTTGAAAACGGCAAAGCCCACGGGAAGGCCCGTGGGCTCACACGTCCGCCCAGTTGATCAATATACCGAGTGCGTCAAGGGTTCGCCATGTGCGGTCGAGGATCGAGGATTGAAGATAGAGAATCGAAGATGGATCCTCTATCCTCATGCGGCAATTCGCGGCCCTTTTCTGCGGTACAGGTCAACAAATCTT
>CAZWGA010000046.1:0-48061 GCA_964633285.1 uncultured Solibacteraceae bacterium | reverse complement strand
CCCCAGACCCTTCCGTGTGTGTTTGAAACCCTTGGGCATGAATTCGAGTGTGATGTCTTAATTCGGAACCGGGCGCGCGGCCAGCAGATGCAGTTGCGGATCTTCGATTTGAATCACGGCGCAACCGGCGTCCGCGAGATCGTGCAATTCTTTATTGAACGCATCGCTCATGGCCATGATGCGCGACGGCAGATCTTTGTAGTATTCATCCTGGACAGCGTAAGCAACCAATTCCGGAGCCACGGTGCCGAATTTCACAGGGCGTGGTGTGAGGCGCTGTGCGGCCTTCCAGATTTCCGTGTACTGCATTTCGCCGGGAGCAACCGGTCCGGTGATCTTCGGCATGACGCGGGCTTCCAGGTAATCATGCAGAATATGGCCGCGAGGAAATCCGATTCCGCCTGCGCCGGCACGCGCGAGTTGCGGATGCGTCGCTTCAAAACCGGTCATGTGGCGCGGTGGATAACTCGTCCACGTTTGACCGCCGACGTCCTGATCGAAGCGGCAATCGCCGTCGGTAACGATGTCGAGGCCGGCAACTTCCTGGTCCCGGAGATACACCGAAAGGGCATCCGTGTATTGCTCGCGAAACTTGTTGTTCGTCATCGCATCGAGGAACGACTTCGTTCCCAGATTCTCCGTGTACCAGCTCGGCCGCGGCAAAGAACCGATGATCGTGGTTGGCAGTATTTTTCCTTTGGTTGCTTTCAACATTTCTTATGACTCTTTCCGGCTTAAGAAAAGCCACACGAGAACTCCGACTAATGGACACAACGCAATAATCCAGAATGACTCGGCGTATCGATGCTGGTTGAACAGCGCGCCAAGCCCGTATCCGGGCGTTTGCAAAAGGATGTAGTTTACAAGGGCGAAGGATCCTGAAGCTATACCCGTCATCATTGCCGCCTGTTCGCGGGGAAAAGAATAGGAAGCCGCTTTCAGCGCGACCATCTGAAAACCGCCGCCGATGAAGTTCGCCCACGACATGATCGCCATCGTTATTGCGATGGACGTTGTCCAGGTGGTCATGCCGAGAACCAGCGAGCACGCCGTCAGCAAAAGAAACAGGCCGACAGGTCGCCGGCTGTTTTGCGCGTAACGATCCGTGATCCAGCCCCAGAAAAAGTAGCCCAGCATCCAGGCGAATGGCGGCATCCATAGCAGTTTCGCCAGGTCACCCTGGGAAACACCAAGTCCGGTGCTGAGATACAAAGAGAGAAGCGTCAGGATCGGACCCGGAGCAATGGCAGGCAGTCCGTAGCTGAACACGAGCGTCCAGAAACGGCGTTCTTTGGGATTGGGGAACGAAAGTTTCGTCGTTTTCTGTTCGGTCTTCGGAAGAAAAGGCGGCCGCGAAACACTGGCCCATAAGAGAAGCCATGCCAAACCAAACGCTCCGCTGACGAGAAATGCCGTCCGCCATCCATATTTCACACCTAGCGGAACGGCAATCAACGGCGCGGCGACACCGCCCAGAGTGCCACCACTGAATGAAAGCGCAATCGCGCGAGCGCGGCGTGTCGCGGGTAAGGATTCCACAGCGGTTCGCAAGCCGCCTGGAAACGTGACACCTTCACCCAGGCCAAGCAGCGCGCGGGCGGCGGCGAATCCCGCGAACGTGAACATCCAACCATGTGAAACGCTGGCGGCAGTCCAGAGAGTTACGCCCAGGATCATGCCGATCCGCAGACCGACATAATCGAGAATTGTTCCCCAGAGCGGATTGCCCAGCGTATAAGCGACAAAAAAATAAGCGTTGATGCTGGCAAACTGCTGGGCGCTGAGACCCGTGTCCTTGAGAATCGTCGGCGCCAGAGCTCCCAGAATAGCGCGATGAAAAAACGACAACCACGAACACGCAGCCATTGCCAGGCACGGAACCCACATCTGCCACGTTACCGTGGCGCAGGTCGCGGAAGGTTTAACGCCTGTCGTGGACACGTTCATTGCACTTTTTCAACGTTGCCGGTAGCGGCCGAGCGGACAACGGCTTCTGTAACGGCAGCGCCGTGAACCATCTCTTCCAGCGGAATCGGATAAGCCGGGCCCCCGGCGGCGGCTTTCGCAAATGCTTCAAGCGACGCGCGGGTAACGTCGTGGGATTCCGCTTGCCAGACTTCGAGATCTCCCTTCACCGGTTGAAATCTGCACGTACCGAAGAGACGCGTGCGGCGTTCTTCAGATGAAGCACCGGCGACGTGGGTCATGCCTTCAAGCCGAACCCAGCCTTTAGAACCGAAAACCTGAAAACTGAATCCGCCACCGGTCGCGGTGATAGTGCCAAGATATCCGGACATTCCTTCTTTCATTCGAAAGAGGATGGACGTTGTGTCGTCGCTATCGACTTCGACGACGCGCCGGAAGCTCTGGCAATACGTGGTATCGATGCTGCCGCACAGATCGATCATCCCATCGATGGCGTGAACACCCATGGGTGTGAGGCCTCCGCACGGTGTCTCGTCACGATGAGCGCGCCACTGCGTGGCCTTCAACATCAGCGCATTCGGAAATGTCATATTGGCTTCGACGTGAAGGATCGTTCCAAGGCCGCCCGACCGGATACGGTCGCGAAGCTTTGTCATCTCCGGATGGAAGCGGCGATTGTATCCGAGGCCCAGAGTGACGCCGGCCTTTCGAACGGCATTCACGGCCGATTCGGCATCGCTCTTCGTCAATGCAAACGGCTTCTCGCAGAACGCATGCTTCTTTGCATTCGCTGCCGCCATAACCTGCCGGGAGTGCATCGAGTGGGGAGTAGCCAGAACGACCGCATGGATCTCAGGATCCGCGATCACGGCGTCGAAACCTTCGGCCACACTCAGCTTCTGTTGATCGGCAAACGCTTTCACTTCAGGGGACACCGTTCGCGTTGCCACTGTCGTGAAGCGAATGACATCACTCTTTCCCTGAACCGATTCAACAAGGGTTTTGCCCCACCAACCGAGACCTACGATCGCTGCATTAATCATTTGTTCCTGCCTGTGAAGCGTTTATTTGTTCGCGCCAGATTCCCAGGGCCTTTTGAACAGGCCGGTCGGAATAACTGAATAAAACGGATTCTTCGTGCGATACGTGCGACACGGGATACCACGACGGAGCGACGAAGATATCATGCTTCATCCACTCCAATGTTGTTTCTCCAATGCGGCTTTTGCCTCGCCCTTCAACAACGCAATAAATGGTCGAATCGGTGCTGCGATAATCGGCGCCGCTAAACCCCGGGGGCAGCAACTGCACAAACGCGCCTATGGCGGGCAACGGATAACCACCGGTTACCGGATTGACGTATTGCATCTTGATCCCGTGGCAGGGATGCAGCGGGCCAAACCGGTACATTCTGTCGAGCGACTCCCTTGTACGCGTGTACGGATAATTGAAAACCGGAGTGGACATCCGCGGCGGCTTGTATTCGATCGGAAGAAGGTGTCCGCCGTATCGCGCAAGGGCATCCCCTTCCTCTTTGTTGATGGGCTGGGTATCCGCGGGATAGTGTTCGGCGAAACCGCTGTTGAAGGTGTTCACGATCGGAAGATCGAGACCGTCCATCCAGATCGTGGGTGTATCGCTCGGATTCCCATGATCGTGATACGTCCACGACGGCGTCAGGATGAAATCACCTGGATGCATCGTGGTTCGCTCGCCCTCCACAGCGGTATAGGCGCCGGTTCCCTCGATCACAAAACGCAACGCGGAACACGTGTGCCGGTGCGTCGGCGCGATTTCGCCCGGCAGGATCAACTGAAGCCCCGCATAGAGGCTCTCCGTAATCTGCTGCGAACCGCGGATTCCGGGATTTTCAAGAATCAGAACACGGCGCTCGGCATCCTTCGCGGTGATCAGCTTTCCGGATTCCATGACGAACGGGCGAATATCGTCGTAGCGCCAGATCACCGGAACACATCGCGGCCGAGGTTTCACCGGAACAAGTTCCGCCAGCGATTCCCAGAGCGGCGCGGCATTCTGTAAGGCAAGCCGTTTGTAGAATTCGCGAAACTCCTCGGTTGTTTCCGGCTTGTGATAGAACTGTTCAGCTTCCATCAGGCTGCGCGTACCTCAACATGCATGGATCCGATCTTTTCAATCGCGGCGTCGATCCGATCTCCCGGTTCAAGCGGGCTTACACCTTCAGGAGTCCCGGTCACAATGATGTCCCCCGGATTCAACGTGTAGAAAGCGGAAGCGAACTCGATCAACTGCGGCACTCCGAGAATCATGTATTTCGTATTCGAGTTTTGCCGCTCCTCCCCGTTGAGCGTCAGCTTGAGATTGAGGTTTCCCGGCGCCGGTATCTCATCGGCTGTGACAAGCCACGGACCGAGGACGGTATAGCTGTCAGCCGATTTGCGGAGACTCCGCTCCTCAGGCCCGCGAATCGTGATATCGAGACCAATCGAGTAACCGGCAACGCATTTCAGCGCTTCGCTTGCCGGAACATTACTGGCGCGTTTTCCGATGATCACTGCGAGTTCGACTTCGTGATCGTTACGGCGGTCCAGCTTCCGCAGGGCAATGCCTTCGCCCGGCCCTACAAGCGAACTGCAAGCCTTGAGAAACAAGCCCATCTTCTGAATCGGCGCCATATGCGCCTGACTGTCGTGATGAATCTGAGCATCACCGCGGACTTCATCGAGATGCTTCTTGTAATTCACGGGAGCTCCGAGAATCTTGCCGGGATTGGCAACCGGACTCAGAAACTGCATTCCGGGCAACGGCAAAGAATGCGATGAGCTCGCAATTTGCCGCGCACGCTCCATAATGCGATCGAGATTGGCGATAAAAATATCGTAGGGAGGAAGCGGATAGCGGCAGCCCGGCAACACATCCAGCGCAGCCGTAACATCGCGCACCTCGGCGTCTTCGACCACACCAAGACGGCCATCCCCAAAACGGCAAAATCGCATAGATGGGCGTCAGCGTACTAAATTAGTCGATTGGCATTCAAGGCAGAGGGGCAAGCGGCGAGGAGAATTCCAGGGACGAGGAATTTGAGAGTGGAGATCCCAATATTTGAGATCTCAGATTCTGGGATCTCCACTCTCAAATTCCTCGTCCCTGGAATTCTCTAGACCGCGACAAGCTCGGGGGTGCCGGTGCATTTCGTGAGATGTTGTTCGTAGGTTTGGCGGATGAATCGATGTTGTTCAGCTATCGGCCAGGCGGCATCCACAATGACAAATCCGAACTGGCGGTGAAGCTTTTCATATTCGTGCATGACTGCCGCCGCGAACTGAAGGTAACTCTCTCGGGCGTCCGTCAGCCCGGTGATGTCCTGACCTGCTTCGTAGAACTTGATTTCGCGCGTGGCGAGAATACGTTCGGCACACAGCCGGGGTGACGCGGAAAAGTAGAAAACCAGGTCCGGCCGGCGGGTCGGGGAATAGAGACGCATCGAATGTTCCCGGACCACTCCGCGCGCCGTATCCCGGGCGATGCCGGTAAAAACGTAGCGATCCGCGAGGACGATTTTCCCTTCCTCCAGTGCCGGTTTGACCACCGTTTCAAATCGATGACGGAAATCCGCGGCGTGAAGTACGGCGCTGGTTCGGGCATCCAGCGTATGCGCGTCTTTCCTGGCCTTGATCAGGGGCTTAAATAAAGGAGAGGAATTCCATTTGGTAACGACGACCTCTTCGCAATTGCTTTTCAACCATGCCTTAAACATCTTGCGCTGAGTGGTCTTACCGGAGCCGTCCGAACCCTCAAAGGCAATCAGAAGGCCGGGGTCCATTGCTTCATCAAACACGAAGTTCGCGTTTTGCATAATTTTCTTTTAGACCTTGGCTCCAGGCTTGCAATCGTTAAAGAATGTAAAGAGAATCAAGGTACACACTCGGCTTAAAAAAAACAGAGAAGGAGTCTGCATGCGAACTGTAGGCGACCTTATCAAGAGCAGATCGTTTTACGCGGCATCCGCGGGCCAGACTGTATTGGAAACCGCGCGGCAAATGGCAGACAAGGATATCGGCGCGGTACCGGTTCTTGAAAACAACAGGCTGGCGGGCATTTTCTCAGAGCGCGACATCATTCAGCGAGTCATCGTTGCAGGAAGGGATGTGCAAACAACTCCCATACAGGACGTCATGACAACCGGCATTATTGTGGCGGAGGACACGGAAGAGATCTCCCAGGTCCTGCAAAAAATGCAACATCACCGTATACGGCACATGCCCGTCGTCAGCGGTGACCATCTTGTTGGATTTCTCTCGTTACGCGATTTGCTTTCGGCGGACCTCGAAGAGAAGGACGCTCAGGTGCAGCAGTTGAATTCGTATATCTACTACTCCGCATAAGAAAACTCTTGGTTCTGTCCGGCCTTCTGCCGGATAATGGAAAATTGTTTCCCCGAGAATTTTGGAATAAGAGAGTAGCGTCATGACACAACTCAAAGTTGGCGACCGTGTTCACGTTCGTGGTTTGGTTCAATCGGACTGCCTGGGCTTGACGGGAAAAATACTGGATGTCCGTCCGAGCGCTCTGTTCGGGTCGGGATTCCAGCGATGTCGTGTGGATTTCAACGGTAGAATCCGCCGGTTGCTAAACGTCCATTTGTCGCTTGCCGCCGACCGCACACGCAAGATTTCGGCAGCAGCGTAGCTTTAACATTTCTTTACCCCATTTCCTTTCACCGCTTAAGCCGCTCGAAGTGTAGAATTGGCGGACATCGGTCTGCACAGAAGGTGAAGTTTATGAAGAAGGTCCTGGGAATGGCGGCCCTGTTGTTGAATGTCTTCGCAACGCATATCGCCGTAGCTCAAAAGACAAATTCAAGTCCGGTTGTTCAAGCTCTTGAAGTGGAAATGAAGCGCGCTGTAGATCTCTTGAAGAAGAAGGGCGATCCGGCGCCGTACTTCATCAGTTATTCCGTCGCGGAAACAGAGGGGGTCAGCATCGAAGCCTCTCTTGGCGCTTTGCGCTCGAGCGACCGTGAACAATCGCGCTTGCTGGACGTGGATGTTCGAGTCGGCGAATACCAACTCGACAATACCCACCAGATCCGGGGACAGCGCGGAACAAATACGGGACCCAATTTTTCCTACCCGGTCATCATGCCGCTGGATAACGACGTGGACGCCTTGCGAAGTGTTATCTGGCTGGAGACGGATCAGAAGTACAAGGCGGCAGTCGAACGCCTGATTCAGGTCAAAGCCAATCGCACGATCAAGGTCGAAGAAGAAGACACTTCAGCGGATATGTCGCGCGAGACCAAACAGACGGCGACACTTCCGATCGTTGCGGTCAATGCCAATGTCAAGAATTGGGAAAACAGGGCAAAGGCGTACTCCGCACTGTTCAACAAATATCCCGAGATTTATGAAGGCACCGTAACGTTCACGTCAAATGCCAACAATAACTACCTCGTGAACAGCGAAGGAACATCCCTGCAACACGGCCACGGCAGCGTGCGATTAAGCATTTATGCCCGAACAAAAGCCGACGATGGAATGGACCTCTACCGCTTCGAGGCATTTGACGCACATTCTCTGGATGGATTGCCGGCTGAAGAAAAGGTCCGGCAGACCATCGACATCATGGTGAAGGATCTCAAGGCGCTCCGCGCTGCTCCGGTGATCGAGCCCTACACCGGACCCGCCATTCTTTCCGGACGAGCCAGCGGGGTTTTCTTCCATGAAATCTTCGGACATCGAATCGAAGGACATCGGCAAAAGAACGAGAGCGAAGGACAGACCTTTACCAAGAAGATCAATCAGGCCGTGCTTCCGGATTTTATTTCGGTGGTTGACGATCCAACACTCGCGAGAATCAACGGAATCGATCTGAACGGAAACTATGCATTCGACGACGACGGAGTGCCCGCTCAAAAAGTAACTGTCGTCGAGAAAGGCATCCTCAAAAATTTTCTGATGTCACGTTCGCCCGTCTCGGGTTTTGAAAGCTCGAATGGGCATGGACGAAAAGCGCCGGGGTATCGAACTGTCGGGCGCCAGGGCAATCTGATCGTTCAGGCAACCAATACGGTTACTGATGCAAAGATGCGCGCCATGCTGATCGACGAAGCGAAGAAACAAGGCAAATCGTTTGGATTGCTCTTCCAGGATATCTCGGGGGGATTCACCTTGACGGGCCGTGCCAGCCCTCAATCGTTCCAGGTTACGCCGATCATGGTTTATAAAATTTACGTCGACGGACGGCCTGACGAATTGGTTCGAGGCGCCGATCTCATCGGCACGCCGTTGACATCGTTCAGCAAGATCGTCGCGGCGGGCGATACACCGGAGATCTTCAACGGGTTCTGTGGAGCAGAATCGGGATATGTCCCCGTGGCCGCAGTTTCTCCGGCGATACTCACGACACAGATCGAAGTTCAGAAGAAGGCGAAATCGTCGGACAGGCTGCCGATCCTTCCGCCACCCAGTGGACCAACGGGAGGAAACGAGTGAAAGCTGTCCTTGGAATTGCTATTTCAATTTGTCTGATTTTTACGAGTGCAAGCCGCTTTCACAGCCAGACTGCCGCCACCTCAACAGATCCGGTCATGCGGGCAATGACCGATGAACTTCAACGTTCAGTGTCGGAGCTTCGTTTCAAGGACCTCGATAAACCGTACTTCATTCAGTATGTGGTTCTGGATCAGGAACGATATCGAGTCTCAGCGACTTTTGGCGCACTCACCACTTCGGATGTCTCGAAAGGCCGCATATTGCAGGTGCAGGTCCGAGTTGGAGATTACGACTTCGACAATTCGGAATTCGTCACCGGACAGGGATTTCAGGGCGCACCCGCTTCCGGAGTTGTTGCAGCAACCGTTGTTGACGATGACTATGCCGGTATTCGCCACGCGCTCTGGCTGGCAACAGACGCGGCTTACAAGCAGTCCGTCGAACAACTCGCCCGCAAGCGCGCTTTCGTTCAAAACAAGATCAGGGGCGATCAGATTCCGGATTTCTCGAAAGAGACGGCTGTTACGGCGGTAGGCAGTCGAGGTTCTCTGAGTGTCGATAAAGCCCGTTGGGAAAAACAAGTTCGCGAGTGGTCCGCCATTTTTAAGGAATTTGCGGAGGTTCAACAATCCGATGTTGTTTTATCCGCTCAGATAACCCATCGGTATCTCGTCAACAGCGAAGGGACCCGCGCGATGCAGCCGTCAACGCTTGCTTCGCTTGAAGTCGACGCGGCGACTGAAGCTCCCGACGGCATGCGGCTGCGTCACTGGACGCCGTTCAATGCCGGCAGTCTCGATCAACTCCCCCCGGTGGCTGATGTTTCGAAATCCATCCGGCAAATGGCGGTGGATCTGACGGCGCTGCGGTACGCTCCCGTCCTCGACACGGATTACTCCGGGCCTGTTTTGTTTACAGGCCAGGCATCAGCCGAAATGTTTGCGCGCGTCCTCGTGCCGAATCTGTCGGGACAGCGTTTGCCGCTCACCGATCAGCAACAGAGCCAGACGAATCGCAGCGAATTGATCGACCGGCTGAACCGGCCCGTGCTTCCACGTTTTCTTTCGGTGTTCGATGATCCGATGACCCAGCGCATCGGCACACAGGAACTGATCGGACATTACCAGGTTGACGATCAGGGAGTTCCTGCAAAGCGTGTTTCACTGATCGAGCAGGGCGTGTTGAAGAATTTCCTCATGTCGAGACGTCCCGGAAAAGATATGCCTCAATCGAATGGTCACGGCCGGTCGGGAGTGCCGGGACGAGAGACGGCCCAGATTGGTAATCTGTTCATTCAATCGAGCGAAGGCAAGAGCTACGAAGACCTGAAACGTGAATTGATCCGGATGTGCCGCGAAGAAAATCTTCAGTACGGAATCCTGATCAAAGCGCTGGATACGGACTCGCGAAGCCCCATCGGCATGCCGGTTCTTACGTACAAGGTTTACGTCGAAAACGGCCGCGAAGAACTGATCCGTGGCGTGTTCGCTCAAGACATTCCGATTCGATCGCTGCGGCAGATCGAAGCTGTGGGCAACGATGCCTTCGTCGTGAATCGCCTGGCCGGCGGGGATTTGCCGACACCGACGAGCATTGTGGCCCCGTCGGTACTGCTGGAAGAAATGGAATTGAAGAAACCGGCAGGCACTCAGCAAAAGCCCGCATTGCTGACTCATCCATTTTTCAACACGAACTAAGTGCAGTGTCCCCCATTTAGGGGACACTGCACTAACGCCTGGCGACGGGCCGCTTCGGCGGCGGGGCGGGAGCTTGAATAATGGCTTGAACGGATGAAGCAATTTCCTCCGCTTCGGTCAGCAGTACGTCGTAACTCTTTTCGTTGTTTTCGTAAACCAGTTCAAAGTAGCCGGAACCGTGTCGAACGGCGCGATAAAGAATACGGCGATGATCGCTCAACCGATTTCCGCGAATATCGTACTGAACCCATTCTCCGTTGGAATCCTTAAAATGCTTCGGCTCGCCGAGTTTCGCGAAGCCCAGAGGCGTCATGACACGTTCCGCCTGCTGGTGCGCAAAGTCTTCAAGATTTCTTGTGGCCGTGACTCTTCGGATCAGGAGCGACGCCCCCGTCGAATGCTCCAGCGCCACGTCTCCACCTGCGGACAGAGTTTTCCAGCCCTGAGGCACTGCAATTTGAAAACGGTCGCCCCTCACGGCTACCGGGGGTGACGCCTGCAGGACCGCCAGGATGAAAGCGAGAGTAAACACGGAAGCATTCTACTCGCGGACGCGTTAAACCATCGTCCAAAATGAATGGGGTTTATTTCCGGAGGCCATTGTGTATTTTCGCAATCGCCGCGAGGCGGGCCGGTTGCTTGTCCGCCGTCTCTCGCAATACAAGAATCAGAAGGATGTGATTGTCCTGGCTTTGCCGCGTGGCGGTGTTCCCGTGGCGTACGAGCTTGCACGAGAACTGGGCGCGCCGTTGGACATTTTTATTGTTCGCAAACTGGGAGTACCGGGCCACGAAGAACTGGCGATGGGAGCCATTGCATCGGGAGGCGTTCGCATCCTTCACGAAGGCATCATGCTCGAATTCGGCATCCGTGCGGACATCCTGGATGAAGTTTCCCGGCGCGAGCAGGCGGAAATCGCACGGCGCGAAGAGTTGTATCGGGGCACTCGACCCGCCCCTTCCGTCGAAGGACGAACGGTCATCGTCGTGGATGATGGTGTGGCAACAGGCTCCACTATGAAGGCGGCGCTGGCGGCGATCCGTGAGCAACATCCTTCGAGGTTGATCGTGGCTGTTCCAACGGCTCCGGCAGAGACGTGCGCTGAACTTCAGAACACTGCTGATGAAGTCGTTTGTGCCACTACTCCGAATCCGTTTTTTGCTGTCGAAGGATCGTACGAAGATTTCACCCAGACTACCGACGAGGAAGTTCGCGAACTACTCCGTCGCAAGACATAACAACGATCTTCATGCGGGCAGGCTCATTGCCGCCCGCATGAAACACGAACTAGAAGGTGATGCCGTAGTAGACAAACAGGAATCGATTATTCGGATTCTTTTTGTTGTCGTAGCTGTCATTGCCGAGGCTGTAGCCGATATTGAGCAGGCCGTTCGCCGGCAGCGTGAACGACATTCCCGGTGTGAAGTATCCGAGACCGTTCTCCTGGCTGAACCAATCCGCAACAATACTGGCTTTCGGATGCACCGGCTGCTCGTATCCAAGAATCACGCCGGCTCGACGGCCCGCAAAGCTGATGGGGCCCTTTGCAGGATCCTGATTGGCGCCAAGCACACCGTAGGGACCAGCCGTGAATCGGGGACCATAATTGCCGGTTTTAACTTTTTTGCTGACGTTTGCGTAGACGTACCCCCAGCTATCCTGCGCTGACCGGTTATTCAGCGGAGTGTTCCAAAGAATACCTGCAGACAGGGCTACGCCCGCGTCATCGTTCTTGTAGAACTTCCACTTGAAGTTCGGCTGAATATACCCGGACGTGGCAGGGCTCGACCCTTTTTGGTGGAACGTGAAGAAATTCACGCCGGCCTCGGCATTGTTAGGAAGACCGACAACGAGTCTGGGATTGTATATGTAGGCCCGTTCGGCGCCCGTCGCGACGGAAGTCTGAGGCAGAAAATCGAATTCGAAGTATCCCTTGCCCTTATCGACGGTGTCTGTTGATGGAATATTAAAAATCGTCGATTGCGCCAATGCTGTCTGTGCTGCCACGACAAACAAAAGAGCTACAAACAAGCCTGAAAAAACTTTGGACCTTTTCACGGTATTTGCCCGCCTTTCTCTTTTTTTCACAAAAAAAAACGCCCAGCAGTACCCGCTCGGTACGAACTGGACGTCATCGTCTTCAGAATTTTTTGCCGCACAGCGCTGTGCAGCGCGACAAATTTGTAACCCACCGGGTCGCGCCTGTCAACAATTACTTTCGAACTGGCGCCCTGATGGTTCAGTTATTGGACAACGCCCGCGCCAGACGGGTTCAATCGTGTTTCCACCACAGTTGAAACAACAATCCCTGGACAGCAGAAAGCAGCAGGAGCAGCAGGTTTTCAAGAGCGTACAAAGGCACGAACACCGACGTCAATCTCCGGATCAATAAAATGACAATTGCCCCGAACATGACGTTCGCGATCAGAAAAAAAACGAAAGCTCCAACGCATTCGAAAAAGGATGTCAGCGCGGCCGACATCGCTTCTGCGGCAGCGGCTCGTTTCCACACGGTGAATTGATATGCCGTCACGGAAGTAACAGCGACAATGATAAAAGCGAAAATGGATTCCATTTCGTTGAGATCTCCTGCAAACGAGCCTGACAGCCCATAGCGACTAGATAAAGCCCGCGATGCGATAGTAAATGAGTGCAGCGCTCTCCTGCGCGCTTCGAACGGCCAGCCAAAGGCGATCCCTGGATCCCTCGAGCACGTCGGGAAAGTTGTCTGAAGGAGCCGGTGAGACGTCCAGTCCCACACGCAGGAACACAAGGCGGGCGCGCTTCATGTGTATCGACTCAGTGACAAGCAATACTTTTCGAACTCTCCGCTTCTCGAGAGACTTGGAAATGCGAAGGGCTTCTTCGCGTGTCGTATTCGCGTTGGCTTCTTCCCAGATTGCGTCTGAAGGAACGCCGACACTCTCCGCGAGTCTGGCTCGGATTCTCGCCTCACTCGCAGCAAACGGCTCTTGCCGGGGCCCGGAAAAAACGATCAGCGGCGCCAGTCCTTTCTTGTAGAGCTGAATGCCGTAGACGGCACGTCGCATCGATTCATCGTTCAGGATGCCGCCCCGCATCACTCCGGCACCCAGGACAACAATGGCTTCTGCGCTTTGTTCACTGCCGTGGACGGCTATTTGCCGGCTGACAAAGTTACTGAATGGAGTCAGGGCGCAAAGAAAGAAACCGAAGACTGCAAAGATGCCAATGCCGCCGAGCATGCGCTCCCATCGTTTTTTCACGGGCCGTAATGGTATCGAATTCCGCGGCTCGGGGGCAGTAATTGCCTTGACAAGGCTGCACCCTCGTTTCCACGGGAATTTGTTCCGCCGGGCCGGAAACAATGCACGGTCGACTCTGCCTAAATGATTGGATTCCCGTACATAGGCGCATTCGGCTTCGGCTGGCAAGACAATTGCGGCCACGAGATTTTGGAGGGATAGCGATGGCTGTAAATCGGGAGGAGTTGATTCTGTCTCTCAACGATCTGATCGAAGCCTGCCGTGACGGCGAAAGCGGATTCCAAACGGCCGCGGACTACGTTAAAGATCCCGAATTGAAAAAACGGTTCAACCAATATTCAGAACAACGCGCACAGTTCGCGTCGGAACTTCAATCCGAAGTTCGTCAGCTTGGCGGAATTCCTGCAAAGACAGGCAGCGTATCGGCGGCTTTTCAACGCGGGTGGATGAACATCACGCCGAAGAAGCGGCCGTCGAAAACTACCAGCGCGCGGCCTAACGACTTTCAAAGGAGATGAATCAATATGACCATCGACGTCAACGACAAAATACTCTACCTCGGCGCGGGATGCGCCATCGGGTTGGCGATCGGGATGTTATTTGCGCCTCAATCGGGCGAAGAGACCCGGCGCGATCTGACCAACAAAGTGGATCATGCGACTCAGAAGTGGCACGACACTATGGAGAAAAGCCGAAACGTCACCAGCATCGCCAGACAGCGAATGGAGCATGGTCCCATCGCCGCGCGGCCTGAGTTTTTAGAGGAAGAGAAATAAGCAAAAGGAGGCAAGACGTTCACAAACTTCTTGTGAACTCTGTGCCTATTTTTTGGCCTTGATCGTCTCAAGGGCCATCGCAAGAAACTCGTCCACCGGTTTCGTCTTCAAGTCCTCACCTGAGCGCAGCCGGATCGCCACGGCATTCTGTTCCTGCTCGCGATCGCCGGCCACCAGCATGTACGGAATCTTCTGGAGCTGGGCGTCGCGGATCTTTGCATTCATTCGCTCGGTACGGCTGTCCATAGCCACGCGAAGGCCGGCGGCTTTCAGCTTGTCCTGAACACTCCTGCAAAATTCCACGTGACGGTCTGCAATCGGAATAAGCATTGCCTGCACCGGCGACAGCCAGACCGGCAATGCGCCGCCATGATGTTCGAGCAGAACTCCAAAGAATCGCTCCATACTGCCGAGAAGCGCGCGGTGAATCATGAAAGGCCGATGCTGCGCGCCGTCTTCTCCCACAAACTTCAAGTCAAAGCGCTCGGGAAGATTGAAGTCGAACTGGATCGTACTCAATTGCCAGGGCCGCCCAATCGCGTCGTTTATCAGCAAATCGATCTTGGGACCGTAAAACGCGCCGTCTCCGGCGTTGATCTGATATTTGATGCCGGACCTCTTTAGCGTGTCCTCAAGAGCTTTCTCGGCGGCATCCCAGTCTTCTTCCCGTCCCACACGCTTCGGGGGCCTGGTGCTCAGATTGACTTCGAATTGGCCGAATCCAAACGCGCGAAGAATGCTAAGGCTGAATTCCAGTACCTTATCGATTTCTCCGGGCATTTGATCCGGCCGGCAGAACAAATGGGCATCGTCCTGAGTGAAGCCGCGAACCCGCGTCAATCCGTGCAACACGCCGCTCCGCTCAAACCGATAGACGGTTCCCCATTCCGCAAAACGCATCGGAAGATCCCGATAGGAGCGCACGCTGTGGTTAAAGATATTCACGTGGAAGGGGCAATTCATGGGTTTGAGGTAATAGAGCTGCTCTTCGATCTTGATGGGGGCATACATATTCTCGGCATAAAAACTCAGATGCCCGCTTGTTTCCCAGAGATTGGCGCGGCCGATGTGCGGCGTGTAGACAAGGTCATATCCGCCTTCGAGGTGACGCTGCTTGCAGTAATCCTCGACGATGTGACGAATCAATCCGCCTTTCGGGTGCCAGAGAATGAGTCCGCCGCCAACCGTGTCGGGATTGATGCTGAACAAATCGAGATCCTGGCCAAGCCTGCGATGGTCTCGTTTTTTCGCTTCCTCAAGGCGTACGAAATAATCTCCGAGTTCTTTCTTCGTATCAAACGCCACACCGTAGACACGTTGCATCTGCTCACGAGCCTGGTTGCCGCGCCAATACGCGCCGGAAACTCGCGTTAACTTAAAGCTGTCGGGCTGAATCTCGCTGGTTTGATTGACGTGCGGACCGCGGCAAAGATCCGTAAAAGATCCGGTCTTGTAAAGGCTGATCTCGGTGACGCTTCCGCCGACAAGATTCGTATCGTCCAGATCCGCAACAGCGGTGGTTCCCCGCGTCTTCAGGTCATTCAGCAATTCAACCTTGAAGTCCTGCGATATTTTTCCAAAAAAATCGATAGCCTGATCGATCGGCATTTCGGATCGCTCGAATCGAAGGTTCTGCTTCACCTTTTCCTGCATCCGCTTCTCAATAGCCGTGAGATCCTCCGGTGTCAGCGAACGGGATACCTGGACGTCGTAATAGAAACCGTCGTCGACAACGGGCCCGACGCCGAATTTTGCTTCCGGGAACATTTCCTGAATACTGGCTGCCATGATGTGGGCCAGCGAGTGACGTTTCGTATCGAGCTGTTCGTTCTTCGGCATACCCGTATTCTACGGATCTTCTATTCGGATGTGGGACTTTGTTACCCCGCAGTTGTCTCTGTCCCAGGGTCACTGAATTGTGTTATTTTAACCGTTTGTCCCATGTGGACGATTCTCAGGAGGTCTAAGCCATCGATAAAAACATAAGGGTGAACCAGCGTATCCGAGCTCGAGAAGTTCGAGTCATTGACGATCAGAATGAGCAGCTCGGAATCATGCCGCCGCAACAGGCATTGCGAATTGCTGAAGAGCGGGGCCTGGACCTGGTAGAGGTTGCACCAACCGCCAATCCTCCGGTTTGCAGGATCATGGATTACGGAAAGTACCTTTACCAGTTGAACAAGAAACTTCACGAAGCCAAGAAACATCAGAAGAACATCGTGGTTAAGGAAGTGAAGTTCCGACCCAATACCGATGAGCACGACTACGACTTCAAAAAGAATCACATCGTCCGGTTCCTGAAGCAGGGTGACAAAGTCAAGGCAACCGTGTTTTTCAGGGGACGGGAAATTGTCCACCAGGCGATCGGCAGGGCGATCATCGATCGTTTGGTTGAAGAGTTATCCGAAGTCGGCGCCGTCGAAGCACGGCCCAAGATGGAAGGACCGAACCTGATCGCGATATTTGCTCCAAAGGCTGCTGCGACAAGCGGAGGGGCGAAAGCACCGAAAAGCACATGAAACTAAAAACTCATAAAGGCGCCGCCAAGCGCTTCAAGCTGACGGCCACCGGCAAAGTCAAACGTCATCATTCGTTCGCGCGACATATCCTTACCAAGAAGGCCGCGGGCCGAAAACGAAAACTCAGCAAGGCTGTCATTGCAACCGATGCGGACACGCCGAAGATCCGCCGAATGCTTCCTTACGGCTGAAAAAGGAGATTGAACCGTGCCTCGAGTCAAACGCGGAACGAAGCGGCATAATCGCCGCAAAAAACTTCTTACACTTGCCAAGGGCTATTACCTTGGCAAAAGCAAGCTCTACAAATTCGCCAAAGAATCCGTCGAAAAAGCCGGGGTCTATGCTTATCGCGACCGGAAAGTCCGCAAGCGTGACTTTCGCCGGTTGTGGATTGTGCGTATCGGCGCTGCCGCACGACAAAATGGACTGAACTACAACCAGTTTATTTTCGGACTGAAGCAGGCAGGTGTGGATATGGATCGGAAGATTCTTGCGGATCTGGCTCTTCAGGATCCGGCCGCCTTCACGCGTCTTACGGAAACGGCCAAAGGCGCCATTCAAAAGGCGAGCTGACAACGGCATCGAATCATTTATGGGATTTACGGGATGTCTTCAAACGGCGGGATCGACAAGCTGCGAGCTATCGAGCATCAGTTCGACGTCGAACTTGCGTCTGTCGTCGATCACAAATCTTTAGAAGACACCCGAACCCGATATCTCTCCAGAAAATCCGGCCTTCTCACAGTTGAGCTGCAGAACCTGGGCAAGCTTCCAAAGGAGCAGCGCGCCGAATTCGGCCGTGTCGCGAACGAAGTCAAAGTCAAGATCGAGACAACTCTCGATTCCCTGCAGACAACCATTCACGATCGCGAAAAGGGCGCAACGCTGGAACGCGAAGCCATCGATGTCACATTGCCGGGGAACCGTCCTCAGGCCGGCCACCGTCATCCGCTGACTATCGTTCGAAAAGAAATCGAAGACATATTCATCTCGATGGGCTACACCGTCGAAGACGGTCCTGAAGTCGAAAGCGTTTATTACAACTTCGATGCTTTGAATATTCCGGTCAGTCACCCGGCACGCGATCCTCGCGATACATTTTATGTTTCCGACAACATGCTGCTACGGACTCATACGTCTCCGGTTCAGGTACGAACAATGGAGAGAATTCAACCTCCCATTCGCATTATTTGTCCGGGGCGAGTATTCCGCCGTGACGCGTTGGATCCGACTCACTCACCGATGTTTCATCAGGTGGAGTGCCTGGTCATTGACGAAGGCATTACTTTCGCGGATCTCAAGGGAACGCTTGAACAATTTCATAAGCAATTCTTTGGGGAAAAAACAAAGACGCGGTTGCGGCCGAGCTTCTTTCCGTTTGTTGAACCGGGAGCCGAAGTGGATGTGTCCTGCCCTTTCTGCGGCGGCTCAGGATGCCGTGTCTGCAAGGGATCGGGCTGGATCGAAGTTATGGGCGCGGGCATGGTTCATCCGAATCTGTATGGATTCGTGAATTACGATCCTGAAAAATATTCCGGGTTTGCTTTCGGCGGCGGCATCGACCGTTACAGCATGTTGAAATACGACATCAACGACCTGCAGTTGTTTTTCCAGAACGACGTGCGCTTTCTGGAGCAGTTCTAATGAAAGTCAGTTACAGATGGCTCAAGGAATTCGCCGATGTTCGGGAGAGCCCTGCTCAGCTTGCAACAAGGTTCACGAGTGTCGGACTCGCCGTGGAGGCGCTTGAAACGGCCGGAGACGATTCGATCTTCGAACTTGACGTTGCAACAAATCGCCCCGATTGTCTGAGCCATTTCGGCGTGGCGCGCGAAGCGGCAGCGATTTATGGACTGCCGCTCATTCCCCCGAAATTCGATTTGCGCGAAGAAGACAAGTCCGCAAAGGACGCTTTCGACATCTCGATTGCGGATCCTGATCTCTGCGCGCGGTATTGCGGCCGCTACATCGCGGGCGTTCAAATCGGCCCTTCGCCGGAATGGTTGAAGCAACGATTGGAAGCTCTCGGCGTGCGCTCGATCAACAACGTCGCCGATGTAACGAATTACGTGATGATGGAACTGGGTCAGCCGCTCCATGCCTTCGATGCAGATACGCTCGGCGGCAGTCAGATCATCGTTCGCCGGGCGGAACTGGATGAAAAGATCACAACGCTTGACGGCGTGGACAGGCAACTCAATCCGTCCATGCTGGTCATTGCCGATGCGAATGCCGCGGTTGCCGTCGCCGGCGTGATGGGGGGGAGCGACACCGAGATTTCTTCAAAGACAAAAAATGTTCTGCTGGAAAGCGCGAACTTCGATCCCCTGTCGATCCGCAAGACCTCGCGCGCGCTGGGATTGATGAGTGAAGCTTCCTATAGATTCGAACGCGGCGCCGATGCCGAAATGTCGGGGTTTGCCTGCGATCGCGCAGCATCGCTGATTCAGGCGCTGGCAGGTGGAAAGATTTACCGTGGCGTGATCGACGTCTATCCGCGCAAAGCGGCGCACGTCACGGCCACACTTCGCCGCAAGCGTATCGAAGCATTTCTCGGCGCCGCTGTGGAAGACGCGATCGTTGAACGCATTTTCCAACGGCTCGAATTCAGGGTATCCAAGACAAATGACGGATGGTCGGTCCAGGCCCCGAGCCATCGCATCGATATCCGTCGTGAAGAGGATCTCCTCGAAGAGATCGCCAGACATCACGGCTTCGACAAGTTTCCTTCCACGCTGCCGGAATGGTCGGGCCTCGGGTCGGGACTGCCTTATGAATCCCGCGAACGATCGCTCCGCCAGCGATTGTCCGCGGCTGGATTTTCAGAGATTGTCACAATGGCCTTCAGTGACGAGCCTGCGGAACGCAGATTCCGGCCGGATGCCGATCCTGTACGGTTAATGAATCCGATGGCGGAAGATCAGGCGATCCTCCGAACATCGCTCATTCCGAGCTTGCTGCGAACAATTCAGTGGAATGCCAATCGCGGTATTCGTGATGTTCAGGTCTACGAACTCGGGAAGGCTTACCGTGACGGCGGCGAAGATCGTTCGTTGATTATCGGAGCAACGGGGGCAAAGCGGTCCAAAACCGTTCACGACTCAGAACGTGATTTCGATTTCTACGACCTCAAGGGCGTTGTGGAGGACTTGTTCGAATCGTTCAACGTGAATCTCATTCCGGGAAAAGAGCCGGTTCCCTCTTATTATCATCCCGGCCGCAGCGTGCGCATTGGCGGCCTCGCTGTGTTCGGAGAGATGCATCCCGATTTTCTATCCGAATACAAGTTGAGGCATCGTGTCTACCTCGCGGAGATCAACACGAACGAGCTCCTGTTGTCGCATGTGCATCGCAAGATTGAGGGCGTTCCCAGGTTTCCGGCAATTCGCCGGGACCTGTCTCTTCTGCTGAAAGAAGGAACGTGTTATGCGGATGTGGAACAGGCAGTTCGTGAACTCAAAATCGCCGAACTCGTCCGAGTGCAACCTTTCGATCGGCTGGAACGCGGTTCGTTCCCTCAATCGAAATATGCGCTCGCGATTTCCCTGACCTATCGGTCGCCGGATCGGACTTTGACCGATGAAGAGGTCGTAGCCTTCGACAATCGGATTCTGGATTCATTGCGCCGCCGGCTTGGCGCGGAACTGAGGCAATAATCATGGCTTCGACTGCGGATAAATTTGATCAACTGGAAACGCGCATTATGCGCACGATCGATGTTGTCAAAACGACGCGTCAGGAAAAGGAGGCCGTCGAGAAAGAACTCGGCGCGGCAAAAAAGCAGATCGTTCAACTTGAACGCGAACTCGAACAGTTGAGACGTGAACGCGACGTGGTAAAGAATAAGGTCGAGTCCTTGATCGAAATGCTGTCCGAGCTGTCTGAGGAAACTCTTGTCTAAAGCAAAGTCACGCACAATTGAAGTCGAGATCTACGATCAGCGGTATTCGATTGTGCTGAAGACTCCGCTTCCGGAATCCGAAGTCCGCAAACTTGCGAAAGAGATCGATGAACGCATGCGCGAGATTGCGTCGCGAAGCAACACGCCGGACTCGCTGAAGGTGGCGGTCCTCACGGCGCTTCACCTAGCACAGGAGTATCGGGAACTGCAACAGCGTTGCGAACAAAAAACCGATGAGTGGTCGCGCACCCTCGAGCAGGTCTTGAAAAAGTAATTCCCGAGCGTGCTATTATCGAATCACCCTGCGGAGCGCGTGATGCGATCAACTAAATTTGAACCAATGCTTATTTGATTAGGGAGTCCGATAACGCGCCGTGTGTGGGCCTTACCCTTCGGGGTCCCGAGGTCCCCTAAAGCGCGGATAGGACGCCCACCTGTTTATGCAGGTTCAAATAAGTGGTCCACACGGCTCTCGCGGGCCCTACCCGATGTGGTAACCCGCTTTCGAAGTATTCCATGAATATTCTGTTTATCGGTGATACGGTCGGCAAAGCCGGTCGTACGATTGTTCATCAGCATCTCAAAGATCTGCAGAAGGAATATCGTGCCGATCTCACAATCCTCAATTGCGAAAATGCTGCCTCGGGTTTTGGAGTGACTCCCAAGATTGCAGATGAAATGTTCGATTGGGGAATCGATGTGCTGACGTCCGGAAATCACATCTGGGACAAGAAAGAAGTCCTTCCGTACCTCAACAAAAACTCCAGAATTCTGCGGCCCGCCAACTATCCCCCCGGCAATCCGGGACGCGGTGTTGCGGTCTTCAAAACGCAGTCAGGCGAAGATGTCGCGGTGCTCAATCTTCAGGGCCGTGTATTCATGCCGGCGACGGACGATCCGTTTCGCACGGCCGATGCCGAACTCGCAAAGATTTCCAGCCATATCAAGGTTATTTTTGTCGATATGCACTGCGAAGCCACATCCGAAAAGATGGCGATGGGCTGGTACCTCGACGGCCGTGTCTCCGCGGTCGTCGGCACCCACACGCATGTGCCCACCGCGGATGAAACGATCCTTCCCGGCGGTACTGCGTTCATCACGGACGCCGGTATGGCCGGACCGTTTCACTCCGTTATCGGAGTGGTTAAAGAAGATGCGCTTTATCGGTTCCTCACATCGATACCGGCAAAATTTGAATCCGCCTCGCAGGACGCAAGGTTGAACGGAGTCTTCGTCGAGGTTGATTCCCAAACCGGGAAGGCCAGGCGGATCGAAAGGATCCATCGCCGATAACCTATACTTAAAAAAATATGTTCGAGACCTTATCGGAAAAATTACAGCGCGCGTTTAAGAATCTGCGCGGTGAAGGCCGGCTCACCGAAGAGCACATCGACGAAGCGCTCAAAGAGATTCGCATGGCTTTGCTGGAAGCGGATGTGAATTTCAAAGTCGTCAAGCAATTCACCGACACCGTGAAAGCCAAGGCGCTGGGTGAAGAGGTGTTGCAGAGTCTGAGTCCGGGTCAGCAGGTCATCAAGATCGTCCGCGACGAACTCGTTGAAATGCTGGGCGGCTCGAATGTGCGCCTCAACTTTGCCTCGCAACCTCCGTCGATCATCATGCTGGTCGGATTGCAGGGATCGGGCAAGACCACGTCATCCGGAAAACTGGCGAAATGGCTCGAAAAAGGCGGACACCGTCCCATGCTGGTATCGGTTGACGTCTACAGGCCCGCGGCGCGCGATCAATTGAAGGTCATCGCGAAAGATATCGGAATCAAACTGTGGGAAGGCCATGCGGACGACAAGCCTTTGCAACTGTGCCAGGATGCCGCGCGTGAGGCGCGCAACTCCGCGCACGATGTGCTCATCATCGATACAGCCGGCCGGCTTCATATTGACGAAACGCTGATGAACGAGCTTCGTGAAATTAAAGATAACGTACAGCCCAACGAAATCCTTTTCGTCGCCGACGCAATGCTTGGCCAGGATGCCGTCAAGAGCGCTCAACAATTCCACGAACAACTCGGTTTCAATGGTTTCATCCTCACCAAAATGGATGGCGACGCACGAGGCGGCGCCGCGCTGTCTATCAAGCAGGTCACGGGGCAACCGGTCAAATTTGTTGGCATGGGTGAAAAATATGATGCCCTCGAACTATTCTATCCCGACCGGCTCGTGTCGCGAATCATGGGCATGGGCGACATTCTTTCGCTTATCGAAAAGGCTGAAGAAGTCGTCGATAAGAAAAAAGCTGTCGAACTCCAGGAAAAGATGCTGTCGGACACTTTTACCCTGGAGGATTTTCGTGACCAACTGAAGCAGATACGGAAACTTGGAGCACTGGACCAGATTCTGGGAATGCTTCCGAGCATCGGTCCATTCAAAGATCTGCAAAAAACGAAAATTGATGAAAAGGAACTGGTTCGAGTCGAAGCCATCATCAACTCGATGACGCCGAAAGAGCGGCGCAACCATCAGATCATCAACGGCACTCGGCGAAAGCGTATTGCGAAAGGAAGCGGGACGAGCGTCCAGCAGGTGAATCAGCTTCTAAAGCAGTATGCTCAGACGCGAAAAATGATGAAGGGAATGAAAAACTCCTTTTTCGGCAAGCGAATGAAAGGAATGAAGCTGCCTCAGATGCCGTTTTAAGCTATAATTTCGGTTTTTCTTATAAGGCGTGAGCTGCTCATTTCGAGTCGGCTGAACGCTTACAGGAGGAGGCTAACCTTTTGGTAACAATGCGTCTGTCCCGGATCGGGTCTAAGAAACGTCCCTACTACCGGATTGTTGTCATCGACAAGCGCCGTGCGCGCAACGGCCGTTTTCTGGAAGTCCTGGGACAATACAATCCGATCAGTGGTGGCTCCCAGATCGAACTGAATGCCGAGCGTGCGCAGTACTGGTTGTCGAAGGGTGCGGCACCGTCGGAAACGGTTCGGAGCATTCTTCGGAAAAAAGAACTTGTAAAGTAGAGTAAAAGGTCTTCCGCGTCCATTCGTCGCGGCTTCATACTACTTGTAGCTCACTTTTCTAAGCGCTAAGGCACAACAAGAGTTTGGAGGCTGTAATGAAGGAGCTCATCGAGCAAATAGCGAAGGCGCTCGTGGACAACCCAGACCAGGTAACAGTACGCCCGATCGAGGGAGAACAGACCACTGTTCTTGAACTAAGAGTTGCTCAAAGCGATCTTGGCAAAGTCATCGGCAAGCAGGGTCGAACGGCACGATCAATCCGGACGATTCTGAGTGCCGCGGGAATGAAGCTTAAAAAACGCTTCACCCTTGAGATTCTGGAGTAGCTTCATCGACCATTTGGAAGCTTCCCATATAACCATCGCTCGGATTACCAAGACTCAGGGACTGAAGGGCGAAGTCAGGATCGAACAGATCCTGGAAGAGGATTCGACATTCTGTCCCGGACAAAGCGTGACAGTGTCGCGAGGTCCATCCGGGGAATGGAAGACTGAAATAGAGTCTTTCCGGAAGCAGCACGGACGCTGTGTGATCAAATTCCGGGGAATGGATTCGATATCAGAAGCCGAAAAGTATATCGGAGCGGAAGTTCAGATTGCGGCAGCGGAATTAACACCGCCCAAACAAGGCTGGTTTTACACATTCCAACTGCGCGGATGTCAGGTTTTTGCCGAAAGCGGCGACTGCATCGGAACGATCACGGACGTGCTGGATTCCGGTGGAACCGAGATTTTGAAGGTCGAGAGCGGGAATGAAGAGACGCTGATCCCATTCACGCAGTCCTATTTGAAGAAGATTGATCTGGATCAGCGCAGGATCGATGTCGATTTACCGGACGATTTGCGGGATTTGAACCGGTGAAGTTCGATGTCGTTACAATCTTCCCGGAATTCTTCAAAGGACCTTTTGACTTTGGAGTGATCCGGCGTGGCCGTGAAAATGGGCTTATTGAAGTCGCGGTCCACGACTTAAGATCGTTCACTTCCGATCGCCATCGAACTGTTGACGACAGGCCGTTCGGCGGCGGTGAAGGAATGGTCTTTAAGCCCGAGCCGATTTTCAAGGCAGTTGAAACGGTTCGAAGGCCCGGCGCTAGTGAAGTTGTGGTGCTTAGCGCCGCCGGCCGCCGATTTAACCAGGCCGAGGCATTGAGGCTTTCGAAAGCAGATCAGGTCATTCTGGTTTGCGGCCGGTATGAAGGAATTGACGAACGTGTCGTGGACCACCTGGCAACAGCCGAGATTTCCATCGGTGATTTCATATTGTCGGGGGGCGAAATCGCAGCGGCTGTGGTGATTGACGCAGTCACCAGGTACGTGCCCGGAGTTGTGGGAAAAGAAGAGTCCATACTTCGTGATTCGTTTTCGGATCCGGCTTCCGAACGGCAACTTGTGGAACATCCGCACTACACAAGACCTGCGGAGTTTCGAAGTTGGAAAGTGCCGGAGGTTTTAATATCGGGCGACCACGAGGCAGTCCGGCAATGGCGCGGCGAGGCAGCGCTTCGAAAGACACAGCGAAACAGGCCGGATTTATTGCCTTAGAAATTTTGGAGACTATTTATGAATGCACTCGATACAGTAGAAAAACAGCAACTGCGAACCGACATCCCGAGTTTCAGGCCCGGCGATACCATCAAGGTTCACGTCAAAATCAAGGAAGGCGATAAGGAACGCGTCCAGGTGTTCGAGGGCATTTGCATTGCTCAGAAACATGGAGGCGTTCGCGCAACCTTCACCGTCCGGAAGATTTCCTTCGGCCACGGCGTCGAGCGCATTTTTCCGCTCCATTCCAAGGTCATCGACAAGGTTGAAGTCGTGCGTTCGGGGCGTGTTCGCCGCGCGAAGCTCTATTACATTCGCGAACTTCGCGGCAAAGCCGCTCGCATTAAAGAAGTCAAGGCTGCCGCGCAATAACAGGTTTTGTGACGTTGTGTCTTCGTGTTGAAAAACATGGAAGACACAACGACACGAAGATACCCAGATGAATCGCCTTCTAGCCGTAGCTTTCATACTCTTCTGTTTTGAAATCGGGATCTTCCTCGTGTTTGTTCCGTGGTCGAACCTTTGGGAACACAATGTCCTGCTGGGATTTTCGTTCACGCTTCGGGGCGTTCTGCTCAACAATTTCGTGCGCGGGAGCGTGTCGGGCCTTGGGATCGTCGATCTGGCGCTTGGACTTGGCGAATTGAGCCGCTTTTGGAAATCCTTCAAGATCGTGGATCGTTCTCCCACCTCGACTGAATGATCCGTTACTACGTCACCGATCGCCGGCAGGGAAACATTCTGAATTCCACTGCGAAGGCAATCGATGATGGCGTCGACATGATTCAGATCCGCGAAAAAGACCTCGCAGCGAATGAACTTTTCGATCTTGTCTGCCGGATTCGGGATCGTGCCTCAGGCACAAAGACCCGTGTGCTGGTCAACGACCGGCTGGACATCGCGATCTGTGCCGGAATCGACGGCGTCCATCTACCCGCGAATGGCCTTCCAGCGGAACGTGTCCGAAGCCGCGTCCGACTGCTCGGAGTCTCCACTCACACGGTTCAGGATGCGATCAGCGCCGAAAGAGCACGCGCAGACTTTATCGTCTTTGGTCCGATCTTCCAGACCCCCGGCAAAACCAGCATGGGTGTCGAACCGCTGCGACAGGTTGTTGCGGCCGTGAAGATTCCCGTTCTTGCCATCGGTGGAATCACAATCGAGAACACACCGGAGATTCTTGCGGCTGGGGCCTCTGGAATTGCCGCCATTCGATTGTTTCAGATGGTCTGAAGCAGATTCTGGAGAGCCACGCGAGGATCAGGATCATCCGTAACGGCTCGGCCAACGACGATGTAATCGGCCCCCGATGCAAGCGCTTCGCGCGGCGTTGAGATTCTCTGCTGATCGTTGAGTGATTGATCCGGCATTCGTATACCCGGCGTGACGATAACGAACTTCGGTGAAACCGCTTTTCGCACAACCTGAATTTCTCGAGGTGAACACACGACGCCATCGATGCCGCATTCCTGAGCAAGAAGTGCGAGGCTCCTTACCTGTTCGTCCACC
This sequence comes from uncultured Solibacteraceae bacterium, assembly GCA_964633285.1. Lineage (GTDB taxonomy): Bacteria > Acidobacteriota > Terriglobia > 20CM-2-55-15 > 20CM-2-55-15 > 20CM-2-55-15. The sequence continues at coordinate 21,494 of CAZWGA010000046.1, read as the reverse complement.
GGCCTGCCCAAACCCATTTCCGAGAGGGCTTGATTGTCCAGGCTTGTGAGTACCGTTACGGCAACCACGATTGGTCTTTCTGCAAGCGATTTTTCATGCAGAGTCCTCGCAACGGACTGCATCATGGCGCGGCCGCCGCTCGCATGGATCGTCATCATTGAAATGCCCAGACTGGAAGCTTCGGTCACAGCCTGAGTAACGGTGTGGGGAATATCGTGAAATTTGAGATCGAGAAATACTTTAGAGCCGCCAGCGATGATCTCCCGAACAACCGCCGGCCCTTCAGCCATGAACAACTGGCTTCCAACCTTGAACAGGCCCGCGAGCTCCCGAAGCTCCTGGACAAGCTGGAGCGCCGTATCTCGCGAACTCACATCCAGAGCGACGATGACTTTGTGATTCACTGTTTCATCCTTCCGATGAGATCGCGTATCGATGTCAGCCCTTTCTCCTTCAGGAATTTCTCAAGTCCCTTCAGAACATGAAGCGATGCTCGAGGATCAAAAAAATTTGCCGTCCCAACCTGAACCGCCGAGGCGCCGGCCAGAAAGTATTCCACTGCATCCTCAGCTTTGCTGATACCGCCAAGGCCGATAATCGGAATCTTGACGGCGCGAGCGCATTGATAAACCATTCGCACGGTTATGGGCCGGATTGCGGGTCCCGACAGTCCGCCGGTAACGGTGTGGATTCGAGGCCGGAAGGTCTCCGTGTCGATGGCCATCGCCAGGAACGTATTTGCAATCGTCAAGGCGTCCGCTCCAGCGTCCTCCGCCGCACGCGCAAACTCGGTAATGTCGGTTACATTCGGTGAAAGCTTCACAATGAGGGGCCGCCGCGCTCGGGCCTTTAGAAGTTTCGTCAGTTGCCGGGTCAGATCAGGACTCTGGCCGAATACCATGCCGCCGTGCTTGGTGTTGGGGCACGAGATATTCAGTTCGTAAGCGGCAATGCCATCGCAGAGATTCAGCTTATCGACGACCTCGGCATACTCATCTTCATTGAACCCGAATACGTTGACGAACACGGCGCAGCCCGCAGCCCGCAGCTTCGGCATCTTGTCTCGAACGAACGCATCGACACCGACATTTTCGAGGCCGATGGAGTTCAGCATTCCGGAGGCTGTCGGAAAAACCCGAGGAGGCAAATTGCCGTCGATGGGTTGAGCGGAAGTTCCCTTGACGCAGACACCGCCGATTTCCTTCAGATCGACGAACCGTTCGAATTCTTCGCCGTATCCAAAAGTGCCGCTCGCCGCAATAACGGGATTGTTGAGCTTGATGCCTGCGAACTCAACGGTGAGATCGACTGGACTCATTCTGTCTATTTTGCACGATCTTTCAGGCCTTGCGCGATCATAGGCAATTTGTAAATCGTTGCGGCGGTCTGCTGCGGGCCCTGGCGAATCGGCTGTCCATTCGCGTCTTCGGCGCCGGATCCGACTACATACAACGTCTTTTTATCGGAACCCGCGAACGCTACGCTGATGACTCCGCGAGGCGTCGGAATCAGTCCCAGATATTTCCCATTTTTATCGAAGATCTGCACTCCGGAATTGGTCGTCACATATAACCGCCCCTCGGTATCGACAGCGCATCCATCGCCGGCTCCCATCTCGAGCATCGCAAAATCCCGGCGGTTCGCGAGAATTCCGGCTCCCTTCACGTCGAAAGCGACGATGGAGTTTCCGTTCGTGACGTAGAGGGTTTTGTCGTCCGGACTGAACGCAATCCCATTTGTCCGGAGGTTCTCACCGGCGACACTCACCGTTCCTTTTGCGCTTGCGTAATACAGGCAACCGGATGTGAAGTACGCGCCACCCTGGCCGTCCGCAGCGAGATCATTTGGACGCACCGTCAGCGGCGCGCCATCTTCCCATTTCTCCGCAACAATCCCGCGCTGGGGAGCGAGTGCCGTGATCGCGTTCACGATCGATGCAATATCCGGCTTCGTCGATCCCGGTCTTTCGGTTCGATGCGCGCCGTACAACCGTCCCTGCCGGTCCATCGACAGCGAGCCCACTCCTTTCGCATTCGAAACGAAGACCGACGTTTTGCCATCCTTGTCGATCTTCAGAACCGTATCGAAATCTTCCTGCGCAACGAGCACGCTGCCATCCTGATCCGCAAGAATTCCATCAGCGCTGTTCCCGCCTGCCTGCCACACTTTCACCCACTTCGCGTCTGCCGCAACGACTCCGGGAATCGCAATAATATTTGTGGCGCGGGGAATCGGCTGCTGCGCTTGCAGTGGAGCACCCGCACCGCGTGCGCCGCCGGCCGCCGGTACCAACGGCGTGCCCGGCATACAAGGACTCTGAGCCAGCGCAGGAACGGCCAGCCACGTGACAAGCAGCAAGCATCGCGGCGTTTGGAATATCGTTTTCATGTTTCCCCCAAATCAGAAGATCCTACCTTGGGAATTCCAGGGACAGACACCAAATTCGAATCGAGTATGTCGTCATCAAAATCGCTTATAATTTCGATCCGTCATGTCTTTGAAGCTCAATTATCAACTGATGAAACCGGAAGAAGTGAGCGATGCGCTGGATCGCCTCGCAGACGAAATCCTGAAAGCCAACAACGGACGGCCGGTCGTTCTGCTTGGAATTCAACGCCGCGGTGTGCCGATGGCGCGGCGAATGGCTGCTCGAATCGCAAAAAAGACGCAACGTGAACCGCAAATCGGCACGCTGGATATCAATCTTTATCGAGATGATCTGACACGCGTTTCTTCACAACCTGTCGTGCAGAAGACCGAGGTTCCACCGAATATCGATGATCGGGATGTCGTACTTGTTGACGATGTTCTCTATACCGGACGCACGATCCGTGCGGCCCTCGACGCTCTATGCGACTTCGGACGGATGCGAACCATTCAACTGGCGGTCCTGATCGATCGTGGCCACCGCGAACTTCCGATTGAAGCAAATTTTATCGGAAAGAAAATCACTACCATGGACAACGAAGTCGTTGAGGTCAAGCTGACGGAAATCGACGGCGAAGACGCGATATACGTCATGGAGAAAATCTAGCGGCGTGCTGAAGCGCAAAGATCTGCTCGGAATACAGGACCTCAACACGGTCGAGATTCTGGAAATTCTCGATACTGCCGAGTCCTTTCAGGAAGTTTCCACACGGCCAATCAAAAAAGTTCCCACTCTTCGCGGAAAGACGGTCATCAACCTGTTCTTTGAGGCATCGACGCGAACACGCACTTCATTTGAAATTGCAGGCAAGCGTCTTTCTGCGGATGTCGTCAACATTTCTTCTTCAACGAGCAGTGTTTCCAAGGGTGAAACATTAATCGATACGGCAAGAACTCTCGATGCAATGGCCGCCGATTGCGTTGTGATCCGGCATTCGGCGTCCGGCGCTCCGCACACGCTGTCGAAACTCACCAAAGCCTCCATCGTAAACGGCGGCGACGGCGCTCACGAACACCCGACGCAGGCACTCCTCGACGCATGTACGATTCGGCAGCGCAAAGGCCGTTTGAACGACCTGAAAGTTGCCATCATCGGAGATGTCGCGCACAGCCGCGTCGCCCGCTCGAACGTTCATCTCCTGACGAAGTTCGGCACTCATGTCTGGCTTTGTTCCGCGCCGACGCTCATGCCTGTGGGAATCGAAAAAATAGTCTGTGATCACGGGGAGTTTCTGCATATCGCGAATTCCATGGATGAAGCTGTCGAGAACGCCGATGTCGTCATGATGCTGCGCGTTCAGTTTGAGCGGATGAACGAATCGTTCTTTCCATCGATTCGCGAATACTTCCGTTATTTCGGATTGAGCCGCCAACGCGTCGACCGCGCCAAGCCGGATGCGATCATCATGCATCCGGGGCCGATGAATCGCGGTGTTGAAATCGCCACGGATGTCGCCGACGGGCCGTATTCCGTGATCCTCGATCAGGTGGCGGCCGGTGTAGCCGTGCGCATGGCGATTCTCTATCTGCTGGTGGGGGCTTGATGGATCTGCTCGTAAAGAATGGAAGAGTTGTCGATCCGGCGAGGAACATCGATGCCGTAACGGACATTGTCATTCGCGGCGGCAAAATCGCACGCATTGGTTCTGCAGACTCATGGGATGGGCCGATTCTGGACGCAACAGGCCTCATTGTCGCGCCCGGTTTTTTCGATATTCACGTTCACCTGCGCGAACCCGGAACCGAAGAAGCCGAAACCATTGCCAGCGGCGGCAACGCGGCAGTCGCAGGCGGCTTCACAGCGGTTGCCGCCATGCCCAATACAAGGCCGCCGAACGACAATCCGTCCATCACTCACTACATTGTTTCCGAAGCGAAGCGATCATCACCTGCCCGCGTTTTTCCCATCGGCGCGATCACGAAAGAGCAAAAGGGAGAAACACTGGCGGAAATTGGAGAAATGTTTGAAGCCGGAATTGTGGGCGTCTCGGACGATGGAAAACCGGTTATGGATGCCCAACTCTTCCGGCGCGCGCTGGAATACGCTCAGATGTTCGATCTTCCGGTCATCCAGCACTGCGAGGATCTGCATTTGTCAAAAGGCGGCGTGATGCATGAGGGCGTTTATTCGACGCGGCTGGGATTGAAAGGCATTCCCGCAGCAGCCGAAGAGACCATGGTGTCGCGCGACGTGATCCTGGCGCAGATGACGTCGGGAAAATATCACGTGGCTCACCTGAGCACGCGCCGATCTGTTGAAATGGTGCGTGAGGCAAAAGCGCGTGGAATCCGTATCACGGCGGAAGTCACGCCCCATCACTTTGCGTTAACAGACGCGGCTGTTGCGGACTACGACACGAACGCCAAAATGAATCCGCCATTGCGCACAACAGATGATGTCGCCGCTCTGCTCGAAGGAATCTCCGACGGAACGATCGATGCTATCGCCAGCGATCATGCGCCGCATCACATCAATCTGAAGATGCTCGAATTCGATCGCGCACCTTTCGGCATCACAGGACTTGAAACCGCGGTCGCGCTGGCGTTGTCGAAGTTGAAGATCTCGATAAGCCGTCTGGTCGAACTGTTCTCGAGCAATCCGCAAAAAATAATGAAAGTCGCGCCCTGGGGTGTGTTCGAGGGAAGCGCCGCCGATTTGACGGTCCTGGATCTGGACAAGTCCTGGACGTTCGATCTGAGCCAATCGCGGTCACTCAGCCGCAACTCGCCATTTCACGGATGGCAATTGAAGGGTAAAGCGGTTGCAACGATTGTAGGGGGGAAGGTTGTTTACCGGGGATAAGCCGCCTCTCCATACCATGCTAGCTCCGGGAGCGAGAGGGATTCTCTTATTGCTTCTTCTCTCCCTTACCGCATTCGCACAGACTTCGGACCCACAGCGTGTGCTCGCGAATCCCAAATTCCTCGCTGCTCAGGATTTCGTTTCGAAGGATCATGAGCGCCTGATACGTGAAATCGTTCAGATTACGGAAACCGAAGCTCCGCCATTCAAGGAAGAGAAACGGGCGAAGTTGTTCGCTGAAATGATGCGGCAGAGCGGACTCACAAACGTGGAGATCGACACTGAAGGCAACGTGATCGGTACCCGCAAAGGCACGGCCAGTGGTCCGCTTGTGGCCATCGCCGCTCATCTCGACACGGTTTTTCCCGAAGGAACAAACGTGAAAGTCCGGCGCGAAGGCACAAAGCTTTTTGCCCCCGGCGTCGGCGATGATTCGCGGGCCCTTGCAGTACTTCTGATGATGATTCGAGCCATGGACGCCGCAAATATTCAGACGGCTTCCGACATCCTGTTCATCGGCAATGTGGGCGAGGAAGGTCCGGGCGATCTGCGCGGAATGAAATATCTTTTTCAGAAAGGCCCATACAAAGACAGAATCCGGATGTTCATTTCGCTGGACCCGTTCGGCTGGGGAAACGACGTCACAACAGCAGGCATCGGAAGCAAACGGTTCAAGGTCACGTTTCATGGACCGGGCGGACACAGCTTCGGATCCTTCGGTCTGGTCAGTCCGGCGTTTGCTCTTGGCAACGCAATCACGAAACTGTCAAAGATGCAGGTGCCTCAACGTCCGAAGACGACTTTCAATGTCGGGGTCATCGGCGGAGGAACTTCCGTGAATTCGATTCCGTTCGAATCCTGGATGGATGTGGATATTCGCTCCGAGACGAGAGAAGAATTGAACAAAGCCGTCGAAACATTTACCAAACTGATGCGTGACGCTGCCGATGATGAAAATCATGCTCGGGCCACTTCGCAGGGCAGAATTTCAGTTGAAGTGAAATTGATTGGCGATCGCCCGTTTGGGGAGACTGTGTTCACTTCTCCCATTGTCCAAACTGCCGGCGCCGTCATCAAAAGTTTCGGCATGACACCAACGTATGGAATGAGCAGCACCGATTCCAATATCCCCATGAGCCTCGGAATTCCGTCTATAACACTCGAGTCCGGCAGTACAGGTTCACGAAATCACACGCTGGAAGAATGGATCGATGTTGAAAAGACCTCGAGTGTGAGAGGAATCAACAGCGCCATGGGAATATTGCTGGCTCTTTCCGGTATGCAATAAATTCTGCGGCAGGGAACCAAATCACCTACCGTAATAGGGGATTTAATTCCTGATTTGGTGATTTGGTTCCCTGCCGCAGAATTTCTCAGCCTACCACGAGGTTCAGGATCCGGTTCTTCACATAAACTTTTTTCCGGATTAGCTTTCCATCCAGGTATTTCGAAATTCCCGGATCCTTCGAGGCGGCGTCCATTACGAATTCTTCGGATGATTCGGCTTTGACAAGAATGGTGCCTCGAAGCTTTCCGTTGATTTGAACGGCAATCGTAATGTTGTCCGCAGTTGTATAAGCTTCATCCCACTTCGGCCATTTCTGAAAAAAGATCGACGGTTGATGACCGGTCTGTTCCCAGAGTTCTTCCGCAAAATGAGGAGCAAACGGAGCGATGGTCACAAGAAATGCTTCGATTGTTTCCTGCCCCGGCGCTTCCGTCATGGACGTTACTTCATTGATGAATTCCATGAACGAGCTCACGATCGTATTCATGCGAAGACCTTCGAGGCGCTCGGTCACGTTCTTCACCAGCAAATGACGTTGCGAGAGCATTTCCCTTGATGGCGACTTCGTCCAGGTTCCGTTGTGCATGAGGACCCAGTGCCAGGCGCGCTTGAGAAACCGATGAACACCTTCGATTCCGAGATCATTCCATTGCGCATCCAACTCGGGCGGTCCTACAAACAATTCGTACATGCGAAGCGAATCGCAGCCGAAGTCACGGACAAGGTCGTCGGGATTGACGACGTTTCCCTTTGACTTTGACATCTTCTCGGCCTTGCCGCTCTTTCCGACGTACGTGATCATTCCCTGATTGAACAATCGCTGGAAGGGTTCGTCGAAACCAACCACGCCGATGTCGTGAAGGAACATCGTATAGAAGCGTGAATAGAGCAAATGAAGGACGGCATGCTCAATCCCGCCGACATACATGTTCACGGGCAACCATGCCTTCCCCGCTTCGGTGATGAGAGCATCGCTGGAATGCGGCGATGCATATCGCAGGAAATACCACGACGATCCCGCCCATTGCGGCATGGTGTCCGTTTCGCGCCTGGCGGGCCCACCGCAGTTCGGGCACTTCGTGTTCACCCAATCATGAATCGCGGCGAGCGGCGATTCGCCCGTACCCGTAGGCTGATAGCGCTCCACGTCCGGCAATCGCACGGGGAGGTCTTCCTCCGGCACGGGAACCAGGCCACAGTTGATCGAACACTGAATAATCGGGATGGGCTCACCCCAGTATCGCTGCCTTGAGAATACCCAATCGCGAAGTTTGTAATTGACAGTTCCCGTTCCGAGTCCCTTCTCTTCAAGCCATTTCACAATTGCCGTTCGGCCTTCGGCCGATGCTTTGCCCGTGAACGGACCGGAATTGATCATGGTCCCCTCACCAGCGAAGGCTTCTTTCGCAATGCCTTCCTTTGAGGAAACGACTTCACGGATCTGCAATCCGAATGTTTTCGCGAACTCATAGTCGCGCTCATCATGCGCGGGAACTGCCATAATGGCGCCGGTTCCGTACGCCATGAGGACATAGTCGGCAATCCAGATTGGAATCTTCTCGCCGTTCACCGGATTGACGGCATAAGCGCCGGTGAAGACACCGGTCTTTTCTGTTTTCGCCGCGCGATCGATATCGCGTTCACTCTTCACTTTCTCAATGTAGGCCTCGGTGTCTTTCTTCTGCGCCGGCGAAGTGAGTTCCTTAACGAGAGGATGCTCCGGCGCCATCACCATATAAGTTGCGCCGAAAAGTGTGTCGGGCCGCGTCGTAAAGATCTTCAGCGGATGTGTGGCGCCGTTTGCGTCAATCGCGGTAAACGTCACTTCAGCGCCCTCGGAACGTCCGATCCAATTGCTTTGCATGGCCTTGACCTTTTCGGGCCAATCCAATTTGTCGAGACCGTAGAGAAGCCGATCGGCATACTTCGTGATGCGAAGCATCCATTGGTTGAGTTCTTTCTTTGTGACTTCGGTCCCGCACCGTTCGCAGCGTCCATTCACAACATCTTCATTCGCAATACCGGTCTTGCAGCTTGGACACCAGTTCACCGGCATAAACGTCTTGTACGCGAGGCCGGCCTTGAACATCTTTACGAAGATCCATTGCGTCCACTTGTAATAGTCAGGGTCGGTCGTGTTGACTTCGCGCGACCAGTCGTACATGGCTCCGATTTCGTGAAGCTGACGTTTGAAATTCTCAATGTTGCGCTTCGTGCCGACGGATGGATGGATTCCCTTCTGAATCGCATCATTCTCCGCGGGCGAACCGAAAGCATCCCAGCCCATCGGATGGAGAACGTTATAGCCCTGAAGCCATTTGTATCTCGACCAGCAATCCGGCAGGACGTAGCTGCGCCAGTGTCCAACGTGCAATCCCGAACCGGATGGATAAGGAAACATATCCAGGCAGTAATACTTCGGACGCGGATCGTCGTTGCGCGCTTCATGAAGGCCTTTGGAAATCCAATAATCGCGCCATTTCGGCTCGATTTCGCTGTAGTTGTAGCCGGCATCTGAATGCATCAAATGATTATGCCAGAAGATTCCGCAGCGTATACTCGCAGCATAAATCCACGAATCCACGAGGAGAATTCCATGAGGCGCAACATTCGTTTTCTACAATTCGCCGTCTGGTGCCTGCTTTCCGCTGTATTGCTGGTCTCAGGCTCCAGCATGCTGGCCCAGAACGGCGTCAAAACCACAAAGAAATTTCTTACCAAACCGCTGGTGATTGAAGATCAGGGCAGCTTCTTTATCGGAGGCGTGACGAAGGTGACGAATTACGCTACTGTACCGCCGCCGAATGCTCCGAATCAGGCCGGCACGCCCAATCAGATCACGATCGGTCAAATGTACGTTCAGTTTCAGATTCCAGCGCGCAAGAAACCGGGAATGCCGCCAGTGATCATGGTCCATGGCTCAACACATACTGGCGCTTGTCTGGAATCGACACCGGATGGCCGTGAGGGGTGGGAACCTTATTTCGTTCGGAACGGAATTTCGACTTACGTCGTCGATCAGGCGGGACGGGGACGCTCCGGCTTTGACGAATCCGTTATTCACGAAGCCTCAGCCGTGATTCGAAGTGGAGATGTTCAAAAGGGAACGTCGCAAATTCCCGCCTTCGGCAGAATCACCGACAATGGCGCATGGACTGCCTGGTTTGGCCATCTCGTACCTGCGGGATCGACCATCCTCACCGGCAAGTTAATCCGTCATGGAGACCCCGGCGATCCTCCAGACGACGACGCCACGCACAAAGACACCTATTTCCCCGCGTATCCGCTTGCGAATGTAGGCGACTACTACAAACAACTGGTGCCCAACGCTGAAGTCACGCTCCCTGGTTCGACCTGCGCCACCTGCGATCCAATGAATCTTTCACCCGCGAACACCTGGACTCCACAGGCTCTGGCATTGTTGGTTGAAAAGCTCGGCGGCGCGATTGTTGCGACACATTCGCAATCTGGAATCATGGGTCATCACATGGCGCGCATTCTGAAAGAGCGTGGTCATCTCGATTTGCTGAAAGGGCTGATTACGATCGAAGGCGGCTGTTCCCTGCCGAACAGCGGACTCAAGGCCGAAGACTTCGACAACATTCCGTACCTGGCGCTCAAGGGCGACTACACCGCGACGAGCGAACAATGTCAGACAACCGTCGATGCCATCAACAAAAGACGCGCTGCCGGGCATGGCATCGCAGGCGCGGAATATATCAAGCTCGATGAATTGGGCAATCCGATTTTCAACGGAACGACCCACATGATGATGCTGGGGACGAACAATCTCGAAGTCGCTGACGTCATTCTCAAGTGGGCCGACGAAAATATTCCCCCGCGAGCGAAAAACGGAAAGAAGAAGTAACGGATGGAATACAATGCTGCAGCTAAAAATCGACAATCCAAGCGCGCAAAGCCCCCGAAAGGAGCGATGAGATGAAGAGATTGTTCCTGCTTCTCGCAGCAACCTTTATATTGGCCGCGTTACTTGCCTCCTGTGCAAACAACACGCCACAACCGGCGGCAACAACCAATACGGCAGCAACCACACCGCCGACGCCGCCAAAAGACGAAGACAAACAATGGACGATGGCCAACAAGAACTATTCGGCCACACGTTTCAGCACGTTGAATGAGATCAACACGACGAGCGTGAAGAATCTTCGAGTCGCCTGGACTTTCTCAACCGGTGTCCTCCGCGGTCACGAAGGTGGACCGCTGGTAATCGGCAGCACGATGTATGTCCACACGCCTTTCCCGGACATCGTTTATGCCCTCGATCTCACTAAAGAAGGCGCGCCCGTGAAATGGAAATACGTCCCGAAGCAGGACTCGCAAGTCGTCGCCATCGCGTGTTGCGATACGGTGAATCGGGGTCTGGCATATGCCGACGGCAAGATCTTCCTGAATCAACTCGACACCAACACCGTTGCTCTCGATGCGGAAACGGGCAAAGAAGTCTGGAAGGTTAAACAAGGAGATCACAAGACCGGCCAGACGATCACATCCGCTCCAATGGTTATTAAAGACAAAGTGATCTCCGGCATCAGCGGCGGAGAATTCGGTGTTCGCGGTTTTGTAACCGCAAATGATGTCAAAACCGGCAAGCAGGTGTGGCGGATGTACAGCACGGGACCTGAAGCTGAAGTCGGTTTCCCCGGTTCCGTGGAAACGTGGAAGGGCGACGAGTGGAAGAGAGGAGGCGGCACAACCTGGGGCTGGTACAGTTACGATCCGGATCTCAACCTCTTTTATTACGGCACGGGAAATCCAGGCTCCTGGAATCCCGACCAACGGCCGGGCGACAACAAATGGTCCATGACGATATTCGCGCGCGACCCGGACACCGGCAAGGCAAAGTGGGCTTATCAAAAGACGCCGCACGATGCCTGGGATTACGATGGCATTAATGAGAACGTCCTGCTCGATATCAACGTCAAGGGACAACCCAGAAAGGTGCTGGTCAACTTCGACCGCAATGGTTTCTCGTACACTCTCGATCGTGTGACGGGTGAACTCCTCATTGCCGAACCTTTCGTCAATGTCAACTGGGCAAAGGGAATTGATTTAAAAACCGGCAGGCCGATCGAAAATCCCGAGAAGCGAACCTCGGCAACGAAGAACACCAAAGACATTTGCCCTTCGGCCATGGGAGGGAAAAATCAGCAACCCGTAGCGTACTCGCCGAGAACAAATCTGATTTACGTTCCGACGAATAACTTGTGCATGGATTACGAAGGTGTCGAAGTCAAATACCAGTCCGGCCAGCCATATGTCGGCGCGATCGTTGTAAGCCATCCAGGACCCGGCGGAAACCGCGGCGAACTCATCGCGTGGGATCCGGGTACAGGAAAGAAAGTCTGGGGTATTAAAGAAAATCTGGCCGCATGGGGAGGCGCTCTGGCAACCGGAGGCGATGTGGTTTTCTACGGAACCATGGAAGGATGGTTCAAGGCGGTTCATGCGAAAACAGGCGAGGTTTTGTGGAAATTCAAAACACCGTCGGGAATTATCGGAAATCCGATGACGTATACCGGACCTGACGGCAAACAGTACGTCGCCGTGCTCTCGGGCATTGGTGGCTGGTCGGGAATCGGAGTCGCCGGCGACATCGGCGGCGAGGATCCCACGGCAGCGCTCGGTGCGATCGGCGCCTTCGCCGACGTCGGCAGCTTCAGCAATCAAGGCGGTGTGCTGACGGTGTTCGCGATTCCGTAAACCATGCGACTCGGGATCCGTGTCTTCATTTTTTTGTGTCTTTGTATTTCAGTCTTCGCCGAGACTGGAAAACAATTTCGCGTTTGCGCGGATCCCGAAAATTTCCCTTTCTCCAACCGTCAATTGGAAGGATTTGAAAACAAGATCGCGAGCGTGATTGCGAAGGATCTGGGCGCTTCCCCTTTTTATGTCTGGTGGGGACAACGTCGTGGATTTCTTCGCAACACCATGAATGCATCAATCAAGGAAGCGCGCTGCGACATCATGATCGGCGTTCCCACTGGATACGATCTCGTTCAACCAACGAAGCCGTACTATCGATCGACATACGTATTCGTTTATCCAAAAGGAAAAGGATTCCAGATCAAATCACTCGATGATCCCATTCTGAAGAAAATCAAAATCGGCGTTCATCTGCTCGGGGATGATTACACGAATCCTCCTCCCGTTCACGAAATGGCCAAGCGCGGAATCGTCGACAACGTCGTCGGCTTTGACACGTTTTATTCCAAGACGAATCCCCCGAGCGCGATCATCGATGCGGTTGCAAAGGGTAGAGTCGATGCCGCGATTGTGTGGGGACCGGCGGCTGGATATTTTGCGGCGCGAGAACCGGTCGCATTGGAATTGGTACCGGTTCCGTCCGGAAAGACCGATCTACCATTTGCATTTGATATTTCGATGGGCGTTCGGAAAGGCAATGAAGCCCTGAAAGCGGAACTGGAACAAGCGCTCGACCGCCGGCAAACGGAGATTCAAAAGATTCTCAAGGAATTCGCAGTCCCTCTTCTCGACAGAAAGGCGGACAGGAAATGAAGTCCCGAATCATGGCGCTTCTTACATGTGTTGCGTTCGCCGGTATCGCTTTCGCATCATTCCCGCTTCAAAGCCGGCAATCTGCCGGCACACAAGATCCCTCGGAAATCTACACGAATGTCTACAACGGATGGAAGTGGTGGCATGTGTACTGCTACCGGTGTCACGGCCAGAATGCCGTTGGAGGAAACCTCGCGCCGAACCTGAGCGATCCGAACGAAAAAATATCGCTGAAAGATTTTCTGTTTACTGTCCGAAACGGAAGCACCGACGGGCAAATGCAAGCCTGGAACAAACTCCTCGACGACAAACAAATCACACAGCTCTATTACTACGTGTCGGCGAGAAGAGATAAAGTGCTGCCGCCGGGCCGGCCGGATGAAGTTGGACCTAAAGGCGGTCCATGGATGCCGCCGAAGGGATGGGCCATCGCCAGATAGGTTCGTTATGAGTCTACGCAACGCGGCATTTGTGACTCTATCGTTTCTTCTCGCGGCCTGCAGTACAACTCATTCTTCCATTGGATATCGGGTCTACGTTACCAACGAAAAATCCGGGGACCTGAGTGTCATCGATCCGGCGACATCTGCCGTCACTTTAACTGTCCCTCTTGGAAAACGTCCGCGCGGAATTCATGCCAGCCCGGACGGGCAGATCATCTATGTGGCATTGAGCGGCTCGCCGATTGCGCCTCCTGGTGTCGATGAAAGCTCGCTGCCCCCGCCGGACAAGTCCGCGGATGCGATCGGAGTCTTTGATGTTCGGCAAAACAAACTCACACGGCTGATTCACGCGGGGTCTGATCCCGAGGAATTTGATCTGAACAAAGATGGAACGTTGCTTTACTGTTCCAACGAAGACGTCGGCCTGACGAGCGTTGTCGATATTGCGACCGGAAAAATTATCGCTTCGATTCCCGTAGGGCCGGAGCCGGAAGGAGTCGCGACCAGCCCCGATGGCAAGCGCGTGTTTGTAACTTCAGAACAGGGTGGAACTGTTGCAGTGATCGACACGGTTGCCGGCAAGGCGATCAAAACTTTTCCAGTGGGTAACCGGCCAAGAAAGGTTGCCTTCTTTCCGGATGGATCCAAAGCTTACGTGACACGGGAAAATGACGGTGTCATCAGCCTCGTGGACGCCATCAGATTTCAACCCATCCAAACCATCGAACTTGGACCACAAGGCGAGATCAAACCGATGTCCGTGATTCTTTCCAAAGACGCATCCAAAGCCTACGTGAGCGCGGGCCGCGGAAGACGCATCTTCGTCATCGACACCAGTACGAATATGGTCACCGCTTCGCTTGAAGTCGGGGATCGCCCCTGGGGAATCGCACTCTCTCCGGATGGAAAACTCCTGTACAGCGCCAACGGCCCCTCGAACGATGTCTCTATCGTCGATCTCGATTCAAACAGTGTGATCCGGAAAATCAAAGTGGGAACCAGCCCCTGGGGGGTCCTCGTGCTTGGAACGCACTAAGTGTCCTTCGTCGAATGGTAATCGCCGCGCGACAGCCATTTCTCGATGAAGCAGTAAAGAACGATAAAGAGATATCGCGAACCCATCTCTTTGACCTTCAGCTTCGACTCACCGCTTTTGCGGTTCAGCCAGTGATTCGGGACGACGACATACTTGTATCCCCGAATGATCGCTTTGAGCGGCAACTCGACTGTGATGTTGAAATGATGGCTCAGGATGGGTTTCACACCTTCGATGACTTGCCGGCGATAGAGTTTGAAGGCATTGGTGATGTCGTTGTATTCGAGTCCGAAGAGAATACGAATCCAGTGATTGGCCAATCGATTCAGGATGAGTTTGGGCCACGGATAATCCATGACCTTGCTTCCGGCAATGAATCGGGACCCGAAAACGCAATCGACGTTCTTTTCGATCATCGTTCGAAAGAACAGCGTCAAATCCTCGGGACGATCCGACGCATCCGCCATATAGATGGCCACAGCTTCCCCGGTGAAACTCTCCAGCCCACAACGGATCGCAAGACCAAAGCCCGGCGCGTAATGACTGTTGATGTATCGGACGTGGGACATCGCGGCACACAGCCGGCTCAGGACGCTCTCCGTATCGTCCGTTGAGTGGTCGTTGACGACAATGACTTCATGATCGATGTTTTCCGAGCGAAGGTGATCGGAAAGAGCCTCAACAGTCGGCCCGACCGTTTCCGATTCGTTGTGCGCCGGAATAACAACCGACAACTTCATGCGGACTCGATCACGCTCCGGGTTCCAGTCCGGCCCTTTGCCGCCTCAATGATTTGCTGAACCGTGCTGCGGAGATCATAAGTGAAGGTCCATTCCGGATAATGGTTCTGAAATTTCGACATATCCGTAATCCACCATATGTGATCACCAACGCGGGCTTTCGAAGCCAGCGACCATTGAACCGGATAATGGGACAGCTCATGAATGAGATCGATCGCTTCAAGGATCGAACAACTGTTCTTTCTCGATCCTCCGATGTTGTAAACCTCTCCGGTCCGGGGCTTCTCGAAGAAGTGCCAGAACGCCGATACAAGATCAAAGGAATGGATGTTGTCCCGGACCTGCTTGCCGCCGTAGCCGTGAATGGTGTACGGAATTCGATCCACCGCGCACTTCACGAGGTAGGCAAGAAAACCATGAAGTTCGGCGCCGGAATGCGCCGGGCCTGTAAGGCAACCGCCGCGAAAGACGCCGGTCTTGAGTCCGAAATAGCGGCCATATTCCTGAACGAGCAGATCGCCGGCAACCTTGCTCACGCCAAAAAGACTGTGCGTCGTTGCATCAATCGACATTGTTTCATCGATGCCGCGCTCGAAGTAGGGATGGGATCTCGCAAGTTCCCACCGTCTCGATTCTTCAACAAGCGGGAGTGTGTTGGGCCGGTCGCCATAGACTTTGTTCGTCGAACTGAAAATAAAAACAGCTTCGGGACAAAACCGCCGTGCTGCTTCGAGCATGACCAACGTTCCGCCGGCATTGATCGTGAAGTCGGTAATGGGCTCACGCGCGGCCCAATCATGGCTGGGCTGAGCGGCGCAATGAATGATGACTGAGATATTGTCGCCGAAGTCCGAGAAGATCTTTGCAACGTCATCAGAGTTTCGGATGTCTGCATCGAAATGCCGGTAGTTCGAGAGATCCCGCTCGAGCTCCCGCCGTTTCCATGCGGTAGACGCGGCGGGTCCAAAGAAATAGCTTCGCGAATCGTTGTCGATGCCTGCGACATCGAGGCCTTTCGCATGAAAGTATTTCGCCGCTTCGCTTCCGATCAAACCTGCGGCGCCGGTGATGATTGCAACAGGCATCTGCTTTGCTAGAGAACGTTTTTTAGCGTTGATTCGTTGGTGCGAATCCACTCGAACGTATCGGCGACAATCGCCTGGACGGATCGCGTCGGTTTCCAACCTACCTTCGCGTGCAGCCGGGCGCAATCGGAAATGTAAAGCGGTACATCAACCGGTGATGTCTCGCTGCTGCCGGCGATCGAAACACGGTTGCCGGTGACGGTCTGGCAGATCCGCGTCAACTCCGCAAGAGACACTGAATTCGCGGGTCCGCCGCCACAATTAAAGATATTGCCGCCGTAGAGCTCTTGATTGTCCACAGTATTCAAGACGAAATCGCACAGATCGCCGATGTGCAGCAGATCTCGTACTTGCTTACCTTGACCGCCAAAGCCCGTGTATTGCAGCGGTCTCTTGAAGTAGTGGTTCGCCGTCCACATCGTAAAAACACCCTGGTCGGCTTTACCGAACTGACCGGGTCCCGCAACCACACTGCAACGGAGAATCAATGCGCGCAGCCCATACTGCGAGACGAATTCCTGCAGGAACTGCTCCCCGGCCAGCTTCGACGTTCCGTAAAACGATCGCGCAGTCGAAGTCGAAAAGGCTTCCGATATTCCATTCGGAGATAAACCCGATTGAAATTCCTGCGCATCGATTTCAAAGCGCGAATCGGCCTCGCGCAATCGGATACTGCGCAAAGCATCGATCGAATAGACACGGGAGGTGGAGAGAAGCAGGACCCGCGCAAATCGACTTTGCGCAAACGCCAGCGCGTTGAGAGTCCCTGTCAGGTTGGTATCGATGACGTATCGAGGAGAATCAGAGCAGCCCGCCTGCACGCTCGGTTCGGCCGCGGCATCGATGAGCAGATCGAAATCTCCGCGCAGAAGATCCAGATCGGATGCGAAACGAACGTCGCCGTGCACGAATTCTACGTTTGCTTCGCGCAGCAGCGGCACATTGAGCTCCGAGCCGCGTCTTTTGAGATTGTCGAATGCGACGATTTCGGCATTTGAGAATTTGGTCCGAAAAGCTCTCGCCAGACTTGAACCAATAAACCCGGCTCCACCGGTGATTAAGACTCTCATATCAGGGTTGGTGAACGAGCAACTGGCCAGGTTCACCTTTCCAAAGGAGACGCACTGTAGGATGCGCATCCGATGAAGTTTGATTCTCAGCGGGGTCCGAATCGCGCACACCGCTCACATCCTCGCGGTTGTAGACCATTCGCAAGCCTTCTGTAAGGCCTGCGCGAAAGAAAAATACTCCGCGAATGGAATCAGGCAGGCCGGAAAAAACAAACTGTGTTCCCGGCGCAGGGGCCGGCACGATTCGTGTGATATCCGCGAGTGTGTCTTTCGCCAGACCGGATGTCGAACGCCACGCTCCGAGGTTGTGCAGCACGCCGGCGTTAAACACCACGAAGACTGCGATACATGCCAATTGCCGAACTCTTGGCATGCGGATACCCGATATCAACTGTCCCAAAAGCATCGCGGCACCTGCACTCGGAAGATAGAGAATACGGGAATTGCTGAGCCCCGGACCAATAACAGACATGAAATGACCCGGCACCGCCGCGATGACCATCCAACCAAACGCAAACAGCACCATCGACGATCGGGTGGTCGCCGGATCAGCGCTCAGGACAAGTAAGATTAGGAGCGCAGCCAGCACCGCGCCGGTCAAAACGACGGCGAATCCGTTGGACTGCGTCCAGTTCAAACCCATCAGCAACTGCGTTGGAACTCGAAGGAAAAGACCTTCAATCGTTTTAAGCCCCACATCGGTAACCGGGGATGCGGCGCCTGTGCCTGTCTTATATCCGCCAAAACCGCCCAATGCGGACATCCGGTACATAAAGACAATGGCGCCGATAGCAAGGAAAGGCACAAGCTTCAAACCCGGCCGGCTTCTGAAAACGATCCATTCAAGAGCAATCAGAAGCGCGGGCAACAGGAATCCAGTCTCTTTGGAACACATCGCCAAAATGTAAAACAGAAGCGCGAGCGCATATCCAGGCATCAACTGTTTCCGCGACCACGCGTAAAAAGCCATTGCCCAAATCGTCAACGTTCCCGAAAGAACATCGAAACGGCCTGCCATCCAGGCGACAGATTCCACCTGAATCGGCATTGAAACGAACACGGCCGCGGTCGTTGCGGCGGCCTCGCGCGAAAAATCCAACCAGCGGAGGAACGCAAGAACACCCGCAGTTGCGGCAAGATGAAGGGCGAGATTGGTGAGGTGATATCCCGCAGGCAACGAATTCCAGACGGCGTGATCGAGCAGATAACTTGTGTACGTGAGAGGACGGAAAAAGACTCCACCGTCTCCCCGCAGAAAAACTGTTCTTATTCCGGACAGGATTGGCGTGCGCGCGAAGTAGAGAAGGCCATAGTCATCGCTGACAAAATAGCAATTGAATGTCGTCGTCCAGACAATGGCGCCCGCAGCGATTCCTATCCACAAAACAAGCGGGGACGTGCCCGGCGTCTCGACAGGGGTTGGCTGTAAAGTTCCACGCCGGAGCCGCCAGGCGAGCGTTACAGCGAAGAACACGGCAATGACCTGCATGACATTGAGCCGTGCTCTTGGAGTCGTTGCGACAAACCAAAACACAATCGTCAATACAGATACCGACAACATGAAAATTGAAGGCCGGAAAGTCTGAACCGGTTCCTGCTCCGCCATGATCGCGGGTAGTGTATCTGCGCGGGGATCAACTGCCAAACGCGTTTTTCTTGTACTTCAGCGCTTCTTCCTTCAGGCGCGCATTGCAACGAAGGGACGCGATGGCGTCATATTCGGCCAGAGCTTTCGGACGCTCTTTCATGATGTCGTAGAGCCTGCCCAGCCACAGCCGCGCGTTCGCGCGATCGTCGTCGGAGGAACGCTGATCGGATACGACGTGGTCATAAATCTTCATCGCCTCGTCAACCGACGATTTGTCCAGATTCGCTTTCGCCAGAAGAAGAAGTACCTTCGGCGCCTGAAGCTGTTTGTAGGCCGCGTCGCCGGTCTCTATTTTCCTGAGGACCGTTGAGTAGGTGTTGATGGCCTGATCCCAATCCCGGAGCCGGCTGTACACGGAGGCTCTGGATAGTTCAAGCAGGTAGTTTCGCGGATAGCGCGCATAAAGGTCGGAGAGTATGGAGAGCGAATTCTCATATTGCTTTTCGCGATTGTAGATGACCACCAGAAGCATTTTTGCGTCGGTTGAAGATCGCGTTCCATTTCTTGCGACTTCCGCCACCATCATCAGTCCGTTTTGCTTGTCGCCTCCTCTGACGCCGAAAACGCCGAGAAAAAATCGCAGCCAGTTCGGAATCGATCCCATCGTGTAGTCGTATAGACCGAGCGTCAGCATCGCATCCTTGAATTGAGGATTGAGCTTCAACACTTTTGAATGGAGTTCCCGAGCCTCGCGGGCATTTCGTAATGCGGCAACGTAAGACTTTTTGACAACAGCCTCGAATGAAGCAAGCGTTCCCTTCGAAACGCCCTTCGCATAGAGCGCCTCAACATTGTTGGGTTCCCGCGAAAGCACGGCATCGGCTTTTGAAATCGCGACGGCAAGGGTGTCGCGAAGGAGTTTTTCCTGCTCGGGACTGACGCGGTCCGTTGACTCCGGTGTGCCGAGGGCGGCGCCGGAAAAGCTTTCGAGATTCAGTTTTTCCTGACCCGCAACGATTCGCAGCCACATTGAGGTGGCAAGTTGATTCCAGTAGGTTGGGTTTTCGGGATTGTTCTGAGTCAGAGACCGGAGTTTGATCTCGGCCGACGTGAAATCAAGGCTATAAAGAGCGTCCAGCGCTTCCTGATGTGTCTGATCCCTGGTCTGTGCGGCGCAAACTCCGGAAAGAACATAGGCACAAAGAAACACAATCCACACAAAAGAGTTTCTACTTTTGTGTGGATTGTGCGTGTTTGTGGCCATCCTTTTTTCCCAACTCAGGATTCCCATTTCACGACGTTGCGCCGCGTATCCATCGCGTGATTTGCAAGCTTGTCGGCTTCCTTGTTGTTTTCGCGGCGAACGTGATCTATCGAAAAACGGGGAATGAGCGAAATCCAACGCAGGGCAGAATCATAAAGCAGCCGGATATTTTCGTTTTTCACCTGGTACTCGCCTTTGATTTGTTTCACGACGAGTTCAGAATCCGCATAAACCTGCAGATCCTCGCAGCGTGCAAACACGGCAAAGCGAAGAGCCGTAAGGAGCGCGGAATACTCGGCATAATTGTTCGTTCCCGTGCCCACGTATTCCGCGATGCGCACGACACCGGGGAAATGCACGCCAATGCCGGCTTCGCCCGGGTTACCGCGCGAACCCCCATCGATATAGGCTTCCAACTTCATGCCACTTCGAAGGGATGATCCAGATTCTCCGGGTCGTACAGAATGCGTTGGCACGCATCACAAGCAATGATTTGATCGTTACGGCGGATTTCCTGAAAAACCTGCGGACGGATTCGAACCTGGCAGATTTCGCACACTTCATTTCGAGCAGCAGCGACCGCGATTCCGCCGCGAGCCTTGCGCACGCGCTCATAATGCGGAAGCAAATCGCCGGAGATGCCGGTTTCAATGTCCTTTCGTTCTTTCAGGTAGGATTCCATTGCGCTGAGATCGCGCTGGTTTTCTTCGGCGAGCAGTTTACGTTCCTGATCTACTTTTTGTTGATCGTCCTTGAGTTGGGCTTCGGCGGCCTTGATTTCGGTTTGCGCCGTTTCCGCTTCCATCATCAGATTCAGAATGTCATCTTCGATTTTGCGGATGCCGCTCTGCGCATGTTCGATTTCGTGTTGAAGCGCGCGATATTCCTCGTTTGTCTTCACGGCCATCATCTGCTCGCGATACTTGGAAATCTTGGTCTCGTTTGCGCTGATCTCGCCTTCAAGCTTCTTCCGGTTACCCTGATTGTTCTTCACCTTTTCTTTCGTGGCATCGAGATGAGCCTGCGCAGACTTCAATTTTTGATCGAGAGCTTTTGAAATGCCGGGAAACTTATCGACTCGCGCGCGAAGTTCCTGAATGGCGCTGTCGATCGATTGCAATCGTATGAGTTGTTTTAAGTCGGAATTCATTTTTATCGAAATGGGCCCAGTAGGACTTGAACCTACGACTGCCCGGTTATGAGCCGGGAGCTC